>NZ_CBDAHM010000011.1:0-127527 GCF_965195605.1 Leclercia sp. M-A074-M | reverse complement strand
AGAAGTGTTGATGGTGATACCACGAGCTTTTTCTTCTGGTGCGTTATCGATCTGGTCGAATGCACGAGCAGAACCACCGTAGGTTTTAGCCAGAACGGTAGTGATTGCAGCGGTCAGGGTAGTTTTACCGTGGTCAACGTGGCCGATAGTACCAACGTTGACGTGCGGTTTTGTACGTTCAAATTTTTCTTTAGACACGGCTATATTCCTTACTATAGTGCCCCCTCACCGAGGGGGCACGGGACTTAGATTTTAACCCTACGGCTTATTTACCACGGGCTTCAATTACGGCCTGAGCAACGTTGTTCGGCGCATCATCATACTTCAGGAACTCCATGGAGTAAGAAGCACGACCTTTGGTCAGAGAACGCAGCTGAGTTGCATATCCGAACATTTCAGACAGCGGAACTTCAGCGTGGATCACAACGCCAGTAACGTTAGTTTCCTGACCACGCAGCATACCACGACGACGGCTCAAGTCACCGATGACGTCACCGGTGTTCTCTTCAGGCGTTTCTACTTCAACCTTCATGATTGGCTCAAGCAGAACTGGTTTCGCTTTCTTAAAGCCTTCTTTAAAGGCGATAGAAGCAGCCAGTTTAAACGCCAGTTCAGAGGAGTCAACGTCATGGTAAGAACCGAAGTGCAGACGAATACCCATGTCTACTACCGGGTAACCAGCCAGCGGACCAGACTTCAGCTGCTCCTGGATGCCTTTATCAACGGCAGGGATGTATTCGCCAGGAATTACACCACCTTTGATGTCGTTGATGAACTCGTAACCTTTAGGGTTAGAGCCCGGCTCCAGTGGGTACATGTCGATCACAACGTGACCGTACTGACCACGACCACCAGACTGCTTAGCGTGTTTACCTTCAACATCGGTAACTTTCTGGCGAATTGCTTCGCGGTAAGCAACCTGAGGTTTACCCACGTTAGCTTCAACGTTGAATTCACGCTTCATACGGTCAACGATGATGTCCAGGTGCAGTTCACCCATACCAGCGATGATGGTCTGGTTAGATTCTTCATCAGTCCATACGCGGAATGATGGGTCTTCTTTAGCCAGACGGCCCAGAGCCAGACCCATTTTTTCCTGGTCAGCTTTGGTTTTTGGTTCAACGGCGATAGAGATTACTGGCTCTGGGAACTCCATGCGCTCCAGAATGATCGGGTGATCTGGGTTACACAGGGTATCACCAGTAGTCACGTCTTTCAGACCGATAGCAGCAGCGATGTCACCCGCGCGAACTTCTTTGATCTCTTCACGTTTGTTCGCGTGCATCTGTACGATACGACCGAAACGCTCACGTGCAGCTTTCACGGAGTTCAGGATGGTGTCACCGGAGTTAACCACACCAGAGTACACGCGGAAGAACGTCAGGTTACCCACGAACGGGTCGGTAGCGATTTTGAACGCCAGAGCAGCAAACGGCTCGTCATCACTTGCGTGACGCTCAGCCGGCGTGTCTTTACCGTCGTCCAGGATACCGTTGATCGCAGGAACGTCTACCGGGGATGGCAGGTAATCAATTACCGCATCCAGCATCGCCTGAACACCTTTGTTCTTGAACGCAGAACCACAGGTTACCAGGATGATTTCGTTGTTCAGAACACGCTGACGCAGAGCTTTTTTGATCTCTTCTTCAGACAGTTCTTCACCACCCAGGTATTTCTCCATCAGATCTTCTGAAGCTTCTGCAGCGGACTCGATCAGGTTCTGGTGCCATTCGTCAGCCAGGTCCTGCATGTCAGCCGGGATATCTTCATAAGTGAAGGTTACGCCTGCGTCTTCTTCATTCCAGTTGATGGCTTTCATTTTCACCAGGTCAACAACACCGGTGAAACCTTCTTCAGCACCAATCGCCAGCTGCAGCGGAACAGGGTTCGCGCCCAGACGGGTTTTGATCTGACCAACAACTTTCAGGAAGTTCGCACCCATACGGTCCATTTTGTTAACGAACGCAATGCGTGGAACTTTATATTTATTTGCCTGACGCCATACGGTTTCAGACTGTGGCTGAACACCACCAACTGCGCAGTAAACCATTACCGCACCATCAAGAACACGCATGGAACGTTCTACTTCGATGGTGAAGTCAACGTGGCCCGGGGTGTCGATGATGTTTACGCGGTGTGGTTCATACTGCTTAGCCATACCAGACCAAAATGCAGTAGTCGCTGCGGAGGTGATGGTAATACCACGCTCCTGCTCCTGCTCCATCCAGTCCATGGTTGCGGCGCCGTCATGAACTTCACCGATTTTATGGTTTACACCGGTGTAGAACAGAATACGTTCGGTGGTAGTGGTTTTACCGGCGTCGATGTGCGCACTGATACCGATGTTACGGTAGCGTGCGATGGGTGTTGTACGAGCCATTTGATTCCTCGTTTATCTTTTTAGGCGTTCAGTTAAGTAACCCAAAGCGGGCTGCTTCGCTGAAGCGCCCGCCTGGTGACTAATACTCCGAAGGGATTACCAACGGTAGTGTGCGAACGCCTTGTTGGCTTCTGCCATACGGTGAACGTCTTCACGTTTCTTAACTGCAGTACCTTTGTTGTCTGCAGCGTCAGAAAGTTCGTTCGCCAGACGCAGAGCCATGGATTTATCACCGCGTTTACGAGCAGCTTCAACGATCCAACGCATTGCCAGAGCATTACGACGGACCGGACGGACTTCAACTGGTACCTGATAAGTAGAACCACCAACGCGGCGAGACTTAACTTCTACAGTCGGACGCACGTTGTCGAGAGCTACTTCGAAAGCTTCCAGTTCATTTTTACCAGAACGCTGAGCCAGGGTCTCCAGCGCGCTGTATACGATTGCTTCTGCAGTAGATTTTTTACCATCTACCATCAGGATATTTACAAATTTTGCCAGCAGTTCTGATCCGAATTTCGGATCTGGAAGAATTTTACGCTGACCAATGACGCGACGACGTGGCATGGGAATACTCCGTTGTTAATTCAGGATTGTCCAAAACTCTAAGAGTTTAGTGTGACATTAAGATAAATCAGTTTGGCCTTACTTAACGGAGAACCATTAAGCCTTAGGACGTTTCACGCCGTATTTGGAGCGAGATTGCTTACGGTCTTTAACGCCGGAGCAGTCAAGCGCACCACGAACGGTGTGGTAACGAACACCCGGAAGGTCTTTTACACGACCGCCACGGATCAGGATCACGGAGTGTTCCTGCAGGTTGTGACCTTCACCACCGATGTAGGAAGTCACTTCAAAACCGTTAGTCAAACGCACACGGCATACTTTACGCAGTGCGGAGTTTGGTTTTTTAGGAGTGGTAGTATATACACGAGTACATACGCCACGTTTCTGCGGGCAGGCTTCCAGCGCAGGCACGTTGCTTTTTGCAACTTTGCGTGCACGTGGTTTGCGTACCAGCTGGTTAACTGTTGCCATTAAATAGCTCCTGGTTTTAGCTTTTGCTTCGTAAACACGTAATAAAACGCCCTCATACAATATGAGGACGCGAAATTTTAGGGCTACGTCGAAAAGGTGTCAAGAATTATACAGCGATCTCAGATCACCAGTTCATTTGGCCGGTGTGCTGGATGGCCAGATTGACGAAATCAGTATAGCTAACCACGTCAATTTTGGTTGAAATTTGACCAATTAGGCCGCGGGCCTCGATATCATCTTTAAGCGCTGAGACAGAGATGGGGGCATTACAGAGAATATCAACAAAGCGGCTACCTTCTACTGCCGCCAGAACGCCATCCTGGATCAGCAGCACAGTATCACCCTCACGCAGCATGCTTAACAGGCTTTCGATGTCGCAGTGCCAGGGGGAACGGCTCAGGGTATGGAGCATGCGCGCCTCAGAATGTCAGGATTGTGTCGTAGTGGGAAAGCTGTTCCCGCAGTAATGCCGGTGCAAGTACAGTCGCGTCCAGAATGAAGGGGGTATTCTCTTTCAGGCCGCGGGCCTGCAGTGAAGCTGCACAGACATAGAACGTCTCGATGTCATACAACGGCAGGACTTTAAATGTCGAGATGTAATCCCGCGCCAGCACCGCCTGCGGCTGCTGACCGGCAAGCAGCTGAAATACGCCGTCTCCGATAAAGAACACACCGATCTCTTCCGTCAGTGCAGAAGTGGCCAGTAACGCATCCAGCCCTTCCCTTCCAGCGGCACTGCCATGTGGGGCAGAATGAAATACAAACGCAACGCGGTTCATCAGAATTGCACCATACGATCGCAGGTTAAGGCAGCCTGTGCCAGCGCCCCAAGACCGCTAAGGGAGAAGCCCTCGTTAAGATTCGCGGCAGGCAAACCGAGACGTTGCGCTTCATTCGCATCGCTTACGCCCCGACGCAGAGCCGCCGCCACGCAGATATGCAGGGCAACGCCATGCTCCTGGTTCAGCGACTGCCAGGCCCGGACCAGATCGAACTCGTCTGATGCGGGAGAGGTCAGCTGGTTTGCGTTATACACCCCTTCCCGATAAAAAAAGACGCTGACCAGCTCATGTCCGGCCGCCAGCAGTGCGCGGGCAAACTGCAACGCGCTGCTGGCCTGCTGTGTACCGTATGCCGGGCCTGTCACCATTAATGCAAAACGCATTACTTCTCTTGCCCCAGGAAATCGCCGCTTTTGAACTGACGGATGTAGAGATAGACCGTGTGCTTGGAGATGTTGAGGCGATCGGCCACCTGGTTAATGGCGTCTTTAATATCAAAAATGCCTTTTTCGTAGAGGTTAAGCACGATCTGACGATTCTTGGCATTGTTGGAGACGTTACGATCGGCATTAACTTCTTCAATGGTGAATTCCAGCGTCTGGGTCACGAGATCTTCAACGGAAGAGGCAAAGTTTACTGTGGATCCAACATCCGGCGTTTCTGGCGGAATGAAGGTGTTCATGATCTGGGAGAACGGCACATCAAGGTTCATGTTGATGCACAGCAAACCAATCACGCGATGATCGCGGTTGCGGATCGCGATGGTCACGGACTTCATGAGAACACCGCTCTTCGCGCGGGTGAAATAACATTTGGAGACGCTGCTGTCCGCGCCGGTCATGTCGTGCAGCATACGCAGTGCAAGGTCAGTGATTGGCGAGCCGATTTTACGGCCAGTATGCTCACCATTGGCGATGCGGATGGCAGAACATTTCAGATCTTGCAGGGAGTGCAAAACGATTTCGCAGTGGGACCCAATGAGCATCGCTAACCCGTCCACTACCGCTTCGTAGGATTTCAGAATATCGAAATCGGTCTGATCGAAAGGACGTTGATCCAGCAAATCAAGTTCGCTGGTTTCGTTGGTTAAAAGCGACCTGGTCATGAAAAAAACACTCCTTTTCAGGAGCCTGTCGGTAGGTTTTCAGGGCAGGCTCATTATTTACACGGGCAATTAAGTTAATACAGCGTAGATAGCGCTTCCAGTGTTAATTATATCTATACCCCAATAAAAAAACCGCCGCTTCTGAGGCGGCGGTTTTAACCGGTTTACTTCTTGGTGGCTTCTGCCGGCGCTTCTGGCTTCGCGTCAGGCTTAGCATCCGCTTTCGGCGCTGGCTTGATGTCCAGCAACTCTACGTCGAATACCAGGGTGGAGTTAGCCGGGATACCCGGGACACCCGTTTTGCCATAAGCCAGATCCGGTGGGATGACCAGCTTGATTTTACCGCCTTTCTTGATGTTCTTCAGGCCTTCAGTCCAGCCAGGGATAACACCATCAAGACGGAATGAGAGTGGCTCACCGCGGGTGTAAGAGTTATCGAACTCTTTACCGTCGGTCAGGGTACCTTTGTAGTTCACAACGACGGTATCGCTGTCTTTCGGTGCCTCGCCAGTCCCTTCTTTCTCTACTTTGTAGACCAGGCCAGTAGGAGAAGTTTTTGCGCCTTTCTCTTTAGCGAAAGCGTCACGGAAGGTTTTGCCTTTCGCTTCGTTCTCAGCCGCGTCTTTCTCCATCTTCTCCTGCGCTGCGCCTTTCACGCGCGCTTCGAAAGCCTGCAGAGTTTGCTCGATTTCCTGGTCAGACAGTTTGCTCTTGTCTGCAAAAGCATCCTGTACGCCCGCGATCAGCTGCGCCTGATCCAGCTTGATGCCCAGTTTTTCTTGCTCTTTCAGAGAGTTTTCCATGTAACGGCCCAGAGATGCGCCCAGTGCGTAGGCTGATTTCTGGTCGTCATTTTTGAACGCCGCATTGCTGTCAGCAGTCGCAGCAGGTTTCGCCGCGGTATCGGCAGCGAAAGTCAGCGGCGCATGCAAAGCGACAGCCATCGTGGTCGCCAGCAGCGTTACTTTAAACAGTGATTTCATCCATTTCTCCAGGGCCGGGGACTCTCACCCCGTGTTAAGCGTAAATGAGTAGCGTACTATAAAACGTTGAGGAACAAATCTACAGGTAGACACCCCTGATTAGCACCACATTTCAGACTATTTTTGTTTAAATTAGTTTCGCAGCAAGGGGATGTTTACTGCGCGCAAGGATAATCTCAGGTAAAATTCGCCGCCGCCAGCCCCGGACGGGTTTAACGAAACAAACGAGGTGAATCATGCAGAATAGAGAGATGGAAGCACGTCTGGCTGAGCTTGAAAGCCGCCTGGCTTTTCAGGAGATCACCATCGATGAGCTGAATCAGACCGTCACCGCCCACGAGCTGGAGATGGCAAAGCTGCGGGATCTGATGCGTCTGTTAACGGAAAAAGTAAAAGCCTCCCAGGCATCGCACATCGCGTCGCAGTCGGAAGAGACGCCGCCACCCCATTATTGAGACGTAAAAAAAGCGGGAATATCCCGCTTTTTTGTGCCTTAAGGCGTAACGCTTAGTGGCAACCGCAGCCGCCGTTACCGCCGCAGCCGCCTTTACCGTGCTCGTGGCCATGGTCGTGGCCATGGTCGTGATCGTGGCCGTGACCACCGCAGCAGCCATCGTGACCGTGATCGTGGTCATGACCGTGCGCACCATGAACGTGGCCGTGAGCCAGCTCTTCTTCAGTGGCTTCGCGGATCGCAACCACTTCAACGTTGAACTTCAGGTTCTGGCCAGCCAGCATGTGGTTGCCGTCAACCACAACGTGGTCGTCTTCAACTTCGGTAATTTCTACTGGAACCGGACCCTGGTCAGTTTCAGCCAGGAAACGCATGCCAACCTGCAGCTCATCAACGCCCATGAAGACGTCTTTAGGAACACGCTGAACCAGGTTTTCATCGTACTGACCGTAAGCGTCGTTTGCGCCTACAGCAACGTCAAATTTGTCACCAACTTCATGACCGTCCAGCGCGTTTTCCAGGCCGGAGATCAGGGAACCGTGACCGTGCAGGTAGTCCAGCGGCGCACTCACCGGAGACTCATCAACCAACACACCGTCTTCTGTACGTACCTGATAGGCCAGGCTGACCACCAGGTCTTTTGCTACTTTCATGATATCTCCTGAGCGTGGGAAAATTGCTGGCGCAGATTGTAGCCGAATTCTGCACCCGTGTACCCTTTAGCTTAAAAAAACTCGGGGCATATCGCTAGTCCGGATGAAAAATGCCGATCACTTGTTCTTCTTTGCGAACGTGATCGCGCACTTCTTTATCGGCTTCACGCATCTGGTGACCGCACTTAACACACTCAACAATATCGATATTGTTCTCTCGCCACATGGCCAGTGAATCCTGAGCCTGGCAGGCCGGGCATTTCGCGCCGGCGATAAAACGTTTACGTACCGCCATTCTTTACCTCGTTATTCATATTCATCCCAGCCGTCCGGCTGCCGACGCTCCTGCTGCATCTCACGCTGGAAAATCTCTTCCAGCTCGCGACGCGCCTCCCGTACGCGGGAAATCTGCACCGTATCGGTGTGGACCGGCATCAACTCGCGCAGCATGCGCATATCAAGACGACGGAAATGTAACTGCGCGCGCTGGGCCTGATGAGGATGCATACCCAGCGTCACTAATGCTTTACGCCCCAGCTCCAGTGCACTGGAGAAGGTCTCGCGGGTAAAATACTTTACCCCTGCCTGAAGCAGCTCATGTGCCTCAACACGCCCTCGCGCCCGGGCCAGGATGTGCAGATGGGGAAAGTGCTGCTGGCAGATCTCCACCAGCTTCAGGGTGTCTTCCGGATCATTACAGGTGATAACAATCGACTCCGCCGCCTCTGCGCCTGCGGAGCGCAGCAGTTCGACCTGTGTAGCATCGCCGTAATAGACCTTATAACCGTACTTACGCATCAGGTTTACCGCGCTGATGTCGCGCTCAAGCACCGTCACGCGCATTTTATTCGCCATCAGCAGACGCCCGATCACCTGCCCAAACCGCCCGAAGCCCACCACAATCACCTGCGGTTTATCGTCCTCCACAAAGGGCGCTTCATGCTCATCTTCCGGGGCATTCATCCGGCGAGACAGCTGCTTATCGATAAGCTTCATGAGCAGCGGCGTGGTCATCATCGACAGCGTCACGGTCACTAACAGCAGCGCCATCTGGTCATCCTGAAACAATCTCTGGGACGATGCTGTGGAGAAGAGCACAAAAGCGAATTCGCCCCCCTGGCTCAGCACCCCGGCAAGCTGCGCCTTTTCCGCCTGCCGCAGGCCGTAAACCCGCGCCAGCCCATACAGCACCGCCATTTTAACCGTGACCAGCACGGCAACGCTCATCACCACCCACAGGATATGGGTGTAGAGCACGCCCAGATTCAGCGCCATGCCGACAGAGATAAAGAACAGCCCTAACAGCAGCCCCTTAAAGGGATCGATGGCAATTTCCAGTTCATGCCGGTACTCACTCTCCGCCAGCAGCACACCCGCGATAAAAGTACCGAGCGCCATCGACAGGCCCAGCGCATCCATAAACAGGGCCGATCCCAGCACCAGCAGCAGCGTCGCGGCGGTAAATACCTCGCGTACGCCGGAGGCGGCAATAAACCGGAACACCGGGCGGAGCAGATAGCGCCCTCCCACCAGCATGCCGGCAAAGGCCAACACCTTCATGCCGATCTTCATCCAGTCGAAATGCTCCTCTCCCGATCCTGCCAGCAGTGGAACCAGGGCCAGCGCGGGGATCACCGCCAGATCCTGAAACAGCAGGATCGAGAAGCCCAGCTGCCCCGCTTCGTTGCGGTTCATGCCCTTATCGCGCATCAGCTGTAACGCCATTGCCGTAGAGGACATCGCCAGACCAATCCCGCCAACCACCGCGGCCTGCCATGAGAACTGGGTCAGCATCAGGAGTCCACCAAGGATCACCGCGCTGCACAGCACCTGCGCGGCACCCACACCAAAGATCGAGCGCCGTAGTTGCCAGAGCTTCGTCGGGTTCAGCTCAAGGCCGATAATAAACATCAGAAAGACGACGCCCAGCTCCGAGAAGTGCAGGATTTCGTCCACATCGCTGATGAACCCCAGCCCCCACGGACCGATGGCGATGCCCGCCAGCAGATAGCCGAGCACCGCGCCAATCCCCAGACGCGATGCCAACGGCACCGCCACCACGGCGGCAAACAGGAACAACACGCCTGCCAGTAAAAGATCTGAGCCTTCCATCAGTGACCTCCCGTCAGATTTGGCCCCGCCAGCCACTCACCGTACGCGCGGGCATGGCTGGCCAGCTCATCCTGATGCTGCCGACGAGCCCAGTAGATAATGATCGGACTCAGCCAGTGCATGCGGCACATGGCCGCAGTCAGCTCGAACGGGCGTAAGATCTCGTTCATCGAGTAGCGGTTAAGCCCATCGTGGCGATACGCACTCTCCGGCTCGCCAGTGGTAATGACGCTCCGCCAGGACTTTCCCGCCAGCTGGTTTCCTCCCACCCCACTGGCAAATCCACGGCTCAGGACGCGATCCAGCCACTCTTTCAGCAGCGCGGGGCAGCTGTAGGTGTAGAGAGGATGCTGAAATACGATGACGTCGTGCTGACGCAGCAGCTCCTGCTCATAGGGAATATCGATAAAAAAATCGGGGTAGTGCGCGTAAAGATCGTGCACTGTCACATTACTTAGCTGTAATGCCGGTTGTAGCAAAACCCGGTTGGCGACCGAGTCCTGAGACTCCGGATGGGCATACAGCAGCAGCACTTTGGCTGTCTGGGACATCATTCCTCTCCCGGGTCGTCATCACTGTTGTTTTGGGCTACCATGGCACACCCACGCGGCGCGTGGCGGCACATTTAACCTGATTATAATGACAACTTAACATAGTCGGAACATACGGCGCTCTATGATTGTTTTCTCCTCATTACAAATTCGTCGCGGCGTACGTGTCCTGCTGGACAACGCTACAGCCACCATTAACCCGGGCCAGAAAGTCGGCCTGGTGGGCAAAAACGGCTGCGGTAAATCCACGTTACTGTCATTGCTGAAAAACGAAATCAGTGCCGACGGCGGTAATTTTACCTACCCCGGCAACTGGCAGCTGGCCTGGGTAAACCAGGAGACGCCAGCCCTGAGCGTACCGGCGATGGATTATGTTATCGACGGCGATCGGGAATACCGCAAGCTGGAAGCGGAGCTGCATGCCGCCAACGAACGCAACGACGGCCATGCGATTGCCACCGTGCATGGCAAACTCGACGCTATTGATGCCTGGACTATTCGCTCCCGCGCCGCCAGCCTGTTGCACGGCCTGGGATTCAGTAACGAGCAGCTGGAACGCCCGGTCAGCGATTTCTCCGGTGGCTGGCGCATGCGCCTTAACCTGGCCCAGGCGCTGATCTGCCGCTCTGACCTGCTACTGCTCGATGAACCGACTAACCACCTCGATCTGGATGCGGTGATCTGGCTGGAGAAGTGGCTGAAGAGCTATCAGGGCACGCTGATCCTGATCTCCCACGACCGTGACTTCCTTGACCCGGTGGTGGATAAAATTATTCATATCGAACAGGAAACGATGTTCGAGTACACCGGCAACTACAGTTCGTTTGAGCGCCAGCGCGCGGTACGCCTCTCCCAGCAGCAGGCGATGTACGAAAGCCAGCAGCAGCGCGTGGCGCACCTGCAGAGCTTTGTCGATCGCTTCAAGGCGAAAGCATCAAAAGCCAAACAGGCCCAGAGCCGCATTAAGATGCTGGAACGCATGGAGATGATCGCCCCGGCGCACGTCGACAACCCGTTCCACTTTAGCTTCCGCGCGCCGGAAAGCCTGCCCAACCCGCTGCTGAAAATGGAAAAGGTTAGCGCGGGCTATGGCGAGCGCATCATCCTGGACTCCATCAAACTCAACCTGGTGCCGGGTTCCCGCATCGGTCTGCTCGGGCGCAATGGCGCCGGTAAATCGACGCTGATTAAGCTGCTGGCGGGCGAGCTTACGCCGGTACGTGGCGATATTGGTCTGGCGAAGGGCATCAAGCTTGGCTACTTCGCTCAGCATCAGCTGGAATTTTTGCGCGCGGACGAATCGCCACTACAGCACCTGGCGCGTCTGGCCCCGCAGGAGATGGAGCAGAAGCTGCGGGATTATCTGGGCGGCTTCGGCTTCCAGGGCGATAAAGTGACCGAGAATACTGAGCGCTTCTCCGGCGGAGAAAAAGCGCGTCTGGTGCTGGCCCTCATCGTCTGGCAGCGCCCTAACCTGCTGCTGCTCGATGAA
Source organism: Leclercia sp. M-A074-M (assembly GCF_965195605.1). Lineage (NCBI taxonomy): Bacteria > Pseudomonadati > Pseudomonadota > Gammaproteobacteria > Enterobacterales > Enterobacteriaceae > Leclercia > Leclercia sp. M-A074-M. Next base: position 115,977 of record NZ_CBDAHM010000011.1, on the reverse strand, counting down.
CCGACTAACCACCTGGATCTGGACATGCGCCAGGCGCTGACCGAGGCGCTGATTGAGTTCGAAGGCGCGCTGGTGGTCGTTTCGCACGATCGTCACCTGATCCGCTCCACCACCGACGATCTCTACCTGGTGCACGACAGTAAAGTAGAGCCTTTCGACGGCGATCTGGAAGATTATCAGCAATGGCTGACGGACGTACAGAAGCAGGAAAACCAGCCGGAAGAAGCTGCGAAAGAGAACGCCAACAGCGCCCAGGCCCGTAAGGATCAGAAGCGTCGCGAAGCTGAACTGCGCACCCAAACCCAGCCGCTGCGTAAAGAGATCACCCGTCTGGAAAAAGAGATGGAGAAGCTCAACGCCACGCTGGCCACCGTGGAAGAGAAGCTGGGCGACAGCGGCCTGTATGACCAGACTCGTAAAGCCGAGCTAACCGAGTGCCTGCAGGTGCAGGCTAAAACCAAATCCAGCCTTGAGGAGTGCGAAATGGCCTGGCTGGAGGCGCAGGAGCAGCTCGAAGAGATGCTGCAGGCGGACTAATCCTTCCTGGCTTAGCAGGCGGCAACTCAACCGCCTGATAAGCCGCGATTAAACAAATGTAAAAAGTATCAGGCTGTATAGTAAAAGCAGACCACACAAATACTTCACAACCCTATGACACAAACAATCCCATCCGAATTTAACTTTACGCCCGACGAGAGCGCGACCTTTGTCCCCATGCGGGGCCTGTCGAATCGACACCTGCAGACCATGCTGCCGCGTCTTATCCGTCGTAAAGTGCGTTTTACCCCTTTCTGGCAGCGCCTTGACCTGCCGGATGATGACTTCGTTGACTTAGCCTGGAGCGAAGATCCGCTTCAGGCACAGCACAAACCCCGGCTGGTGGTCTTTCACGGTCTGGAGGGCAGCCTGCACAGCCCCTATGCTCATGGTCTGATTGAGGCGGCGAAAGCGCGCGGTTGGCTGGGCGTGGTAATGCATTTCAGAGGCTGTAGCGGCGAACCCAATCGCCAGAAACGCATCTATCACTCTGGCGAAACAGAAGATGGTACCTGGTTCCTGCGCTGGCTGGCAGAGACTCACGGCCCTGCCCCCACCGCTGCGGTAGGCTATTCGCTGGGGGGAAACATGCTGGCCTGCCTGCTGGCAAAAGAGGGGGACGCTATTCCGCTGGACGCCGCCGTTATCGTTTCTGCTCCGTTTATGCTGGAACAGTGCAGCTATCATATGGATAAGGGCTTTTCGCGCGTCTATCAGCACTACCTGCTTAACCTGCTGAAAGGCAACGCCTCACGTAAACTGAAAGCCTATCCGGGCTCGCTGCCGGTCAACCTGGAGCAGCTCAAGCGCATGCGACGCATTCGTGAATTTGACGATCTGATCACCGCGAAAATCCATGGCTTTGCCGATGCGATTGACTACTATCGCCAGTGCAGCGCCATGCCGTTGCTGAATCAAATCACCCGGCCTACGCTGATTATTCACGCGAAAGACGATCCGTTTATGGATCATCACTCGATTCCGGCGCCGGAACATTTACCGGCAAACGTAGAGTATCAACTGACCGAACATGGTGGGCACGTGGGCTTTATCAGCGGAACGCTGCGTAGACCGCAGATGTGGCTGGAGACACGTATCCCGGACTGGCTAACCCCCTATCTGGAAAAATAGACATGATCATTCCCTGGCAGGATCTGGCTCCCGAAACGCTGGATAATCTGATTGAAAGCTTTGTGTTACGCGAAGGCACCGATTATGGTGAAGAGGAACGTTCGCTTGAGCAGAAGGTCGCTGATATCAGGCGCCAGCTGCAAAGCGGTGAGGTGCTGGTCGTATGGTCCGAGTTGCACGAAACTGTCAACATCATGCCTCGCAATCAATTTCGCGGTTAACCGCGACATCTTTCCACTCAGGGAGTTGCTATGTCCGCCAGACATCCGGTTATCGCCGTCACAGGGTCGAGTGGTGCAGGTACCACCACCACCAGCCTCGCCTTTCGTAAGATCTTCTCGCAACTGCATCTGCGTGCCGCGGAGGTCGAAGGCGACAGCTTTCACCGCTACACCCGCCCTGAGATGGATATGGCCATCCGCAAGGCCCGTGATTTAGGCAAACATATCAGCTACTTTGGCCCCGATGCTAACGACTTTGGCCTGCTGGAGCAGACCTTCGCAGAGTACGGGCGAAGCGGCACGGGCCAGTCGCGCAAATACCTGCATACCTATGACGAAGCGGTACCGTGGAACCAGGTTCCGGGCACCTTTACGCCCTGGCAGCCGCTGCCAGAACCCACCGACGTGCTGTTTTATGAAGGTCTGCACGGCGGGGTCGTCACGCCGCACCATGACGTGGCGCGCCATGTCGATCTGCTGGTGGGCGTCGTACCCATTGTAAACCTGGAGTGGATCCAGAAGCTGACGCGGGATACCAGCGAACGCGGCCATTCCCGAGAAGCGGTGATGGATTCGGTGGTTCGCTCCATGGAAGATTACATTAACTTCCTCACGCCGCAGTTTTCCCGCACCCATATTAATTTCCAGCGCGTCCCGACTGTGGACACCTCTAACCCCTTTGCCGCAAAAGCGATCCCGTCGCTGGATGAGAGCTTTGTGGTGATCCATTTCCGCAATCTGGACAATATCGATTACCCCTGGCTGCTGGCGATGCTGCAGGGCTCGTTTATCTCGCACATGAATACGCTGGTGGTCCCGGGCGGGAAGATGGGACTGGCGATGGAGTTGATCATGACGCCGCTGGTACAGCGGTTAATGGAAGGGAAGAAGATCGATTGAGGCTTGTAGGCCGGGCAAACGAAGTGCCGCCCGGCGTTTGATCCGGGACTTACGCCTCGATCACTTCATACGAATGGGTAATATTGACCGCTTTTTCCAGCATCAGCGCCACGGAGCAGTACTTCTCCGCAGAGAGATCCACCGCGCGGGAGACCGCAGCATCTTTCAACGCTTTGCCAGTGACCACGAAATGAAGGTTGATATGGGTAAAGAGACGCGGCGCTTCATCCCGGCGCTCTGAGGTCAGTTTCACTTCGCAGTCGGTCACATCGTGACGCCCTTTTTGCAGAATCGAGACCACGTCGATAGCGCTGCATCCCCCTGCCGCCATCAGAACCACTTCCATCGGGCTGGGTGCTTTATCACCGGAGTTGCCATCCATCAGAATCTGGTGCCCCGAGGCGGACTCACCGAGGAACGTTAACCCTTCAACCCATTTCACACGTGCTTGCATTTTAACTCACTCCAGGCTTGCATTTTTTCTGTCAGATTACGCGCCAGTAACAATTCTGGCAAAGGAAGTCGACCTGCATCAAGCTGAAGCGAGACACCAGGAGACACGCGGCAAAACCTATGCTAAAACAGTCGTGATGCTACAGTAATACATTGACGTTGCACATGTATGCAGAGGACATCACACATTACAGGCTGCTAATTATTGTGACAGCCAGATCCCCAGGTAAGGGGAAGAATTCGATTGCAACCCCAGAGCGAAGGTAGAAAGCCTGACTCTGGAGACAGCTTATAACAGAGGATAACAGCGCATGGTGCTTGGCAAACCGCAAACAGACCCGACTCTCGAATGGTTCTTGTCTCATTGCCACATTCATAAGTACCCATCGAAGAGCACGCTGATTCACCAGGGTGAAAAAGCGGAAACGTTGTATTACATCGTCAAAGGCTCAGTGGCAGTGCTGATCAAAGATGAAGAAGGCAAAGAGATGATCCTCTCTTACCTGAATCAGGGAGACTTTATCGGTGAACTGGGCCTGTTTGAAGAAGGTCAGGAGCGTAGCGCCTGGGTCCGGGCAAAAACTGCGTGTGAAGTGGCTGAGATCTCTTATAAGAAATTCCGCCAGCTGATCCAGGTTAACCCGGATATCCTGATGCGCCTCTCTTCGCAGATGGCTCGCCGTCTGCAGGTCACCTCTGAGAAAGTGGGTAACCTCGCCTTCCTGGACGTGACGGGCCGTATCGCTCAGACGCTGCTGAACCTGGCGAAACAGCCAGACGCCATGACCCACCCGGACGGTATGCAAATTAAAATTACCCGTCAGGAGATCGGTCAGATCGTCGGTTGTTCCCGTGAGACAGTGGGTCGTATTCTGAAAATGCTGGAAGATCAGAACCTGATTTCCGCCCACGGTAAAACCATCGTGGTTTACGGAACACGTTAATTCCGCTCAGACGGCGTGGCATCGCATGATGACACGCCGTTTTTGTCTCTCTCACCCATGTGGCGCAGGCTCATTTATCACCCGGAAGTTAACTACGCACTACGGCAAACCCTGGTGTTGTGTCTCCCTGTGGCTGTGGGGTTAGTACTCGGTTATCTGCAATACGGCCTTCTGTTTTCTCTTGTTCCCGCCTGCTGCAACATTGCGGGTCTCGACACGCCCCATAAACGCTTTTTTAAACGCCTGATAATTGGCGGCTGCCTGTTTGCTGGCTGTAGTCTGGCGGTACAATTGCTGCTGGCGCGTGATATTCCGCTGCCCCTCATTCTGACCGCACTGGCGATGACGTTAGGGGTCACGGCGGAGATCAGCGCCCTCCACGCCCGCCTGCTGCCCGCCTCGCTGATTGCGGCCATCTTTACCCTGAGCCTGGCGGGGAATTTACCGATCTGGGCGCCGCTGCTGATCTACGCCCTGGGGACACTCTGGTACGGGCTGTTTAACTGGTTCTGGTTCTGGCTGTGGCGGGAGCAGCCGCTGCGTGAATCCCTGAGCGTACTCTACCGCCAGCTGGCTGATTACTGTGAAGCCAAATATACCCTGCTGACCCAGCACACCGACCCGGAAAAATCGCTGCCGCCGCTGCTGGCGCGCCAGCAGAAGGTGGTGGACCTGATTAGTCAGTGTTACCAGCAACTGCATATGCTGGCGGCGAACAGGAATCATGAATACAAGCGGCTGCTGCGTATCTTCCAGGTGGGGCTGGATCTGCAGGAGCATATCTCCGTTAGCCTGCATCATCCGCAAGAGGTGCAAAAGCTGGTCGAGCGCAGCCACGCTGAAGCGGTGATCCGCTGGAACGCGCAGACCGTCGCCGCCCGGCTGCGGGTACTGGCCGACGATATTCTCTATCACCGCTATCCCACCCGCTTTAACATGGACAAACAGCTCGGCGCGCTGGAGAAAATTGCCCGCCAGCATGCGGATAACCCGGTCGGCCAGTTCGCCGCCTGGCACTTCAGCCGTATTGCCCGCGTGCTTCGCACCCAACGCCCGCTCTACCCGCGTGACCTGATGGCGGATAAGCAGAAGCGCCTGCCGCTGATCCCCGCCCTGAGAAGCTATCTGTCGCTAAAGTCTGCCGCCCTGCGTAATGCGGCACGTATCAGCGTCATGCTGAGTATCGCCAGCCTGATGGGTATGGCGCTGCACCTGCCTAAGCCTTACTGGATCTTAATGACCGTTCTGCTGGTGACGCAAAACGGCTACAGCGCCACGCGGGTGCGCATCCTCCACCGGGCAGGCGGCACGATGGCGGGGCTGATTATTGCGGGGATCACCCTGCACCTTCACGTCCCGGAAGGCTATACCCTGACGGGTATGCTGCTGGTAACGCTGGTGAGTTACCTCATCATCCGTAAGAACTACGGCTGGGCGACGGTGGGCTTTACGCTGACCGCGGTCTACACCCTGCAACTGATTACGCTCAATGGTGAGCAGTTTATTATCGCCCGGCTGGCAGATACGCTGATTGGCTGCCTGATTGCCTTTGGCGGCATGGTGTGGCTGTGGCCGCAGTGGCAGAGCGGATTGCTGCGACAGAACGCCCACGACGCGCTGGAGGCCGACCAGGAGGCCATCCGCCTGATCCTCAGCGACGATCCGCAACCCACGCCGCTGGCCTGGCAGCGCATGAAGGTCAACCAGGCGCATAATGCCCTGTTCAACTCCCTCAACCAGGCGATGCAGGAGCCGGGCTTCAATTCGGCCTATCTGGCGGATATGAAACTGTGGGTGACGCACAGCCAGTTTATCGTCGAGCATATCAACGCAATGACGACCCTGGCGCGGGAGCATACGATGCTGACGCCAGACCTGGCGCAGCGTTATTTGCAGTCGTGTGAAATCGGCCTTCAGCGCTGCCAGCAGCGCCTGGAGTATGATGAGCCGGGTGAGAGTGGGGACAGCAATATTCTGGAAGCGCCAGAGACGCTGACGCACGGCCCGATGAGCACGCTGGAACAACATCTGCAGCGCATTCTGGGGCATCTGAATACTATGCACACCATTTCGTCGGTGGCCTGGCGCCAGCGTCCACATCATGGCATCTGGTTGATCCGGCGTTTGAAACGCACACCGTATTAAACGCCGGGTGGCGCTGCGCTTACCCGGCCTACGGTCTTGTAGGCCCGTGCAAGCGTAGCGCCGCCGGGCTACACAGCTACTGCTGAACCACCCGCTTCACCGCCTGCGCAAAGCGGGTCATCCCCTCTTCGATATCCTGGCTTTCCACCAGCAGCGACGGCGCAAAGCGCATCACGTCCGGCCCGGCGTTGAGCACCATCGTCCCTTCGCTGGCGGCGGCGTAGAGAAAATCGCGCGCCCGGCCTTTGTACTGCGGCTTCAGTTCGGCACCAATCAACAGTCCCATGCCACGGATATCACTGAAGACATCGTACTGCGCATCGATCTGCTGGAGATGCTTCACAAACTGCTCGCGCTTCGTATTGACGCCGCTCAGCACTTCCGGGGTATTGATGATATCGAACGCCGCTCCGGCAACCGCGCACGCCAGCGGGTTGCCGCCATAGGTCGAGCCGTGAGAGCCCACGTGGAATGCCGATGCGATATCCTGCGTGGTGAGCACGGCGCTCACCGGGAAGCCACCCCCGAGCGCTTTGGCGCTGGTCAGGATGTCCGGCGTCACGCCGTAGTGCATATAAGCAAAGAGATCCCCAGTACGGCCCATGCCGCTCTGCACTTCGTCAAAGACCAGCAGGGCCTGGTGCTGATCGCACAGATCGCGTAGCCCCTGCAGGAATTCTGGCGTTGCCGCCATCACGCCGCCTTCACCCTGGATCGGCTCAACCACCACCGCGCAGGTGTGATCGTCCATCACCGCTTTTACCGCATGCAGATCGTTAAACGGCACGTGGATGATGTCGGCCGGTTTCGGGCCAAAACCATCGGAATATTTTGGCTGACCGCCCACGGTCACGGTAAACAGCGAACGGCCATGAAACGCATTGTGGAAGGCGATGATTTTGGTTTTAAACGGGCTGTGGCGGGTGGAGGCGTAATAACGGGCCAGCTTGAAAGCGGTTTCGTTGGCTTCGGTGCCGGAGTTCATAAACAGCACACGCTCGGCAAAGGTAGCCTCGATGATTTTGCGCCCGAGACGTAGCGCAGGTTCGTTGGTAAAGACGTTGCTGGTGTGCCACAGGGTTTCGCCCTGGGTTTTCAGCGCCTCGACCAGCGCCGGGTGGCAGTGACCTAACGCCGTCACCGCAATGCCGCCCGCAAAATCAATGTACTCTTTGCCCTGCTGATCCCAGACGCGGCTGCCTTTCCCCTTCACCGGGATAAACTCAGCCGGTGCATAAACTGGCAGTATCACTTCATCGAATGTTGCGCGCGTAATTGCAGATTGTTCAGTTGCCATGTAACCCCACCCTTTTTTAAGTACAAAGCAGAAGTGAAAATATAATCACGAAATATGCTTAAAAAATCACTTTATGGCAACTAAAAATCAACGATTGAGGAAATTAGCCAGCAGCTGGTGGCCCTGTTCGCTGAGAATGCTTTCGGGGTGGAACTGCACCCCTTCCAGATCCCATTCACGGTGACGGATACCCATGATCTCCTGCGTTTCGCTCCAGGCGGTGACCTCAAAGCAGTCGGGTAAGGTGGGCGGATCGATAATCAGTGAGTGATAGCGGGTGACGGTAAGGGGGTTGTTCAGACCGCAGAAAACTCCGACGCCGTTGTGCGTCACCGGGGAGGTTTTGCCATGCATCACTTTCGCTGCCCGCACAATGGTGGCGCCAAAGACCTGGGCGATGGCCTGATGCCCGAGGCAGACGCCCAGAATCGGCACTTCACCGGCATAGCGCTGGATCACCGCCAGCGAGATGCCAGACTCATCCGGCGTGCAGGGGCCGGGGGAGATAACGATTTTTTGCGGATTGAGCGTGGCGACATCCTCCAGCGAGAGTGCGTCGTTGCGCCGGACCACCACCTCCGCCCCCAGCTCGCAAAAATACTGGTACAGGTTCCAGGTGAAGGAATCGTAGTTATCAATCAGCAGAATCATGGCGGCTCCTGAAAAAATGGCCGCCCTATTCTACTCAATTTCCCCGGCTTCGCTTACCACTTTACTGAAGATTGCGTTCAACGCGCTCAGATCCCCCATCGCACCGCTCTGGTTGGCCTGCGCCCACTCTTCCGGATCGATATCGCGCCAGTCAAGCTGGTAGCCCGCATGGATCGCCAGCTGCTCAAAGAAGATGCGCTGAACAATACCGTTGCCGATGCGGAACGGATGCAGAACGTTGATCTCGCAATAGTAGTGGCTGAGGCGGTTAATGAACTCCTCTCTCTCCAGCCCAACGAGATAGCCCTCCTCCTCCAGATCCTGCATCAGGGCGTTGCCCTCTTTTTCGATGTAGGCGAAGTGGCAGAAGCGGGTATCGCCCTGGTAAATATCCATCTCACGAATATCACCCGCCCAGTCAAAGATATCCTGATAGATATGCTGATGAATGGCGCACAGATGTGGGAGGCCGCGCAGCAGCGGCCCCAGCCCCAGGGTTGCCGCTCGCAGTGCGGTAAATTCATACGCCGCCTGCGCCAGACGCTCCGCCTGGCGGATGCCCAGCCGGTTACGCATGACATTCAGGCCGGGATAGAGATAGGGATCGCGATCGTTGCCGTATTTATCGCTCATACTGCCTCCTGAGCTCCTCAAGACGCAGTTCTGCCTCGTCGGCATTGAGCGTGACTAAGGGACTATCGACGCCTTCAAGACGGCGACTGGCCTGAAAATTCGCGTTTCGCTGTTGTTCCCAAAGACGGGATTTTTGCTTATCAGTGAGTTTTTTCACCCTTTTCCTCCCTGCTTGTGCCCGTGTTGCCACAAGTATAAGCAGCAAACTGCGGTTTCGCAGGGAGGTAAAGGCAACGCGGGCAAAACCTGCCCGCGCCATTACGGATTAAGGCAGGACTTTCGCAGAGAGGATAACTATCGGTTTTGACGGCACATTCTGGTAAGGGCCGACGTCGTGCGTCTGCACCTGAGAAATTTTATCGGCTACATCCATGCCTTTCACAATTTTACCAAATACCGCATAGCCAAAGTCACGCTGGCCGTGGTCAAGGAAGGCGTTGTCCGCCACGTTGAGGAAGAACTGGCTGGTTGCGCTGTCTTTATCGGCGGTACGCGCCATAGAGATGGTGCCGCGGGTGTTACGCAGGCCGTTATCCGCTTCGTTCTTGATTGGCGGGTTTGGCTGCTTCTGCTGCATCTGATCGTTGAAGCCGCCGCCCTGCACCATAAAGCCCGGGATCACACGGTGGAACGTAGTGCCGTTATAAAAACCGCTGTTGACATAATCGAGGAAGTTTTTCACAGAAACGGGAGCTTTCTGACTGTTCAGTTCCAGCTCAATGTTGCCGGCAGAGGTGGTCAACAGAACGTGCGGGTCTCCTTTCGCTGCCAGCGCAGCAGGAGAGAGGGCTGAAAGAGCGAATACAGCCGCGACAGCCGCCAGAGTTGATTTGAGCATGAGAATTCCTTAACAAAGCGCAGTAAAGAAAGCGAATGGCTTGATTCTAAAGAGCAGTATGAATCCAGGCCAGCCCTTTACCTAATTTTACCTATTTGAAACAGATGTAACCGCCCGGCAAAGTCGTGCCAGCACCATTAACGTGATTAATATCACTATTTATAATGCAATGAATGATTAATTTGACCTAAAAGATTTAATTAGATCACATTCACGATTAAAATCTGGCCGCTCGCAGCGCAGCCAATGCGCTTTACACTTCTCTTCACAGGCCAGTCATGACTAACAGCAATCGTATCAAGCTCACATGGATCAGCTTCTTCTCCTACGCCCTCACCGGTGCGTTGGTAATTGTCACCGGGATGGTGATGGGAAATATCGCAGACTATTTCAACCTGCCCGTTTCCAGCATGAGTAACACCTTCACCTTTCTTAACGCCGGGATCCTGATCTCCATTTTTCTCAATGCCTGGCTGATGGAAATCGTCCCACTGAAAACCCAGCTGCGTTTTGGCTTTGTGCTGATGGTGCTTGCCGTGGCGGGTCTGATGCTCAGCCATAGCATCGCATTGTTCTCCGCCGCCATGTTTGTGCTGGGTCTGGTCAGCGGCATCACCATGTCGATTGGTACCTTCCTCATTACCCACATGTATGAAGGCCGTCAGCGCGGCGCGCGACTGCTCTTCACCGACTCCTTCTTCAGCATGGCAGGGATGATCTTCCCGATTGTGGCCGCCGCGCTGCAGGCCCGCAGCATTGAGTGGTACTGGGTTTACGCCTGCATTGGTCTGGTCTACGTGGCGATCTTTATTCTGACCTTCGGCTGTGACTTCCCGGTCCTGGGCAAAAAAGCGCAGACCACCAGCGAGCCGGTGGTGAAAGAAAAATGGGGGATTGGTGTCCTGTTCCTCTCCATCGCCGCCCTCTGCTACATCCTGGGTCAACTGGGCTTTATCTCTTGGGTGCCGGAGTATGCCAAAGGTCTGGGGATGAGCCTGAACGATGCCGGTAAGCTGGTGAGTGACTTCTGGATGTCCTACATGTTCGGCATGTGGGCGTTCAGCTTTATCCTGCGCTTCTTCGATCTGCAGCGGATCCTCACCGTGCTGGCGGGCGCCGCCACCGTGCTGATGTACCTGTTTATCAACGGCTCTCCGGAGCAGATGCCGTGGTTTATCCTGACGCTCGGCTTCTTCTCCAGCGCCATTTACACCTCGATCATCACTCTGGGCTCCCTGCAGACCAAAGTGGCTTCGCCGAAGCTGGTTAACTTCGTGCTGACCTGCGGCACCATCGGCACCATGCTGACCTTCGTGGTAACCGGCCCGATTGTGGCGCACAGCGGCCCGCTGGCAGCGTTACACACCGCCAATGGTCTTTATGCCGTGGTATTTGTAATGTGCCTGGTGCTGGGCTTCGTCACCCGCCACCGCCAGCATAACGCGGCGGCAGCGACGCACTAATCCTTATGCCCCTTTGCGCTCAGTAAAGGGGCTGTTTTTGGTAAAGCATACCTCTTCCCCACCGCTGTCCATCTGAACCCATGTCTGGGCTAACTGCGTGGCGGCAATGACCCTGCCCTGACGAATCGACCAGCGCACAGGCACCTGACAACGCACCGCCTCAAAGCCACTTTCCGCGGGCAGAATCACCAGATTCGCCGGATTCCCCGTCTCAATACCGTAATCGCTCAGCCCAAACGTTCTGGCGCTGTTATAGGTGATCAAGTTAAGTCCGCTATCAATTTGCTGATACCCCATCATCTGACAGACATGCAGCCCCATATGCAGCACCTGCAACATATTGCCGGTGCCCAGCGGATACCACGGATCAAACACGTCGTCATGGCCGAAGCAGACGTTGACGCCCGCCTCAAACAGCTCCTTCACGCGGGTAATGCCGCGCCGCTTCGGATAATCATCAAAGCGCCCCTGCAGATGGATATTCACCAGCGGATTGGCCACAAAGTTAATCCCGGAGAGCTTCAGCAGACGAAACAGCCGCGAAGTGTAAGCCCCGTTATAAGAGTGCATGGCGGTGGTATGGCTGGCAGTGACGCGCGGGCCGATCCCGGCCTCATACGCCAGCGTCGCCACCGTTTCGACAAACCGTGACTGTTCATCGTCGATCTCATCGCAGTGAATATCCAGCGGCCGGTCGTACTTCTTCGCCAGTTCAAAGGCGATATGCAGGGACTGGACGCCATACTCCCGGGTGAATTCGAAGTGCGGGATGGCGCCCACCACATCCGCCCCGAGCTTTAAGGCCTCTTCCAGCAGCGCCGCGCCATTCGGGTAAGAGAGAATCCCTTCCTGCGGGAAGGCCACAATCTGCAGCGTCACCCACGGGGCGACCTCCTGCTTCACCTCCAGCATCGCTTTCAGGGCGGTCAGCGTCGGGTCGGAGACATCCACATGGGTGCGCACAAACTGGATGCCGTTGGCGATCTGCCACTTCAGGGTTTTCCAGGCCCGGGCTTTGACATCCTCATGGCTGAGCAGCGCTTTGCGCTCTGCCCAACGCTCTATGCCTTCAAACAGCGTCCCGGACTGGTTCCAGTTCGGCTCACCTGCGGTCTGGGTGGTATCCAGGTGGATATGCGGTTCGATAAAAGGCGGGATGGCTAACCCTCCGCGGGCATTCAACACTTCATAGCTCTCACCCTGCTTTTCGCCCGTCGGGGTGATTTCGCCAAAACGACCGTTCTCAATAGCCAGTTGCCAAAAGCCTTCACGGCCCGGTAAACGGACGTTCTGAATAAGCCAAAGCGGTGCTGTAGACATCATATTCTCCCTAAGATGGGGGCTGAAATTCAGGAGTAGCTGAAATTAAAAATTAGCCTCCTGATTTGTACACATAATCATCGATTATGAAAAGCCTGCGATTTCCACGACTTATAAAAAACCTGACAAATCAGGCATCTACCCACTAAGGAGTAGTTGAAGGCGTATTTGATTTGCATCAATAAGCGCCGTTGCTGAATCGTTAAGGTAGGCAGTAATAGAAAAGAAATCGAGGCAAAAATGAGCAAAGTCAGACTCGCTATTATCGGTAACGGCATGGTCGGTCACCGCTTTATTGAGGATCTACTCGATAAAGCCGATGCCGCCCAGTTCGACATTACCGTGTTCTGTGAAGAACCCCGTAAGGCGTACGACCGCGTGCACCTCTCCTCCTATTTCTCTCACCACACCGCCGAGGAGCTCTCTCTGGTGCGCGAAGGTTTTTACGAGAAACATGGCGTGAAGGTGCTGGTGGGCGAGCGCGCTATCACCATCAACCGTCAGGAAAAAGTGATTCATTCCAGTGCGGGACGCACGGTTTTTTACGACAAGCTGATCATGGCGACTGGCTCCTATCCGTGGATCCCGCCGATCAAAGGCTCGGAAACCCAGGACTGCTTCGTCTATCGCACCATTGAAGATCTCAACGCCATCGAATCCTGCGCCCGTCGCAGTAAACGCGGCGCGGTGGTCGGCGGCGGCCTGCTCGGCCTCGAAGCCGCTGGCGCACTGAAGAACTTAGGCGTTGAAACCCACGTCATCGAATTTGCCCCGATGCTGATGGCAGAGCAGCTTGACCACATGGGTGGCGAGCAGCTCAAACGCAAAATTGAGAGCATGGGTGTGAAAGTTCACACCAGCAAAAATACCAAAGAGATCGTGCAGGAAGGCACCGAGGCGCGTAAAACCATGCGCTTTGCCGACGGCAGCGAGCTGGAAGTCGACTTTATCGTCTTCTCCACCGGTATTCGCCCGCGCGACAAGCTGGCCACCCAGTGCGGCCTGGCGGTTGCCCAGCGCGGCGGGATCATGATCAACTCTACCTGCCAGACCTCCGATCCGGATATCTACGCCATCGGCGAGTGCGCCAGCTGGGAAAACCACGTCTACGGTCTGGTCGCCCCTGGCTACAAAATGGCGCAGGTCGCCGTTGACCATATCCTCGGCAATGAAAACGCCTTCGAAGGCGCGGACATGAGCGCCAAGCTGAAACTGCTGGGCGTGGACGTAGGCGGTATCGGCGATGCGCATGGCCGTACGCCAAACTCCCGCAGCTACGTCTATCTCGACGAAAGCAAAGAGGTCTATAAACGTCTTATCGTCAGCGAAGATAACAAAACCCTGCTCGGCGCGGTGCTGGTGGGTGACACCAGCGATTTCGGCAACCTGCTGCAGCTGGTGCTGAACGCTATCGAACTGCCGGAGAACCCGGATGCGCTGATCCTGCCTGCTCATGCGGCCAGCGGCAAACCCTCTATCGGTGTCGATAAGCTGCCGGACAGCGCGCAGATCTGCTCCTGCTTCGATGTCACCAAAGGCATGCTGATTTCTGCCATCAACAAAGGCTGCCACACCGTGGCGGCGCTGAAAGCGGAAACCAAAGCCGGTACCGGCTGCGGCGGCTGTATCCCACTGGTGACCCAGGTGCTCAACGCCGAGCTGGCGAAACAGGGTATCGAAGTGAACAACAACCTGTGCGAGCACTTCGCTTACTCTCGCCAGGAGCTGTACCACCTGATCCGCGTGGAAGGCATCAAATCCTTCGACGAGCTGCTGCAAAAACATGGCCAGGGTTATGGCTGTGAAGTGTGTAAACCGACCGTCGGTTCTCTGCTGGCCTCCTGCTGGAATGAGTATGTGCTCAAACCACAGCACACGCCGCTGCAGGACACCAACGACAACTTCCTGGCGAACATCCAGAAAGATGGCACCTACTCGGTGATCCCACGCTCTGCCGGCGGCGAAATCACCCCGGAAGGGCTGGTGGCGGTCGGCCGCATCGCCCGCGAATTTAACCTCTACACCAAAATCACCGGCTCCCAGCGTATCGGCCTGTTCGGTGCGCAGAAAGATGACCTGCCGGAAATCTGGCGTCAGCTGATTGAAGCGGGCTTCGAAACCGGTCACGCCTATGCCAAAGCGCTGCGTATGGCGAAAACCTGCGTCGGCAGCACCTGGTGCCGTTACGGCGTGGGCGACAGCGTCGGCTTCGGCGTCGAGCTGGAAAACCGCTACAAAGGTATTCGTACCCCGCACAAAATGAAGTTCGGCGTCTCCGGCTGTACCCGTGAATGTGCCGAAGCGCAGGGTAAAGATGTGGGCATCATCGCCACTGAGAAAGGCTGGAACCTGTACGTCTGCGGTAACGGCGGGATGAAACCACGCCATGCAGATCTGCTGGCGGCGGATATCGACCGTGAAACGCTGATCAAATACCTCGACCGCTTCATGATGTTCTACATCCGTACCGCGGACAAACTGACCCGTACCGCGCCGTGGCTGGATAACCTGGAAGGCGGCATCGACTACCTGAAGTCCGTCATCATCGACGACAAGCTCGGCCTGAACGCGACGCTGGAAGAAGAGATGGCTCGCCTTCGCGACGCCGTGATTTGCGAATGGACAGAAACCGTCAACACCCCGTCGGCGCAGGTTCGCTTCAAACACTTTATCAACAGCAACCAGCGCGATCCGAGCGTGCAGGTCGTGCCTGAGCGCGAGCAGCATCGCCCGGCAACGCCGTATGAACGTATTCCGGTGATGCTGGTGGAGGAAAACGTATGAGCCAGTGGGTAAACATCTGCAACATCGACGAGATCCTGCCTGCCACCGGCGTATGCGCGCTGTTAGGTCATGAGCAGGTTGCCATTTTCCGTCCGCGCCACGACGAACAGGTTTTTGCCATCAGCAATATCGACCCGTTCTTTGAGGCCAGCGTGCTTTCCCGTGGGATTATCGCTGAGCATCAGGGGGAGCTGTGGGTTGCCAGCCCGCTGAAAAAGCAGCGCTTCCGCCTGAGCGACGGCCACTGTATGGAAGACGAAACCCGCTCCGTTAAACACTATGACGTTCGCGTGAAGGACGGCAAGGTGCAGCTGAGAGGCTGATTGAAACGGGGGCGCAATGCCCCCGCTATTTGTTTTGATTTTGATGTTGTAGGCCCGGCAAGCGCTGCGCCGCCGGGCAGTTGCCGGGTGGCGGAGCAGGCTCCTTATCCGGCCTACAACGTATTTATTCTTTCTTTCATTACTATTCTGGATAATCAAATGTTTACAGACACCATCAATAAGTGTGCGGCTAACGCTGCCCGGATTGCACGCCTCAGTAAAAACAGTCCTCTCGGCTTCTGGATCAGCTCCGCCATGGCGGGCGCCTATGTCGGCCTGGGGATCATTTTAATTTTCACTCTTGGTAACCTCGTCGACCCGTCTGTGCGTCCGCTGGTGATGGGCGCCACCTTCGGGATCGCTTTAACCCTGGTCATCATCGCCGGTTCTGAACTGTTCACCGGTCACACCATGTTCCTGACGCTGGGTGTCAAAGCGGGCACCATCACTCAGGGCCAGATGTGGGGCATTCTGCCGCAGACCTGGCTCGGTAACCTGGTGGGCTCGGTGTTTGTCGCGCTGCTGTATAGCTGGGGCGGCGGAAGCCTGTTGCCGGTCGATACCAGCCTCGTGCACACCGTCGCGCTGGCAAAAACTACCGCCCCGGCGATGGTGCTCTTCTTTAAAGGCGCGCTCTGTAACTGGCTGGTTTGCCTGGCTATCTGGATGGCAATCCGTACTGACGGCGCCGCGAAGTTCATCGCTATCTGGTGGTGTCTGCTGGCCTTTATCGCCTCTGGCTACGAACACTCCATCGCCAACATGACGCTGTTTGCCCTCTCCTGGTTCGGTCACCACAGCGAAGCGTATACCCTGTCAGGTATCGGCCATAACCTGTTGTGGGTAACGCTTGGCAATACCCTTTCCGGGGTTGTATTTATGGGTTGGGGTTACTGGTATGCTACCCCTAAAGCGGAGCGTCCGACTCCTGCAACCATCGCAACCGTTCAGGCGAAAGCCAACCAGTAAGAGGTAATGTCGTGGATCACCTGCCAATATTCTGTCAATTACGCAATCGTGACTGCCTGCTCGTAGGTGGTGGCGATGTGGCTGAACGCAAAGCCCGCCTGCTGTTAGACGCAGGTGCCCGACTTACCGTCAACGCCCTCGACTTCGCCCCGCAATTCACCGTGTGGGCGCAGGAAGGGATGCTCACCCTCGTTGAGGGTGAGTTCAACGAAACGCTGCTCGATACCTGCTGGCTGACCATCGCCGCCACCGACGACGATGCGGTTAACCAGCGCGTCAGCGACGCCTGTGAAGCGCGGCGGATCTTCTGCAACGTGGTGGATGCGCCGAAAGAGGCGAGCTTTATCATGCCGTCGATTATCGACCGCTCGCCGTTGATGGTCGCTGTCTCCTCCGGTGGCACCTCGCCGGTACTGGCGCGCCTGCTGCGTGAAAAGCTGGAAGCCATTCTGCCGCAGCATTTAGGCCAGGTGGCCCAGTATGCGGGGCAGCTGCGAAGCCGTGTGAAAAAGCAGTTTGCCACCGTGG
The DNA here is from genome assembly GCF_965195605.1 of Leclercia sp. M-A074-M. Classification (NCBI taxonomy): domain Bacteria; kingdom Pseudomonadati; phylum Pseudomonadota; class Gammaproteobacteria; order Enterobacterales; family Enterobacteriaceae; genus Leclercia; species Leclercia sp. M-A074-M. The sequence continues at coordinate 98,840 of NZ_CBDAHM010000011.1, read as the reverse complement.
GCGAACGCCGTCGTTTCTGGGAAAAATTCTTTGTGAACGACCGGCTGGCGCAGTCGCTGGCGAATCAGGATCAAAAGGCCGTGGATGAAACCACCGAGCAACTGATCAATGCCCCGCTCGATCACCGGGGCGAAGTGGTGCTGGTGGGTGCCGGTCCGGGTGATGCCGGCCTGTTAACCCTGAAAGGGCTACAGCAGATCCAGCAGGCGGATATCGTGGTCTATGACCGCCTGGTCTCTGACGACATTATGAACCTGGTGCGCCGGGATGCCGACCGGGTGTTTGTCGGCAAGCGCGCAGGTTATCACTGCGTTCCGCAGGAAGAGATTAACCAGATCCTGCTGCGTGAAGCCCAGAAGGGTAAACGCGTGGTGCGGCTGAAAGGCGGCGATCCGTTTATCTTCGGGCGCGGCGGCGAGGAGCTGGAGACGCTATGCGAAGCGGGCATTCCCTTCTCGGTGGTGCCGGGCATTACCGCAGCCTCCGGTTGCTCCGCCTATTCCGGCATTCCGCTGACCCATCGCGATTACGCCCAGAGCGTACGTCTGGTTACCGGCCATCTGAAAACCGGCAGCGAGCTGGACTGGCATAACCTGGCCGCAGAAAAACAGACTCTGGTCTTCTATATGGGGCTGAACCAGGCGGCGACGATACAGGCGAAACTGCTTGAACATGGCATGGATGCAGAAATGCCGGTTGCGCTGGTAGAGAACGGCACATCGATTAAACAGCGCGTGGTCAGCGGCGTGTTAACCCAGTTGGGCGAGCTGGCGCAGCAGGTTGAAAGCCCGGCGCTGATCGTGGTGGGTCGCGTGGTGGCGCTGCGTGACAAACTCAACTGGTTTTCAAACCATTAAGCCAGGCTGAACATATTCCCCGCTAAATGAGTAGTCCTGTAATGGACTACTCCTCTCCTGACGCTGCCGATAACATACCTTCCGCGAAAGCACATTTTCTATATATTCCCTCACGTTACAGACAAGGAAGCGTTATGTTTAAACTGGCAAAGATTGCCCTGGTTGCAGGCATCTTAACAACCCTGACGGCGTGCACTGGCCACGTGCAAAACACCAAAAATAACTGCAGCTACGATTACCTGCTGCACCCGGCGATCTCCATCTCTAAGATCATCGGTGGCTGCGGCCCGGCAGCGAATCAGTAACCGTTTCGCAGGCAATAAAAAAACCGGGAAATTCCCGGTTTTTTTATATCCCGTAGGCCGGGTAAGGCGAAGCCGCCACCCGGCAAACAAGCTTAAGGCTTCGCCACAAACCCAATCGCTTCGTAGACCGCTTTCAGGGTTTCTGAGGCGCGTGCGCTGGCCTTCTCGGCGCCCTCTTTCATCACCTTCTGCAGGTAAGCTTCGTCATTGCGGAACTGGTGATAGCGCGCCTGCAGCTCGGTGAGCATGCCGGAAACCGCTTCAGCCACTTCACCTTTCAGATGGCCATACATCTTACCTTCGAAGTGCTGCTCCAGCTCCGGAATGGTACGGCCCGTCACGCCAGAGAGAATATCCAGCAGGTTAGAGACGCCCGCTTTGTTCTGCACGTCGTAACGCACCACAGGCGGCTCGTCCGAATCGGTCACCGCACGCTTGAGCTTTTTCACCACCGCTTTCGGATCTTCCAGCAGGCCGATAACGTTGTTGCGGTTATCGTCCGACTTGGACATCTTTTTGGTCGGCTCCAGCAGGGACATCACGCGGGCGCCGGACTTCGGAATAAACGGCTCCGGCACTTTGAAGACATCACCATACAGCGCGTTAAAGCGCTGGGCGATATCGCGGCTCAGCTCCAGATGCTGCTTCTGATCTTCACCCACCGGCACCTGGTTGGTCTGGTAGAGCAGAATGTCAGCGGCCATCAGCACCGGGTAATCAAACAGACCGGCGTTGATGTTTTCCGAATAGCGGGCCGATTTGTCCTTGAACTGGGTCATGCGGCTCAGTTCGCCAAAGTAGGTGTAGCAGTTCAGCGCCCAGCCCAGCTGCGCATGCTCCGGCACGTGAGACTGAACGAAAATGGTGCTTTTCTCCGGGTCGATACCACAGGCCAGATAGAGCGCAAGCGTATCCAGCGTGGCCTTACGCAGTTTCTCAGGATCCTGACGCGCGGTGATAGCGTGCAAATCCACGATGCAATAAATGCAGTGGTAATCATCCTGCATGCCAACCCACTGACGCAGCGCACCCATATAGTTGCCAATGGTCAGTTCACCTGAGGGCTGTGCGCCACTAAATACGATGGGCTTAGTCATTTTTCAATTCCTGATTTTCACTGTGCGAAAGCCCGAGAACGGGCAACAAATCTTTGAAGTGGTCGAAGACAAAATCCGGCTCACTCAGCGTAATGGATTCACCGTAGTTATAGCCATAAGTCAGGCCAACGGACGGGCAGCCTGCGGCCCTGGCAGCCAGAATATCATTGCGCGAATCACCCACAAAGAGCAGCGCTTCAGGCGGTAAGGATAATTTTCCTGCCACCAGCAGTAGCGGTTCGGGATGCGGCTTCTTGTTCTGCACATCGTCGCCGCCGACAATAACCGAGAAATAGTGAGCGATATCGAGCGCTTCCAGCAGCGGGGCGACGAACGCCGTCGGCTTGTTGGTCACCAGCCCTAGCGGCAGACCCTGAGCATGCAGCGCGCTCAGCGTAGCGGCCACATCCGGGAACAGGAAGCTACCCTCTTCCACCGTCTCTTCATAAAAACGGTTAAACAGCTTACGCAGGATACGCACCTGCTCTTCCTGAGGGATGTCTGCATGATCGACACCCGGCTTGCCCTGCGCCGCACGTTGAACAGCACGCTCCTGGCGCGCCCAGGTCAGCGCGCGCTCCATCAGCACGTCAGCCCCGTTACCGATCCACGTCACCACACGTTCTTCGCCCGCCACCGGCAGCTCCAGCGCGTACAGCGCCTGATCGACCGCCGCGGTTAAACCCGGTGCGCTGTCCACCAGCGTACCGTCGAGGTCAAATGCAACACCCCGAATTGCCTGCAAATTATCCATGACTTACCTTCGCCAGTTCACTGCGCATTTCATCAATGACTTTTTTGTAGTCCGGCTGATCGAAAATAGCCGAACCCGCGACAAACATATCTGCCCCCGCCGCCGCGATTTCGCCGATGTTGCTGACCTTCACGCCGCCATCCACTTCGAGGCGGATATCAAAGCCAGACTCGTCGATACGGCGACGTACTTCCCGCAGTTTATCCAGCGTATGCGGAATGAAAGACTGCCCGCCAAAGCCCGGGTTAACGGACATCAGCAGGATCACGTCCAGCTTGTCCATGACGTAATCCAGGTAGCTCAGCGGCGTGGCCGGATTGAAGACCAGGCCCGCCTTACAGCCGTGCTCTTTGATCAGCTGTAGCGTACGGTCAACGTGTTCGGAGGCTTCAGGATGGAAGGTGATGATGCTGGCACCCGCGGCGGCAAAATCTGGCACGATGCGATCGACCGGTTTTACCATCAGGTGCACGTCAATCGGTGCGGTCACGCCATAATTGCGCAGCGCCTTCAGGACCATCGGGCCGATGGTCAGGTTAGGCACGTAGTGGTTATCCATAACGTCGAAATGAACGACATCCGCACCGGCAGCCAGTGCTTTCGCGGTATCTTCGCCCAGCCGGGCAAAATCAGCCGAAAGAATTGAGGGTGCAATCAAATACTGTTTCATCCGCATCTCCTTGAACTTTGTTTAACGGCGGGCGAAACGGCTCAGGGCAGATAGAGTGCCAGCAGTTCGTCCACCTTTTTACGTGTGCCGCCGTTGCTGCTGATGCTGCGCCGGACTTTGACCTGAAAATGCTCCGCGGCCTTGTACCATTCGCGCGTATCGGGCGTATCGTGATTCGAAATTAACACCGGGATACTTTTGCTGACCAGCTTTTCCGCCATCCCCGCCAGATGCGCCTGCTCGGCAGGGCTAAAGCTGTTGGTGTGATAAGCGGTAAAGTTCGCCGTAGCAGACAGCGGTGCGTACGGGGGGTCACAGTAAACCACCGAATTGACGTCAGCAAGGTTCATACACTCTTCATACGAGAGGCAATAAAACTCTGCATTCTGCGCTTTTTCAGCAAAGTGATACAGCTCGGCCTGAGGGAAATAGGGACGCTTGTAGCGGCCAAACGGCACATTGAATTCACCACGCAGATTATACCGGCACAGGCCGTTGTAACCGTGGCGATTAAGATAGAGGAACAGCAGCGCACGGCGGAACTTATCCTGGCACTGATTAAACTCAGCGCGGTGCTGATAGTAAACGTCCGGGGTGTTGTTCTCTGGCGTAAACAGCTTGCGCGCCTCATCGACGTACTCATCGGTACGCTCTTTTACGATGTTGTAAAGACTGATCAGGTCGCTGTTGATATCCGCAAGGATATAGCGGGAGTAGTTGGTATTGAGAAATACCGAGCCCGCACCAACAAAGGGTTCGACAAGACACTCGCCGTCTGGCAGGTGTTTTTGAATATCATCGAGCAGGGGGTATTTCCCCCCTGCCCATTTCAAAAAAGCGCGATTTTTTTTCATGCTGACTAACTGATTACACCTTCTCCGGCTGTGGAGAAAGCTCCGACAGCATCCTGCGCTTCACAGATTACTTCAAATCGGACTGAACCTGACGGATCGGCTTCGCCCACGGATTTTTCGCCTGAACGTCGGCTGGCAGTGTGGCAACCGCGCGTTTTGCTTCGTCTTTCGATGAGTACACACCGCTTACCAGCACATACCATGGCTGACCGTTACGGGTGGTCTCATAGACAACAAAGTTTTTCAGGTTCGATTTTTTCGCCCAGCCGTTGAGGTTGTCATAGCTGGAAGAGCTGCTCAGCTGCAACGTGTAGTTGGTGGACGGCGCAGACTTCAGTGAACTCACGTTCCCTGTCGATTTACCGGTGCTGGCAGAAGCCGCCGGGGCGCTCGCCGCTGGCGTCGATGCTGTTGCGGTCGGCGCTGGCGTTGCTTTCGGTGCCGTCGCGGTTGTCGCAGGCGCTTTCGCCGGGGCGCTGGTTGCCGTCTCAGTGTGCTTCGGCTGCGCGGCTGCTTTAGGCGCTTCTGCTTTCGCAACAGGCTGCGGCTTCGCTTCACGCTTCGGCTCAATTACCGCCTGCTTACGCTCCTGATGCTGCGCAGGTTTAGTCTGACGTGGCGCAGATTCTGCCGCCGCCGTCTGCTGTTGCCCGGTAGCACCACGGATTGGCGCTACGGTCGCAGGCTCGGTCGGCAGGGTGGAGTTCACCACTACATTGTTAACCTGCTGCTCGCTCTGCGGCTGCGTCAGGGCGTTATTCAGATTGCCCTGAACCTCAACGCGCTGCTGGCCTTCAGGAGTAGCCGGAGACTGGCCCTGAGTCGGCGTGGAGGCAACAGGCGGCAGAGAGATCTCCTGCTGCGTATTCTCTGCGGAGGTAGCGCCTGGCGCTGGCTGCGAGCCATTTGCCTGGTCGGCAGCGCTGCCGGAAAGATCGATACTCTTCTCGCCGGAAGCAGTTTGTTCAGCAGGCGAGGTGGACGGGGCTTTCAGTGCGGAGCCGACGCCGATAATCAGCAGCAGCAGGACCAGCACCCCCAGGCCCATCATAATATACTGGCGGGAAGCGGGTTTCGCCGCAGCGGCCTTACGCTTGCGCGGGCGACGCTGTACGGGCGCTTCGTCCATTGAATCATCTTCGGACTCATAATCCTCTTCTTCACGCTCCTCGCGGGCGGCGCGGCCACGCGAAGGACGAGGATCGTCATTGTCCAGATCGACCTCATCAAAGTTGATTTGCGGCTCGTTATCGCGTTCTGAAGATTGGCGAGTACGACCAGTACGACGATCGCTGGGATCGGGTTTCAGCTCGTCTTCTGGTTTGAATTCATCCATTTAACACCCCACTAAAAGGCTTATGCCTACGACTTTGCACATCACCTGAAGCAAAATGGCTACGTATTACCGCAGCCGGACCTTTCTAATAGTTACGCTTGCTGGCAATCAGCAATAGCGCCAAGAACGACATCGTGCGGCACACCGCCACGAACTTCACTCTTTCCGATTGCAAGCGGGAGTACCAGACGCATCTCGCCTGCTAATACTTTTTTATCACGCATCATGTGCGGCAAGTAGGCCTGCGCTGACATTTCGCGCGGTCCCGTCACCGGTAACCCGGCACGCTCAAGCAACGTGATAATGCGTTGTGTATCCGCCTTGCTGAACTGACCCAGACGCTCCGAGGTGCGAGCGGCCATCACCATCCCTGCCGCCACGGCCTCGCCATGCAGCCAGTTACCGTAGCCCATTTCGGCTTCGATAGCATGGCCATAGGTGTGCCCCAGATTCAGTAAAGCACGTAAGCCTGTTTCGCGCTCGTCTGCGGCAACCACTTCTGCTTTCAGCTCACAACAACGGCGAATACAGTACGCCATCGCCTGACCATCCAGGCGCAATAAGGCGTCCATATTCTCTTCAAGCCAGCTAAAGAACTCGCCATCCAGAATAATGCCGTACTTGATCACTTCCGCCAGGCCAGATGCCAGCTCGCGCTTCGGCAGCGTTTGCAGGCAGTCGAGATCCACCACCACCGACGCGGGCTGATAGAACGCGCCAATCATGTTTTTGCCAAGCGGATGGTTTACGGCGGTTTTGCCGCCAACAGAAGAGTCAACCTGCGACAACAGCGTGGTCGGGATCTGAATAAAACGGACGCCACGCTGATAGCTTGCTGCCGCAAACCCGGTCAGATCGCCAACAACACCGCCGCCTAATGCCAGCAGTGTTGTGTCGCGACCGTGCGGTTTTTGCAGTAATGCGGTGAAGACGGTATCAAGTACCGTCAGGCTTTTATACTGCTCGCCATCAGGCAGAATCACACTGTCGACCTTCACGCCAGCCTGTTCAAGCAGCTGACGTACGCGGTCGAGATAAAGCGGAGCCAGCGTCTCATTGGTGACCAGCATTGCCTGATCACCCGCTTTCAGTGGTAAGAAGGAAGCTGGGTCGTTAAACAAACCAGCCGCGATAGTGATAGGGTAACTCCGTTCACCGAGAGTGACTGTAATCCTCTCCATAGCGCGACATCCACCTTAAATACTTTTTACCCGCAGGCGAGTATATATAAAGCCAGAATCAGTTGCTTTCCAGCATATGAATAATCTGGTTTGCGACCACTTTAGCGCTCTGATCGTCTGTGCGAATGGTGACGTCAGCAATCTCTTCGTACAGGGGATTGCGTTCATCTGCCAGCGCTTCCAGAACTTCACGTGGAGGCGTCTCAACCTGCAGCAACGGGCGTTTTTTATCACGCTGCGTACGCGCCAGTTGTTTTTCGATGGTCGTTTCGAGATAGACCACGACACCGCGGGCGGAGAGACGGTTGCGAGTTTCGCGAGATTTTACAGAGCCGCCGCCAGTAGCCAGCACAATGCCCTGTTTTTCCGTAAGTTCATTGATGACTTTTTCTTCTCGGTCACGGAAACCCTCTTCGCCTTCTACATCGAAGACCCAGCCCACATCAGCTCCGGTTCGTTTCTCAATCTCTTGATCAGAATCGTAAAATTCCATATTGAGTTGTTGAGCTAACTGGCGCCCAATAGTGCTTTTGCCGGCACCCATAGGCCCAACCAGAAAGATATTGCGTTTCTCTGCCATTTTTTCGGTACTACTAAGACTATTCGTTAATGGTAAACCCGCTTCGCCGATACCTGGCGTAACAGGACATGAACTGAAACCTCATATGCGATAGAGCGAGAGTCAGACTAAAAATTATCTCAATACTCCAGCTTGTTTGGCAACAGAATAAATCACCCTGCCTGCCGCTTAAGTTGTTAAGGTGTGAGATTGAGTAGGCTGATTCTCAAATCGGTACTCCTTGTATGCTAATTAATGCCCCACGTCAAACATCTGCAACAAACAGAATGCAAAATCAGGTGGGGCGTTACCGCTTATCAGGGTGTCGCAACCAGACGAGGGGTAATAAAAACCACTAATTCCCGGCGCTCGTTGTCTTTACCCTGATGGCGAAAAAACTGCCCCAGGATAGGGATACGGCTCAAGCCTGGCACATTTTCACTCCCGCTTTTATGTCTCTGAGAAAAAATTCCACCTAAGGCCAGCGTTTCACCACTTTTGACCTCTACCTGGGTTTCGATCTCCTGCTTGTCTATTGTCATGGTTTCACTGTCGGCCTGCTTCAGCACCTGGCCCGGGCTGTTCTCGCTGATGCGCAGCTTCAGGCGTACACGTCCATTGGCCAGCACCACCGGGGTCACCTCCATACCCAGTACCGCCTCTTTAAATTCCACCGACGTCGCGCCGCTCTCTCCGCTGGAGACCTGATAGGGAATTTCACTCCCCTGTTTAATGCTGGCAGGCTGCATGTGCGACGCCAGCAGACGCGGGCTGGCGATAATATCCACCTGCTGTTTTTGTTCCAGGGCGGAGAGCTCAATATCCAGCAACCGGCCATTAATCCGGCCGATAGTGAAACCCACCTGCGTCGTGGCGTTGGTCACCGCAAGATCGCTGTTGAGTATCGTCAGCTCACCGGGCTTACCGGGCTGCTGCGCCTGCCCCAGACTCCACTTCACGCCCAGCTCCCGCAGGCTTTTTTCACTCATGCTGACAATGTGTGCCGCCAACTCGACCTGGGCTACCGGCAGATCCATCTGCCCCACCCAGTGCTGTAACGCATCCAGCGCAGTCCGGCTGTCGCGCACCAGCAGACGGTTGGTGCGTTTGTCCACCGCAAGGCTGCCTTTTGGGCTGAGGAACTTTTCGGCAGCCTGCCTGAGATCGCCCGCATCCGCATAGGAGAGAGAAAAACTGCGCGCCTCCAGCGGCACACTGAGCTGACGCTTAGCGCGCTCCGCCTCTTTTCTGGCCTGCTGCTGTTGTTGCCAGGCGGCGCTGTGGATATAAAAGATGCCCTCCTGCTGGCGCATCACCAGCCCGGCGCTGGTCACCACCGTCTGTATCGCCTGTAACCAGGGAACCTTTTGCAGACGCAGAGAGACATTGCCGCTCACGTCCGGTGCGATAATCATATTGCGGTTCTCCTGCTCCGCCAGGGCCTGCAGAAGCTGGGCGACCGGCACATCATCCACGACCAGATTCACGGCCAACGGTTCCGCTGCCAGCGTCTGGCCGCCGATCAGCAGCAATGCCACCATCCCTCTTTTCATCCTGTTTCGTTCCTTGTCGTTGCCATCGCCATAACGGCGGTTCACACGCCTCAGACGTGTCGATGACCAACTCCTTTTCATCCAGCACCCTTACCCGCCAGCCCTGAGGCAACGTGTCGCCGCGACGCACCCGCAACCAGCGGGACTTTTCATCCCTGACGATGCCCACCGGCACCGCGCCGGATACCAGCCCGGCATAATGCCACTGGCTCAGGGCTGCATCGGGGCAGCGTGACACCGGAGCCTGAAACGGATCGCGCATGCCGAGAAGAAGCGGCAGCAGAAGCAGTACGCCACCGCTAACCCGCATTCTGGCGCTCCAGGTGCAGGGTGAGGCGCAGCTTTTGCTGTTCTGGCTGGAGCGTGAAACGCGCCACCGCCACGTCGCGTTGGGCGAGAGTGGCAAACAGCCCGGGGATCTGCCCCCAGACCGCCTCGACCACCAGTTCGCCTCCAGCACTGACGGGTTGCCAGCGCACCATGCGTAGCTCACCGGTATCGAACTCCAGCGGCGAAAAGGGCCGTGACGCCACGGACGATGGCGCCTCCTCAACGGGCGAGAGCTTACGCACCGCGGTCCATAAGCGGCCGTTGATCGCCGCGTCACGCGCGTGCTGAGCCTGATGCGTGGCAAGCTGTTGCTGCTGCATGCCTAGCTGCCCCCCGATCACGCAGAGCAGCATCAACCCTGAGCTGAGGCCCCAGCACAGCCAGCGCCAGCGCGGGGACAACGCGTACCAGATGTCAGGAGGGATCCGCATCAGCCTGCTCCTTGCGGGTCAGCGCCCAGCTAAATTGCCAGCGCCCCTGCGCGTCCTGGCGCATCTCGCCGGGCGCGGCGGGGGTAAACCCCGGCAGCTGGCGTAGCGCTCTCTCCAGCGCCGCAAGCGCCGGTAACGTGGCGGCGTAGCCACTCAGGGAGAGGGTAGAGTGCTGGAAACGGAGCTGCGCCAGCCATGCCTGCTCCGGCAGGGCGCGGGCCAGGGCGATGAGGATCGTCTGCCATGCCTCCGTCTGCGCTTTTTTTTGCGCCCAGCGCTGCTGTTGCTGGCGCTGAACAATACGCGCCGTCCACTGCGTTTGCCGCTGCGCCAGCGCCTGCCTCAGCGCCACATCGCTGGCCTGTCGCTGCGCGAAAACCTGCGCTTGCAGCGGGGCGTCGGCCCGCCGGGCGGTCCAGAGCCCCAGCGTTACCAGCAGCGAGCCGGTGAACAGCAAGCCCCAGAAGCGCAGGCAGTGGCGTTTTTGTTGCTGACGCCACGGCAGCAGATTGGCCGCGCTCATCGCGCATAGCCTCCCGTCGCCAGCGCTAACGCCAGTGCGACGCTAAAATCCGCGCCATTTTCAGGCAGCGGCGGTTGCCGGTGGGACAACACGTTCCAGGGGTCGAAACTGCGCATATCGCAGCAGGCGATCTCCTCAACCCTTAGCGCCAGCAGGGCTGCAAGGCTTTCAACATCGGGCGCCTCCGCCAGCCCACGCCTGCCCCACTGGTGACGCATCGCCCATAGCCATTGATCCCGATCGCGCCAGGCAACGCACTGGGCAGGCGCGTCTACAAAAGGCAGAAAATGGGCCAGCGCCCCGGCATCGGGTGTGATCGCGGTCAGCCGCAGACGCAACACCCGGGCCAGCTCCAGCAGCGTGGCGATCTCTTTATTTTGTGCCGCGGTAACCTGATACCCCTGGCTGAACGTATCTTCCGCATAATCAAAACGCAGGGCATCGGGTGCCATCTCCAGCTCGCGGCTCAAGGCCGCGCCAATCCAGGCCGTCTCTTCGCTGTCGCGCAGGGTTATCGCCGGGCGCGGAAAGGTGCGTTGCAGGGTGCGGGCGGCCGGAAAGGCGAGAAGTACCTGATGCTGGTAAGGCAGCCACTGTCGCCACTCGCGCAGCGCTGCAGCCAGTTGTTCGGGCTGAAGAATTTGCCCGTCGCGGATAACACCCTCCGCGAGGGGGAGCTGCCACCAGCGGCGCAGCCCCCAGCCCGACTTTCTGCGTACCAGCGCGACGGCCAGCACCTTATCCTGTTGAATATGAACGCCTGTTCGCCATGTTTTAAATACCATGTTTCACGATCTCCTTATCGTCCGGGGGGATAACGGCTATATCAATGCTACAGGCTTGCCTTTATACTACCGCGCGATTGTTTAGAAACTGCCCAGTTCAAACTAAATGGGAAATCTCCAGTGAAGTTCGTAAAGTATTTATTGATCCTTGCAGTCTGTTGCATTCTGCTTGGAGCAGGCTCGATTTTTGGTTTGTACAAATATATTGAGCCGCAACTGCCTGATGTCGCTACGCTTCGTGACGTACGCCTTCAGATCCCGATGCAGGTTTATAGCGCCGATGGCGAGCTGATTGCCCAGTACGGCGAAAAGCGGCGTATCCCGCTGACGCTGAATCAAATTCCGCCAGAAATGGTGAAAGCCTTTATTGCCACAGAAGATAGCCGCTTTTATGAGCACCACGGCGTCGACCCGGTGGGGATTTTCCGTGCCGCAAGCGTGGCGCTCTTCTCCGGCCATGCTTCGCAGGGGGCGAGTACCATCACCCAGCAGCTGGCGCGTAACTTCTTCCTGAGCCCTGAAAAAACGCTGATGCGTAAGATTAAGGAAGTCTTCCTGGCGATCCGCATTGAGCAGCTGCTGAATAAAGATGAGATCCTTGAGCTTTACCTCAACAAGATCTATCTCGGCTACCGTGCCTATGGCGTGGGCGCGGCGGCGCAGGTCTATTTCGGTAAATCCATCGAACAGCTGACCCTGAGTGAAATGGCGACCATCGCCGGTTTGCCGAAGGCGCCTTCTACCTTCAACCCGCTCTACTCGCTGGATCGCGCGACAGCACGTCGCAATGTGGTGCTGTCGCGTATGCTGAGCGAGGGCTATATCAGCCAGACGCAGTACGATCAGGCGCGCAGTGAGGTGATTGATGCCAACTATCACGCGCCGGAAATTGCCTTCTCCGCTCCCTATCTGAGTGAAATGGTTCGTCAGGAGATGGTCTCCCGCTACGGCGAACAAGCCTACGAGGATGGCTACCGCGTCTACACCACCATCAGCCGCAACATCCAGCAGGGCGCGCAGCAGGCGGTGCGTAACAACGTCATTGATTACGATATGCGCCACGGCTACCGCGGCCCGTCAAACGTGCTGTGGAAGGTGGGTGAATCCGCCTGGAGCAGTAAAAAAATTACCGACACCCTGAAGCCGCTGCCGGGCTATGGGCCCTTCGTGGCGGCGGTGGTGACCCAGGCCAATCCGCAGGAAGCCACGGCGATGCTCGCCGACGGCACCTCCGTGTCGCTGCGGATGGAAGGGGTACGCTGGGCACGTCCGTATCGCTCTGATACACAGCAGGGCGCGACGCCACGCAAAGTGACCGACGTAGTACAGGTGGGCCAGCAAATCTGGGTCCGCCAGGTTAATGACGCCTGGTGGCTGGGACAGATCCCGGACGTTAACTCGGCGCTGGTCTCTATCGACCCGCATAACGGCGCGGTCCTGGCGCTGGTGGGCGGCTTCGACTTCAATCAGAGCAAGTTTAACCGTGCCACTCAGGCGCTGCGTCAGGTCGGTTCCAATATCAAGCCGTTCCTCTACACCGCGGCAATGGACAAGGGTCTAACCCTCGCCAGTATTCTCAATGACGTGCCGATCTCCCGCTGGGATGCCGGGGCCGGTTCCGACTGGCGGCCAAAAAACTCACCGGCAGAGTACGCGGGTCCGATTCGCCTGCGTCAGGGACTGGGGCAGTCGAAAAACGTAGTGATGGTGCGCGCCATGCGTGCCATGGGCGTCGATTATGCGGCGGAGTACCTGCAGCGCTTCGGCTTCCCGGCGCAGAATATTGTGCATACCGAGTCGCTGGCGCTGGGCTCCGCGTCGTTTACCCCGCTACAGGTCGCCCGCGGTTATGCGGTGATGGCCAACGGCGGCTTCCTGGTCGATCCGTTCTTCATCAGCAAAATCGAGAACGACCAGGGCGGCGTGCTGTTCGAGGCCAAGCCGAAGATCGCCTGCGCCGAGTGTGACATTCCCGTCATCTATGGCGATACGCCTAAGTCAGACGCACTGAACAACCAGGACATGGAGGATGTGGCGATTTCACAGGAGCGGCAAAATGCGGCGGTGCCGATGCCGCAGCTCCAGCAGGCGAACCAGGCGCTGGTCGCCCAGACCGGTGCTCAGGAGTACGCCCCGCACGTGATTAACACTCCGCTGGCGTTCCTGATCAAGAGCGCGCTGAACAGCAACATCTTTGGTGAACCGGGCTGGCAGGGTACAGGCTGGCGTGCCGGTCGTGATTTGCAGCGCAAGGATATCGGCGGCAAAACCGGCACCACCAACAGCTCCAAAGATGCCTGGTTCTCAGGTTATGGCCCGGGCGCGGTCACTTCGGTGTGGATCGGCTTTGACGATCACCGTCGCGATTTAGGTCGTACCACGGCTTCCGGGGCGATTAAAGATCAGATCTCCGGTTACGAGGGCGGAGCCAAAAGCGCGCAGCCCGCGTGGGATGCCTTTATGAAGATCGTTCTTGATGGCGTACCGGAAGAGCCGCTCACGCCACCGCCGGGCATCGTAACGGTCAATATCGATCGCAGCAGCGGTCAGCTGGCTAACGGGGGTAACAGTCGTGAGGAGTATTTCATCGAAGGTACGCAGCCAACGCATCAGGTGGTGCATGAGGTGGGTACAACGTTGATAGATAACGGCGAAACGCAAGAACTCTTCTGATCTATCTCCCCCTTCCCTGTGGAGGGGGACTTTCCGCTACAGCCTTCCCTGCCCTTTCAGCCACTCCCGCACCAGAAACAGTGCGCTCACGTTTCGGGCTTCGTTAAAATCGGGCTCTTCAAGCAGATCCATCAGATGCGCCAGCGGCCAGCGTACCTGCGGCAGCGGTTCAGGTTCATCGCCTTCCAGCGATTCAGGATAGAGATCTTCCGCCAGCACGATATTCATCTTGCTGGAGAAATAGGAGGGCGCCATGCTGAGTTTTTTCAGGAAGGTAAGCTCCTTTGCGCCAAAACCTACCTCTTCTTTCAGTTCACGGTTCGCAGCTTCATAAACCGACTCGCCGGGATCGATAAGTCCTTTGGAGAAGCCCAGCTCATAAGATTCCGTTCCCACCGCGTATTCGCGGATCAGGATCAGATGCTCGTCGACAATAGGCACAATCATGACGGCTTCGCGCGTGGAGGGACGCATACGCTCGTAGACGCGGCGCACGCCGTTACTGAACTCCAGGTCCACGCTCTCAACGTTAAACAGCCGCGATTTGGCGACGGTCTCCACATTCAGGATAGTGGGCTTTTGTAAGGGTTTGCTCATTTTGACGGGTCTTTGCTGGGTGAACTGGCCTCATTGTGCGATACGCCGCACGGTTTCGGCAATGTCATTCGCGCTTTATTTACATTTGTGCAACCTAATCAGATTCATTACGCATTTCAACACAAAAGTCAATAGGTTGAAATTATTCCAGGAATTTGCTGATATTCCGCCACGGTTGCCTTTGCTATCATCAGCGAACACTGGGATGCGCTTCAAATTGCTCAAGTTCAACGCCTTACATGCCGATAGCCAACCACAGACACGCATTCACTGTTATAAGGTGCTACTGACTACACCTGTAAGAAAAGTAAGATGGGGAAAGCATGAGCACCATTTTAATAATTATCGCTGCTATGCTGGCCTGCGCATTGATTGCAGGGTGGTTGTTCAGACGTCGTTCGCAGCGTCGATATCGCCTGCCTTATCTCAACGCCTTTACCGGGGCGAGCACACGTAAACTCGCCGCCGAAGAGCGCAGCGCGATTGAGCAATATCTCGAGTCGTTTAACCGCATTCAGCAGATGCCTGCGACAGGTGCCAGCGCGGCCCCGGTCTCGTTAAGCCTGAACGCTGAGAGCAATACCGTGCTCTGCCTGACGCGCTCCATTACCCGCTATGGCATTACTACAGACGATCCCAATAAATGGCGCTACTACCTCGACTCCATCGAAGTGCACCTGCCGCCGTTCTGGGAGCAGTACATCAATGATGAAAACAGCGTTGAGCTGATCCACACCGACACTATCCCGCTGGTGATTGTCCTGAACGGCCACTCCATCGCCGAGTATGTCCAGGAAGCGCCGCATCTGGCGCTGGAACATGTCAGCTCAACCCAGGCGTCGATTCGTGGCGAAGAGACAGAGCAGATCGAGCTGCTGAACATTCGTCAGGAGACCCACGAAGAGTATGCCCTCAGCCGCCCGGATGGCATTCGTGAAGCGCTGCTGATTGTCGCCGCCTTCCTGCTGTTCTTCTTCTGCCTGCTGAGCCCGGATGTGTTTGCTCCGTGGCTTGCCGGTGGCGGCGTGCTGCTGCTGGCGGCGGGCTTATGGGGATTATTTGCCCCGCCAGCGAAAAACGCGCTGCGTGAGATCCACTGCCTGCGCGGAACGCCAAAGCGCTGGGGTCTGTTTGGCGAAAACGATCAGGATCACGTCAACAACATCTCGATGGGCATTATTGACCTGATCTACCCGCGCCACTGGCAGCCGTGGCTGGCCCAGGATTTAGGGCAAAAGACCGACGTTGATATCTATCTGGACAGGCATGTGGTGCGCCAGGGACGTTACTTATCCCTGCATGACGAAGTGAAAAACTTCCCGCTGCAGCACTGGTTGCGCAGCACGGTGATTGCCTGTGGCGCAGCGCTGGTGCTGGCGATGCTGATTTTCCTCGTGCCGCTGGATATGCCGATTAAATTTACCCTGTCGTGGATCAAAGGCGCCCAGACCATCGAGGCCACCAGCGTCGAGCAGCTTGAAAACGCCGGCGTGCGTGTCGGCGATACGCTGAATCTGAAGGGAACGGGAATGTGTAATATCCACGCGCCGGGCAACTGGAACGCCCGCCAGAGTTCGCCTTTTGCGCCTTTTGACTGCTCGCAGCTGATCTGGAATGACGCGGCCCCGCTGCCGCTGCCGGAATCGGACACGGTTAACAAAGCCACGGCGCTGACCCAGGCCCTGAGCCGACCGCTCCATCCAAAACCGGAAGATATAACGCGAGTCAGCCCGGCGTTGCGCTCCGCCATTCAGAAATCGGGCATGATCCTGCTGGATGATTTTGGCGATATCGTACTGAAGACCCAGGATCTGTGCGCAGAGGCGGATGAGTGCATCCGGCTGAAGAACGCGCTGGTGAACCTCGGCAACAGCAAAGACTGGGAAGCGCTGGTGAAACGTGCCACGAATGGCCGTCTTGATGGTGTTAACGTCCTGCTGCGTCCGGTGAGCGCCGAGTCGCTGGAAAACCTGGTCGCCACCTCTACCGCGCCATTCGTTATGCGCGAAACTTCACGTGCCGCGCAGGCGCTTAACAGCCCGGCACCCGGCGGCTTTGTGATTGTCAGCGATGAAGGCAGCGATCTGGTCGATCAGCCCTACCCGCCGGTAGCGCTGTATGACTACCCTGCGCAGGAGCAGTGGGAAGAGTTTCAACGACTGGCGCAGATGCTGATGCGTACGCCGTTCAGCGCCGAAGGGATTGTCACCGGCATCTTTACCGATGCCAATGGCACCCGTCATATCGAGCTGCACCGGATACCGGATAGCGCCGTTTTATGGCGCTACATTGCCACTTCGCTGCTGATGCTGGCGATGGTGGTCTGCATTATCTGGAACGGCGTGATGGCGTTACGCCGCTACCAGCGCTCGCGCACCCGCCTGGCGGAGATCCAGCAGTACTACGAAAATTGCCTCAATCCGAAGCTTGTTCCTACCCCTGAGAGCCTGATCGGATAACCTCTGTGCGCGAGCAGATATGCTACCCTGTCGCGCACGATTCTTCTGGCTGGAGTTGGAGTATTCCCTATGCATCTTGATATCGCCTGGCAGGACGTTGATACCGTTCTGCTGGATATGGACGGCACGCTGCTGGACCTCGCGTTTGATAACTACTTCTGGCAAAAACTGGTGCCGGAAACCTACGGCGAGCAGCAAGGGATCACCCCGCTGGAGGCGCAGGAATTCATACGCCAGCAATATACCGCCGTACAACATACGCTAAACTGGTACTGTCTGGACTACTGGAGCGAACGCCTTGGTCTGGATATTTGTGCCATGACCACTGCTCAGGGCCCGCGCGCCGTTTTGCGTGAAGATACCGTCCCCTTTCTGGAGGCACTCAAAGCCAGCGGCAAGCGGCGCATTTTGCTGACCAACGCGCACCCGCATAATCTGGCGGTGAAGCTGGAACATACCGGGCTGGGTTCACACCTTGATTTATTACTTTCCACCCACACATTTGGTTATCCGAAAGAGGATCAGCGATTGTGGCAGGCGGTGGCAGAAGAGACCGGCCTGCAGCCAGAAAGAACGTTGTTCATTGATGACAGCGAACCCATTCTGGATGCGGCGGCAAAATTTGGCATTCGTTATTGCCTTGGCGTGACCAATCCTGATTCTGGCCTGGCTGAAAAAAGCTATCTGCGACATCCGGGGATGAACGACTATCGCCGGATGATCCCCTCACTCACCGTGAAGGAGACGCCATGAAAGAGAAACCCTCTGAAGGGGTAAGACTGGATAAATGGTTATGGGCTGCCCGCTTTTACAAAACGCGCGCCCTCGCCCGCGAAATGATTGAAGGCGGCAAGGTGCATTACAACGGGCAACGCAGCAAGCCGAGCAAGCTCGTGGAGCTGAACGCCACCCTGACCCTGCGTCAGGGCAACGACGAGCGGACGGTGATCGTGAAGAACGTGACCGAACAACGTCGCCCGGCAGTGGAAGCCAGCACCCTGTACGAAGAGACGGCAGAAAGCGTGGAGAAGCGCGAAAAGATGGCGCAGGCGCGAAAGCTGAATGCCCTGACCATGCCGCATCCCGACAGACGCCCTGACAAGAAAGAACGTCGCGATCTGATTAAATTTAAAAATGGCGAGAATGAGTGATTCTTGCTGAACGAGAGATGACTATGGCCCAACACGACCAATTACACCGCTATCTGTTTGAACAATTTGCCGTTCGCGGCGAGCTGGTTACCGTATCCGAAACCTGGAAACAGATCCTGGAAAACCACAACTACCCGCTGCCGGTGAAAACCGTGCTGGGCGAGCTGCTGGTCGCGACCAGCCTGCTGACTGCGACCCTGAAATTTGCCGGTGATATCACCGTGCAGCTGCAGGGTGATGGCCCGATGAGCCTGGCGGTGATCAACGGCAACAACCAGCAGCAGATGCGCGGCGTGGCGCGCGTACAGGGCGATATCCCTGAAAACGCAGACCTGAAAACGCTGGTGGGCAATGGCTACCTGGTGATCACCATCTCCCCGGAAGAGGGCGAGCGCTATCAGGGGGTCGTCGGTCTGGAAGGCGATACGCTGGCAGCCTGCCTGGAAGACTACTTCCTGCGCTCCGAACAGCTGCCGACGCGCCTGTTTATCCGTACCGGCGAAGTCGACGGCCAGCCGTGTGCCGGCGGGATGCTGCTCCAGGTACTGCCAGCCCAGAACGCGCAGGCAGATGATTTCGATCACCTGGCCACCCTGACTGAAACCATCAAAGCCGAAGAGCTGTTCACCTTACCGGCGAACGAAGTACTGTGGCGTCTGTATCACGAAGAAGAGGTGACGCTCTACGATCCGCAGGATGTCGAGTTCAAGTGCACCTGTTCCCGTGAACGCTGCGCGGGTGCGCTGAAAACATTGCCGGATGAAGAGATTGACAGCATCCTGGCAGAAGATGGCGAAATCGACATGAACTGCGATTACTGCGGCTCTCACTACGTCTTTAACGCAATGGACATTGCCGAGATCCGCAACAACGCCTCCCCGGCCGATCCGCAGCTGCACTAAGTCCTGCCGTTAACTGCCCTCTTGAGGGGGCAGTTAACCTTTCCCCCTCCCCTACTCATTAATTTCATTCACTATTTACCCCAATCTGCTGAATCGTTATCAGTGATGTAAGACTTTCGTAATTTTCTTTCATGTATGCGCTTACATTCACATTCTCGCAGTTTAATTTATCGCTCATTAACCTTTTCGGAACATTTTCCCCAACCGAAAAGTGATTCCTGCCATAATCTGCACCGCAAAGTGACAGGAGTCACAGCGTTTTCCGTCATAAAGGGTTTTTGTCCAGATACGCAAATCTATGAGCCCGGTCGCGGTTAACATTCGAAGAAAACCCCTACAATTTCAGGCAGTATAAATTGGCTAAGGAGCAGTGATATGCGTGTTAATGGTTTAACCCCGCAAGATCTCAAGGCTTATGGTATCAACGACGCTCGCGATATCGTCTATAACCCTGATTACGATACGCTTTATCAGGAAGAGCTCAATCCAGCACTCGAAGGATACGAGCGCGGTATATTGACGACGACCGGCGCTATCGCTGTCGACACCGGTATTTTTACCGGCCGTTCGCCGAAAGATAAGTACATTGTTCGTGACGACACCACCCGCGACACCTTTTGGTGGGCGGATAAGGGCAAAGGGAAGAACGACAACAAAGCGATCTCCCCTGAAATCTGGCAGCATCTGAAATCCCTCGTCACCCAACAACTTTCCGGTAAACGTCTGTTCATTATCGACGCTTACTGCGGTGCCAACGCCGATACCCGCCTTTCCGTTCGTTTTATCACTGAGGTCGCCTGGCAGGCCCATTTCGTGAAGAACATGTTCATTCGCCCGACCGAGGAAGAGTTACAGAGCTTCGAGCCTGACTTTGTGGTGATGAACGGTGCGAAATGCACCAACCCGCAGTGGAAAGAGCAGGGGCTGAACTCGGAAAACTTTGTCGCCTTTAACCTGACGGAGCGTATCCAGCTTATCGGCGGCACCTGGTACGGCGGCGAAATGAAGAAAGGGATGTTCTCGGTGATGAACTACCTGCTGCCGTTAAAAGGTATTGCCTCCATGCACTGCTCGGCGAACGTGGGCGAGAAAGGCGACGTGGCGGTCTTCTTTGGCCTCTCCGGCACCGGTAAAACTACTCTCTCCACCGATCCGAAACGCCGCCTGATTGGCGATGACGAGCACGGCTGGGATGACGACGGCGTGTTTAACTTCGAAGGCGGCTGTTACGCCAAGACCATTCGTCTGTCGGCTGAAGCGGAGCCGGATATCTTCCAGGCGATCCGCCGTGATGCGCTGCTGGAGAACGTGACGGTACGTGCTGACGGCACGGTCGATTTTGACGATGCGTCAAAAACGGAAAACACCCGCGTCAGCTACCCTATCTACCACATCGACAATATCGTTAAGCCTGTTTCAAAAGCGGGCCACGCGACCAAGGTGATCTTTCTCACCGCCGACGCGTTTGGTGTGCTGCCGCCGGTTTCACGCCTTACCGCCAGCCAGACGCAGTATCACTTCCTCTCCGGGTTTACCGCCAAGCTGGCCGGTACCGAACGGGGTGTGACTGAGCCGACGCCTACCTTCTCCGCCTGCTTTGGCGCAGCCTTCCTGTCGCTGCACCCGACGCAGTACGCCGAAGTGCTGGTGAAACGCATGCAGGCCTCGGGTGCCCAGGCGTATCTGGTCAACACCGGCTGGAACGGCACTGGCAAACGTATCTCCATCAAAGATACCCGCGCCATTATCGACGCCATTCTGAATGGTTCGCTGGATGATGCGGAAACCTTCACCCTGCCGATGTTCGATCTGGCAATCCCGACCGAACTGCCGGGCGTGGACAGCCATATCCTCGACCCACGCAACACCTACGCGTCGCCGGAGCAGTGGCAGGAAAAAGCCACCACGCTTGCGAAGCTGTTTGTGCAAAACTTTGAGAAGTACACCGATACGCCAGCGGGTGCGGCGTTGGTGAGTGCGGGTCCGAAGCTGTAAAAATTGTGCCGGGTAGCGCTGCGCTTACCCGGCATGCCCATAAAAACGGTAACCTGCGGGTTACCGTTTTGCTGTTAACTCTCTTTCGCCTGCCCCGCGCGGAAATGGAACCGGCAGCCAGGCGCGGATACTCAACCCACCCCGTTCGCTGGTGCCAATCTCCAGCAGACCGTTATGGTTATCCACAATACGCTGCACAATCGCCAGACCTAAACCGGTGCCGCTGGTGCTGCGCGCGCTGTCGCCGCGCACAAACGGCTGGAACAGGTGTTTACGCTGCTCCGGTTTGATCCCCGGGCCGTCATCTTCCACCTGGAACCAGGCGCGGCTCAGCTCGGAGCCGCTGCTGACCTTGATCCAGCCGTTGCCGTACCGGGCGGCATTGACCACCATATTCGCCACGGCGCGCTTAATGGAGAGCGGGTGCATCCGCACGGTGATATCGCCCGGCTGCAGATCGGTTTCGATCTCACGCTCGTAGCCGCTTTCGGCCGCCACCACTTCACCCAGCACCGCGTTCAGATCCGCCATCTCCATCGGCATCTCCTGCCCGGTGCGCAGGTAGTCGATGAACTGCTCGATAATGGCGTTGCACTCTTCGATGTCCTTGTTGATGGACTCCGCCAGGTAGCCATCTTCCTCGCCCATCATTTCGGTCGCCAGACGGATACGCGTTAACGGGGTGCGCAGGTCATGGCTGACGCCAGCCATCAGCAGGGTACGGTCATCGGCCAGTTGTTTCACCCCCGCCGCCATATGGTTGAACGCGCGGGTAACGGAACGCACTTCCGACGCACCATATTCGCGCAGCGGAGGAGGAATAATCCCTTTACCGACCTGGAGCGCCGCATGCTCCAGGTCGACCAGAGGTCGGTTCTGGATGCGGATAAACAGCCACGCGCCGCCTATCGCCAGCAGCATGATCGCCAGGGTGTAGCGGAACAGCGGCGAGAAGTCGCCCTGATGGATTTCGGTGAGGGGCACGCGTACCCAGATGTTGGGTGAGAGCCAGGTTTTTAGCCAGACCACCGGCGAGCTTTTGTTGACCTCAACGCGTACTTCCGTTGGGCCGCCCAGCTGCTGCGCCATCTGCTGGCTTAAAAATTCATAATGTTGCGCCCAGCGCAGACCTGCGTCTTCCGCCGCTTCGTTAGAGTAGAGCGATATCCCCAGCTCACGGTAGATTTCACGGCGAAACGCAGGGGGAACCACCAGCTGCGTGCCATCTTCCAGCTGCAGTTTATCGGTCATCAGCATACGCACTTCGTAGGCCAGGACCTTATTAAACTGCTGAAGGCTCGGTAGGATCGCAAAGTTCAGCACCACCAGATAGGTCGTCACCAGGCTGACAAACAGCAGGGTGACGATCAGTAACAGGGTGCGGGCAAACGAGCTTCGCGGCGAAAAACGCATTCGCCTCATGCTTTAGAGCCGTCCGGGACAAACACGTAGCCCAGACCCCAGACGGTCTGGATATAGCGCGGATGCGCCGGATCCTCTTCCACCATGCGGCGCAGGCGGGAGATCTGTACGTCGATGGAACGCTCCATCGCGGAGTACTCACGGCCACGGGCCAGATTCATCAGCTTATCGCGCGACAGCGGCTCGCGCGGGTGGCTGACCAGCGCTTTCAGCACCGCGAACTCACCGCTGGTGAGCGGCATCGGCTCATCTTCGCGGAACATCTCGCGGGTGCCGAGATTCAGCTTGAACTTACCGAAGGCTATTACCGCCTCTTCCTGCGACGGTGCGCCAGGCAGTTCGTTCGCCTGACGGCGCAGTACGGCACGGATACGCGCCAGCAGCTCACGCGGGTTAAACGGTTTTGGAATGTAGTCGTCGGCGCCAATTTCCAGCCCCACGATACGGTCAACCTCTTCCCCTTTCGCCGTCACCATAATGATCGGCATTGGGTTGCTTTGGCTGCGCAGACGACGGCAGATAGAGAGGCCATCTTCGCCCGGCAGCATCAGATCCAGCACCATCAGGTGGAAGGATTCGCGGGTCAGCAGGCGATCCATCTGTTCGGCGTTAGCCACGCTACGAACCTGGAAGCCCTGCTCGGTCAGATAACGCTCAAGGAGCGCACGCAGGCGCATGTCGTCATCCACCACCAGAATCTTATAATTCTCTTGCATTGTCAGTACTCCCAAAGGTTCGGATAATCTTGCAGATGCGTATTCTAAAAAAGTGCGCGTCTACGACCAGCTAATTCTGGTATAAATTCTAGTCGAAATTGTTACAAAGCATATTTAACAGCAGCTTATATATACATTCCATCACATAACTCATTATTAATCCTGTCTGTTAAGATAAGTGATACGTAATGTGCGCAAGGTAAGCAACCTCGTCGTAAGGCAAAAGAATGAAAACGCCCCTGATCACCCGCGAAGGGTATGAAAACCTGAAGAAAGAGCTGGACACCCTGTGGCGGGAAGAGCGCCCGGAAGTGACGAAAAAAGTGACCTGGGCAGCAAGTCTCGGCGATCGCAGTGAGAATGCCGACTACCAGTACAACAAAAAGCGGCTGCGCGAAATCGACCGCCGGGTGCGTTATCTGACCAAATGCCTCGAGAACCTGAAAATCGTCGACTATTCCCCGCAGCAGGAGGGCAAAGTCTTCTTCGGCGCATGGGTCGAAATTGAAAACGACGATGGCGATCTCAAGCGCTTTCGTATCGTCGGTTACGATGAAATTTTTGGTCGTAAGGATTACATTTCTATCGATTCGCCAATGGCCCGCGCGCTGCTGAAAAAAGAGGTGGGCGATCTGGCTATCGTCCAGACCCCGGCGGGAGAAGCCAGCTGGTATGTAAATGAAATCGAGTACGTAAAATAGTCCTGGAGCGCCCTCCGCGACTGGCATTTTGCTGTGCCAGTCCGTATAACTATCCCCTGATTTTTTGACCCACAAGATGAAATAGCCATGATGAAAGATTCGCTCTGCCGCATTATTGCGGGTGAACTTCAGGCAAGGGCTGAACAGGTAGAAGCTGCCGTTCGCCTGCTTGATGAAGGGAACACCGTGCCGTTTATTGCACGTTATCGTAAGGAAGTCACCGGCGGTCTGGATGATACGCAGCTGCGTAACCTGGAGACCCGCCTTGGCTATCTCCGTGAGCTGGAAGAGAGGCGCCAGGCGATTCTGAAATCCATCGGCGAACAGGGCAAGCTGACCAGCGATCTGGAAAAAGCCATTAATGGCACCCTGAGCAAAACCGAGCTGGAAGACCTCTATCTTCCCTATAAACCCAAGCGCCGTACCCGCGGGCAGATTGCCATCGAAGCCGGCCTGGAGCCGCTGGCCGATCTGCTGTGGAACGAACCCGCACACGACCCGGAAACCGAAGCCGCGAAATTTATCGATGCCGATAAAGGCGTGGCCGATACCAAAGCCGCCCTTGATGGCGCTCGCTACATCCTGATGGAGCGCTTCGCCGAAGATGCAGCCCTGCTGGCAAAAGTGCGTGATTATCTGTGGAAGAATGCCCATATCGTCTCCACCGTGGTCAGCGGCAAAGAGGAAGAAGGGGCGAAGTTCCGCGACTACTTCGATCACCATGAACCGATTTCAACCGTGCCCTCTCACCGTGCGCTGGCGATGTTCCGCGGTCGCAACGAGGGCATTTTGCAGCTCTCCCTGAACGCCGACCCGCAGTTCGACGAGCCGCCGAAAGAGAGCCACGGCGAGCTGATCATCACCGATCATCTCGGTCTGCGCCTGAACAACGCCCCGGCAGACAGCTGGCGCAAAGGGGTGGTGAGCTGGACCTGGCGTATCAAGGTGCTGATGCATCTCGAAACCGAACTGATGGGCACCGTGCGCGAGCGCGCCGAGGACGAAGCGATCAACGTCTTTGCCCGTAACCTGCACGACCTGCTGATGGCTGCCCCTGCCGGCCTGCGCGCCACCATGGGCCTCGATCCGGGTCTGCGTACCGGCGTGAAGGTCGCCGTGGTGGATGGCACCGGCAAGCTGGTGGCCACCGATACCATTTATCCGCATACCGGCCAGGCGGCAAAAGCTGCGGTCGCGGTTGCGGCGCTGTGCGAAAAGCACAACGTCGAGCTGGTGGCGATCGGTAACGGCACCGCCTCCCGCGAAACCGAGCGTTTCTTCCTCGATCTGCAAAAGCAGTTCCCGAAAGTGACCGCCCAGAAGGTGATTGTCAGCGAAGCGGGGGCCTCGGTCTACTCGGCGTCCGAACTGGCTGCGCAGGAGTTCCCGGATCTCGATGTTTCCCTGCGCGGCGCGGTCTCTATCGCCCGCCGTCTGCAGGATCCGCTGGCGGAGCTGGTGAAGATCGACCCGAAATCCATCGGCGTGGGCCAGTACCAGCATGACGTCAGCCAGACCCAGCTGGCGCGTAAGCTGGACGCGGTGGTGGAAGACTGCGTGAACGCCGTGGGCGTTGACCTGAATACCGCCTCCGTTCCCCTGCTGACCCGCGTGGCGGGCTTAACCCGCATGATGGCGCAGAACATCGTCGCCTGGCGTGATGAGAACGGTCAGTTCCAGAACCGCCAGCAGCTGCTGAAGGTAAGCCGTCTCGGGCCGAAAGCGTTTGAGCAGTGCGCGGGCTTCCTGCGCATCAACCACGGCGATAACCCGCTGGACGCCTCCACCGTTCACCCGGAAGCCTACCCGGTGGTCGAGCGCATTCTGGCCGCTACCCAGCAGGCGCTGAAGACGCTGATGGGCAACAGCAGCGAGCTGCGTAACCTGAAAGCCGTTGACTTCACCGACGAGAAATTCGGTGTGCCGACCGTGACCGACATCATCAAAGAGCTGGAAAAACCTGGCCGCGACCCGCGTCCGGAGTTCAAAACCGCGCAGTTTGCGGAAGGCGTCGAGACGATGAACGACCTGCTGCCGGGTATGGTGCTGGAAGGCGCGGTCACTAACGTCACCAACTTTGGCGCGTTTGTGGATATCGGCGTGCATCAGGATGGCCTGGTGCATATCTCCTCTCTGGCCGACAAGTTCGTGGAAGATCCACATACCGTGGTGAAAGCTGGCGACATCGTAAAAGTGAAAGTGCTGGAGGTGGATCTGCAGCGCAAGCGTATCGCCCTCACCATGCGTCTGGACGAGCAGCCTGGCGAGACCAACGCCCGTCGTGGCGGCGGTAACAGCGAGGCACGTCAGCAGCGTCCGGCGGCGAAACCGCGCGGGCGTGAAGCACAACCCGCCGGCAACAGCGCGATGATGGATGCGCTGGCGGCGGCGATGGGTAAGAAACGCTAGCTTACGTAATGCCCGGTGGCGCTTCGCTTACCGGGCCTACGGTTTTGTCGCCCAACGCACGAATTACATTAAAATGTACTCACTCATTTCTTTATCAATATGTAACCTATTGCACATCCATATTTAAACCGATAATTATCACTCCGTTAACAATAAATCTTTTTATCTCTTCCCTTCAGCGCCGTAAATATTGAGCAAGGTCAACCAGGCTGCAAATTAATAGCGCCATGCACATTCCGTCACATATTTAATATTGATGATAGAAACCATTCTCATTACCATTGTGTCTGTTGATTATTTAACCTTCCGTTAAGTAGGCACTATGCAATTTACTCCAGACAGCGCGTGGAAGATCACCGGCTTCACCCGCGAAATCAGCCCGGCCTATCGCCAGAAGCTGCTCTCTTTGGGGATGCTTCCCGGCTCCTCATTCCACGTTGTACGTGTGGCCCCGCTGGGCGATCCGGTCCATATCGAAACCCGACGTGTGAATCTGGTTCTGCGTAAGAAAGATCTCGCCTTAATAGAAGTTGAAGCTCTGTCACAATAAAACGCCAGCTCTCGTAGCGAGTCTGAAAAAATGAAAAAATTAACCATTGGCTTAATTGGCAACCCCAATTCCGGCAAGACAACGTTATTTAACCAGCTTACCGGCGCCCGTCAGCGCGTCGGTAACTGGGCGGGCGTCACGGTCGAGCGTAAAGAGGGCCAGTTTACGACCACCGACAATCAGGTCACCCTCGTCGATCTGCCCGGCACCTACTCGTTAACCACCATCTCCTCCCAGACCTCGCTCGATGAGCAGATCGCCTGCCACTATATTTTGAGCGGCGACGCCGACCTGCTGATCAATGTGGTGGACGCCTCAAACCTTGAGCGAAACCTCTACCTCACGTTGCAGCTTCTGGAGCTGGGTATCCCCTGCGTGGTGGCGCTGAACATGCTCGATATTGCGGAAAAACAGCAGATCCGCATCGATGTCGACGCGCTTTCCGCCCGTCTCGGTTGCCCGGTGGTGCCGCTGGTCTCAACCCGCGCCCGCGGTATCGACGCCCTGAAGCTTGCCATTGACCGCCACAGCCGCAATGCTGAGGTGGAGCTGGTGCACTATGCCCAGCCCCTGCTGCGTGAAGCCGGGATCCTCGCAAAGGCAATGGCGCACAGCATGCCGTTCAGACAGCGCCACTGGCTCGGCCTGCAAATGCTGGAAGGCGATATCTACAGTCGTGCCTATGCCGGTGATGCCGCCCACCAGCTGGATGCCTCCCTTGCGCGACTGAATGACGAGCTGGACGACCCTGCCCTGCACATTGCCGATGCCCGCTATCAAAGCATCGCTGCCATTTGCGACGTGGTCAGCAATGCCCTTACCGCCGAGCCGAGCCGTTTTACCCAGGCGATGGACACGGTCATCCTCAACCGTTTCCTCGGTCTGCCGGTCTTTCTGCTGGTGATGTACGTGATGTTCCTGCTGGCCATCAACATTGGCGGCGCGCTGCAGCCGCTGTTTGACGTCGGCTCCGTCGCCCTCTTTATTCACGGCATTCAGTGGCTGGGTTATACGCTGCATCTGCCGGAATGGCTGACTATCTTCCTCGCTCAGGGGCTGGGCGGCGGGATCAACACCGTCCTGCCGCTGGTGCCGCAGATCGGCATGATGTATCTGTTCCTCTCTTTCCTGGAGGACTCCGGCTACATGGCCCGCGCCGCCTTCGTGATGGATCGTCTGATGCAGGCCCTTGGCCTGCCGGGCAAATCGTTCGTGCCGCTGATTGTCGGCTTCGGCTGCAACGTGCCGTCGGTGATGGGGGCGCGCACGCTGGATGCGCCCCGCGAGCGCCTGATGACCATCATGATGGCGCCGTTTATGTCCTGCGGCGCACGGCTGGCGATCTTCGCGGTGTTTGCCGCCGCCTTCTTTGGCCAGGAGGGGGCCCTGGCGGTCTTCTCGCTCTACGTGCTGGGGATCGTGATGGCGATCCTTACCGGTCTGATGCTCAAGCACACCATCATGCGTGGTGAGGCGACCCCGTTTGTGATGGAGCTGCCGGTCTACCACGTTCCACACCTGAAAAGCCTGCTGATCCAGACCTGGCAGCGGCTTAAAGGCTTTGTGCTGCGGGCGGGTAAAGTGATTGTGGTGGTCAGCATCTTCCTCAGCGCGCTCAACAGCTTCTCCCTGAACGGCAAGGCGGTAGACAACATTGACGACTCCGCCCTGGCCTCCGTCAGCCGCGTTATCACCCCGCTGTTCAAACCCATTGGCGTGCATGAAGACAACTGGCAGGCTACCGTCGGGCTGTTCACCGGCGCAATGGCGAAAGAGGTGGTGGTGGGTACGCTTAACACCCTCTATACCGCCGAGAATATTCAGGAAGCCGCGTTTAACCCGGCCGATTTCCACCTCGGCGACGAGCTGGTCAGCGCCGTGGATGAAACCTGGCAGAGCCTGAAAGCGACCTTCAGCCTGAGCGTTCTTGCAAACCCGATTGAAGCCAGCAAAGGCGACGGCGAGATGGCGACGGGCGCAATGGGCGTGATGAGCGAGAAGTTTGGCAGCGCCTCAGCGGCCTACAGCTACCTGATCTTCGTTCTGCTCTACATTCCCTGCATCTCGGTCATGGGAGCCATCGCCCGCGAATCGAGCCGCGGCTGGATGGGCTTTTCGGTGCTGTGGGGGCTGAATATCGCTTACTCGCTGGCGACGGTCTACTACCAGACGGTCAATTTTACTCAGCATCCGCAGTACAGCCTGGTCTGCATCCTGGCAGTGGTACTGTTTAACGTGGTGGTGATCGGGCTGTTACGCCGGGCCCGCAGCCGTGTGGACGTTAATCTGCTGGCGAAAGGCAGAACCGCGGCGGCCTGCTGTGAAAGTCCGGTAAGCGACTGTCATTAGGAGGCGGCATGGCATCGTTAATTGAAGTACGTGATTTACTGGCACTACAGGGAAGAATGGAGGCCACCCAGCTTAGCCAGATGCTGCATACCCCGCAGGCGATGATCGAGGCCATGCTGCAACGTCTTGAGGCGATGGGCAAAGCGAAGCGGATTCAGGAAGATGCCGACGGCTGCTTAACCGGCAGCTGTAAAAGCTGCCCCGAAGGAAAAGCCTGCCTCAGGGAGTGGTGGGCGCTGCGTTAAGTGTGAATAAAGCCGGGCAACTCTGCCCGGCTTTGTGCAATTATTTGTAGACTTCTGCGGTCGCGCGGATGTCTTTCGAATCTTTGTTGGCGCTGGTGACGACAAAGTACTTACCGCCCATCTCATCAGCTTTCTGTGAAAGCTCTTTTCGCGCATCCATTGGCGCGGTGGTGTCAGACGTAGAGATATGGCCAACTTTCGTCAAATTCATCTCTTTCACTTTGTCTTTCTGGATCTCTTCCGCCGCCATAACACCGAAAGAGAGTGATCCAATAACCAGAGAAGCAACAATACCTGTGACAAGTTTCATAGTCATGACTCCCAAAGATGATTGTAATTTTGATTATCGAACGCGGGATAACCGCAACGATATATTGAGTATTGTTGCGGTACGTCACTTTTTCCAGCTGAAATGAAAAATAATCAGTTTAAACGACGACTTAAGGCGATCAACGCCGCGCAAAATTCGTCGGAGTGAGAGATAAAGGGCGCATGCGCCGCTTTAGCGATGATCAGGGCTTCACTCTGCGGCCATTGCTCATCCAGCAGCGGCACGATTTTGCGCGGCACCAGTCCGTCGAGATAGCCATAAATTCGCAGGTGCGGCAGCGAAAGCGTCGCCAGCGGTGCGCGGAGATCGGCTGTTTTCAGGATCTCCAGCCCGCCATTCAGCACCGCCACCTCCGGCATCGGCAATGACAGCACCGTGGTTTTCAGCGTGCGGGCATCCTGGCGCGCCGTTTCTGTGCCCATGGTTTGCAAGGCGAGGAAGCGCTCCACCGTGCGCTGGAAGTCATTGCTCAGCTGCTGCTGGAAGCCGGCCAGCACCTCAGGTTTGATCCCCGGCCACTCCTCCTGTGCGCTAAAACAGGGGGAAGAGGCGACGGTCACCAGAGCATGCACCCGCTCAGGGTGCGTCAGGGCAATCTGGCTCGCCACCAGCCCGCCCAGGCTCCAGCCTAGCCAGATCGCCCGATCCGGAGCCTGAGCCAGCACCTGCTCCGCCATCTCCTCAAGCGTCATTGCGCCAAAATCCCGGCTGCGGCCAAAGCCCGGCAGATCCACCAGGTGCAGCGTAAAATGCGAGGCCAGTTCCTCACTGACGCAACGCCATACTTCGGCATTCAGCCCCCATCCGTGCAGCAGCACAAGATGACAATTTCCTGTCCCGACGGTCTGCCACCAAAGGTTGTTCATCGATTACTGTTCTCTTTTTTCACAAGGAGGTTGTCTATGCTAACAGTGCCCGGCTTGTGCTGGCTATGCCGGATGCCGCTGACCCTCGGCCATTGGGGAGTCTGTTCCGTATGTGAAAGGGGAATAGCCCCTCGGGGGAGCTGTTGCCCCCGGTGCGGCTTGCCGGCCATTCACCCTCGCCTGCCCTGTGGGCGCTGCCTCTGTAAACCGCCGCCGTGGCAGGCACTGGTGGCGGTGTGCGGTTACAGGCCGCCGGTGAGCCTGCTTGTCCATCAGCTAAAATTTTCCCGCCGCAGCCAGCTGGCCCAGCCGCTGGCGAGGCTGTTACTGTTGGCGCTGTTGCGGGCCAGGCGCAGCCACGGTTTACCGCGTGTCGATATGATGGTCAGCGTGCCGCTCTGGTCCCGGCGGCACTGGCGGCGCGGTTTTAACCAGAGTGACCTGCTCTGTCGCCCGCTGGCCCGCTGGCTAAACTGCCGCTATGTTCCCGACGCGCTTCGCCGCATCCGCGCGACCCCGGCCCAGCATCGGCTCAGCGCGCGACTGCGTAAACGCAACCTGCGGCACGCCTTTGCGCTTGAATTTCCGGTGGCAGGGCGCCATATCGCTCTGGTGGATGATGTCGTGACAACAGGTGCTACCGTTGCGGAGCTCTCCCGCCTGCTTTTGCGAAGCGGCGCGGCGTCGGTTCAGGTATGGTGTCTGTGTCGAACCTTGTAGCGCCCTCAGGTTGGGCGTATTATACCCAGGTAATTTAGTCAACTATTAGGCCAATTCTATGATCCGTATTTCCGATGCTGCACAAGCGCACTTTGCCAAACTGCTGGCAAATCAGGAAGAAGGGACCCAGATCCGCGTTTTCGTGATCAACCCTGGCACCCCGAATGCAGAATGCGGCGTCTCTTATTGCCCACCGGATGCTGTGGAAGCAACTGACACCGCCCTGAAATTTGAGCAGCTCACTGCCTATGTCGATGAGCTGAGCGCCCCGTATCTGGAAGATGCGGAAATCGATTTTGTCACCGACCAGCTGGGCTCGCAGTTAACGCTGAAAGCGCCAAACGCCAAAATGCGTAAAGTAGGCGATGACGCTCCGCTGATGGAGCGCGTGGAGTATCTGCTGCAGTCCCAGATCAACCCGCAGCTGGCGGGCCACGGCGGTCGTGTTTCCCTGATGGAGATCACCGACGAAGGCTTCGCCATTCTGCAGTTTGGCGGCGGCTGTAACGGCTGTTCAATGGTCGACGTAACCCTGAAAGAGGGGATCGAGAAGCAGCTGCTGAACGAGTTCCCGGAGCTGAAAGGCGTACGCGATCTTACCGAACACCAGCGCGGCGAACACTCTTACTACTGATTGCCCGTTTGCTTGCCCGGTGGCGCTACGCTTACCGGGCCTACAAACGCACATCCCCTCTTCCCTTGCCTCATAACATGACCTGCGTCTCAGAATTCACATTTTGACCGCGGGGGTCATTCTCAAGCCGCACATGTTACCCGTATCATTCTCACGGGCACTAAAACAGCTTTACGCCGACCGACTAAACTAAAGATTTAGAAGGCAGCCTCTCTGTGTGCCATCAGTTAGCCGTTCCCAGTTGGGGCAACATTAGTATGTCGTTGAAATAATGACGTTACCCATAACAATTTTTAAGGCCAGATAATCATGCCATTAGTCATTGTCGCTATCGGTGTAATCCTGTTACTGCTCTTGATGATCCGTTTCAAAATGAACGGTTTTATCGCCCTTGTTCTGGTGGCACTTGCTGTCGGCCTGATGCAGGGTATGCCGCTGGTAAAAGTTATCAGCTCCATTAAAGCTGGCGTGGGCGGTACGCTCGGTAGCCTCGCGCTGATCATGGGCTTCGGCGCCATGCTCGGTAAAATGCTGGCTGACTGCGGTGGCGCACAGCGCATCGCAACCACGCTGATTGCTAAATTCGGCAAAAACAACATTCAGTGGGCGGTGGTTTTAACCGGCTTCACCGTTGGTTTCGCGCTGTTCTACGAAGTGGGCTTCGTGCTGATGCTGCCGCTGGTGTTCACCATCGCCGCTTCTGCCAGCATCCCGCTGCTCTATGTCGGTGTGCCGATGGCTGCTGCACTGTCAGTGACACACGGCTTCCTGCCGCCGCACCCGGGCCCGACCGCTATCGCCACCATCTTCCATGCGGACATGGGTAAAACCCTGCTGTTCGGTACCATCCTTGCGATCCCGACCGTAATCCTGGCAGGCCCGGTATTTGCCCGTGGCCTGAAAGGTATCGACAAGCCGATCCCGGAAGGGCTGTATAACGCCAAAACCTTTACTGAAGCCGAAATGCCAAGCTTTGCCGTCAGCGTCTGGACCTCTCTGGTACCGGTTGTGCTGATGGCCCTGCGCGCCGTCTGTGAAATGGTGCTGCCGAAAGGCCATCCGGTTCTGGGCGTGGCGGAGTTTCTGGGCGACCCGGTAATGGCGACGCTGATCGCGGTTCTGATTGCGCTCTTCACCTTTGGTCTGAACCGTGGCCGCTCCATGGATCAGATTAACGACACCCTGGGCTCCTCGATCAAAATCATCGCCATGATGCTGCTGATCATCGGTGGTGGCGGTGCGTTCAAACAGGTTCTGGTGGATAGCGGCGTGGACAAGTACATCGCCTCCATGATGCATGAAACCAACATCTCTCCTATCCTGATGGCCTGGTCTATCGCGGCGGTTCTGCGTATCGCGCTGGGTTCTGCCACCGTGGCCGCTATCACTGCGGGCGGTATCGTGGCGCCACTGATTGCGACGACGGGTGTCAGCCCTGAGCTGATGGTTATCGCGGTGGGTTCCGGTAGCGTGATCTTCTCTCACGTCAACGATCCGGGCTTCTGGCTGTTCAAGGAGTACTTCAACCTGACCATCGGTGAGACCATCAAGTCCTGGTCGATGCTGGAGACCATCATCTCCGTCTGCGGCCTGATTGGGTGTCTGCTGCTGGGTATGGTGGTGTGATGTGATAGTGCCGGGTGGCGGCTGCGCCTTACCCGGCCTACATAAACAGAACATGCACATTCCGTAGGCCCGGATCGCTACGCGTCACCGGGCAATAAAAAACCCGCCATCCGGCGGGTTTTTTTATCACTTCTTCGCAGCCGCTTTTCGCCGCTTATCCAAATCCTTAATCAGCTTGTTCACGCCGTCATCGGCAAACATCGCCTCAAGGGAGGTGGAGAGCTTGCGACGCCAGTTCTTGTACTGGTAGCTGGTGCCCGGGATGTTAACCGGCTCCGCCATACCCAGCCAGTCTTCCGGCTGCAATCCCAGCAGCGCACTGTTGCTGTCGGCAATGTAGCGCTGCAAACCGCGGTTGAGCGTGGCGGTCATCGACATCAACGACGCCTTATGCCCGGTGCGTTTTGGCAGGCAGCCGTGCTCATGCAACGCATCCAGCAGCCCCTGCTTCGACAGCTCACGATCCTGATAGAGCCCGCGGAGCATCACTTCGTCAGGGTAGAGACCCAGCGTCTTGCCCAGGGTAAGGTCGCCGCTGTCCCACCAGCCACGAAGCGTAGGAAGGTCATGCGTCGTCGCGACTGCCATTGATTGTTCTGGATACGCCTCCGGCGCGCGGAAGTTCTTTTCAAGGTCGTTTTCAAAATAGAGCACCTTGTAGGAGTACACGCCGCTGTCACGCAGCTTGCTGACAATTTCTACCGGTACGGTACCGAGATCTTCGCCGATCACCATACAGTTATGGCGCTTACTCTCCAGCGCAAGGATAGAGAGCAGATCGTCCACCGGATAGTGAACGTAGGCGCCGTGGTCGGCGGTTTCGCCGTAGGGGATCCACCACAGACGCAACACCGACATCACATGGTCGATACGCAACGCACCGCAGTTCTGCATGTTGGCGCGCAATAGTTCGATAAAGGGCTCATAGGCGCGAGCCGCAATCACGTGCGGGTCCATCGGCGGCAGACCCCAGTTCTGGCCGAGCGGGCCCAGAATATCCGGTGGTGCGCCGACCGAGGCTTTCAGGCAGTAGAGCTCGCGATCGCACCAGGTTTCCGCCCCGCCTTCAGCCACGCCAACCGCCAGGTCACGGTAGAGACCAATCGGCATGTCGTAACCCTGGCTCTCCTGCCAGCAGGCTGCGAACTGGCTGTAGGCCAGCCACTGCAGCCAGAGGTAAAAATCGACCTCATCGGCATGTTCGTCGCAAAACGCTTTCACCGCCGGGGACTCGACGGACTGATACTGCTCAGGCCAGACCGGCCAGCCCCAGCGCATTTCATCCTCTTGCACCTGATGCGCATGCAGCGCGTCGAACGCCGCCTGCCAGTAGAGGCTCTCCCCTTCGCGGGCAACAAACGCCCGGAAGGCCGCCATCTGGTCGTCGTCACGCTGCGCAAAGCCTTTCCACGCCATACGCAGCGCGGCCATCTTCAGCGCGGTGACGGAGGCATAATCGACCCACTCGGCATCGCGGGCGCGTTGCAGCGTCTGCCGGGTAGTCTCCATCTTCCACCACGCCTGCGCCTCGTCGCTGTTGCGGAAATCCTCCACGGCGTTCACGTCGATATAAATCACGTTCAGCCAGCGACGGGACGACGGGCTGTACGGGCTGGCGCTCTCTGGGTTGGCCGGATAGAGCGCATGGATCGGGTTAAGGCCGATAAAGGCCCCGCCGCGCTTGCCGACATCCGCCAGCATCTTTTTCAGATCGCCAAAATCGCCGATCCCCCAGTTAGCCTCCGAGCGCAGCGTGTAGAGCTGCACACAGGCGCCCCACAGCTTTTTGCCCTCTTTCAGCGCCTGCGGCTCGTAGCAGCGTTTTGGCGCCACAATCACCCGGCAGTGCCAGCGCTGGCCGTCCTGGGTGAGCGTCAGCGTGTGGTAGCCCTCCGGCAGTTTTGCCGGAAGGTTGAGGTTTTTGCCGCCCGTGGCGTGGCCCTTGTGCTGATGTCCCTCTTCGGTGGTCAGCAGCCAGCTAAAGTCGCCGCTGCCTTCGATCGTCAGCGGCATCTTTTTCCCGGCGGTGTAGACCATCACGTTCGGGACGGGGGTGACCGCCGCTTTCGCGACGGGTTTGGCTTTATGCATGGCATCCAGCAAACGCCTCTTGGTTTCAGCACCAATAGACTGCGGTTTACCATGAGCATTGATGTAGCTGGGGCTGATGCCCGCCGCCAGTGCGGCATTATCGAGACGTTTACTTTCCATCGCGCTTCCTTAGCGTTTTGCCTGCCAGATGCGGGCCTGGTAGTCGCGGATTGAACGGTCAGAGCTGAACATGCCACAGCGCGCGGTGTTCAGAATGCACGCCCGGGTCCAGGCTTCCTGGTCGCGGTACAGAACATCGACCTGTTTCTGCGCCTCAACGTAGCCGGCAAAGTCCGCCATCAGCAGGTACGGGTCGCCGCCCTCTTTGCCGATGCTGTGCAGCATCTGGTCGAACGCATGCTTGTCGCCATCGCTGTATTTGCCGCTCTCCAGCTCTTTCAGTACCGCATCCAGCAGTTTGTCTTTTTTACGCCATTTCACCGGGTCGTAACCTTTGGCTTTAATGGCTTTCACCTCTTCCACAGTATGGCCGAAGATAAAGATGTTCTCGTCGCCCACCTGCTCGGCAATCTCAACGTTCGCCCCGTCCAGAGTACCCACCGTCAGCGCGCCGTTCAGGGCCAGCTTCATGTTGCCGGTGCCGGAGGCCTCTTTACCGGCAGTAGAAATCTGCTCAGAAACGTCCGCTGCCGGGATTAACAGCTCGGCCGCCGAGACGCAGTAATCCGGCAGGAAGACCACTTTCAGCTTGTCGCCCACTTTCGGATCGTTGTTCACCGCGTCGGCCACTTTATTGATAGCGAAGATGATGTTTTTTGCCAGGTAGTAGCCCGGCGCCGCTTTCGCGCCAAACAGGAACACGCGCGGCACGCGATCGGCCTGCGGGTTCTCGCGGATCTCTTTGTACAGCGCCAGAATGTGCAGCAGGTTCAGGTGCTGACGCTTGTACTCGTGCAGACGTTTAATCTGAATATCAAACAGCGCGTTCGGGTTGATCTCAATCCCGGTACGGGCTTTGACGTACGCCGCCAGGCGCACTTTGTTGTCCTGCTTGATGGTGCGGTAAGACTCGCGGAATGCCGCATCGTCGGCATATTTCTCCAGGTTGATCAGCTGATCGAGATCGTTGGCCCACTCTTTATCCAGCGAAGAATCCAGCAGCGCGGAGAGTGCCGGGTTGCACTGCTTGATCCAGCGACGCGGGGTGATGCCGTTGGTCACGTTGTGGAACTTGTTCGGCCACAGCTGGTGATATTCCGGGAACAGATCTTTCACCACCAGGTCGGAGTGCAGCGCAGCCACGCCGTTTACCGCAAAACCGCTCACCACGCAGAGGTTAGCCATGCGCACCTGTTTGTCGAACACCACTGCCAGCTTCGCCCATACCGCTTTATCGCCCGGCCAGGTTTTCTCGACCCGCTTTTTGAAGCGGTTGTTGATCTCGGTGATGATCTGCATATGGCGAGGCAGCAGGGTTTTAATCAGCTTCTCGTCCCAGCACTCCAGCGCCTCTGGCATCAGGGTGTGGTTGGTGTAGGCGAAGGTCTTGCTGGTGATCGCCCAGGCGTCGTCCCAGCTCAGCTGATGCTCGTCGATCAGCACACGCAGCAGTTCCGGAATGGCGATGGTTGGGTGGGTGTCGTTCAGCTGGATCACTTCGTAATCCGCCAGCTCCGCCAGTTTGCGGCCCGCCTGGTGGTGGCGACGGAGAATGTCGGCCACGGAGCAGGCGCACTGGAAGTACTGCTGCATCAGGCGCAGCTTTTTGCCCGCCAGATGGTTGTCGTTCGGGTAGAGAACCTTGGTCAGCTTGTCGGCGTCGATCCCCTGCTGCTCGGCACGCAGGAAATCGCCGTCGTTGAATTTGGTCAGGTTGAACGGATGGGCATGGGTCGCCTGCCACAGACGCAGCGGCTGCGCCACGCCGTTACGGTAGCCCAGCACCGGCAGATCCCAGGCCTGGCCGGTGATGGTGAAGCCCGGCTCCCACTGGCCCGCTTTGGTCACTTTACCGCCAATACCCACCTGCACATCCAGCGCTTCGTTGTGGCGGAACCACGGGTAGCTGCCACGATGCCAGTCATCCGGGGCTTCCATCTGCTGGCCGTCGGCAAAGGACTGACGGAACAGGCCGTACTGATAGTTCAGACCATAGCCGATCGCCGACTGGCCTACCGTCGCCATGGAGTCCAGGAAGCAGGCCGCCAGACGCCCCAGGCCGCCGTTGCCAAGCGCCGGGTCGATCTCCTCTTCCAGCAGGTCGGTCAGGTTAACGTTGTGCGCGTTCAGCACATCGCTCACCTCCTGATACCAGCCCAGGTTAAGCAGATTGTTGCCGGTCAGACGGCCAATCAGGAATTCCATTGAGATGTAGTTAACGTGGCGCTGATCTTTCGCCGGTTCTACTGCGGGTTGGGCGCTCAGTAACTCGGCGAGCGCTCCACTGACGGCCTGCCACCACTGGCGGGAGGTCATCTCTTCAGCGGCATGTAAACCAAAACGCTGCCACTGACGCGTCAGGGCAGCCTGGAATTGAGCTTTGTTGAAAGTAGGCTGTGACATAGGGAATCTGCATCCTGTAGAGAGAAAATAAAACGTTGGCGCTAGTGTGCCTGGCTACTTATGGCTCTTCCTCCTCCTGCCGGGGATTAGGCGGGGAGGAGTAGCGGGGATGAGCGATAAAGTGTGATCGCGGCCACTTTCCACAGCCAGAGTGTGGGGCATTGCAGACGAGATCACCGGGAAGAGTGTCAAAAAATGAAACAGGTTTTCAGAAGAAATATATGAGCGCAGTAATAATTACTTACCTGAAATAATAACTGTAGGATTTTACTGTATCGCAGAGGGTTATTTTACCAGGGTAACCATCCCGAGACTTTATTAACTTTTCACAGCCTTTACGATTCTATATTCCTTTTTATGCTTAACCTTCCGCATGCTCGCCAAACCAGTATCCATGCGCTTTCGAGGCCCATCGGAAAAGTTCCCGCACCCCAGCATATATTTTTGTGACCGAGTGCAAATTAAGGGATATAAAACCCGGACATAACTTGCAATAAAGAGGTTTCTGACCGACCTTATATGCATTAATTACGAAGCGCAAAAAAAATCAAAAATCTCGATTTCCACACAGTGAAGTGAAAACTATGTTGATTCCGTCCAAATTAAGTCGCCCGGTTCGTCTTGACCATACTGTGGTCCGCGAACGCTTGCTGGCGAAACTTTCCGGCGCGAACAATTTTCGACTGGCGCTGGTAACGAGCCCTGCCGGGTACGGCAAAACCACGCTCATTTCGCAGTGGGCATCCGGCAAGACCGATCTTGGCTGGTACTCCCTTGATGAGGGCGATAACCAGCAGGAGCGCTTCGCCAGTTATCTGATCGCCGCCATTCAGCAGGCGACCAACGGACACTGCGTAACCAGCGAAAGCATGGTGCAAAAGCGGCAGTACGCCAGCCTCTCCTCACTGTTTTCCCAACTGTTTATCGAGCTGGCCGAATGGCATCGCCCGCTCTATCTGGTCATTGACGATTATCATCTGATCACCAACCCGGTGATCCATGAGTCGATGCGCTTCTTCCTGCGCCATCAGCCGGAAAACCTGACCCTGGTGGTACTGTCGCGCAACCTGCCGCAGCTGGGCATTGCTAACCTGCGCGTGCGCGATCAGCTGCTGGAAATCGGCAGCCAGCAGCTCTCCTTTACCCATCAGGAGGCGAAGCAGTTCTTTGACTGCCGCCTGAAATCCCCTATCGAGGTGGCGGAAAGCAGCCGCCTGTGCGACGACGTAGCAGGCTGGGCGACCGCCCTGCAGCTTATTGCGCTGTCGGCGCGGCATAACAATAGCCCGACGCAGCAGTCCGCCCGTCGTCTGTCGGGGATCAATGCCAGCCACCTCTCCGATTACCTGGTGGATGAAGTGCTCAACAGCGTCGATCAAACCACCCGTCAGTTCCTGCTGAAAAGCTCCCTGCTGCGCTCGATGAACGATGCCCTGATTGTGCGCGTCACCGGCGAAGACAACGGCCAGATGCGCCTGGAAGAGATTGAGCGTCAGGGGTTGTTCCTGCAGCGTATGGACGACTCCGGCGAATGGTTCAGCTACCATCCGCTGTTTGGCAGCTTCCTGCGCCAGCGCTGTCAGTGGGAGCTGGCGACCGAACTGCCGGAAATCCACCGCGCCGCGGCAGAAAGCTGGATGGCGCAGGGGTTCCCGAGCGAGGCGATTCATCACGCGCTGGCAGCGGGCGATGCCCATATGCTGCGCGATATCCTGCTCAACCACGCCTGGAGCCTGTTTAATCACAGCGAGCTGGCCCTGCTGGAAGAGTCGCTGCGCGCCCTGCCGTGGGAGAGCCTGCTGGAAAATCCACGCCTGGTGCTGCTCCAGGCCTGGCTGATGCAAAGCCAGCATCGCTACAGCGAAGTGAACACCCTGCTGGCCCGCGCCGAGCAGGAGATGAAGGGCGAGATGGATGCCGCCCTGCACGGCGAGTTTAACGCCCTGCGCGCGCAGGTGGCGATCAATGACGGCGACCAGGAAGAGGCCCAGCGCCTGTCGATGGTCGCGCTGGAAGAGCTGCCCCTGGCGAACTTCTACAGCCGTATCGTTGCCACCTCGGTGCATGGGGAAGTGCTGCACTGTAAAGGCGATCTCACCCGCTCCCTGTCGCTGATGCAGCAGACCGAACAGATGGCGCGCCGTCACGATGTCTGGCACTACGCGCTGTGGAGCCTGATCCAGCAGAGCGAAATTTTGTTTGCCCAGGGCTTCCTGCAGGCCGCCTGGGAGACGCAGGAAAAAGCATTCAACCTGATCCGCGATCAGCATCTGGAACAGCTGCCAATGCACGAGTTCCTGCTGCGCATTCGCGCCCAGCTTCTGTGGGCGTGGGCACGTCTGGACGAAGCCGAAAGCACCGCCCGTCTTGGGGTCAATGTGCTCTCCACCTATCAGCCGCAGCAGCAGTTGCAGTGTCTGGGCCTGCTGGTGCAGTGCTCCCTGGCGCGCGGCGATCTCGACAACGCCCGGAACCATCTCAACCGCCTGGAAAACCTGCTCGGCAACGGTCAGTACCACAGCGACTGGGTATCGAACGCCGATAAGGTGCGGGTGATCTACTGGCAGATGACCGGCGACAAGAAATCGGCGGCCAACTGGCTGCGCCAGACGCCGAAGCCGGCGTTCGCCAATAACCACTTCCTGCAGAGCCAGTGGCGCAACATTGCCCGGGCGCAGATCCTGTTAGGCGAATTTGAACCGGCCGAGATGGTGCTGGAAGAGCTGAACGAAAATGCCCGCAGCCTGCGTCTGATGAGCGATCTCAACCGCAACCTGCTGCTGCAAAACCAGCTTTACTGGCAGTCAGGCCGTAAGAATGACGCCCAACGCGTGCTGCTGGAAGCGTTGCAGCTGGCGAACCGCACCGGCTTTATCAGCCACTTTGTGATTGAAGGCGAGACTATGGCGCAGCAGCTGCGCCAGTTGATTCAGCTCAACACGCTGCCGGAGCTGGATCAGCACCGTGCCCAGCGCATTCTGCGTGAGATTAACCAGCATCATCGCCACAAGTTTGCCCACTTCGACGAGACCTTTGTGGAGCGTCTGCTGAATCACCCGGAAGTGCCGGAGCTGATCCGCACCAGTCCGCTGACCCAGCGCGAGTGGCAGGTTCTGGGGCTGATTTACTCAGGCTACAGCAACGAGCAGATTGCCGGTGAGCTGGCGGTGGCGGCCACCACCATTAAAACGCATATCCGTAACCTGTATCAGAAGCTGGGCGTCGCCCACCGTCAGGATGCGGTGCAGCATGCGCAGCAGCTGTTGAAGATGATGGGGTACGGCGTGTAGGGCATTGCCCGGCGGCGCTGCGCTTGCGCGGGTCTACGGTTTTGTTGCCATTTATTGCCCGGCGACGCTACGCTTGCACGGGCCTACGGTTTTGTAGGCCGGGTAAGGCGAAGCCGCCACCCGGCACAAACTCAGCACAGTTCTAACTGCAACTTATGATCGCGAATCACTTTTAACACCCCTTCCGGCGGCATCACATCCGTATAGACCGCATTCACCATACTTATGCTGCCCATATTCACCATCGCGTTACGGCCAAACTTGGAGTGATCCACCACCAGCATGACATGGCGCGAGTTCTCAATGATCGCCCGTTTGGTGCGCACTTCGTGGTAGTCAAACTCCAGCAGCGAGCCGTCCGTATCGATACCGCTGATGCCGAGAATGCCAAAGTCGAGGCGGAACTGGGAGATGAAGTCGAGGGTCGCCTCGCCAATAATGCCGCCGTCACGGCTGCGCAGCTCGCCGCCCGCCAGAATGATGCGAAAGTCCTCTTTCTGCATCAGGGTGGTGGCGACGTTGAGGTTGTTGGTCACGATACGCAGGTTTTCATGGCCGAGCAGGGCATGCGCCACCGCCTCCGGCGTGGTGCCGATGTCGATAAACAGCGTCGCGCCGTTGGGGATCTGACTGGCGACCTTACGGGCGATACGCTCCTTTTCCGAGGTCTGCGTCGCCTTGCGGTCATGCCAGGGGGTGTTGACCGAACTGGAGGGCAGCGCCGCGCCGCCGTGGTGGCGCAGGATACGGTTCTGATCGGCCAGGTCGTTGAGGTCGCGGCGGATGGTCTGCGGGCTGACGGCAAACTGCTCCACCAGCTCTTCGGTACTGACGTATCCCTGCTTTTTCACCAGGTCAATAATGGCATCATGACGTTGTGTTTGTTTCATCGGAGTTCCCTGCCAGATTTATGTTCGTTTTCGCGCATTGAGCGTATCGGCAAACGCCATCGCCAGCCCGACCGCCAGCCCGGCAACGTGAGCACCGTTGGCAATCGCCATACCAAACAGATCAAACCATCCGGCAATAATCCAGATTAACGCGAAAGTCATTAACCCGCGCTGCAGGTAGATACCGCTCTCTGGATCGCGCTCGCCGCGCAGCCAGACATAGCCCATCAGCGCGTAGACCACGCCAGAAAGCCCACCAAACCACGGGCCGCTGAATTTATGCTGGATAAAGCCGCTAAGCAGCGCGCTGATGAGGGTGAGCACGATGAGCTTGCCGCTGCCGAGCCGTTTCTCCACCGCCCCGCCGAGATACCACCACCACAGCAGGTTAAAGAGAATATGCAGGAACGAGAAGTGCATCAGCGCGTGGGTGAAGTAGCGCCAGAATTCGAACTCTAACGAGGCGTCATAGGGCCAGGCCAGCAGCAGCATGATCTGCTGATCGCCCACCACGCTCATCATAATGAAGACCAGAATGCAGGCCGCCATTAACCCCAGGGTAAACGGCCCCGCGCGTTCGCGCACGGTCGCAAGGAAAGGAAAGCGCTGATAACG
This sequence comes from Leclercia sp. M-A074-M, assembly GCF_965195605.1. Classification (NCBI taxonomy): domain Bacteria; kingdom Pseudomonadati; phylum Pseudomonadota; class Gammaproteobacteria; order Enterobacterales; family Enterobacteriaceae; genus Leclercia; species Leclercia sp. M-A074-M. The sequence continues at coordinate 55,850 of NZ_CBDAHM010000011.1, read as the reverse complement.
CAGGCCGCTACCGGTATGGCCGGACTGCCAGCTCGCCGCCAGATAGCGCGCATCGCCGGGATTTTCCAGAAAACGCGCCAGCTCTGCCTCAACCCGGGCAGCCTGGCTCTCATCCGCCAGCCAGACGTCGGTTTGCGTATGTTGTTGAATGGTAAGAATGACACCCTGCGTCGCCATGTAGTCGACAAACGCCTGGGCGACGCGCGGGTTGTTAAAAGAGGTGATCAGTAGCATCGGCGGCAGTCGCTTATTCCACACAAAAGGGGACAGTATATACCCTAAATGCCCGCGTGCTCGACTTCTGCCGGGAAATGACGGTGCCAGGCATCGAAGCCGCCGTCCACGCTGTAAACCGAGTCATAGCCCTGTTGCAGCAGATATTGCGCCGCCCCCTTACTGCTGTTGCCGTGATAGCACATCACCATCACCGGGGTGTCGAAATCGTTGTCACGCATAAACTCGGCGAGCGAGGCATTGGTCAGATGGAATGCGCCCGGGGTGTGGCCCATCGCAAAACTTTGCGGATCGCGAATATCCACCAGCACTGCGGTGCCCTGGTGCATCTTCTGATGGGCTTCTTCTACGTTAATACATTCAAATTGTTCCATGGTGCTCTCTGTTGTCTGTTCACGTGCCGTGCGGCCTGGGACCGCACTATTTTAACGGTTAGTGTACGTCGTGGCGGCGGGTAAACGCCATTATGTTAGCTCTATCACTCAAAAATGTTTTTTTGATGTTACTAAAATCCATTTCCTTTGCTAATATGAGCGATATCGAACATTTTTGAGCTTTAACGAAAGTGCTGAGGGTACAATGGAAACTAAAGATCTGATTGTAATAGGTGGCGGTATCAACGGTGCAGGCATTGCGGCTGATGCGGCCGGGCGCGGGTTATCTGTCCTGATGCTTGAAGCGCAGGATCTCGCCTGTGCCACCTCCTCCGCCAGCTCCAAACTGATCCACGGTGGCCTGCGTTACCTGGAACACTACGAGTTCCGCCTGGTGAGTGAAGCCCTGGCGGAACGTGAAGTGCTGCTGAAAATGGCTCCCCATATCGCCACGCCGATGCGTTTTCGTCTGCCGCACCGCCCGCATCTGCGCCCGGCATGGATGATCCGCATTGGTCTGTTTATGTACGATCACCTGGGCAAACGCACCAGCCTGCCCGCCTCTGCCGGTGTGCGTTTTGGCGCAGACTCGGTGCTGAAGCCTGAAATTGTGCGCGGATTCGAATATTCCGACTGCTGGGTGGACGATGCCCGCCTGGTACTGGCCAACGCGCAAATGGTTGAACGTAAAGGCGGCGAGGTGAAAACCCGCACCCGCGCCATCTCCGCCCGTCGGGAAAAAGGGCTGTGGATCGTCGAAGCGGAAGATATCGATACCGGCGAGCGCTTCAGCTGGCAGGCACGCGGGCTGGTGAACGCAACCGGCCCCTGGGTGAAGCAGTTCTTTGACCAGGGGATGCAGCTGCCGTCGCCGTATGGCATCCGCCTGATCAAAGGCAGTCACATTGTAGTGCCGCGCGTCCATACCCAGAAGCAGGCCTATATTCTGCAAAACGAAGACAAGCGCATCGTGTTTGTCATCCCGTGGATGGATGAGTTCTCCATCATCGGCACCACCGACGTGGAGTACAAAGGCGATCCGAAGAACGTTGAGATCGACGAGAGCGAAGTCAGCTACCTGCTGAATGTCTATAACGCGCACTTTAAAAAGACGCTGACGCGCGAGGATGTGGTCTGGAGTTACTCTGGCGTGCGTCCGCTGTGCGACGACGAATCCGATTCACCGCAGGCTATTACTCGCGACTACACGCTCGATATTCACGACGATCACGGCAAAGCGCCGCTGCTGTCGGTGTTTGGCGGCAAGCTCACCACCTACCGTAAGCTGGCGGAACATGCGATGGAAAAACTGGCCCCCTTCTACCAGGGTATCGGCCCGGCATGGACCAAAGGCGCGGTGCTGCCCGGCGGTGATATCGGCGGCAACCGCGATGACTATGCGGCAAAACTGCGCCGTCGCTATCCGTTTATCAGCGAATCCATGGCCCGCCACTTTGCCCGCACCTACGGCAGCAATAGCGAGCTGATCCTGAACGGGGCGAAGGATCTGACCGATCTGGGCGAACATTTTGGCCATGAGTTTTACGAGGCGGAACTGCGCTACTTAGCCGACCACGAGTGGGTACGCCGCGCGGACGATGCGCTCTGGCGTCGCACCAAAGAGGGGATGTGGCTCAATGCGGAACAACAGTCGCGCGTGGCGCTGTGGCTGGCGCAGCGTATGGGAAAGCGTGAGTTGTCGTTAGCATCATAAAAAATGCCCGGTGGCGCTAACGCTTACCGGGCCTACAGGTTTCATGCGGGCTTCGTGCCCGGTGGCGCTGGCGCTTACCGGGCCTACAAAAGACAAATGAACGTAGGCCGGGTAAGGCGCAGCCGCCACCCGGCGTTTTTTACAACCGCACCGGTTTGATATGCCAGATGTTCTCGGCATACTCCTGAATGGTGCGATCCGACGAGAAGTAGCCCATATTGGCGATGTTGTGCATCGCTTTGGTGGCCCACTCTTCCGGCTTACGGTACAGCTCGTCCACCCGGTCCTGACAATCCACATAGCTGCGGTAGTCCGCCAGCACCTGGTAGTGGTCACCGAAGTTAATCAGCGAATCCACCAGGTCGCGATAGCGGCCAGGCTCATCCGGGTTAAATACCCCGGTGCCGATCTGGGTCAACACCTGACGCAGCTCTTCATCCTGCTCGTAATAATCACGCGGCGAGTAGCCCTTAGCACGTAGCGCCTCCACCTCTTCTGTGGTGTTACCGAAGATAAAGATGTTCTCTTCACCCACGTGCTCCAGCATCTCAACATTGGCGCCATCCAGCGTGCCGATGGTCAGCGCGCCGTTGAGGGCAAACTTCATGTTACTGGTGCCCGACGCCTCGGTGCCTGCGGTGGAGATCTGCTCCGAGAGATCGGCGGCCGGAATGATCAGCTGGGCCAGACTCACGCTGTAGTTCGGGATGAAGACGACCTTCAGCTTGTCGCCAATCTGCGGATCGTTATTGATCACCTTCGCCACGTCGTTGATCAGATGAATAATGTGCTTCGCCATGTAGTAGGCCGACGCCGCTTTCCCGGCGAAAATGTTCACGCGTGGCACCCAGTCCGCATCAGGGTCGGCCTTGATGCGGTTGTAGCGGGTGATCACGTGCAGCACGTTCATCAGCTGACGCTTGTACTCGTGGATACGTTTGATCTGGACGTCAAACAGCGCTTTCGGGTTAGCGACTACGTTCAGATGCAGCGCCATCCACACCGCCAGCCGCTTTTTATTGAGCAGCTTGGCATCACGCACCGCTTTATTCACCGTCGGGAAGTCAGCATGCTGCTCAAGCTCGCTCAGCTGGCTTAAATCGGTCCGCCAGGTGCGACCGATGTTCTCGTCGAGCACATCGGAGAGCGGCTGGTTCGCCAGCGCCAGCCAGCGGCGCGGCGTTACCCCGTTGGTGACGTTGCAGAAACGCATCGGGAAGATTTTCGCAAAGTCTGCGAACAGCGACTGCACCATCAGGTTCGAGTGCAGCTCAGACACGCCATTGACCTTGTGGCTGATCACCACCGCCAGCCACGCCATGCGCACCCGGCGGCCATTGGATTCATCAATGATCGAGGTGCGGCTCAGCAGGCCGGTGTCGTGCGGATACTGCTCCTGCAACGTTCTCAGGAAGAAGTCGTTAATCTCAAAGATAATCTGCAGGTGGCGCGGCAGGATTTTGCCCAGCATATCCACCGGCCAGGTTTCCAGCGCTTCGCTCATCAACGTGTGGTTGGTGTAGGAGAAGACCTGGCAGGTCACCTCAAACGCCTCGTCCCAGCTGAACTTATGCTCGTCAATCAGCAGGCGCATCAGCTCAGGGATCGACAACACCGGGTGGGTATCATTCAGGTGAATCGCGATCTTATCCGCCAGATTGGCGTAGGTTTTGTGCAGCTGGTAGTGACGGCTCAGGATATCCTGAATGGTCGCGGAGACCAGGAAGTACTCCTGACGCAGGCGCAGCTCGCGCCCGGAGTAGGTGGAATCATCCGGATAGAGCACCCGGGAGACGTTCTCGGAGTGGTTTTTATCTTCCACCGCCGCGAAGTAGTCGCCCTGGTTGAACTTACCGAGGTTAATCTCGCTACTGGCCTGGGCGTTCCACAGGCGCAGCGTGTTGGTGGCGTCAGTGTCGTAGCCGGGAATGATCTGATCGTAAGCCACGGCCAGGATCTCTTCGGTCTCGACCCAGCGGCTCTTCTTGCCTTCCTGCTGAATACGGCCACCGAAGCGGACTTTATAACGGGTATTGTGGCGCTTGAACTCCCACGGGTTGCCGTACTCCAGCCAGTAGTCCGGAGACTCTTTCTGTCGGCCATCGACAATGTTCTGTTTGAACATGCCGTAATCGTAGCGGATACCGTAGCCACGCCCTGGCAGGGCGAGGGTCGCCAGCGAATCGAGGAAGCAGGCTGCCAGACGACCCAGACCACCGTTGCCGAGGCCAGGGTCGTTCTCTTCGTCAATCAGCTCTTCTAAATCTAACCCCATCTCTTCCAGCGCGGTTTTGACGTCGTCATAGATACCCAGCGACAGCAGCGCGTTGGAAAGGGTGCGGCCAATCAAAAACTCCATCGACAGATAGTAAACCTGGCGAGTCTCCTGTGAGAGCTGAGCGCGGTTGGAGCGCAGCCAGCGCTCAACCAGCCGGTCACGCACCGCAAACAGGGTGGCGTTGAGCCATTCATGTTTGTTGGCGATGACCGGGTCTTTGCCAATGGTGAACATCAGCTTGTAAGCAATGGAGTGCTTTAACGCCTCAATGCTTACCGTGGGAGACGCATAGGAAAAGGGTGCATTCATATCTCTGATTCCAGCATTGTTACATCAAGCGTTGATAAAGATCGCGGTAGGACTGCGCCGCAACTTGCCAGCTAAAATCCATGGCCATCGCCTGACGTTGAACAAAACGCCATAAAGAAGGACGTGACCACAACACGAAAGCACGACGAATCGCGCGTAACAGCGACCAGGCATTACTGTCTTCAAAGACAAATCCGGTGGCGATCCCATCCGCCAGATTCTCCAGCGAGGTGTCGGATACGGTATCCGCCAGCCCGCCAGTACGCCGCACCAGTGGCAGTGTGCCGTACTTCAGACCATACAGCTGGGTTAAGCCGCAGGGCTCAAAACGGCTCGGCACCAGAATAACGTCTGCGCCCGCCATGATGCGGTGCGAAAACGCTTCGTGATAGCCAATCTGCACACCCACCTGTCCCGGATGTTCGGCGGCGGCGGCGAGGAAGCCCTCCTGCAGTACCGGATCGCCCGCCCCCAGCAGCGCCAGTTGTCCGCCCTGCTCCAGCAGGCCCGGCAGCGCCTCGAGCACGAGATCGAGTCCTTTCTGGCTGGTCAGACGGCTTACCACCGCAAACAGCGGCACCTTGTCGTTGACCTTCAGTCCCATGGCAACCTGCAGCTGACGTTTGTTCTCGGCCTTATCTTCCACGGAGTCGCGGTTATAGCGCGCGCCCAGCAGCAGATCGGTTTCCGGACTCCAGATTTTTTCATCCACGCCGTTGAGAATGCCCGACAGTCGGCCTTCGCGATGGCGCTGGCTGAGCAGCCCCTCCATCCCATAGCCAAACTGCGCTTCGGTGATCTCCCGCGCGTAGGTTGGACTGACGGCGGTAATGTGATCGGCGTAGTAAAGCCCGGCCTTGAGGAAGGAGATCTGCCCCTTAAACTCCAGCCCGTGCATATTAAAGAATGACCATGGCAAATCGATGTCATCCATATGTTTGGCGAAATACATGCCCTGGTATGCCAGGTTATGCACGGTAAAGACCGACTTCGCCGGATGGCCGCGTGCCGCCAGATAGGCTGGCGCTAACCCGGCGTGCCAGTCGTGGGCATGCACCACGTCCGGACGCCAGAACGGATCCAGCCCACAGGCCATCTCCGCCCCTACCCAGCCGAGCAGCGCGAAACGCAGCACGTTATCGGTATAGGCAAACAGGTTAGTGTCGTGGTACGGGCTCCCTGGGCGGTCATAAAGATGCGGCGCGTCAATCAGGTAGATGCCCACGCCGTTGTAATGGCCAAACAGTAATGTGATGCGCCCGGCAAAGGTCTCGCGGCGGCTGACGATCTGCGCGTCAGGCACGCCGCGACGAATATCTGGAAAAGCGGGTAACAGCACGCGGGTATCAACCCCACCTGCAATTTGCGCCGCCGGTAACGCCCCTATCACATCCGCCAACCCGCCGGTTTTGAGCAACGGGAACATTTCAGAACAAACGTGTAAAACCTGCATCATCGCTCCTGTTTGATCTGCAGTTTACGCAGCATTTCACGCGTAACCAGCACGATACCTTCTTCTGAGCGGTAGAAACGGCGCGCGTCCTCTTCCGCATTTTCTCCAATTACCATGCCTTCCGGAATCACGCAGGCACGGTCGATAACGCAACGACGCAGGCGGCACGAGCGGCCCACCCAGACGTCGGGTAACAGCACTGATGAATCAATATTGCAGAAGGAGTTCACCCGCACGCGCGGGAACAACACCGACTGCACCACCACCGAGCCGGAGATAATGCACCCGCCGGAAACCAGCGAGTTCAGGGTCATGCCGTGGCTGCCCGAACGGTCCTGGACAAATTTTGCCGGCGGCAGAGACTCCATATGAGTACGAATCGGCCAGTTATGGTCGTACATATCCAGTTCCGGCGTGACAGAGGCCAGATCGAGGTTAGCCTTCCAGTACGCCTCCAGGGTTCCTACATCGCGCCAGTACGGTTCTGAATTCGGATCGGACTGCACGCAGGAGAGCGGGAAAGGATGTGCATAGGCCATGCCAGATTTGGTGATTTTCGGGATGATGTCTTTGCCGAAGTCGTGGCTGGATTTTTCATCCTTGTCGTCCTCTTCCAGCAGCTGGTAAAGGTAATCTGCATCAAAGACATAGATACCCATGCTGGCAAGCGCTTTAGTGTCATCGCCCGGCATTGAAGGTGGGTTTGCCGGTTTTTCCACGAAATCGATCACCTTGTCGTTTTCGTCCACCGCCATGACGCCAAACGCCGTCGCCTCGGCAACGGGCACCGGCAAACAGGCTACGGTGCAGCGCGCCCCTTTTTCGACATGGTCGATAAGCATGCGCGAGTAGTCCTGCTTGTAGATATGGTCCCCGGCAAGGATCACCACATACTCGGCGTTATAACGGCGGATGATATCGAGGTTCTGCGTGACCGCATCGGCGGTGCCGCGGTACCAGTTTTCGCCATGTACGCGCTGTTGGGCAGGCAACAGATCGACAAACTCGTTCATCTCCTCACTGAAGAACGACCAGCCGCGCTGAATGTGCTGCACCAGAGTGTGTGACTGATACTGGGTAATGACGCCAATACGGCGAATGCCTGAGTTGAGGCAATTGGACAGAGCAAAATCGATAATACGGAATTTACCGCCGAAGTGGACGGCGGGTTTGGCGCGCTTGATCGTTAAATCTTTTAATCGGGTACCGCGGCCGCCAGCAAGAATCAGGGCAACAGACTTCAATGGCAGCTGACGCGCCAACATTAGAGGGTCGTTCTTATCTAACCTAACCATGATCAACTCCTTTTATTATCATCTCTGGAATACACATACACCGTGCGCAGGCCCATGCCAGACAGTCATAACGACCGGATTATCCTCTCCGGCAAATGGGGGGATAGCCCGCCACTCCCCTTCAGGTAAAATAATTTCTGCGACCTCATCTGTGGCATTGAGGGTGATGAGCCAGCAATCCGAAAGCAGGATTTGCAGGCGCGGCACACCGTTCTGCCACTCGTGCGCACCTAACGGTTGCGCCATTTTATTTAACCAGCGAACGTTGCCGTCGCCCTCTTCCCACCACCGATCCTCGGTGAGCGCCGGGAGCTGCTTACGCAGATGGACCAACGCGGCAGTAAAGGCGACGAGTCCCTCGTTTGCCTGCTGCCAGTCAAGCCAGGTTAACGCGTTATCCTGGCAATAAGCATTGTTGTTGCCGTGCTGACTGTGGCCATGTTCATCGCCCGCCAGCAGCATCGGCGTACCCTGTGACAGTAAAAGCGTCGTCAGCAGCGCATGCACGCTGGCGCGGCGCCGCTCGATCACATCCAGATTGCCACTTAACCCTTCAACGCCATGGTTAAAACTGTGGTTACTGGAGGTGCCGTCACGGTTCTCTTCACCGTTTGCTTCATTGTGTTTCTGATTGAAACAAACGCAGTCGCGCAAGGTGAAACCGTCGTGCGCCGTCAACAGGTTGATCGACGCGGAAGGCAAGCGCCCGTTGCGTTTAAACAGATCGCTGGAAGCGGCGAAACGTCCGGCAAATGTTCCCAAAGAGAGATCGCGCGCCAACCAGAAGCGGCGCGCCGCATCACGATAGTGATCGTTCCACTCCGCAAACGGCGGCGGGAAATTTCCCACCTGGTAGCCGCCCGGGCCGATATCCCAGGGTTCTGCAATCAGCTTCACACCTGAGAGCAGCGGGCAGTTTTTTATCGCCTCAAACAGCGGCGACTGCTGGCTGAATTCCGGCGTGCGTCCCATCACCGACGCAAGATCAAAACGAAAACCGTCGACATGGAAGGTTTCAACCCAGTACTTCAGGCAGGCATACGCATAGTCTGTCACTGCCGGATGGCTGAGATTGAGAGTGTTACCGCAACCGGTCCAGTTGTGATAATCACCATCCTCTCTTAACCAATAATAGCTAGGGTTATCAATTCCGCGCAGGGAGAACGTCGGCCCCTCAAGATCCAGCTCGGCGCTGTGATTGAGGACGATATCCAGAATGACCTCGATACCCGCTTCGTGCAGCGCCTTCACCGCGTCACGAAACTCATCTCTTGCCCGGTCGGGATGCGAGGCATAGCGCGGTTCAAGGGCGAACATCGCCATTGGGTTATAGCCCCAGTAGTTACTGAGACCGAGGCGTTGCAGGCGCGGCTCGCTGGCGAAATGGGCCACCGGCAATAATTCCAGCGCAGTGATGCCGAGGTGCTTAAAATAAGCAATCATCACCGGGTGGCTGAGCGCTTTGTAGGTGCCGCGGATATCTTCGGGGAGGTCAGGGTGCAGCCAGGTCAGCCCTTTGACATGGGCTTCATAGATAACCGTTTTGCCCCACGGTATGTTGGGCGGGGCGTCCTCTTCCCAGTCGTAGTGATCGCTGACCACGACGCTTTTTGGCGCAACGGCCGCGCTGTCACGGTGATCCGGGGTATCTTTGCCGCTGTGCAGCAGGGGATCATCATTCAGCGTGCCTTCGACCTGATACGCGCGCGGATCAAGCAGCAGTTTTGCCGGGTTAAAGCGCAGCCCCTTTGCTGGATCCCACGGGCCATAAACCCGAAAGCCATAGCGCATGCCGGGGCGGGCATGTTCCAGATAGCCATGCCAGATATCGCCGCTGCGCGCCACCATATCGTACCGATGTTCAATGCCTTTGCCGTCAAACACGCAGAGTTCAACCCGATCAGCGTGGGCGGAAAAGAGAGTGAAATTCACTCCTTTTCCGTCATAGCATGCGCCGAGCGGAGCGGGTTTACCTGCGGCGAGTTGCGTCATTCCCCCTCCCGGACCAGCCAGATAGTGGCTAGCGGCGGCAACGTAATGCTCAGAGATTGTGGACGACCGTGGCTCTCCTGCTCATCGCTCTGTACCAGCCCCCCGTTACCCGCGTTGCTGCCGTGATAGTGCATGGAGTCGGTATTCAGCACTTCACGCCATTTGCCTGGCTGATTGATGCCGAAACGGTAGTGATGGCGCGTCACCGGGGTGAAGTTACTGGCGACGATAATTTCGTTACCCGCCTTGTCGCGACGGACAAAGATCAGCACCGAGCGCTCGTGGTCATCTACCACCAGCCACTCAAAGCCGTAATCATCAAAGTCGAGTTCGTGCAGGGCTTTGTGGTGACGGTAGGTATGGTTGAGGTCGCGCACCAGGCGCTGAACGCCGTGGTGCCAGTTGTCGCCCCCTTCCAGCAGATGCCAGTCGAGGCTCGCATCGTGGTTCCACTCGCGGCCCTGGGCGAACTCGTTGCCCATAAACAGCAGCTTTTTCCCCGGGAAGGCGAACATCCAGCCGTAGTAAGCGCGCAGATTGGCAAATTTCTGCCACGCGTCTCCTGGCATACGGTCGAGAATCGATTTTTTGCCGTGCACCACTTCATCGTGGGAGAGCGGCAGGACAAAGTTCTCGGTGCCGTTATAGAGCATGCCGAAGGTCAGTTTGTCGTGATGATACTGACGATGCACCGGATCCAGCTTCATGTAATCCAGGGTGTCATGCATCCAGCCCAGGTTCCACTTGTACCAGAAGCCCAGCCCGCCCATTGACGGCGGACGGGAGACGCCCGGGAAGTCAGTGGACTCTTCAGCCATCGTTACCGCCCCTGGCGCCTGTTCGCCAAGAATGCGGTTGGTGCTGCGCAGAAACTCAATCGCTTCCAGGTTTTCACGTCCGCCGAACTCGTTCGGGATCCACTCGCCCTCTTTGCGGCTGTAGTCGCGGTAGATCATCGAGGCGACGGCGTCCACGCGCAGGGCATCAATGCCGAAACGCTCGATCCAGTAGAGGGCGTTGCCCACCAGGTAGTTGGTCACTTCCCGACGGCCATAGTTATAGATCAGGGTATTCCAGTCCTGGTGATAGCCTTCCCGCGGGTCGCTGTGCTCATACAGGCTGGTGCCGTCAAATTGCGCGAGGCCAAAATCATCGGACGGGAAGTGGCCTGGCACCCAGTCGAGGATCACGTTCAGCCCGGCGGCGTGCGCGGCGTTGATAAAATAGCGGAAGTCGTCGCGGGTGCCGAAACGGCGGGTCGGGGCATACATCCCGGTTGGCTGGTAGCCCCAGCTGCCATCAAACGGATGCTCGTTAATGGGCAGCAGCTCCAGATGGGTAAAGCCCATCCACTTCACATAGGGGATCAGCTGGTCGGCCAGCTCCCGGTAGCTAAGCCAGAAATTGTTGTCGGTATGACGACGCCAGGAGCCAAGATGGACTTCGTAAATAGAGATCGGCATATCGAACTGGTTCGCCCGGATACGCTCTTCGCTCTGGACGACTTTCTCCGGCAGGCCGCAAATGAGTGACGCCGTTTCCGGGCGCATCTGCGCTTCGAAGGCATACGGGTCAGCCTTGATGCGCAGCTTGCCCTGCGCATCGATCAGCTCATATTTGTAGAGCTGGCCGTTCAGGGCTCCGGGGATAAATAGCTCCCAGATGCCGGTTTCACGCCGCAGACGCATCGGATGGCGACGGCCATCCCAGTAGTTGAACTGCCCCACCACGGAGACACGCTGGGCATTCGGCGCCCAGACGGTAAAACGGGTGCCGGTGACGCCATCCATGGTGTCGGCATGGGCGCCAAGCGTTTCATAAGGACGCAGGTGCGTACCTTCAGACAGTAGCCAGGCATCCATCTCCTGCAACAGCGGACCAAAGCGATAGGGATCGTCGATCAGATTCTGTTGTCCATGCCAGATCACAGCGAGCTGGTAGCGGAAGAAATTTTTACGGCGGGCCATCACGCCAGCGAAAAAGCCGCGTGAATCGAGACATTCGAGTTTCCCGACCTTGCGGCCGGTTTTAGGTTCAATCACCCACACTTCCGTTGCGTCAGGTAACAGTGCCCGGACTTCCAGGCCGGCATCAGTGCGGTGCATGCCAAGTACAGAAAACGGATCCGCAAAGTGACCCGTAATAAGCGCATTAATCACGTCTCTATCAATACGAACGGACATGGTATTCATCCTGTTTTTTTAGTTGCCGCCCCTTTCGCGCGCCGGGTACGACCTTGATGTGACCTGAACGGAACCGCACATTGTGCATCCTCTCTGTTCCGTTCAACCTCCAGGCGGAATATGTGACATCCCGCATAAAGCATAGCCAACGCTTTATATGACTCCTGAAAAATTATGGACCATTTGGCGTTTACTCCATGTAGTACGCAAAAAAAGGGGTGATAAATCACCCCTTAGTATTAAGTATTTATTACGCGAGCTGGCGCAGCATTCTGCGCAGCGGTTCGGCAGCACCCCACAACAGCTGGTCGCCGACGGTAAAGGCGGAGAGGTACTCCGGCCCCATATTTAGTTTACGCAGACGGCCTACCGGGGTAGATAATGTGCCGGTGACGGCCGCAGGGGTCAGTTCGCGCATGGTGATGTCGCGGTCGTTTGGCACCACTTTCGCCCACGCATTGTGTGATGCGAGCAGTTCTTCCACGGTTGGGATAGACACATCTTTTTTCAGTTTAATGGTGAATGCCTGGCTGTGGCAGCGCAGTGCACCGATGCGCACGCACAGGCCATCAACCGGGATCGCGGAAGCGGTACGCAGGATTTTGTTGGTCTCAGCCTGGCCTTTCCACTCTTCGCGGGTCTGGCCGTTATCCAGCTGTTTGTCGATCCACGGGATCAGGCCACCGGCCAGCGGTACGCCGAAGTTATCCACCGGCAGCTCGCCGCTGCGGGTCAGCTGAGTCACTCTGCGTTCGATATCGAGGATAGCGGACGCCGGGTTTGCCAGCTCATCAGCAACACTGTGGTGCAGTTGGCCCATCTGGGTCAGCAGTTCGCGCATATGGCGCGCGCCGCCGCCGGAGGCCGCCTGGTAGGTCGCCACAGAGACCCACTCCACCAGATCCTGAGCAAACAGGCCACCCAGCGACATCAGCATCAGGCTGACGGTGCAGTTGCCGCCCACGAAGGTCTTCACGCCCTTGTTCAGGCCGTCGGTAATGACATCCTGGTTAACCGGGTCAAGAATAATGATGGCGTCGTCTTTCATGCGCAGCGAAGAGGCCGCGTCAATCCAGTAGCCCTGCCAGCCGCTTTCACGAAGCTTTGGATAAATTTCGTTGGTATAATCGCCGCCCTGGCAGGTGACAATAATATCCAGCGCCTTCAACGCTTCCAGATCGTAAGCATCCTGCAATGTGCCTGTGGTACCCCCAAAGGACGGTGCAGCCTGGCCGAGCTGGGAAGTGGAGAAGAAGACCGGACGGATAGCGTCGAAATCGCGCTCTTCAACCATGCGTTGCATGAGTACAGAGCCGACCATACCGCGCCAGCCGATAAAACCAACGTTTTTCATAGCATTTTTTTCCTGCAGAGGGTGTGTGCTGTTTGTGCAAGCCAGTATTGAACTGGGATATGCTTCACATTACAAAATGCTGCCAAAGTCGCAAGCGAAATTAATCGATGATTGCCCGGCTATCAGAAAAAGAGCTAATCATCGGGGAAACCATACAAGTATCAGGGATAATTTACGATGAGTGAAATCATTTCCGCAGCTGTTTTATTGATCCTAATTATGGATCCACTCGGAAACTTGCCTATTTTCATGTCGGTGTTGAAGCACACCGAGCCGAAGCGCCGTCGGGCCATCATGATCCGCGAGCTGCTCATCGCTCTGCTGGTGATGTTTATCTTCCTGTTTGCCGGCGAGAAAATTCTCGCATTCCTGAACTTACGCGCTGAAACGGTCTCCATTTCCGGCGGGATCATTCTGTTCCTGATTGCCATCAAAATGATTTTCCCGAGCACCGAAGGCAACAGCAGCGGCCTGCCTGCGGGTGAAGAGCCGTTTATTGTGCCGCTGGCGATCCCGCTGGTCGCCGGGCCGACCATCCTGGCGACGCTGATGCTGCTGTCGCATCAGTATCCGAACCAGATGAGCCATCTGGTGATTGCCCTGCTGATTGCCTGGGGCGGAACGTTCATCATTCTGCTGCAGTCGTCGCTGTTTTTGCGCCTGCTGGGGGAGAAAGGGGTAAATGCGCTGGAGCGGCTGATGGGGCTGATTCTGGTGATGATGGCGACACAGATGTTCCTGGATGGGATTCGGGCGTGGATGAAGGGGTGAGGGTTTATGGGGTGATGGGGTGAGAATATGCGGCGGGGGTGGTAGTTCCGTTCACTTTACTGCCAGTACTTCTCTGTTACACCCGCGCCGGTGAACGTGCCAGGGTGGCTCAGTCGCCACCACCCTGGCAACCCGGGCTACCGGCAAGAAAATCGCCGCTTCGCGGATTGTTCGCCCCATCTCTGGGGCTCACCCCTTCGGGGCCAGCGCAAGCGCTGTCCAAAATTGCTCCCGGCAATTTTGTCTTCGTCTTTTTCCCTCCGGCTATCGGGTCGGGCACCAGCCTGCATCCATGCAGGCTATGCCCTCTCGGCGCGTCCATGCGCCTCGCCCCGGCCTGGGGGAAACGACTCAGCGATTTTCAGCCGGACCTGGGTGCCGCTGTAGCTTTTTTACTTTCCTGTAATTTGGCCATCGCGTTAAGAAATGTAGGCCGGGTAAGCACAAGCGCCACCCGGCGTTTTACAGCAGCACGACACCTTCATCTGTGCGCAGCCAGCGCGGTGCTTTTAGCGTATCGCTATAAAAACTGACCAGTTCCTGGAGTAAATCTCCTGCCACTCTTTCATCACTTTTTGACAGGGATTGACTGAGAAGTAGCTGTGTTAATAGCTGGCAGTAACGCCCAAGCTGATCTGCTTCCGGCTCAAAGACCGGCACGTCCAGCGGCAAGTCATCCACCGTCAGGCTCGCTTTTAAATGCTCGGGTACAGGTTCAAGCAGGGTTGGCTGAAGCAGAGCAAGACAAGCTGAAAGCCGCCCGCACAGCGCCATCTTTTGCGCCGGATCGTCGCACTCGGCCAGTACATCAACAAAGCGCGCACAGTTATCCGCCAGCGCAGTGAAATCCGTGTTGTGATCGAAGGGTGTGGTGAATAAAGAGTGAGAAAAGCTAAGGGTAGTAGTCATAAGACAGCCTCTGATGAGTTAATTTGACCACCACAGAAGGGACCAACCTTACTGGTGATGGACTGAACGGAGTTGGTCCTACCGGCCTCATCAGCTACCGGCGCACCTTGCGGTGCCACCGTCCAGCCCACCATTGAGGTGTAACGGGCTGCGCGATAAAAACGAGCTTTATCACGGATGAGAATAACAGGGGACCAACCCTGACGCCCGATTTTGCAGGCGTGGCGAGAAGATACCGCTTTGCTGAGGGTGTATCAAGCGAGGCTCTGGAAGGCTGCTCGCATAACCCGAAATTAAATCTCCAGCGGCAAAAGTAGTCAGATAAGCACAACACCCGCAGCGGCTCCCTGTTCCGGCTGAAAATCGCCGAAGCGTTGACGGGAGGCCGGGGCGAGGCGCAGGGATGCGCCGAGAGGGGGCGACCTACAGGGATGTAGGATCGCCCCCGACCCGATAGCCGGAAGGAATAAGCTGAGGGCACCGCGAAGCGGCGATTTTCCTGGCCGGGAGCCGGGGTGGTCAGGGGGGCGGCGGCGAGCCCCCCTGACACGTTCACGGGTTCTGGCGCCCCAGAGAAGCATTGAACGTAAAGTGAACGGAACCGCCAACGGAGCCGCATGTTCTCCTGCACGCACAAAAAAGCCGGGTGGCGGCTACGCCTTACCCGGCCTACATCCCTGCCCACATAACCCGAAATTAAATCTCCAGCGGCGAAAGTATTCAGATAAGCACAACACCCGCAGCGGCTCCCTGGTCCGGCTGAAAATCGCCGAAGCGTTGACGGGAGGCCGGGGCGAGGCGCAGGGACGCGCCGAGAGGGGGCGACCTACAGGGATGTAGGATCGCCCCCGACCCGATAGCCGGAAGGAATAAGCTGAGGGCACCGCGAAGCGGCGATTTTCCTGGCCGGGAGCCGGGGTGGTCAGGGGGGCGGCGGCGAGCCCCCCTGACACGTTCACGGGTTCTGGCGCCCCAGAGAAGCTTTGAACGTAAAGTGAACGGAACCACCACCATTGCCACATGTTCACCGCCGGGTAGCGGCTATGCCTTACCCGGCCTACGTTTCCTGCACGCACAAAAAAGCCGGGTGGCGGCTACGCCTTACCCGGCCTACGGTTTACGGTAGCCGCTAGCTCAACAACGTAAACGCAATCATCCCGACAATCGCCCCGGTCGTCCCGAGGATAGTTTCCATCATCGTCCAGGTCTTCAGCGTCTGCGCTTCCGTCGCCCCGGTAAATTTACCGAACAACCAGAATCCCGCGTCGTTCACATGAGAGACCACAATAGATCCCCCCGCGATACAGATAGAGAGCGCCGCCATCTGCGCGCCGGAGTAGTTCAGCTGTTCAATCACCGGCATCACCAGCCCGACGGCGGTCAAACAGGCCACGGTAGCGGAGCCCTGAATGATACGCACCGCCGCAGCCAGCACGAAGCAGGTCACCGCAATCGGCAGACCCATACCGGTAAGCGCCCCACCTAACGCCGGGCCAACGCCGGAATCCACCAGCACCTGCTTGAACACCCCACCCGCACCGATCACCAGCAGAATAATACCCGCCGGTTGCAGCGCTGCACCGCAGATCTCCATCACGCGGTCTTTCGCCATGCCCTGGCGCATTGCCAGACCATAAATCGCCACCAGACAGGCCACCAGGATCGCCGTGAACGGGTGACCGATAAACTCAAACCATTCGTAGGCGGTAGAGCCTTCCGGCACAAAGCGCGCGGCGATGGTTTTGAGCCCGACCAGCACCAGCGGCAGCAGGATCAGGGCGAGGCTAAAGCCGAAGGAGGGCATTTTGTTTTCGCCCAGATGCGGCTCGGTGATCTCGTCAGGAATGTGCAACTCAACGTAACGGCTGATAAAGTTACCCCACAGCGGACCGGCAATGAGCATGCCCGGGATTGCCGCGCACAGGCCGATGAGGATCATCCAGCCAAAATCAGCGTGCATCTGCGAGGCCAGCAGCATCGGCGCGGGGCCAGGCAGCAGGAACGCGGCGGCGGCGGCGACACCGGCAAACAGCGGAATAACAAGCTTCACAAGGTTGGTGCCGGTGTGGCGCGCCATCGAAAACGCCACGCTAATCAGCAGCACTACCGCCACTTCAAAAAACAGCGGCAGGGCGCAAATCAGACCGGCCAGACCGATGGCGTAATGCGCCCGGCTGTGACCGAAAGATTTCAGCATCTTGACGGCGATCTGATCGACCGCGCCGGTTTCATGCAGGATTTTGCCAAACATCGCGCCAAGCGCGACCACAATCGCCAGGAAGCCCAGCGTGCCTCCCATCCCTTTTTCCATGGTCGCAGCGATTTTGTCGAGCGGCATGCCGGAAAAGAGACCTGCACCAATAGAGACCACCATCAAAGCCACGAAGGCGTGCATACGGGCCTTCATGACCAAAAACAGCAGTAGCAGCACGGAGCCTACTGCTGTTAAAACAAGCGTTAACGTACTCAAAACTTACTGCCTTTTGTTGATGACCTCAATGGTGCTTGCCACAACACCGTCTAACGGTTGATCGATATCGACCACCAGCACATCGCTTTCATCTGCGCCCGGCTCTTGCAGGGTTTCAAACTGCGTCACCAGCATCTGGGTCTTAAAGAAGTGCCCTTTGCGCGCTTTCAGACGGCTTTCGATCACCTCAAAGTCGCCCTTCAGGTAGATGAAAGAGAGGTTGGCGTTACCTTCGCGAAGCTGGTCGCGGTAGGCTTTTTTCAACGCAGAGCAGACGATCAGCGAGACTTTGTTGGTGCGCTGCATGGCAAACGCCGCATCGTTCAGGGCCTGCAGCCATGGTTTACGATCGTCGTCGTTCAGCGGCTCACCTGAGGCCATTTTGTTGATGTTGCTGCGCGGATGGAGAAAATCACCATCAAGAAACGCAGCATGGATTTGATGTGCCACTTCGCTGGCAACGGCGGACTTACCGCTACCGGAAACGCCCATCAGGACATAAACGTGGTGATCTGGATTTGTGGTGCTCAAAGTATGTCCCTCAGTCGATTGTTACGGGTAACAGTTATCGGTAACATTGTCCTGCCGGGGCTGAAGAGAAGCAATATCCAAACGTGCGCGAAGTGAATAAGTGTGAGCTAGTTCAAACTTGTCACGCTAAATAGATCCGCCTGGTGACAGGGTGAAACCTAAATCTAACATTTTAGGCGACACCGCTTCACCACGAATGCGCGCCAGCAGGCGTTCCGCACCGATACGGCCCATGCGTTCACGCGGCGTCAGGACGCTCGCCAGACGCGGCTCCATGACCTGGCCGATGTCGTGACCGTGGAAACCGGCAATCGCCATATCCTGCGGGATTTTCAGGCCCAGACGCTGGCATTCAAAAGCGGCGCCCACCGCGAGGTCATCGTTAGTACAGAAGAGGCCATCAAGCTGCGGATATTCACGACGCGCCTGACGCATCAGCTCAATGCCGGAGGTGTAGGAAGAGGACTGCTCTACCATCACACTGTAGGGCGTTAAGTTCGCGTCGAGCATCGCCTGCTCGTACCCCTTCTGTTTGATGATAGTACGTTCGTCCAGACGTGCGCCAAGATAGGCGACATGACGATGGCCGCGGGCGATGATCGCCGCCGTCATCTGCCGGGCCGCTTCAAAGTTATCGAACCCGACCGCGATATCCAGGCACGGCGACTGGCTGTCCATCAGCTCCACCACCGGAATACCCGCCACTTCGATCATCTTCAGCGTGCGTGGGGTGTGGGTGCGTTCGGTCAGGATCAGGCCGTCAATGTTCCAGGAAAGCATAGATTCGAGACGCTCCTCTTCCAGCTCCGGCTTGTAGCCGTAGTGGGCGAGCATGGTCTGATAGCCAAAGGCGTCGGTAACGCTTTCGATGCCGCGAAGCACCTCGGCGAAGACCTGGTTGGTTAAGGAGGGAAGCAGGACGCCCACCGCACGGCTGGTCGCATTGGAGAGAATGTCGGGTGCACGGTTGGGGATATAACCCAGTTCATCGAGAGCAGCAGCAATCTTGCCACGTAAGGCCACGGAAACCTGTTCCGGGTTACGTAAAAAACGGCTGACCGTCATTTTGGTCACACCGACGCGATCGGCGACATCCTGAAGTACGGGGCGTTTCTTTTTCATCGTCCTGAGAAATCATGAGTGAGAGATTTTCTCAGTTTATCACGGACAAAGCGCAACCTTCCCCGTTTAAAGGGAAGGTTGCGTAATTATTTAGACCGGCGGCAGGTCGAACAGCAGGATTTCAGCGGCGCTGTCAGCATGGACAGAGATCGCCTGCTCATCCCAGATGGCCAGACCGTCGCTGGTGGTCGCTTTAGTGCCGTTGATGGTCACGTCGCCTTTCACCACCTGGATCCACACTTTACGGTTGGCGGCAATCTGGTGCACAGACTGCTCATCTTTCGCCAGCGCCCAACGGTACAGCTCCATATCCTGATGCACTTTCAGCGAACCTTCACGCGCATCCGGTGACAGGACCAGCTGTTTACCCTGCTGCGCGTCAAAGCGGCGTTGCTCGTAGCGCGGGGTGATGCCTTTCGCTTCTGGAATGATCCAGATTTGATAGAGGTGCAGTTTTTCCGTTTTGCTCGGGTTGTATTCAGAGTGACGCACTCCGGTACCCGCACTCATAATCTGGAACTCACCCGCTGGCACCTGCTCTTTATTACCCATGCTGTCCTGGTGCTCCACCGCCCCTTCCAGCACGTAAGTCAGGATTTCCATATCTTTGTGCGGGTGGGTACCGAAGCCCTGGCCTGCGTCAATCACGTCATCGTTGATCACGCGCAGTGCCGAGAAGCCCATAAAATTCGGGTCGTAATAATCGGCGAACGAGAAGCTGTGCCATGAGTCCAGCCAGCCATGATTTGCGTGTCCACGGTCGTTTGCTTTGCGTAAGAAGATCATTGTTTTTACCCTCAGTTCGTTTCGATGGAGTAAGTGTGGACGCAATCGACCTGGGATCATAGAGGGTGAAAATTGACTCCTCTGTTCAAAATATCTGAACAAGCACAGAGGAGTCATTCAGGCTTATCGGGCAAGGGTTATCGTGGCAGGTGATGCCTGTTCGAAGGCGCGTTCAAGGATTTCCAGGTTGGTCATCACTTCAATTTCCTTGACGTAATTTGGCGCGCCGCAGGTGAGGGTCTGGTACAGCGCATCGTAGACCTGGCCATAGTCGCCGGTGCCCGGTTTGATCTCCTCTTTCACCGTCACACCCGCGTCGTTAACGTACTCCAGCACGCCCACGGAATCGTCCGCCGCAAACCCTGGTTCACCCGGCATGATATTAGCCTTCAGGCTGGTCTCCTGCTGGTCGATACCGTATTTGATAAACGAGCCTTTGGTGCCGTGAACGATAAATTTCGGGTAATCGGTCTTTACCAGATGGCTGGTTTTGACAATCGCTTTCAGGTCGCCGTAGAAGAGCTGTGCTTCAAAGGTATCGTCCGGGTTGGCTTTATTACGCAGGCTGCGGATGTCATAGGCCACGTGATCCGGGCGGCCAAACAGGCTGATTATCTGGTCCATGGTATGGACGCCAAGGCCATAGAAAGAGCCATCCTGCGGCAGGCCGGGTTTGGTCTCCGCCACCGGGCGGTAGTAATCGAAGTGGCTTTCGATTTCGACAATCTCGCCCAGCTTGCCGCTCTCAATCGCCTGCTTCGCGGTAAGGAAGCAGGTGTCAAAGCGACGGTTCTGATAGGGCGTGACGGTCAGCCCTTTGCTGCGCGCCAGCTCGAACAGCGTTTTCGCCTCGGCCATCGTCGGGGTAAATGGCTTCTCCACCAGCACGTTTTTACCCGCTTCCAGCGCGCGTTTCGCATACTCAAAATGGCTGTCGGCATGGGTACAGACGATCACCAGCTTCACCTCGGGATCGTTCAATACCTCGTCGAGATCGCTGGTGAAGTGAATATGGGAGTACTGCGGAGACTGCTCTTCCGGTTTCGGGTGGCGGCGGAAGATATGCGCCACATGCCAGCTGGCTTTACGGGTAAGTACATAGGGAAGGTGATAGCGGGTGGTGCTTTTGCCAAATCCAATAAATGCGCAGTGTAGTGTCATGATGTTGTTCCTGGCTAAGGTCTCTGCCTTCAACCATAGCGCAACCTGCTGGCGAATTTAACCCCATCAATCTTTTAGGCTTATTCCGGGGGGAAAACCGCGCGGTGAATATATTGCTATATCGAATCCGAAAATAAGGGGCATAACCTTGACCCTGCTGCTGAATCCCAGGATAAGAAGGCAGTCAAATTAACATGCTCGCGAAAGGAGTCGCGCTCATTTTCTATGGACAGAAAATACCTCGCGTTAAATAGCGCACTTCTCTTCTGGCTGCTCGCCCTGGTCGCCTGGGGCTTCAACGCCCGCTCCCTGACGTGGCTGTTCGCGGCATTAACCCTAATGGCTTTTAGTCTCCCTCTCCTATCTAATCAGGTTAACCTCATGTTTAAAAAACAAAAAAAGATCGAAACTGACAAGCAAGAAATCCTCCCTCAGGCACCGGTCATTGAAAAAGAACCTACTGCGGTGGAGAAGTACGGCACCACCGTCATAGCCAGCGATGTGCAATTTGAAGGCAATATCGTTTCCGGCGGGCACGTCTATGTTCACGGCACACTGAACGGCAATATCGACTCTAAAGAGAGCCTGATAAAAATTATGCGTGGCGGCCAGGTGGAGGGAAACATCACCTGCCGGGAGCTGATCGTGGACGGTAAGGTCATCGGTCAGTGCAGCAGCGATACTATTGAAATCTGCGAAAATGGTCAGATTACCGGCACCCTGCTCTACCGGACCCTGGCGATCAAAAAAGGCGGCGTCTTTTCCGGGCAGGCGGAGGTCTTACCGACTGTGACGGAGAAGAACAACGTGGTGGGTATGATAAAAGAGAACCTGTCTGATATGCCGGATCGCCTGCATTCACAAAAGCTTTAAACAAAAAAAAGCCAGCGAGACGCTGGCTAAAATAATACTGGAAGCAATGTGAGCAATGTCGTGCTTTCAGGTTTCCGTCGTGGACTCCCTGAACGCAAGACAATAATAATCATTCTCATTCGCACTTGTCCAATACTTTTTTGCAAAAAATGGCGGTTGACGCACATTTCAAACTCATGGATGTTGGAAAGGAACCTAACTGACTGAGGAAGAAGGAATGAGTGAGATAGTGATACGCCACGTTGAAGCCGCCGATGCCGAAGCTTTACGCCTGCTTAATACCCATCCGGGGGTGTATCACCAGACACTACAGCTTCCTCATCCATCGATGGAGATGTGGCAGGAACGGGTAATGAAAAAGTCGGGCAGACGCCATCTGGTGGCCTGCCTGGACGATAAGGTTGTCGGTCATCTGGCGCTGGACGTGATGGAAAACCCCCGACGCAGCCACGTGGCGACCTTTGGCATCAGTGTCTCTGCCGAGGTGCAGGGGCGCGGGGCGGGCAGCGCATTGATGCGGGAGATGATCAACCTGTGCGATAACTGGCTGCGCATCGAGCGCATTGAATTGACGGTGTTTGCCGACAACGCGCCTGCCATTGCCTTGTACCGCAAGTATGGATTTGAGGTGGAAGGCACCGGGAAGAGATTCGCCCTGCGTGACGGCGAATTTGTGGATGCGCTCTATATGGCGCGGGTTAAGTGAGTATTGCCCGGTGACGCGTAGCGATCCGGGCCTACGAAACCTTGTAGGCCGGGTAAGGCGGAGCCGCCACCCGGCAAACCGTTTAATACCCCGCCGTCAAATCCCCTGGCGAGCGCGGATCCGATGCCCCATACAGCGCGCCATCGGGCCCGACCATAATGCTTTGGGTGCTGCCCATCGCCTCTTTCACCGCCACTTTTTGTCCGCGCTGCTCCAGCAGCTTCAGCGTATCCGGGCTAAAGCCCTTCTCCACCCGCAATTCATCCGGCAGCCACTGGTGATGGAAGCGCGGGGCGTTGGTCGCCTCGGCCACGTTCATCCCGAAATCGATGCTGTTTACCACCATCTGCAGTACGGTGGTGATAATCCGGCTGCCGCCCGGGCTGCCGGTCACCAGCCAGGTTTTGCCATCTTTCACCACAATCGTCGGCGACATTGACGACAGCGGACGCTTCTTCGGCCCCACGGCGTTGGCATCCCCGCCCACCAGCCCGTAGACGTTCGGCACGCCCGGCTTGGCAGAGAAGTCATCCATCTCGTTGTTGAGCAGAATGCCGCTGTTGCCCGCCACGATCCCGGTCCCAAAGGTGGTATTGAGGGTATAGGTCACCGCCACCGCGTTACCATCTTTATCCACCACCGAGAAGTGGGTGGTCTGGTTGCTCTCATACGGCGCCAGCTTGCCGGGGCGGATCTCGCTCGACGGTCTGGCCTTGTTGATATCAATCTGATCGGCCAGGGTTTTGGCGTAGGCTTTATTGGTCAACGCCTGCCACGGCACCTTAACGAAGTCCGGGTCGCCCAGATACTCCGAGCGGTCGGCATAGGCATATTTCTCCGCCTCGGCCATCACCTGCAATGTGTCGGCACTGCCGAAGCCAAACTTATGCAGATCGAAATTTTCGAGGATGTTGAGGATCTGCACGATGTGGATCCCGCCGGACGACGGAGGCGGCATGGAATAAACCTGGTACCCGCGGTAGTCGCCGCTAATCGGCGTGCGCTCCACCGCCTTGTACTCCGCCAGATCCGCTTTGGTGATCAGCCCGCCGTTCTTACTCATCTCTTCGGCAATCTGGTCGGCAATCGCCCCTTTATAGAAGGCGTCCGGGCCGTTCTCCGCGATCATCTCCAGGCTTTTGGCGAGGTTCTTCTGCACCAGCTTATCGCCCTTCTTCAGCGGCTCGCCCTCCTTCCAGAAGATCGCTTTGCTGTTCTCATGGTTGGGGATCACTTCGCTGCCGTAGGTTTTCAGGTCGTCGGCCAGCGCGTCGTTGACCTCAAAGCCGTCCCGCGCCAGTTTGATGGCGGGCTGCACCACCTTGTTCAGCGGCAGGGTGCCATATTTATCCAGCGCCAGCGAGAAGCCCGCTACGGTGCCCGGCGTACCGGTCGCCAGATGGGAGGTAAGCGATTTTTTACTGTCGGCATTGCCCTGGTCATCGAGGAACATGTCCCGCGTGGCCTGGTTCGGCGCCATTTCGCGGAAGTCGATCGCCGTGGTGGTGCCATCTTTGGTACGCAGCATCATAAAGCCGCCACCGCCGAGGTTGCCCGCCTGCGGGTGGGTCACCGCCAGCGCATAGCCCACCGCCACCGCCGCATCCACCGCATTACCGCCCTGTTTGAGGATATCCACCCCCACCTGAGTAGCGAGGGCGTCTACTGAGGAGACCATCCCCTTCTGCGCCCGCACGGGATGGAACACATCCTCTTCCACACCATAGGAGACCGGCGGTGCCGCCGGCGGATTCGCTGCCACGCAAAACGTACCGCCTGCCGTCAGGGCAGCAATCGCCACCCAGCGTAAAAACGTTGGTTTCATCATTGTTATTCTCCAGGTACAGGGACTCATGCTCCCGCTTAAGCCTGGTTCATAACTCTTAAAAAATCATCGTAATGGCGGATTCGAGATAAACTTACAGAAGGCTTCAGATGGAGGGAATGACCATGAAACGTCTCATTCTTGTGGCGACATTACTGCCGTTTGCCGTATTCGCGCAGCCTATCAACACCCTGAATAACCCCAATCAGCCGGGCTATCAGAACCCCAGCCAGCAGCGAATGCAAAATCAGATGATGATGCAGCAGCAACAGCAAACAGGGATGCTAAACCAGCAGCTGCAAACGCAAACCCGCGTTCAGCAGCAGCACCTGCAAACGCAGATGGATAACAACACCCAGCGGATTCAGCAGAGCCAGCCGGGGGGGCAGGTACTGCCTAATACCAGCGGCGGGATGCTCAGCGGCGGCAGTGTCGACTCTGGCGGCGTGCAGCAGCAACATATGCTGCCGCAGCGGCAGAATGGCGACATGCTCAATAACCCTTAGGGCTGAAAGTCCGGGCCGATAAGGGCAATCGCATCGGTACAGATACAATCGACGCCCCAGCGCAGCAGTTCCGCTGCTCGCTGGGGCTGATTGACGGTGTAAACCAGGATACGTAATCCGGCGTTTTTCAGTGTGCTTACCCGCGCTTCATCCAGCAGGCGATGGTTCAGGTGAATGGATACGCACGCCAGTCGAGTGGTCAGCTCGCGCCAGTCATCACGCCAGGCATCCAGCAGTAACCCACGCGGCAATTCAGGCGCAGCAGCCTGCGCGGCTTCCAGCGCGTCAATCTCAAACGACGACAGCAGCGGTGGAGTCATTCCTGCCCATAGCTCACGCGCCGCCAGCGCAATCACCTTGCCGGTTAACGGCCCCGTACCGGTGGTCGGTTTAATTTCGATGTTGGCCATCATCCCGTGTTGACGACAGCGGTCGGCCACCTCAGTCAGCAGCGGCAGCGGCTCGCCTTTAAACTCGCCGCTAAACCAGCTTCCGGCGTCCACCTTCAGCAGATCGCGCCACGGCAGGTGACCCGCCACGCCCCAGCCGTTGCTGGTGCGCTCAAGATTGTCGTCATGCAGGAGGAAAATCTCCCCGTCTTTCGACAGCTTGGCATCGAACTCAATCATGGTATGACCGTAACGCGCGCCAACGTCGATGGCCGCCAGGGTATTTTCCGGTGCCAGTTTACCGCCGCCCCGGTGGGCGACGATGCGGGGATAAGGCCAGTTACTCATATGCGTTGTCCTGTTTCACCATCAAATAAGTGCAGATGATTTTCCGGCAGATGCAGCCATAGCGTGCTGCCCGCTTTCGGGCGCTCCTCGTGCGACATACGCACCACCAGCTTCTGCTCGCCCCAGCGTCCGTGCGCCAGGTTATCGGCCCCCAGCATCTCCAGGGTGTCCATCACCAGCGGTACGCCGCCTTCCGCCTGCGAGCTTAGCGCAATATGTTCCGGGCGGATACCCAGGGTCATCTTACGCCCGGCGTAGCCGCGATAGTACCAGTTGATCGGCAGCGCCATGCCGCTCTCCAGTTCGAAATGGGTGCCCGCAGTGCTGATGCGCCCTTCCAGCAGGTTCATCGCCGGGCTGCCGATAAAGCTCGCCACAAAGCGGCTGGCGGGCTTTTCATACACCTCCACCGGGGTGCCAATCTGCTCGGCCACCCCTTTGTTCATCACCATCACCCGCTGGGCGAGGGTCATCGCCTCCACCTGATCGTGGGTAACGTACAGAGAGGTGGTGTTCAGTCGTCGGTGCAGCTGCTGTAACTCAAGGCGCATCTGCACGCGCAGCTTGGCATCGAGGTTGGAGAGCGGTTCATCGAACAGGAATACCGCCGGGTCACGCACGATAGCGCGGCCCATCGCCACGCGCTGGCGCTGGCCGCCGGAGAGCTCGCGCGGGCGGCGCTTCAGCAGGCCATCCAGCTCCAGAATGCGCGCCGCCTCTTTGACGCGCTCGTCGATGTGGCTTTTACCCATCCCACGAATTTTCAGCCCCCAAGCCATGTTCTCTTCCACGCTCATGTGCGGATAGAGGGCATAGTTCTGAAACACCATCGCGATGCCGCGATCTTTGGGTTCCATCTCGGTCACGCGCTGGCGGTCAATCCAGATATCGCCCGAGGTGACGCGCTCGAGCCCCGCCACCATGCGCAGCAGGGTGGATTTGCCGCAGCCCGACGGGCCAACCATCACAATAAATTCGCCGTCCGCCACGTCGAGGGTCAGCGGCTGAATCACCTGGGTCTTGCCATCCCAGCTTTTGGTTACTGCCTGTAATTTAAGTCCTGCCATCTTATTTCTCGCTATCGACCAGGCCGCGGACAAAGGCACGCTGCATGGCTAAAACAATGACTACGGGTGGGATAAGGGTGAGCAGCATCGCCGCCATCACCTGGTTCCAGAGGGTGGTGCCTTCGCCGGTTGAAATCATGCCCTTGATGCCCGCCACGGCGGTGCCGAGGTTGACGTCCTGGATAATCAGCAGCGGCCACAGGTACTGGTTCCAGCCGTAGATAAAGGTGATGACAAAGAGCGCCGCGAGGTTGGTTCTCGACAGCGGCAGCACGATGTCGCGGAAAAAGCGCATCGGCGAGGCGCCGTCGATCCGCGCGGCCTCAATCAGCTCGTCCGGCAGGGTCATAAAGAACTGGCGGAACAGGAAGGTGGCGGTGGCCGAGGCCATCAGCGGCAGGGTTAAGCCCGCATAGCTGTCGAGCATGCCGAGATTGGCGATCACCTCCACCGTCGGGAAGATACGCACTTCCACCGGCAGCATCAGGGTGATGAAGATCATCCAGAAGAAGAGGTTACGCAGCGGAAAGCGGAACCAGACGATGGCGAAGGCCGAGAGCATCGACACCGTAATTTTGCCCACTGTAATACCGAACGCCATGATGAAGCTGTTGAGCATCATCAGCCAGAACGGGGCGCTGTTAACCCCCACACCCTGGGTCCAGATGGTCGCCATGTTTTCGAAGAGATGCGAACCCGGCACCAGGGTCATTGGGGTTTCAAAGATGGCGTTTCTGTCCAGCGTGGCGGCGACAAAGGCGACGTACAGCGGGAACAGGATAACGACGATCCCCAGGATCAGCATGGTATGGCTGAAAATCGTCAGCCCGCGACGGTTCTCAATCATTGGTAGCGCACCTTACTTTCAACATAGCGGAACTGCACCACCGTGAGGATGATGACGAGGAACATCAGCACCACCGACTGGGCGGCAGAGGCCGAGAGATCCAGACCGGCAAAGCCTTCGCGGTAGATCTTATAGATCAGCGTGGTGGTGGCCTGCACCGGGCCGCCTGCGGTGGCGGCGTCGATCACCGGGAAGGTGTCGAAGAAGGCGTAGACCAGGTTGACCACCAGCAGGAAAAAACTCACCGGGGCGATCAGCGGCAGCGACAGCCGGAAGAAGCGGCGGATCGGGCCTGCGCCGTCAATCGCCGCAGCTTCTACCAGCGAACGCGGAATGGACTGTAGCGCGGCAAAGAAGAAGAGGAAGTTGTAGCTGATCTGCTTCCACACCGAGGCGAAAACCACCAGGAACATCACCTGGCCGCTGTGCTGGGCGTGGTTCCAGTCATAGCCCAGCTCGGCCAGGAAGTGGGTAATCAACCCGCGCCCGGGGTTAAAGAGGAAGATCCACAGCACCGCGGCGACGGCGGGGGCCACGGCATAAGGCAGCAGCATCAGCGTCTGGTAAAGACGGCTGCCGCGCACCACGTAATCCACCAGCGCGGCAAAGAAGAGCGAGGCGAGAAGACCGCTCACCGTCACCAGGGTGCTGAATTTGATCGTCGTCCAGAAGGCGTCGATGTAGTAGCTGTCGTGCCACAGGGCAGCGAAGTTATCCAGGCCAACAAACTGGCTGGAGAGCCCGAACGGATCGACGCTTTGCACCGAGTACCACAGCGCTTCGCCCGCAGGCCAGATAAAGAAGATAACGGTGATGACCAGTTGCGGCGCGACCAGCAGGTACGGCAGCCAACGGGAGCGAAACACCGGACGGGATGAGGACATGAGGGTTGTATTCCTGAACAGCGCCGGGTGGCGGCTACGCCTTACCCGGCCTACGGTCTTCCAGGCCCGGATCGCTACGCGTCACCGGGCATTTCACATTACGATTTGGTCGACTGCTCAAAGCGGCGCAGCAGCTGGTTTCCGCGCTCGACTGCCGCATCCAGCGCCTGCTGAGGGGTTTTCTTGCCGGTCCAGACGCTTTCCAGCTCTTCATCCACGACGGTACGGATCTGCGGCATGTTGCCCAGACGCAGCCCTTTGGTGTACGGCAACGGTGGTTTGTTCAGCATCTGACGCGTGGCGATGTCTGCCCCCGGGTTCTTGTCATAGAAGCCCTGTTCGCGGGTCAGGTCATAAGCGGCTTTGGTGATCGGCAGGTAGCCAGTCTTCTGGTGCCATTCGGCGGCGTTTTCCGGCTTCGCCAGGAAGTCGAGGAACTCCGCCACGCCCTTGTAAGTGTCCTTGTCTTTACCCTGCATTACCCACAGGCTGGCCCCGCCGATGATGGCGTTCTGCGGCGCGCCTTTTGAGTCGGCGTCGTATGGCATCATCCCCACGCCGTAGTTAAATTTGGCGTAGTGACGGATATCCGCCAGCGAGCCGGACGAGGCGGTGGTGATGGCGCAGTCGCCGCTGTAGAACTTCTCGGTGGATTCGTCTTTACGTCCGAAGTAGCTGAAATCGCCCTTCTTGTTCAGATCGGCCAGCAGGGCAATGTGCTTCACCTGCTCCGGCTTGTTGAACTCCAGGACCGCGTTGGTGCCGTTGAAACCGTTGTTCTCGGTGGCTACCGGCTGGCCGTGCCAGGCGCTGAAGTTTTCGATCTGGATCCAGCCCTGCCAGCCGCTGGCGTAGCCGCACTTCATGCCGGCCGCTTTTAGTTTGGCGGTGTACTCCGCCAGATCCTGCCAGGTTTTCGGCGGCTGCTCCGGATCTAAACCGGCTTTCTTAAAGGCGTCTTTGTTGTAGTACAGCACCGGGGTGGAACTGTTAAACGGCTGGGAGAGCAGATGGCCGGATTTGGAATCGGTGTAATAGCCCGCTACGGTTGGCACGAACTGCGATTCGTCGAAGTTAATGCCCGCCTCGTTAAACACCTCATAGACCGGCTTGATGGCTTTGGAGGCCATCATGGTGGCCGTACCCACTTCATAGACCTGCAACAGCGCCGGGGCGTTACCGGTACGGAACGCGGCAATGCCCGCGCTCAGGCTCTGCTCGTAGTTGCCTTTGTACACCGGCACAATTTTATAATCCGGGTGGCTGTCGTTGAAACGCTGCGCCAGGGAGTCAACCTCTTTACCCAACTCCCCTTCCATGGAATGCCAGAACGGAATAGTGGTGACGGCCATTGCGTTAGTCGCAAAAGCCAGACCTATTGCCAGACCCAAAGCTGTGTGTCGTAACGATGTCATTGTCATCTCTCTTATTGTGCCGGATGCGCGATATCACGCGTTTTGTGCTCGCGAGGTAACATGACATGCTCGAATGACAGAAAAATAACCGTTTGTTTACAGAGATATGACAACAGGGCGTCAGGGGGATGATGGTTGTGTGAAGGGGTTTATGTGAAAAAGCCGGGTGGCGGCTTCGCCTTACCCGGCCTGGGCGATCCCGTAGGCCCGGTAAGCGTAAGCGCCACCGGGCAATAGAGACGGCTCAGCCGCCTAAATACGCGCTCCGCACCGCCTCGTTCGCCAGCAGCGCGTCGCCGGTGTCTTCCAGCACCACCCGACCATTCTCCAGCACGTAGCCGCGATCCGCGAGCTTCAGCGCCTGGTTGGCGTTCTGCTCCACGAGGAAGATGGTCATCCCCTCGCTGCGCAACTGCTCGATGGTGTCGAAGATCTGCTGAATGATGATCGGTGCCAGCCCGAGCGAGGGTTCGTCGAGCAGCAGCAGGCGCGGCTGGCTCATCAGCGCACGGCCAATCGCCAGCATCTGCTGTTCCCCGCCGGACATGGTGCCCGCCCGCTGAATACGGCGTTCAAACAGGCGCGGGAAGAGGTCATACACGCGCTTGATGCGGGTCTGGAACTGTTCGCGCTCGGCAAAGAAGCCGCCCATCGCCAGGTTCTCTTCTACCGTCATGCGGGAGAAGACGCGCCGTCCTTCCGGGACAATCGCCACCGCTTCACGCATGATTTTTGCGGTCTGCCAGTCGGTGATGTCTTTACCGTCAAAGACGATACGCCCGCTGGTGGCGCGCGGGTCGCCGCACAGGGTGCCGAGCAGGGTGGTTTTCCCCGCGCCGTTGGCGCCAATCAGGGTGACGATTTCGCCCTGATTGATGTGCAGACTGACGTCGTGCAGGGCCTGGATCTTGCCGTAGTGGGCATTAACCTTGTCAAAAGATAACATCGCTTTTTCCATCTTATGCCTCACCCAGGTAAGCACGGATCACGTCCGGGTTGTTGCGGATCTCTTCCGGCGTGCCGTTCGCCAGCGGCGTCCCCTGGTTCACCACGTAAATACGATCCGAAATGCCCATCACCAGCTTCATATCGTGCTCAATCAGCAGGATAGTGGTGTCGTGATGGTTACGCAGCTCGACAATCAGTTCGTCCAGCTCTTTGGTCTCTTTCGGGTTAAGCCCTGCCGCCGGTTCGTCGAGCATCAGGATCTCCGGCTGGGTCACCATGCAGCGGATAATCTCCAGACGACGCTGATCGCCGTAAGCGAGGTTGCTCGCCTGGCGGTTGGCATGCTGAAGCAGGCCGATACGATCGAGCCAGGTGGCGGCGCGATCTAATGCTTCGTCCTGGGCACGGCGAAACGCCGGGGTTTTCAGCAGGCCGGAGAAGAGCCCGGTTTTCAGCTGCTGATGCTGGGCTACCAGCAGGTTTTCAATTACCGTCATCTCGCGGAACAGACGCACGTGCTGGAAGGTACGCACCACGCCCATGCGGGCAATCTGCTGGCCCGGCAGCCCTTCCAGGTGCTGGTCGCGCAGCATGATGGTGCCGCCCGTCGGCTTGTAGAAACCGGTCAGGCAGTTAAAGACCGTGGTCTTACCGGCACCGTTCGGGCCGATCAGCGACACAATCTCTTTTTGATGCAGATCCAAAGAGACATTGTTGACCGCCAGCAGGCCGCCAAAACGCATCATCAGGCCGTTAACGGATAATAATGGCTGACTCATGCCTGCTCTCCTTTTGTCTGCCCGTTCTTCAGCTTCAGCTGCGGACGGGTCATCGGCAGCAGACCCTGCGGACGCCAGATCATCATCAGCACCATCAAACCACCCAGCATCAGCATGCTGTATTCGTTAAAGTCGCGCATCAATTCACGGGAGACCACCAGCAGGATCGCCGCGAGAATAACCGCGAACTGCGAGCCCATCCCGCCCAGCACCACAATCGCCAGCACGAAGGCGGATTCCGCAAAGGTGAACGACTCCGGGCTGACGAAGCCCTGACGCGCGGCAAACAGCGTTCCGGCAAAACCGGCAAACGCGGCGCTGATGGTAAAGGCAGTCAGCTTGATGCGGGTCGGGTTCAGGCCCAGGGAGCGGCAGGCGATCTCATCTTCACGCAGCGCTTCCCATGCCCGCCCCAGCGGCATACGCAGCAGGCGGTTAATCACGAACAGGGTGAGAACCACCAGCAGCAGCGCCACCAGATAGAGCCAGATCACGCGGTCGGACGGGTCGTACTTCACGCCGAAGAAGTTGCTGAAGGTGTCCCAGCCGCCTTCACGGGCGGAACGGCTGAACTCCAGGCCGAAGAAGGTCGGTTTCGGGATCTGGCTAATGCCGTTCGGGCCGCCGGTCACTTCGGTATTGTTGAGCAGCAGGATACGGACGATTTCGCCGAAGCCTAAGGTCACAATCGCCAGATAGTCACCGCGCAGGCGTAGCACCGGGAAGCCGAGCAGGAAACCGGCGGCAGCAGAGACCAGCCCCGCCAGCGGCAGACAGGTCCAGAAGCCAAGACCGTAATAGTGGTTCAGCAGGGCGAAGGTGTAGGCGCCGATGGCATAGAAACCGCCGTAGCCCAATACCAGCAGGCCAGAGAGCCCCACCACTACGTTCAGGCCGAGGCCGAGGATCACGTAAATCATGGTCAGGGTGGCGATATCCACCGTCCCACGCGAAACCACGAAGGGCCACGCCACGGCCGCCACCAGCAGCGCCACGAGGAACAGCTTCTGTTTAACGGTTGAGCCGTCGATAGCCGGCAGAACGAACTTCGGCCCGGAGACGCTTTTCAACGTCTTCTGGAAAACCGGACGCAGCAGCTGGAAGAAGAAGACCACTGCGGTGCCAACAAAGACCCACTGCCAGCGGATATCCGACGCGGAATCCACCACCAGCTTAGTGCCGCTCAGCTCCAGCTGAACGCCCATAAAGACCGCCGCCAGCACGAAGAACATCGCCGCAGAGAGCAGTGCCATAGCAAAATGCATCGGTTTCATACTTTCTCTACCTCCGGACGACCCAGAATACCGGTAGGCATGACCAGCAGAACCAGAATCAGCAGGGCAAACGACACCACATCTTTATATTCGGTACTCAGATAGGCCGAGGAGAGCGCTTCGGCCACGCCCAGAATCAGGCCGCCGATCATCGCGCCCGGAATACTGCCGATACCGCCCAGTACCGCCGCGGTGAAGGCTTTCATCCCGGCCATAAAGCCGATGTACGGGTTAATCACGCCGTAGAACTGACCGAGCAGAACACCGGCAACCGCCGCCATCGCCGCACCAATCACGAAGGTCAGGGCAATCACGCGGTCGGTGTTGATACCGAGCAGGCTCGCCATTTTCAGATCTTCTGCACAGGCGCGGCAGGCGCGACCCATGCGGGAGTAGCGGATAAACAGCGTCAGGGCCAGCATCGCAATAAAGGTCACAACCCAAATCACCAGCTGCATGGTGGTGATGGAGGCGGAGAAGTTCTCGCTGGCACCGACAATCCACTGGCCGTTAAACAGGCTTGGCAGCGCCACGTCGCGCGACCCTTCGGTGAGGCTGACGTAGTTTTGCAGGAAGATGGACATACCAATCGCGGAGATCAGCGCAATCAGACGCTTGGAGCTACGCACCGGGCGGTAGGCCACCCGTTCGATACTCCAGCCGTAGGCGCTGGCAATGACAATCGCCCCGACAAATCCGGCGGCCACCAGCAGCCAGCTACTGTCGATGCCCATCATCATCAGCGCGGCGATAATCATAAAGGAGACATAGCTGCCGATCATATAGACCTCGCCGTGGGCGAAGTTGATCATGCCGATAATGCCGTACACCATCGTGTAACCGATGGCGATCAGTGCATAGGTGCTTCCCAGCGTGACGCCGTTAAACATCTGCTGCAGAAAATAGAGAAACTGCTCGGACATAAGGTAACCTTTCTATTCCCGCCCGGTCCTGCCGGGCGGTGGGATAATTATTTGGCGGCCGAGGATGAACCGTCGGCGTGCCACTTAAAGACACCAAACTCAAATCCCTTCAGATCGCCTTTCTCATCCCAGTTCAGCGGCCCAATCACGGTGTTAGCCCCGTGTGCTTTTAAATCTTTAATCAGATCCTGCGGCGCTTTGCTGCCGGTACGATCCATGGCGGTAGCCAGAGACTGTACGGCGGCATAGGTGATCCAGACGTACGGACCACTCGCATCTTTCTTCTCGGCTTTCAGGGCGTTAACGATAGCGCTGTTCGCCGGATCCTGGTCATAGCGTTTTGGCATCGTCACCAGCATGCCTTCGCCCGCATCGCCTGCAATGTTCGACAGGGAGGCGTTACCTACCCCTTCCGGCCCCATAAACTGGGTTTTCAGGCCGATAGCGCGCGCCTGGCGCAGCATCTGCCCCATTTCCGGGTAGTAGCCGCCGTAGTAGACGAAATCGATGTTCTCTTTTTGCAGACGCGCCAGCAGTGCGGAGAAGTCTTTTTCGCCTGCGGTGATGCCGTCGAAGAAGACCACATTGGCGCCGCCTTTTTTCAGGCCATCCTGTACAGAGCGGGCCAGCCCTTCGCCGTACTGCTGCTTATCATGAATGATGGCAATACGCTGCGGCTTCACGCTCTCGAGAATGTACTTCGCCGCAGTCGGCCCCTGTGAAGAGTCGAGCCCTGCGGTACGCATGATGTACTGATAGCCGCGCTGGGTCAGCTCAGGGTTAGTGGCGCCCGGCGTGATCATCAGAATGCCTTCATCCTCGTAGATATCGGAGGCAGGCTGGGTGGAGGAAGAGCAGAGATGGCCAATCACATACTGAATGCCATCGTTCACAATTTTGTTGGCAACGGCCACGGCCTGTTTCGGGTCGCAGGCATCGTCATATTCCACACCGACCAGTTTGTCGCCTTTTATGCCGCCTTTGGCGTTGATGTCTTTAATTGCCTGGCGCGCGCCGTTGAACTCCATATCACCCCACTGGGCAACCGGACCGGACAACGCACCTACCACAGCAACTTTAATATCCTCCGCCATGGCCGCCTGCGAAACTGCCAGTGCAACCATTCCCGCGATCAATGTCTTCGCGTTCCTTTTCATTGATGAATCCCCATTCGTGACGTGATGTATATATTTTGTTTTATTATGGTTAAAAAGCATTCTGTACTTTTATTAAACAACGCAACTTTTGCTATTGCCTTTAATGGTTTAGCACAGTTTTTTCACAAAAATCAGAGTAAAATCTCTATATTTCAGGTGATTAAGCAAAGATAATATTCTGAAATCAGGCAGAGATAAACAACTAAAAGTACAAATTGCAGCATAAAATAACGGTACAAAGAGCGGAATAAAACGCTGCCTTTTAGGTTAATATTCTGCTTATTTTTCGATCCCTGCGTTTTCTGGCTGCACATTTGGCTGCTAAAAAAGTAATCACCTGGAGAATGGATTGAAAAAGGAGAAGCCGCCAGCAGGATAAATTGAGTACACTGCCTGTACTTTTTTTACGTGGATAAGCTGCTAATGAAACTGACTATCGTTCGTCTGGTGACCTTTAGCGACCAGGATCTTATCGATCTTGGCAAAATCTGGCCGGAATACTCCCCCGCCTCCCTCACCGTTGATGATACCCATCGAATTTATGCTGCGCGCTTTAACGAGCGGCTGTTAGGCGCGGTGCGCGTCACGCTGAGCGGGACGGAAGGCGCGCTGGACTCCCTGCGCGTGCGTGAAGTCACGCGTCGTCGCGGCGTAGGGCAATATCTGGTTGAAGAGGTGGTGCGCGATAACCCGAGCGTAGCCTCGTGGTGGATGGCGGACGTGGGCGTCGAAGACCGCGGCGTGATGGCGGCCTTTATGCAGGCGCTGGGGTTCGTGGCGCAGCAGGATGGATGGGTCCATCACGGGCAGGAATAAACCCGGCCTTAATTGTATTTAATAAACTCGGTGGCGAATTTAAACCGGTTATAGCGGTGAGTGGCGACCGAGTATTCAAACAGCTTACCGTTATCTAAATAGGCGGTCTGCTCAACGTGAATAACCACCTCCGGCTCTGCCAGCTGCAATAGCTGGCTTTGCTGCTCATCAGCTATGGAGGCGGTGATCATCATATGGCTGCTGTGGATCTGATAGCCCAGCGCGTCGGTAATATAGCTATATATGGAGTCCGCCACGTTGGCATAGTTGAGGCCTGGAATAACGTTCACCGGCATAAAGGTTTTTTCGATAATGGCCGGCACGTCGTTAATAACCCTGACGCGAAGGATCGAATAGACCATCTCATCGCCACCAAGCTGGAGCTTTTCCTGCACGTCGGCCGGGGCGGGAATGGCGGAAAAAGCAATTACTCGCGTTGTTATTGTCTCGCCTGATTCATCACAGCGCGCTTTCGTGCCCTTCAGATGGCTATTAATTGACGAGGTATTAAACGGTAATTTAACAAAAGAGCCGAGACCTCTTTTTCTGACGACCAGCCCCTCTTTAACCAGAATATCCAGCGCCTTGGTAATAGTCAGTTCGCTGCAATCAAAAAGCAGTGCGAATTTCTTTCCTTCCGGCAGCTGGCTATTCTGTGCGTAATAGCCAGAAAGTATTCTTTTTTTAATCTCTTTATATATTGCAAGATACTTCGGCATTCTGACCACAATACAGACCTATAAACATAGGCCTGTTATACTATAAATACAGGTAGATAGAAATCTCAACGCCTTATAGATGAGGCCATTCGAACCCAGGTGTGCCTCTTTCCTCTTACGGCAATCGACAGGCGGTAAATCGCTTCCGGGTCGGCTATTCCCGCGCAGCCAGCATCCCCAAAGCTATGGATGTCGCTGCCGCAGCGCTTGCTGGCAAGACCAATCTGGCTCACCGTTGCGCCGTCTGCCCCCTCCTGACTGGTACTGATGGTGGTGATAGCCAGCGCACCCGCCAGGTGTACGGCATCAACGATCGCGCTCACCTCCCCCTCACGGCTCCCCTGACAGGTTCCTGGTGCGGGGATCACTACCGCGTGGGCGCCCGCCGCCGCGTACTCCGCATATTCCGCCGCCGCCATCAGCCCCCGGGCGCTGAACTTTGCCACCATGATAAAGCCAGGGAAGTGCGCCTTCGCAAGGCTTATCGCCTGAAGCATGCTGTGCCGATCCACCCCCGGCTTGTCGTAGCCGGTCAGGCAGAGGAAATCCGCACCCTGCACCTGTTCAAGCGCGTGCCGCGACAGGCTGCGCGGGTTATCGGCGTCGTTTTCGGGCGTCACCTCAAGGCTGACGCCCACCAGCCTGCCGGTAAGGGCTTTGACCTGCTCAATTCCCCCCGCCACGGGCGCTCCGGCGACCACATGGGTGGCGGTATTGTATCCCTTGAGCAGAACCATATCGGCACCAAACGCCGCCACCAGCTCGGCATTGGTGACGTCCGGGTAGAGTGGCGGGGTTTCCGCCGCCACTTCGGCGAGCACGACCCGCCCCTCAGAGGCGCGAATAGCCGCCACTAACTCTTCTGCTTCAGACTGACGCTGAAAATCGGATGCCCGACAATTTAATATCCGTTTCATAGTATTAATCCAAATCGATAACGAAAGGCGTGGCGCGGCTAAAACCGCCCTCAAGTATTTCCAGGTTGGTCAACATATCCTGCTCGCTGACGTAATTGGCGGCACCGTTCATTATGGTGTCGTAGAGCGCGTCATACACCCGGCCATAATCGCCGCGCACCGCAGGCACCTCGCGCTTAACCGTCTGCTGCTCCTCATTCAGATATTCAATAATGCCCGGCTGGTTATTGGCACAAAATGTCGGGTGGTCCGGCATGATATTCTCTTTCAGGTAACTCTCCTGCTGGTCGATCTGCATCTGAATAAAGGAGCCGCGGGTGCCGTGAACGATAAATCGCGGATAGGGCGTCATCACCAGATGGCTGGTTTTAATGATCGCCTTCAGGTCGTCGTAATAGAGCTGGGCTTCAAAGGTATCGTCGGGATTTTGCTTCAGCCGCAGGCTACGGATGTCATAGGCTACCTGGCGCGGCCGGCCAAACAGCGCCAGCATCTGGTCAAGGGTGTGGATCCCAAGGCCATAAAATGCGCCGTTGAAGGGGTGGTTAACCTGCGGCTGCGCCTCGGGGCGGAAATAGTCGAAGTGGCTCTCAATTTCCACGATATCCCCGAGCAGGCCGCTCTTAATTACCTGCTGCACGGTCAGGAAACAGGAGTCGAAGCGGCGGTTCTGAAACGGCGTGACGGTGACGCCGTGCTGCTTCGCCAGCGCCAG
Source organism: Leclercia sp. M-A074-M (assembly GCF_965195605.1). NCBI lineage: Bacteria > Pseudomonadati > Pseudomonadota > Gammaproteobacteria > Enterobacterales > Enterobacteriaceae > Leclercia > Leclercia sp. M-A074-M. The sequence continues at coordinate 17,806 of NZ_CBDAHM010000011.1, read as the reverse complement.
CAGCGTCTTCGCCTCGTCCAGCGTGGTGGTGAACGGCTTCTCGACCATGACGTTTTTGCCGTGCTCGATACAGGCCTTTGCCCAGGAATAGTGGCTGTCCGGGTGGGTGCAGATAACCACCAGGCGGATGGTGTCATCCGTAAGGATCTCGTTAACTTCACGGGTAAAAGTAATTCCGCGGTATTGCGGCCGGGACTCAATCTCCGGCTTAGCGACAATATCGTAAATCGTTTTCACACGATATTTATCGTTGCGGATCAGGACGTAGGGCAAATGGTAGCGGGTAGCACTTTTACCAAAGCCAATAAATGCGCAATTAATCATATAACTTCCTTATTTTAACAACGTGACGGCATGCTCAATGAGCGCCTGACCATCCATATTTGAAAAATGCTGCGGGTTAACCCGCGCCACGAGGCAGCGATCTCCTGCCGTTTCCCGAACGTTGCTTTCCATATAGGTAAGCTGCGGCGAGAGGAGTATCAGGTCAGCTTTTTGCACGGTTTCTTCGAGGTTGCCGATATGGGTGGCGCTAATCGACGCGGTACAGTGGATGCTCTCTGCATATTGCCGCATCTTTTTTGCCACCAGCGAGGTGGACATGCCCTCGTTACACACCAGCACGATGGTTTTATTGTCCAGCGGGTGGGCCTCGCCCTCGCGCAGCGGCTGCGCGATTGCCGGTTCTGGCTGAGGATCTGCTGGCGGCGTCGTGGCGATGGTCTCGATGACCTGCTGCGCTTTTTTCGCGCTGATTGAGCGCTCATAGGCCAGCAGGAAGGGAAGGTAAATCACGACCCCAACCCCAATCAGGATAATTTGCAGCACCACGTTGCGCAGATCGCCCCCCGATCCCAGCCAGCCGGAAAGCAAAGGCGGTACCGACCAGGGCACGTAGGCGACAATATGCGATACCCAGCCCCAGGCGGTGGCGTAATAGGCGATGATAAAGTTTATCTGCGGGTAGAAAATAAACGGGATCATCATCAGCGGGTTGAGGATCACCGGCAGGCCAAAAATCACCGGCTCGTTGATATTAAACACCCCAGGGGCAATCACCGTTCTGGCGAACTTTTTATGGCTGCTCATGCGGCTGCGCAGCAGGATCGCCAGCAACAGCGCCAGCGTTGAACCCGTTCCGCCCATGTGACCATACAGGTCGCGAAACGGCAGCACGATAATGTGCGGCGGCGGCAGGCCAGCGGCGAAGGCGGCCATGTTCTCCTGCATGGCGACCAGCAGCGGCGGCTCCAGTACCGGGTTGATAATACCTGAGGGATGAATACCCAGCGAAAACAGCAAGTTCGTCAGGGTGGTTAAGGTAATAAAGCCCGGCAGGCTGGTGGTCAGATGGACCAGCGGCTTTTGCACCAGGGTCTGGATCAGCGCAAACAGCTCGGTATGCGTCAGGCTGGTAATGGCAAAGGTGGCGACGGAGAAGAAAGCCACGGTGATCATGATGGCAGAGAGGGCGTTAAACGACTGCTGCACCATAGGAGGCACCTCCTCTCCCAGCGAGATCCGCAGCGCCGGGGAGCCGGAGATCTTCAGAAAAATGCTGGTAGAGAGAAAGGCGCACAGAATCGCCAGAAATACCCCACCCGCGTTGGTCTGCGCGTAGGGCACCACGCCCGTCACACTCACCGTCTCGCCGGTGGCAGCGGTAACGGAGGCGGTGACCGGCATCAGCACAAAAAAGCAGGCCAGCGAAACCATCGCGGCAATGATCGGGCTTTCGAACTTACGCTTGCTGGCCAGCGAATAGGCCACCAGCACCGCCAGCATAATGGACAAAATGTTCATGGTGCCGTTCAGCGCCCGCTCGCCGATCCCCCGCCACTGCACCATGGTGTCGGCAGAGAGCACGTGACGCATAAAGCCGTTGGTATCAAGAAAGACGTAGTTGACCATAATAAAAAGCCCGGCCAACACTAAAAACGGGATAGCGATAATAAAGCTGTCGCGCAGGCTGCGCAGATGCACCTGGCCAGCCAGTTTTTGCGAAAAACCGGCTATCGTATCTAAAACCGTCATGATCTGCCTTCCGCTCTGTTCTGGTGGACCTTTTTCGCCCCGGCTAACAGACGCTGCACCTGATCATGATCCTGTCGTTTCGCCCCCTGAAGCGCAGCGAAAGCCAGGCTGTTGCAGCTGCCGGCATGGGTAATCAGCCCCGTAATCATTCCTTCGTAATTTTCTGGCATAGGTATTCTCCCTTTATGCAAAACCCCTGTTTTTGTGCAGAGCGGCAATAAGTTATTCGCGGATAAATGCCATTTGGGCGCAGGCGGGCCAAACGCTATCGGCAAAGCGATATTGTCTATTATCCTCAGCAATTATTTATTGTCGTAATAAGCGGCAAATATAAGGCTTTAACAGAAAAATATTTAAAGCGCAGTTGCACGCCGTAGCGGTCGTCGGAATCATTGCCGTCGCGCTGCAAGTTATATACATCCCATTGTATTAACGAGCTGTATATATCAAAATAAATTTTTAAAGTTATCCATATATAAAACGTTATCCATCAGCCTGCAATAGCGACATATTAAAACTATATAGTTTTAAAAAATAAGGTATATGATCACATTTTATGAGATTAGAAAGAGGGAATAGCAGCGAGCGCTAAGCGGCGGGGATGATGCCAGAGGAGAGAATTCGAGAAGATAAGAAAAGGGCGAGCGTTTCATCGCTCGCCCTGAGGATTATTTGGCGTCGGTCGCCGTACCGTTGGCATGCCAGTCAAACACGCCGAATTCAAAGCCTTTCAGGTCGCCTTTCTCATCCCAGGAGAGCGGCCCCATTACGGTTTCAACGGAGTTCGCTTTCAGCCAGGTAGCGATGTCAGCCGGTTCAGCGGACTGATTCAGGCCCGCCTGCAGGGTTTGCAGCGCAGCGTAGGTGGTCCAGACGAAGGCACCGCTTGGATCCTGTTTCTTCGCCTTGATGGCGTCTACGATCGGTTTGTTGGCAGGAACCTGGTCGTAGTTCTTCGGCTTGGTCACCAGCAGGCCTTCAGCAGATTCACCGGCGATGTTAGACAGGGAGACGTTCGCCACCCCTTCCGGACCCATGAACTGCGTTTTCAGACCGGCAGCGCGAGACTGACGCAGGATCTGGCCCATCTCCGGGTGATAACCCCCGTAGTAAACGAAATCGATGTTCTCTTTCTTCAGGCGCGCCACCAGAGTAGAGAAATCTTTCTCACCGGCAGTGATACCGTCGAAGAAGACCACGTTAGCGTTCGCTTTTTTCAGGTTGTCCTGCACGGAACGCGCCAGGCCTTCACCGTACTGCTGCTTGTCATGGACAATGGCGATACGCTTCGGCTTCACTTTCTCAACGATATATTTCGCTGCGGTTGGGCCCTGGTCAGAGTCCAGCCCGGTGGTACGCATGACCATCTTATAGCCACGGGAGGTCAGCTCCGGCGCGGTAGCCGCTGGGGTGATCATCAGAATGCCTTCGTCTTCGTAGATGTCAGACGCGGGCTGCGTGGAAGAGGAGCAGAGATGGCCGATAACGTATTTGATGCCGTCATTCACCACTTTGTTGGCAACCGCAACCGCTTGTTTCGGGTCGCAGGCATCATCATATTTTACGATCTGCAGTTTTTCGCCTTTGATGCCGCCCTTGGCATTAATGTCGGCAACCGCCTGCTCTGCACCAGTGAATTCCTGGTCGCCGTACTGGGCTACCGGACCGGACATTGCGCCGACAACGGCCACTTTGATATCAGCCTGAGCGGTGCCGAAAGCCAACGCGATACATCCTGCCAGTAAGGCTTTACCCTTCATATTCATCCTGAGAATCCCCATTGTGATGGTTATTGTGTTTGTTGTGATGTTGTTTTTTGGCGCTTTATTTCAATTATGCGTCTGCCGTGCGCGCCTTTTCAGCATACTCTGCTAAAACATACCCCATTTTTATCGAATTGGAATAGCTATTTTGTAATGTATATAAGGTAAGCGAGGCTTTAACGAGTCAGCACACGGCATCAGGTAACTGTTTGCCAGGAGGGGAGTATTTGCCAGTACGGGCGCTAAAAAAACAAAACCCCCGAATTTGCATTCGAGGGTTATCGGGGAACTTCGCGAGGATTACGCTTCGATAGCGGCGCGAAGTTTTTTCATGGCGTTCTTTTCCAGCTGACGCACACGTTCAGCGGAGACACCATAGCGGTCGGCCAGCTCCTGCAGGGTGGACTTGTTGTCTTCGTCCAGCCAGCGGGCACGGATGATATCCTGGCTACGCTCGTCAAGGCCTTCCATTGCATAGGTCAGCTTGTTGGCGGCCTGCTCCTCCCAGTTATCATCTTCAATGCCGTCGGCAAAGTTAGATGACTTATCCTGCAGATAGAGGACCGGGGCCATCGGCTGGCTGTCGGAGGCATCGTCGTCAGAGGACATATCAAAGGTCATGTCCTGCGCGGCCATCCGCGATTCCATCTCACGCACGTCTTTGCTGGAGACGCCCAGCTCGCGGGCAACCATTTCCACTTCGTCCTGGTTGAACCAGCCCAGACGCTGCTTGGTTTTACGCAGGTTAAAGAACAGTTTACGCTGTGCTTTGGTGGTGGCGACCTTCACGATACGCCAGTTACGCAGCACGTATTCGTGGATTTCCGCCTTGATCCAGTGCACAGCAAAGGAGACCAGACGCACACCCACTTCCGGGTTGAAGCGACGCACCGCCTTCATCAGGCCAATGTTACCTTCCTGGATCAGGTCTGCCTGCGGCAGGCCGTAGCCCGCGTAATTACGAGCAACGTGAACAACAAAGCGCAGGTGAGACAGGATCAGCGTCTTAGCTGCTTCCAGATCGCCCTGGTAATGCAGCTTTTCAGCAAGCTCCTTTTCTTCCTCGGCCGTCAACATCGGCCAGGTGTTAGCGGCCCGGATGTAAGATTCCAGGTTACCAACAGGGGCTAAAGCTAAAGTTTGCATTTCTTTGGTCATTCATTCCTCTCAATCAATTTTTCTGGCGGCGGTTAGTCCCCATCAGGCAACGAACATGCCAGAATTAATGAGCAACGAGAATATCACTCACTCTTTTATCAGACAGTGATTTTATCCACAAGTTCCGAGTGAAACTGTGAATAAATTACGCACAAAATGTGACGTGAAGATGATGATGCGGGTCAGAGTCAACGAAAGGCTCTTTCCCTGCACGGTGATTCTCAATGCAGGGAAAGATTATACCAGAGATTTTTTAGTCAGGGGTAAAGTGACGTAAATGTTGCACGGTTGCTAACCAGGCCGCTATCCAGCCGATCATCGAGCAAACCAGCAGCAATAAGAGGCACTCGTCAAAGGATAAACCGCTGATATTAAACTTAGTTCCAAAAACCTGCGCCACTTCGGTTACCGCGGCGGAAAGTCGCATCACCAAAATTTCTGACAAAATCAGTGAAAGAAATGCACCGGCAAAACCGAGCAGTGCGCCGCCATACAGGAACGGACGCAGGATGAAGCCATCGGTGGCGCCGATCAGCTTCTGTACGTTAATGGTGTCACGACGGGCAAAGATGCTCAGGCGCACGCTGTTGCCGATAACGAGGAACACCGCCGCTACCATCAGCACGCCGATCATCGCCGCAACGCGCCCCACAAGGCCCGTCAGCGCCGTCAGACGGGCGAACCAGCTGTCGTCCATCCGCACCTCATCAATGCCGTGAATACGGGAGACGCGATCGCGCAGGGTGTTTAGCGACTCGGTGCCCTGGAAATCGAGTTTTGGGATCACCACCGCCACCGCAGGCAGAGGGTTCTCTTCCAGCATATCCAGCGCGCCGCCAAACCCGGACCAGTTACGGAACTCGCCCAGCGCGTCTTCCCGCGACAGGTAGTTCACCTTCTCAACCCCCTGCTCGGCCTGTAGCTGACCCACAACCTGGGCAGCGGCGTTATCGTCGAGGGATTTATCGAGATAAACGGTGATCTGCGGAGAAGGATAGTACTGCGACGCCGCCTGATTAACGTTTTTATAGACCATGTAGCAGACGCTGGGCAGGGTCAGGGAGATGGCGATCACCATGACCGTCAGGAAGGTGGCGAACGGTTTGCTTTTCAGATCCTGCAGCGCGCCCTGGAAGGCGTAACGCACCTGCTCGTTAAACACGTTGGTTTTGCGCGAGTTGGGTCTTGGCGCGGATTTGCTGCGCTTCGGCGCATTGCGGTTGCCCTCTCCCGGGCCGCCTGCCGATTTACGAAAACGGTCAAGTTTGCTGCCAAACTGCCGCATCTGGTTCATTGCGTCACGCTTATTCACCGAGGCCTCCGTGCAAATGACCGTCGCTGAGCGTCAGCATGCGGTACGAACGACGAGCAATCAGCCCCATGTCGTGCGTCGCCATCAGTACTGTCACCCCCACGCGGTTAAACTCCTCAAACAGACGCAGGATCCCTTCGGAAAGGGCGTCGTCCAGGTTACCGGTCGGTTCATCCGCCAGCAGCACCGCCGGTTTATTCACCACCGCGCGGGCAATGCCCACGCGCTGCTGTTCACCGCCGGAAAGCTGGATAGGGAAGTTCTTCGCTTTGTCCAGCAGCCCGACCTTATCCAGCGCCGCCGATACGCGACGACGAATATCATCCCCGCTGGCGCCCGCGATAATCAGCGGGATCGCCACGTTGTCGAAGACCGTGCGGTCCATCAGCAGATGGTGATCCTGGAAAATCATACCGATCTGCCGACGCAGAAACGGCACTTCGCGGTTTTTCAGGCGGCTGATGTCGTGGCCACTGAACCAGATTTTCCCGGCGCTTGGCCGTTCGATCCCACAGATAAGCTTGAGCAGGGTGCTTTTCCCCGCGCCGGAGTGGCCGGTCAGAAATGCCATCTCGCCCGGCTGCAGGTGGAATGTCACTCCCTGCAGCGCTTGTCTCCCACCGAGATAGGCCTTGCTGACATGTTCAAAGCGAATCATTGTTAATCCTCTCGGGCAAAAAGTGCCTCAATAAAGTCGCCCGATTTAAACGGACGTAAATCTTCGATACGTTCGCCAACACCGATGTAGCGGATAGGAATACCAAACTGATCCGCTACCGAGAAGATCACCCCGCCTTTCGCGGTGCCATCCAGCTTGGTCAGCGTGATCCCGGTCAGTCCTACCGCTTCATGGAACAGCTTCGCCTGGCTGATGGCGTTCTGTCCGGTGCTGGCATCAATAGTCAGCATAATTTCATGCGGTGCATCTTCGTCCAGCTTTTTCATCACGCGGACGATCTTCTTCAGCTCTTCCATCAGATGCGATTTATTCTGCAGACGCCCTGCGGTATCGGCAATCAGGACATCAACATTGCGCGCTTTCGCCGCCTGAATTGCATCGAAAATCACCGATGCGGAGTCTGCGCCGGTGTGCTGGGCAATCACCGGAATATTGTTGCGCTGGCCCCACACCTGCAGCTGCTCAACGGCGGCAGCACGGAAGGTATCCCCCGCGGCCAGCATCACCGATTTACCCTGCTGTTCAAACTGACGCGCCAGCTTGCCGATAGTGGTGGTTTTACCCACGCCGTTTACGCCCACCATCAGAATAACAAAAGGCATTTTGCCTTCAATATTAAGCGGTTCGTCAACTTTTGCGAGGATTTCACCCATCTCTTCTTTCAGCAGGCCGTAGAGCGCTTCGGCATCGCGCAGCTGTTTACGGCTGGCGCTCTCCGTCAGGCTGCTGATGATTTTGCGGGTGGTTTCCACGCCAACATCGGCAATCAGGAGCTGTTCTTCCAGCTCTTCAAAGAGATCATCGTCGATTTTCTTGCCGCGGAACAGACTGATAAATCCGGAACCGAGGTTCTCTTTGGTTTTGATCAGGCTGCGTTTCAGGCGCGCGAAGAAACCTTCTTTGGTCGGCTTTTCCTGCTCCTGAACAATCTCTTCAACCGGCTCGTTCTCGTCGGCGACCGGGACAACCATCACCGCCTCTTCTGCCGCCTCAGCCGCCAGCGCCTGCGCTTCGAGCTCTTCGTCGCTGATCGTCTCTTCTTCGGTTTCTTGCAAATACTCTTCCGGGATCGCCTCTTTACTCTCTTCAGCGATCTCTTCCGGCAGCGGTAATTCTTCATGCTCGACAGCCTGCGGCGGGACCGCCTCCGCGACCGGCTCGACAATCTCCTCGACCGCGACAGGTTCTGGCTCAACGGCGACAGGTTCTGGCTCAACGGCGACAGGCTCCGGTTCAACCGGCTGCGGTTTTTCACGCTCCTGAACCTGCTCTGTGACCTCAACCACCTCTTCAGCAAAGGCTTCAGTCTCTTGCGGGCTGTGGGTGCGCGCTTCTGCTTCTACGTCAGCGACGGTTTCAACAGGGGTTTCAGGCTGCGGCTGTTCAACCGCTGCGGGCTGTTCTGCGCTCTGTTGTTCTTCGTTCTGCTGCTCGGTTTCCTGCTCTTTTTGACCAAATCCCAGCCAGGAAAAGAAGCCACGTTTTTTCTCTTTTGCCATCTGCGACTACACCCCTCGCGGTTAATTACTGGCGCTATATACATGGAAGCTAAAAAAATGATGAAATAGTTTATCACTTAACTTAACGCACATCACCGCCTGCAAACGCAGGCCGTACGAGTGACCTGAGCAACAATATGAAGAAACCCAACCGTGCTGCCGCGGGCCAAATTCGTATTATCGGTGGCCAGTGGCGTGGCCGTAAACTTCCCGTCCCGGACAGCCCCGGCCTGCGCCCGACCACCGACCGCGTCCGTGAGACGCTGTTTAACTGGCTGGCACCTTCAATGGTAGATGCCCGATGCCTGGACTGCTTCGCCGGAAGCGGCGCGCTCGGCCTTGAAGCCCTTTCACGCTACGCCGCCAGCGCCACGCTGCTGGAGATGGATCGCAGCGTCGCCCAGCAGTTGCAGCAAAACCTGGTGACGCTGAAAGCGGCGCACGCCCGCGTCGTTAACACCAACACCCTCGCGTTTCTGGCCCAGGCGGGCACCCCGCACGATGTAGTATTTGTCGATCCGCCGTTTCGCAAAGGGCTGCTGGAAGAGACGCTGTCGCTGCTGGAAAACAACGGCTGGCTGGCGGATGATGCGCTAATCTACGTCGAGAGCGAGGTAGAAAACGGTTTACCGCCGGTGCCCGCCCACTGGGATCTGCACCGGGAGAAAGTGGCCGGCCAGGTCGCCTATCGTCTTTATCACCGTCAATCACAAGGAGAGACTGATGCCGGTACTGATTAATCTGGGTCGTTTGCTGATGCTGGGGGTCTGGGCATTTTTGCTCCTCAACCTCGTCCACCCGTTCCCACGCCCGATGAACATTTTTGTTAACGTGGCGCTGATTTTTACCTCGTTTATGCATGCCCTGCAGATGGTGATGCTAAAAAACGGCTTACCGAAAGACGGTCCGCAGATGACCGGCTGGCAGCAGGCCCGCGTCTTTATCTTCGGCGTGTTTGAGCTGCTGGTGTGGATGAAGAAATTTAAAGCGCAGGCGAAGAAGTAACCTGCGGCCTTCTGCCCGGTGGCGCTGCGCTTACCGGGCCTACGTTTCGTGCGGGCTGGCTGACTACGGCGCCGGATCAAACCCCTCAAACCGTGACCCCTTGTAACGCAACGTTCCTTTATCCCCCACCGTCAGCTGATGGTACTGCTTCTCGTCGAGGCGAAAGGTCATCTCCAGACCGCCGCTTTCCGGCTTAAAGCTCGCTTCATAGCGCATGCTGGTGCCGGCAGGCGTAACCTGCTGCTGACGCGATCGACGATCGTTTAGCGCTTTTTCCCGTTTATTGCTCACCACCACCCGCTTTTGCAGCAGCGGCGCGGCGTCGTTATCGGCCTTTTCCCGACGCTGCTGCACAAAGCGAAATGACGCGGCAACGACGATAATTGCCAGAACGATAATAAAAAAGAGCGGCATCTTGCTCATTAGACAATCCTTAAGACCAGGCTGAAATCAGGATAGCGTGCCACGCTGTGCATTGCTATTGGCCCGTCTGCACCACTACACTGAAGTGAAACTGTTTATTCAACAATAACAGATACAGGGACTTAATATGCTTTGGTCATTTATCGCTGTCTGTTTCTCCGCATGGCTGTATGTCGATGCGTCCTACCGCGGCCCTGCCTGGCAGCGCTGGCTGTTTAAACCCGTCACCCTCCTGCTGCTACTGCTGCTGGCCTGGCAGGCGCCGATGTTCAACGCCATCAGCTACCTGGTGCTCGCAGGGCTCTGCGCATCGCTGGTGGGCGATGCCCTGACCCTGCTGCCGCGCCAGCGCCTGCTCTATGCCGTGGGGGCGTTTTTCTTATCGCATCTGCTCTACACCATCTATTTCGCCAGCCAGATGACGCTCTCCTTCTTCTGGCCGCTGCCGCTGGCGCTGCTGGTCGTTGGCGCGGTGCTGATAGCGGTGGTCTGGACGCGTCTGGAGGAGATGCGCTGGCCAATCTGTACGTTTATCGCCATGACGCTGGTGATGGTGTGGCTGGCAGGTGAGCTGTGGTTCTTCCGTCCGACGGCCCCGGCGCTGTCGGCTTTCGTGGGGGCCACGCTCCTGCTGCTGAGCAATATTGTCTGGCTGGGCAGTCATTACCGTCGCCGTTTCCGCGCCGATAATGCCATTGCCGCCGCCTGCTATTTTGCCGGGCACTTCCTGATCGTGCGTTCGCTCTATATTTAACGCTTGACTCTGGAGTCGACTCCAGAGTGTATGCTGCGGTTAATGAGAAAATTATCATTGCCGGAGAGTGCCATGTCGACTCCAGAAACACCGAAAAAAGTGCCGCAGTTCGCGGCGCTTAAACTCGCCCCCCTTCCTGCTAAAGAGGCCTGTTGTAGCGTGGATCACACTCCACCGCAGGCCGAAACCGTGCTGCCTGCCGAGGGCGAGCGTTACAGCTGGGTGGTCAATGGCATGGACTGCGCCGCCTGCGCGCGCAAAGTGGAAAACGCCGTTCGCCAGGTGGCGGGGGTGAACCATGTCCAGGTGCTGTTTGCCACGCAAAAGCTGCTGGTTGATGCCGCAAGCAACGTCAGCGGCCAGGTCGAGGCCGCGGTAGTGAAGGCAGGCTACACGCTGCGCAATGAAAACGCGCCGGTCGAAAAATCCTCCATGCTGCGCGATAACCTCCCGCTCCTCACGCTGATAGTGTTGATGGCCCTGAGCTGGGGTCTGGCGCAGGTTAACCCTCCCCTCGGCAATATCGCCTTTATCGCCACCACGCTGGTCGGGCTCTGGCCGGTGGCCCGTCAGGCGCTGCGTCTGATGAAGAGCGGCAGTTGGTTCGCCATTGAGACGCTGATGAGCGTCGCCGCCATCGGGGCGCTGTTTATCGGTGCCACGGCGGAAGCGGCGATGGTGCTGCTGCTGTTTTTAACCGGCGAACGGCTGGAGGGCTGGGCGGCGAGCCGGGCGCGCAAAGGGGTGAGCGCGCTGATGGCGCTGAAACCGGAAACCGCCACGCAGATAATCAACGGCGAGCGCAAAACGGTGCCCATTGCCGGGCTGCGCCCGGGGGATGTGATCGAAGTCGCCGCTGGTGGACGCCTGCCCGCCGACGGGACGCTGCTTACCGCCGCCGCCAGCTTTGATGAAAGCGCCCTCACCGGCGAGTCCATCCCGGTCGATCGCACCGCGGGCGAAAAGGTGCTAGCGGGAGCCACCAGCGTCGATCGTCTGGTCGAGCTGACGGTCTTGTCGGAGCCGGGCGAGAGCGCCATCGACCGCATCCTGAAGCTGATTGAAGAGGCGGAAGCGCGCCGCGCCCCGGTGGAGCGCTTTATCGACCGCTTCAGCCGCCTCTATACCCCGGTGATTATGCTCATCGCCCTGCTGGTTGCTGTAGTGCCACCGCTGCTGTTCAGCGCGCCCTGGGAGGGCTGGATCTACAAGGGGCTGACCCTGCTGCTGATTGGCTGTCCATGTGCGCTGGTGATCTCGACGCCAGCGGCGATCACCTCCGGGCTGGCAGCCGCAGCGCGACGTGGCGCGTTGATTAAGGGCGGCGCGGCGCTGGAGCAGCTGGCGCAGGTGCAGCGGGTGGCCTTCGATAAAACCGGTACCCTGACGGTCGGCAAACCTCAGGTGACGGGCATTTATCCGCTCGACAGCGGCGAAAACGCCCTGCTGGCGCTGGCGGCGGCGGTAGAGCAGGGTTCCACCCACCCGCTGGCGCAGGCGATTGTGCGTGAAGCAAAAGCCCGCGGCCTGACGATTGCGGCGGCGACCGCGCAGCGGGCGCTAATGGGCTCCGGGATTGAAGCCGAGGTCGCGGGCAGTAAAGTGCTGATTTGCGCCGCGGATAAATTCCCTGCCCCGCACCTGGCGGTGCAAACCACTACCCTGGAGCAGGCCGGACAGACGGTGGTGATGGTGGTTCAGGAGGGCGTGGCCAAGGGACTTATTACGCTGCGCGACACCCTACGGGATGATGCGAAAGAGGCCGTGCAGGCCCTGCATCAGCTGGGGATCAAAGGTGTGATTCTCACCGGGGATAACCCGCGCGCCGCCGCGGCCATTGCCGGCGAACTGGGGCTGGATTTCCGGGCGGGGCTGCTGCCCGCCGATAAAGTGCAGGCGGTGACGGCGCTGAATGACACCGCGCCGCTGGCGATGGTAGGAGACGGTATTAACGACGCCCCGGCAATGAAGGCGGCAACCCTTGGCATTGCAATGGGCAGTGGCACCGATGTGGCGCTGGAGACCGCCGACGCGGCCCTCACCCACAACCGCCTGAGCGGGCTGGCGCAGATGATCAGCCTCGCGCGCGCCACCCGCGCCAATATCCGGCAGAATATTACTATCGCGCTGGGGTTGAAGGGAATTTTCCTGCTGACCACCCTGCTGGGCATGACGGGATTATGGCTGGCGGTGCTGGCGGATACCGGGGCGACGGTGCTGGTGACGGCCAACGCGCTGCGGTTATTGCGCCAGAGGTAAGAAAAAGCCCGGTGGCGGCTGCGCCTTACCGGGCCTACGATTTTCCAGGCCGGGCAAGCGCAGCGCCGCCCGGCCCCATCGTTACTGCATTCCCAACGTGTGCGGCAACCACAGCGATATTGCCGGAATGTAGGTCACCATCCCTAACACTATCAGCAGCATGGCATAGAACGGCAGCATCTCCTTCACTACGGCTTCGATCTTCTGCTTGCTCACCGCGCTGGCGACAAACAGCACCGAGCCTACCGGCGGGGTAATCAGGCCGATCCCGAGGTTAACCATCATGATCATGCCGAAGTGCACCGGATCGATACCCAGGGCGTTGGTCACCGGCAGCAGGACCGGCGTCAGGATCAGGATGATCGGCGCCATGTCCATCAGGGTGCCAATCAGCAGCAGCATGATGTTGAGGTACATCAGAATGACGTACTTGTTATCCGACAGCGACGTAAAGAATGCGGTGATGCGCATCGGCAGCTGCATGTAGGTCATCACCGCGCCAAAGGCCGCGGCAAAGCCAATCAGGATCATCACGATGGTGACCGTTTTGACCGTGCGGCACATCAGCTTCGGCAGCTCGTTCCACTTATAGTCGCGATAGATAAACATGGTGACGAAGAAGGCCCACAGGCAGGCGACCGCCGCAGACTCCGTTGCGGTAAAGATACCCGACAGGATCCCGCCGAGAATAATCACCACCGTCATCAGGCCCCACAGCGCATCCAGCATGGTTTTTAACGCCTGCTTGAACGGAATGCGCTCCCCTTTCGGGTAGCCGCGCTTGCGCGCGAAGCATAAACAGAGCGCCATCAGCCCCATGCCCAGCAGCAGACCCGGCAGTACGCCCGCGATAAACAGCGTGGCGATAGAGACCGTGCCGCCTGCCGCCAGGGAGTAGATCACCGAGTTGTGGCTCGGCGGGATCAGAATCGCCTGCACAGAGCCGCTGGCGGTGACCGCCGCCGCATATTCGCGCGGATAGCCCTTCTTCTCCATCTCCGGGATCATCACGGTCCCGATGGAGGCGGTATCCGCCACCGAGGAGCCGGAAATAGCGCCGAAAAAGGTCGAAGCGACGATATTCACCAGCGACAGCCCGCCGCGAATAAAGCCGACAAAGATATAGGCGAAGTTAACCAGCCGCCGGGCAATGCCCCCTTCCGCCATGATCGCCCCCGCGAGGATAAAGAACGGGATCGCCAGCAGGGTAAATTTGTTCACCCCGCTGGTGATTTGGATCATTAATGCTTCAAGCGGCAGATCAATCCACAGCGCGCCAGCCACGGCGCTTAAGCCGACGGCAAAAGCCACCGGCATCCCCAGCGCCAGCAGAATGGCGAGGGTGAATAACAAAACAAAGGCATCCATTGTTCACCCCTTAACTGTGGTTGCCGATCAGCACGACCGGGCGACTTTCCTGAGAGCCAAACAGCAGGCGCTCAAGCACAAACAGGATCAAAATCGCCGACCCCACCGGCAGCGGCAGATAACTTTCGCCGGAGGTCAGGATCGGAAACTCCGCGACCGGCTGGTCCCAGAGTTCAATGCACAGCAGGTAGCTGTACCAGAACATGATGCCGGAGATGACCAGCATCAGCAGATCCACCACCCGTGCGCAGACCGTTTTCAGTGAGTCTGGCAATCTGTCTGTGAGCATGTTCACCGCAATATGTGAGCCGGCGCGGTAGCTCACCGCCGCGCCGATAAAGGTGAACGTCACCATGCAGATAATGGCAATCGGCTCCGGCCACGACTCACCGCGGTTGAGTACGTAGCGCGAAAAGATGCCAATCGGGATAACGATGGTCATCACCAGCAGCGACAGCCCGGCAATGGCCATCGCCAGCAGGTAGAGACGGTCCATCCATTTCAGATAGAGTTCGGACATAAATACTCCGGCTTACTTAACGTCAGCGATGGCTTTCATCAGATCCTGATGTTTTTCACCATACTGGGCGCGCACCGGCTCGGTCGCTTTAACGAACACCGCCTTGTCGATGTCGTGGAACTGCACGCCGCCCGCCTTCATCTTCGCCAGCGCTTCGTCGTTGTAGGCCTGCCACAGCTTACGCTGCTCCATCTGCGCTTCACGGGCCAGGGTCTTAATTTTTTCCTGCTCGTCGGCGCTCAGCTTGTCCCACTTCACTTTGGAGTAGAGCAGCATTTCCGGAGTGATAAAGTGGCCGCTCAGGGTGTAGTTTTTGGCCACCGGCATGTAGTTGTGGGCGATATAGGTCGGTGGGTTATTCTCAGCGCCGTCGATAACGCCGGTCTGCATGCCGCTGTAGACTTCACTTACCCCCATCGCCACCGAGTTGGCGCCCATATCTTTCAACGTCGCCAGCGCCACCGGGCTGCCCTGAACGCGGATTTTCTTACCTTTCAAATCTTCCGGTTTAACAATCGGATCTTTGGTGATCAGGTTACGGGTGCCGGAGTCCATCCAGCCGAGGAAGACCAGCTTCGATTTCGGGTTCGCCGTCAGTTTTTCGCCGATCTGCTTACCGATGTCGCCGTCGATCACTTTGTGCATATGGTCTTCATCGCGGAATACATACGGCAGGGTAAAGACTTCGATATCCGGCAGGATGGCCGCAACCGGCGCCATGGAGACGCGGATCATATCGATGGCGCCCATCTGCGCCTGCTCAATCATCTGCTTTTCATCACCCAGTACGCCGCCAGGGAAGACTTTGATCTCCAGCTTGCCGTCGGTTTGTTGTTTAAGTTTTTCACCCATATGCTCCACCGCCACCACGTTCGGGTAGCCTTCAGGATGCACATCAGCAGCTTTAATGGTTTGAGCAGAGACAGAGGCAGCAAAAGCAGACAGACACAGAGCGGCCAGCAACGGCTTGATGGTCGTTTTCATTGAGTCAACTCCAGGGTATGAGGTAAGCGTTGGAACGGCGTTTTAGTTTTCAGCTTCAAAACTAGCCTAAGGCCTGGAAAACGAGGGTGAAGCGCCTCACAAAAAAGCGCTAAAATTTGAAACAATGGTTCAAATTGGTGATGGAGTTCAAACGAATGGCCTTTCAGGCCCGTGCAGGAGGGCGTGCCGGAGGGCGGCTACGCCTTACCCGGCCTACGCGTAGGCCCGTGCAAGCGCAGCGCCGCCGGGCAAAATGGCATTAGCCTTTGCGGATCAGATAGCGATAGGGCAGCGAGGCGGTTTCCTGTGCCAGCAGCTCATGTTCCATAAAGGTACAAAAGCCGGGAATATCGCGGGTGGTGGCCGGATCGTCGGCAATAATTAATAGCGTCTCGCCGGTTTGCATCGTGCGCACGGTTTTGCGCACCATCATCACCGGTTCCGGGCAGCGCAGGCCCTGGGCGTCAAGAGTATGGTCTGGGCTGGAAAACAGATCGGTCATCGTCGTCTCGTTCAGATAAAAAACGGCAGTAGTTTACGCCCCAGGCCGGGCAAAGCAAACCAGGTTAACGATTGCGTAAAAATTAGCCGTTGCAAAGCACAATGAAAGCAGTATGATGCGGCCGGTTTATTGGGTTCCCTCACCCCAACTCTTAAAAAGGTCACAATATGACGCAGTTCTCTCAATCGCAGCGCGTAAAAGCGTTGTTCTGGCTTTCGCTTTTCCATCTGCTGGTGATTACCTCCAGTAACTACCTGGTACAGCTGCCGATCTCCATTTTTGGTTTTCATACCACCTGGGGCGCGTTCAGTTTCCCGTTTATCTTCCTTGCGACCGATCTTACCGTCCGTATCTTTGGCGCACCGCTCGCCCGACGCATTATTTTTGCCGTCATGCTTCCGGCGCTATTTGTGTCATACGGGATCTCCTCGCTGTTCTATATGGGAAGCTGGCAGGGCTTTGAGGCGCTGACGCACTTTAACCTTTTTGTCGCCCGTATCGCCGCCGCCAGCTTTATGGCCTATGCGCTGGGGCAGATCCTCGACGTGCATGTCTTTAACCGCCTGCGCCAGAACCATCTCTGGTGGATGGCGCCGACCGCCTCCACGCTGTTTGGCAACGTCAGCGATACGCTGGCCTTTTTCTTTATCGCCTTCTGGCGCAGCCCGGATGCGTTTATGGCCGAACACTGGATGGAAATTGCCCTCGTGGATTACGCCTTCAAGGTGCTTATCAGCCTGGTCTTCTTCCTGCCGATGTACGGCGTACTGCTGAATATGTTGCTGAAAAGATTCGAGGATAAATCTGAAATTTCAGCATTACGGGCAGGTTAAAGGTTCCCCTGAACAGTTGTGATAAGATGGATTGATGCGCCGTTATGGCCGTTTATCGAAAGGAAGAATGTAATGCGCAATCTGGTTAAATATGTCGGGATTGGCCTGCTGGTGATGGGGCTTGCCGCTTGTGATAACAGCGACACGAAAGCACCTGCTCAGGCTGCGTCTGCGGAAAGCAACGCCACGGGTCAGCCGGTCAGCCTGATGGATGGCAAACTCAGTTTCTCACTGCCCGCGGATATGACCGATCAGAGCGGCAAGCTGGGTACGCAGGCGAACAATATGCACGTCTATTCCGATGCCACCGGGCAGAAAGCAGTGATTGTGATCGTCGGCGACGACACCAGTGAAGACCTGGGCGTGCTGGCGAAACGTCTGGAAGATCAGCAGCGCAGCCGCGACCCGCAGCTGCAGGTGGTCACCAACAAAGCCATCGATCTGAAAGGCCACACCCTGCAACAGCTGGACAGCATCATCTCTGCCAAAGGCCAGACCGCTTACTCCTCCGTGGTGCTGGGCAAAGTGGACAACAAGCTGCTGACCCTGCAGATCACGCTGCCTGCTGACGACCAGCAGAAAGCGCAAACTGCCGCAGAGAACATCATCAATACCCTGGTGATTCAGTAAGTCATCACGATGAAATGGCCTCCTCCGGAGGCCATTTTTTTAGCCGCCACGTCAGCAGTAACGCCACCGCCACCAGCCCCGCC
>NZ_CBDAHM010000010.1:0-131309 GCF_965195605.1 Leclercia sp. M-A074-M | reverse complement strand
GTATTCATTTTTCGTCCGAGGACGTTAAGAATCCATGTCACTTTGAGTGCCCACACAGATTGTCTGATAAATTGTTAAAGAGCAGTGCAACGCGGCTTTCGCTCACCGTTGCGAGGTCCCGTATATTACGTTTTCCTCATTCAGAGTCAAGCGATTATTTCGCGCTTTTCTCTGCCGGGTATTCATCGCTGAACCCCGCTGACCCGGCGGCTTGCGTGCCGTTGTTCCGTGTCAGTGGAGGCGCATTATAGGGAGTTCTCCGGCGCTGACAAGAGCTAATTTAAAAAAACTTTTCAACTGTCTTTTTTTTGCGCAAAAACGTGCTACACCGCTAGTTTTTCGAGCGTTTCGAAGCCATAACGATGTAAAACGGGTAAAAGTTGCTCAGTCTCAGCGGTCAATGCCATGCAATAAGCGATATTTGCGTCGGCAGATTTTGCGTCTGGCGCTTCATGTTCAAGTAGCCACGCTGTGCGACGGGCAATCGCTGCCCCTGAATCCACCAGCCGGGTGCCTTCCGGAAGTACGGCCAGCAACTCTTCCTGTAGCAAAGGGAAATGCGTGCAACCCAGCACCACCGTATCCGGCGGCTCCGCCATCCGCAGCCATGGACGCAGAATACGGCGCAGCTCTCCCAGCGAGACCGCTTTGCCGTGCAGTTTAGCTTCCGCCATCTCAACCAGCTCGGCAGAACCTAACATCGCAATCTGGCATTCATTTGCGAAGCGTTCGATCAGTTCGCGGGTATAAGGCCGCTTAACCGTACCGCGCGTTGCCAGAAGCCCCACCACGCCATTTGCCGTCAGGCGCGCAGCAGGTTTGATCGCCGGCACCACGCCCACAACCGGGAACGGGAACTTTTCGCGTAGTGCCGGGAGGGAGACCGTACTGGCGGTGTTGCAGGCAATCACCGCCAGTGCGAGGGGATACTGCTGTTGCACAGCGGTAACGATCTCAACGACGCGTTCAACAATAAACGCTTCGCTCTTTTCCCCGTAGGGGAAAGCCACGTTATCGAAGGCATAGATGTAATGAAGATCCGGCAGAAGTTGCCGAATCTCATCATAGACTGAAAGCCCACCGACACCGGAGTCAAACACCAGTACGGTGGGACGTGGGTCAGAAGGTGTAGCTGCCAGACAAGGTGTATTCCCGTCCTGCAGTTTCGTAGCCATAAACTGTCTCGTAGTCTTTATCGAACAGGTTGGCTATTTTACCACGAACTGTAAGGTGAGAGGTGACAGGATATGAAACAGCGAGATCCCACAAACTTACCCCACCCATTTTCACTCGCTCTGAGGTGAACGTATCAGGATCGTACGCTACATCATAACGGGTACCCAGGTAGCGGTAGGCCAGATTCCAGTCGAGATCCCACACCTGCGTATCCAGCTGATACTTCACCTGCTGCTTCGAACGGCGGGCAAGCACTTCGTTCGTTTTGGCATTGCGCGGATCCACGTAGTCATAAGAAATCTGATGGCCTACCGGGCCAGTATCAAACTGCGCCGTGGCTTCAATACCTTTGATACGTGCTTTATCAACGTTGTAGTAGCGGAACGTACGCGGGTCGCTGCTGATCAGGTTGTCGATATCGTTACGATAACCCGATACACGCCAGGTCACCGGGCCGGTCAGCCCCTCGAAACCGCCTTCCCACTGCTTGCTCTCTTCCGGTTTCAGATCCGGGTTGCCGTAGCTCGCACTGTGGATTTGGCTCATGGTCGGTGCTTTATAGGCGGTGCCGTAGGACGCGATGATGCGATAACCGTCAATGAACTCCCATCCGGCGCTGGTCTGCCAGGTGTTATGGTTACCAAAGTTAGAGTTGTCATCATTACGCGCGGCCGCTTCCAGGGTCACGCTATCGAACTGCTGCAGGGCGGACAGGAATACCCCAGTGTTGCGCTGCTCATAGCCTTTATCCAGATAACCCGTTCCCGCCTGGGTTTTTTGCTTCTGCCAGTCCAGACCGGCGCCGATATTGCCGTGGCCCACCGTGACGGTGTTCATCCACTGGGCCGTGTACTGCTTAACGTCATCCATGGTAGCAGAGGAAGCATAGCGGCCTTTGCTCGGATCGTAGTTCTGGTCTTTACTGCGACCGTAACCGGTCACCAGCTGTGTCTGGTAAATCCCCTGGTGATAGCGCAGGCCGGTGTCCCAGTTCTGGCTGTAAAGCTGACGGGTATCAGGCAGGCCATCGACCATAAAGTTGTTGTCATAATGCTCATAGCCGTCATACGCCGTACGGTTGTCATAGCCGAGGCCACGCACGAAACCGCTCAGGCTGTCAGTGAATTGCTGCTCAACCGAGCCAAACAGCGACTTACTCATAAAACCGTCACGGTCGGGCTGGCGTGGCGCATCCGCCGCATCAATATCAAAGCCGCGGGTATAGGTATAGTTACCGCCCAGGGTAATTTTGGTTTTATCCAGCACCTGCTGGAAGGAACCATCATAGGATTGATAGCCTTTCGAGCCGACGCTGGCGGTGATTTCCGCCCCTGGCGTGTCCCGACCCGTAATGATGTTAATCACGCCGCCAATCGCATCTGAACCATACAGGGCCGAACGCGGGCCACGGATGTATTCAACACGCTGAATAAGCGAAACGGGGATTTGGCTGAGATCCGGTGAATTACTGATCCCGGCGTTATTCAGTGGAATGCCATCAATCAGCACCAGCACATGGCGGGATTCCGTGCCGCGAATAAAGGTAGAAGAGGTGGCACCTATTCCACCGCTTTGGGCGATATCAACGCCCGGTAAGCGCGACATCACTTCAACGACGCTTTTAGCCTGCCAACGCTCGATATCTTCCCGGGTAACGACAGAACTCGGAGCCAGAACGGTATTTGCAGGTTGTGCAACACGGTTTGCCGTCACCACCAACGAGTCTGCGCCATCCTGCGCCCAGCCCGAAAATGCCGTGACGGAAAGCGCCGTCAACAGCGATACTTTTTTAATCATTGTAAAAGCATCCACAATATAAGAAGGATGCCGCAGGCCTCATCGATAGCACGCGATGATGAAACCAAATGCGACGTGATCCCGGCAGGTCTTCGGGCTAGGTGGCGTTTAGTGGATGTAGACTTCCCATTTTCACAGTGTCTGTTAACTCATCCCGCCAGTCTTTACCGCTGCGCGTCAGCTCCAGATTTGCACTGGATTCCCTTTTCACTCATAAGAGACCGGAAACATAATGCTACATTTAGACACGTATAGATGTCCAGACTGCCGTTGACCATTAAGGCTGGACATCCCCTGTACAATCCCTACAATCCCCGCGTAATTCATCATCAACAGGAAGCATCATGACCCCAGAACACCTCCCGACAGAACAGTACGACGCGCAACTGGCAGAGAAAGTCGTCCGTCTGCAAAGTATGATGACGCCTTTTGCTGCGCCTGCGCCTGAGGTGTTCCGCTCCCCGGTTAGCCACTATCGTATGCGTGCCGAATTCCGCATCTGGCACGACGGTGACGACCTGTACCACATCATTTTCGATCAGCAGACCAAAAGCCGGATCCGCGTGGACAGTTTCCCGGCGGCCAGCGAGCTGATTAACCAGTTGATGACGCTGATGATGGATGGCGTGCGCAATAATCCGCTGCTGCGCCATAAGCTCTTCCAGATTGACTACCTGACCACCCAAAGCAATCAGGCCATCGTCTCGCTGCTGTACCATAAGGCGTTGAACGACGAGTGGCGCCAGGCCGCAGAAGCCCTGCGTGATGCGCTGCGCGCGCAGAACATCAATGTGCATCTGATTGGCCGCGCGACCAAAACCAAAATCGCGCTGGATCAGGACTATATAGACGAGCGCCTGCAGGTGGCGGGGAAAGAGATGATCTACCGCCAGGTGGAGAACAGCTTTACGCAGCCGAACGCTGCCATGAACGTGCAGATGCTGGAGTGGGCGCTGAACGCCACCGAGGGCGCAACCGGGGATCTGCTGGAGCTGTACTGCGGTAACGGCAACTTCTCGCTGGCGCTGGCGCGTAACTTCGACCGCGTACTGGCCACCGAAATCGCCAAGCCGTCGGTCGCCGCCGCGCAATACAACATTGCAGCGAACCATATTGATAATGTGCAGATCATTCGCATGTCGGCGGAAGAGTTTACTCAGGCGATGAAGGGCGTAAGGGACTTTAATCGTCTGCAGGGGATCGATCTGAAGAGCTACCAGTGTGAGACCATTTTCGTCGACCCGCCACGTAGTGGGCTGGACAGCGAAACGGAGAAGATGGTGCAGGCGTACCCGCGTATTTTGTATATCTCCTGTAATCCGGAGACCTTGTGCCAGAACCTGGAAACATTAAGCCAGACGCACAAGGTTGAACGTCTGGCTCTGTTCGATCAGTTCCCGTACACGCACCATATGGAGTGCGGGGTGCTACTGACGGCTAAAAACGCATAGGCCGGATAAACGAAGCGCCATCCGGCGCTTTTTGGCAGGTGGCGCTGCGCTTACCTGCCCTACAGAACAGCAAGATGATTACTCTGGCAGCTGCTGCTTACGGTTACGCATTTTAATGCCAATCCAGAACACCAGCGCCACTGACAGCACAGCCGGCAGGAAGTTAGAGCCAATGTCCGGATACTCTGCGCGCACCACGGTGCTATACAGCAGGACGCCCAGCACAAAGAACGCCGCCGACAATGCCGGTAACCCCACCGGCATGGTGCGATTCTGATAACGCTGATGCAGACAGTACACCGTCAGCACCAGAGAGATCATCGGGAAAACCGAGAACGGTACAATAGAGCTAAAAAGCGCTGCGAACGTACCGTTAATGGATAAGCCAGCGATCAATGCCAGCAATAATGTTCCTTTATCCTGTCCTGTCTGTTTCATTACTCACCTTTCACTCATCGGATTGATGCGCCAGTTTTTCTTGTTCACGGCGATACCAGTAATAAGCCCCTTTAGAGATCATCCGCAGTTGCAATACCAGTCGCTCTTCGAGTTGCTTGCGTTGTTCAACGCTCACATCCAGTGCTTCGGCGCCCGCACTGAAGACTATTGTTACCATCGCCTCGGCCTGCGCCTCAGTGAAGGCGCGCGGCATATGGTTTTCGAGTTCAAGATAGTCGGCAAGTTCCGCAATAAAATGCTGAATCTCGCGGGCCACGGCGGCACGAAACGCGGCCGAGGTGCCTGAGCGTTCCCGTAACAATAAACGAAACGCGTTGGGATTATTGCCGATAAACTCCATAAAAGTGGAAACAGAGGTGCGGATCACGCTCCCCCCTTTGGCGATACGCTGACGCGCCTGGCGCATTAGCTGGCGCAGCATCAGCCCGCTCTCATCCACCATGGTCAGACCCAGTTCATCCACGTCACGGAAATGACGATAGAAAGAGGTAGGCGCAATCCCGGCTTCGCGTGCGACCTCGCGCAGGCTCAGACTGGCAAAACTTCGCTCAGCACTCAGTTGACTGAATGCAGCCTCTACCAGCGAACGCCGGGTTTTCTCTTTTTGTTGTGCTCTTACGCCCATCACGATAGTTGAATCCTTCCAAAGGCCCGCAGGCACTATACCAGAGAATAAAATTAATCGGATTACCTGGCTTACAGAATGAAGGTTTACATGTTGTTTGTGCTCCACCGCGCGAAAAGAGCACAACGATAATTGGGTTATCCTGTCAATGATGTTACTATTCTGTTGCTTTTATGTATAAGAACAGGTAAGCCTTACCATGTCACATTCCTACGATTACGACGCAATTGTTATTGGTTCCGGCCCCGGCGGCGAAGGCGCTGCTATGGGACTGGTTAAACAGGGAGCCAGAGTAGCGGTTATTGAGCGCTACCATAACGTTGGCGGCGGCTGTACCCACTGGGGCACTATCCCTTCCAAAGCCCTCCGCCACGCCGTCAGCCGCATTATTGAATTTAACCAGAACCCTCTTTACAGCGATCACTCCCGTCTTCTTCGTTCCTCCTTTGCCGATATTCTGAATCACGCGGATAACGTGATTAATCAGCAGACGCGCATGCGCCAGGGTTTTTATGAGCGCAACCACTGCGAAATTCTGCAGGGCAGCGCGCATTTTGTGGATGAACATACGCTGGCGCTGGAGTGCCATGACGGTTCTGTTGAAACCATCACCGCAGAGAAATTTGTGATCGCCTGCGGCTCACGCCCGTATCGCCCGGCTGATGTCGATTTCTCTCACCCGCGCGTGTACGACAGCGACTCCATTCTGAGCCTGCACCATGAGCCGCGCCACGTACTCATCTACGGCGCCGGGGTGATCGGCTGTGAATATGCCTCTATCTTCCGCGGTATGAACGTGAAGGTCGACCTGATTAACACCCGCGATCGTCTGCTGGCCTTCCTCGATCAGGAGATGTCTGACTCGCTCTCGTATCACTTCTGGAACAGCGGCGTGGTGATTCGTCACAACGAAGAGTACGAGAAGATTGAAGGCTGTGATGATGGCGTCATCATGCACCTGAAATCGGGTAAAAAGCTGAAAGCCGACTGCCTGCTGTATGCCAATGGCCGTACAGGTAACACCGATTCGCTGGCGCTGGAAAACATCGGTCTGACCACCGACAGCCGCGGGCAGATCAAGGTGAACAGCATGTACCAGACCGCCCTGCCACATATCTATGCCGTCGGGGATGTGATTGGTTATCCAAGCCTGGCGTCAGCGGCGTATGACCAGGGGCGCATTGCGGCTCAGGCGCTGGTGAAAGGCGAAGCGACAGCACACCTGATCGAAGATATCCCGACGGGCATTTACACCATTCCGGAGATCAGTTCTGTAGGGAAAACCGAGCAGCAGCTGACGGCCATGAAGGTGCCTTACGAAGTGGGTCGTGCCCAGTTTAAACATCTGGCGCGGGCGCAAATCGTGGGAATGAGCGTCGGTACGCTGAAGATTTTGTTCCATCGCGAGACGAAAGAGATCCTCGGCATTCACTGCTTCGGTGAACGTGCGGCGGAAATCATCCATATCGGCCAGGCGATCATGGAGCAAAAAGGTGGCGGTAACACCATCGAATACTTTGTTAATACCACCTTTAACTACCCGACCATGGCGGAAGCCTATCGGGTAGCGGCGCTGAACGGCTTAAACCGCCTGTTTTAAGGTGCTGTCGAAATGGCCATCCATTGCACCACGGATGGCCTCCGCCAGCTGCTCATAGCGGCTGCGCAGCGGTGAACCCGGACGATAAACCAGGCCAATGGTACGCCGCGGCTCCGGCTTGATACATGGCAGATAGACCACGCCATCACGCTTATGTTCGCGCGGCACGGCCAGCGCAGGCAGCAGCGTAATACCGCTTCCTGCCGCCACCATGTTACGCAGCGTTTCCAGGCTGGTTGCGCGGAAGTGGGTATCTTCATCGGCACCGGCTTCAAAACAGAAGCCCATCGCCTGATCGCGCAGACAGTGACCATCTTCCAGCATCAGCAGCTTTTCACCGGCCAGATCGGCCATCGGCACGCGATCGCGGCTCGCCCATGGATGATCTTCATAGATCGCCAGCATCATCGGCTCATCAAACAGCGGCACTTCGATAAAGGCTTCGCTCTCTTTGACCAGCGCCAGAATGGCGCAGTCGAGCTTACCGCTATCTAACTGCGCCAGCAGCTGATGGGTTTGCGCTTCATGCAGGTACATTTCGAGTTTAGGGAACGTCTGATGCAGCATAGGAATAATATGCGGCAGCAGGTATGGGCCAACGGTTGGGATCAGGCCAATATGCAGCGGGCCGGACATTGTCTCCCCCTGCTGGCTTGCCATTTCCTTGAGCACTTTGACCTCGCGCAACACGGTGCGCGCCTGATCCACCAGCAGAAGGCCTGCCTGGGTGAACAGCACTTTACGACTGGTGCGCTCCAGCAGCATCACGCCAAGCTCGTCTTCCAGCTTACGAATCTGACCGCTAAGGGTAGGCTGGCTGACGTGGCAGGAGTCTGCCGCGCGGCGAAAATGGCGGTGTTCGGCTAACGCCACCAGGTATTCAAGATCACGAATATTCATTATTCATCCTCCGTCGCCACGATAGTTCATGGCGATAGATAGCATAGCAACGAACGATTATCCCTATCAAGCATTCTGTTGAATAATGCATCACAGAGACGAGGCGGCACCGATTACCCTTGAAGTCCTGTCCCGTCTTACGAGTTTCTCTCAAAACTCGCACAACTAAAGCCAACGTGAACTTTTGCGGACCCCGTGGTCCGCTTTTTTTTTGCGTAAAAAAGCCCAACACAGGGTTGGGCTTTGGTTTGTAGGTCGGATAAGGCGAAGCCGCCATCCGACATATCAGGCATTACACCAGACGGGTTTTCGCATCCGCAATGGCCTGTGCCACCTGCTTCGGCGACACGCCGCCTTTTGCGGCACGCTTGTCCAGACAAGACTGCAACGCCAGGATCGGGTAGACATCGTCGCCAATCACGTTACTGAATTTTTGCAGATCGGCAAGCGGGAGATCTTCCAGCGCTTTGCCCTGACGAATCGCTTCCACGACCGCTTCACCGACAATATGGTGCGCTTCACGGAACGGAACGCCTTTCGCCACAAGATAGTCCGCCAGCTCGGTGGAGTTGGCATAGCCCTGCTGGGCCGCTTCCTGGCAGCGCGGGCGTTTCACCTGAATGCCGTCCAGCACCAGGGCCGCCATATGCAGACAGTCCAGCCAGGTGTCGAGCGCGTCGAACAGCCCTTCTTTGTCTTCCTGCATATCTTTGTTGTAGGCCAGCGGCAGACCTTTCAGGGTCATCATCATCCCGGTCAGTGCACCCTGCACACGGCCACACTTACCGCGGATCAGCTCCAGCGCATCCGGGTTTTTCTTCTGCGGCATGAGGGAAGAGCCGGAGGTCACGCGATCAGACAGCTCAACAAATCCGGCTTCACCGGAGTTGAAGAAGATCAGATCTTCGGCGAAGCGCGACAGATGGACCATGCCGATAGAGGCGTTGGAGAGCAGCTCCAGCACGTGGTCACGGTCGGATACACTGTCCAGGCTGTTACGGGTCGCAGAGGCAAAGCCCAGCCAGCCCGCCAGCTGTTCGCGGTCGATTTCATAGGCGGTGCCGGCCAGCGCGCCGCTGCCCAGCGGGCTCACGTCCAGACGCTTTAAGGTGTCCTGCAGACGGCTTTCATCGCGCGCCAGCATCTCGACATAGGCCAACGACCAATGAGCAAAGGTGACAGGCTGCGCACGCTGCAGGTGGGTATACCCCGGCATCACCGCATCCTGGTTATTCTGCGCGGTCTCCACCAGCGCGCTCTGCAACTGACGGTTAGCCGCCAGCAGTTCCGCCACGGTCTCTTTACACCACAGCTTCAGATCGGTTGCGACCTGGTCGTTACGGCTACGGCCAGTGTGCAGCTTTTTACCCAGTTGGCCGACTTTGTCGATCAGTTTGCCTTCCACCCAGCTGTGAATATCTTCGGCATCGCTTTCAAGGATTTGCTGCGGGTTAAGACGCACCTCTTCCAGCAGATTGTTCAGCGCCTCTTCCAGCTGCAACTGTTCGTCTGCGGTCAGCACGCCAACGGTGACCAGCGCTTTGGACCAGGCCACAGAGCCGACGATATCCTGTTCGGCCAGGCGGTAGTCGAAGCGCAAAGAGTCGTTGAACTGTTTGAACCGTTGATCCGCTGCCTGTGTAAAACGCCCACCCCAAAGTGCCATAACATCGTTCCTTTATTCGTTAGTTCTGCCGGGTGGCGCTGCGCTTACCCGGCCTACGGTCATTCATTAAAAACTTACGCTAGAATACGCGTGCCAATCGGCGTGCCGTTAAACAGCGCCGGAAGCTGCTCCGCGTGACGCCAGGAGGCGATATCCACCGGACGGCCCAACGTGCGCGCCGCATCCAGCGCGGCGTTCACTTTGACAATCATGCCGTCAGTAATAATGCCCTGATCAATCAGCTGCTCGGCTTTTGCCGCGGTCATCTCCGCAATGCGCTGGCCTTTGCCGTCCAGAATGCCGCTCACGTCGGAGAGCAGGATCAGGTCTGCGCCCAGCGTTGCCGCCAGGGCGGTTGCCGCCTGGTCAGCGTTGACGTTCATCAGTTGCCCCTCTTCGGTCACCCCGATAGAGCTCACCACCGGCAGGAAACCGCCTTCCAGCAGCGTATTGATCAGTTTTGGCGAACCCGGCTGGGCCAGGCCAACGTGGCCAAGCTCTTCATCGAGCTGGGTCACCTTAACGCTGTCGCCATCGCCCAGGTAGAGCCCGACAGAGGCGATATGGTGTTTCTTCGCCCAAGCCAGCAGGGTTTTGTTTGCCGTACCCGCCAGCGCACCGGTAATGATGTCGATCTGATCGGCAGGCGTCACGCGCAGGCCGTTTTTCTTTTTCACCGGCAGGTTCAGGCCTTTCATTAACTCATCGACCACACAGCCGCCGCCGTGAACAATCACCAGCGGGCGTTGATGTGATTCGCGATAGTTGACCAGCGCGGTAAACAGACGCTCCAGCGCCTCTTCGCTGTCCAGCAGTACACCACCAAGCTTGATAATTAATGGGTTCATCATCACACCTTAAATAAGAGACTGCGTTTCAGCATAGCCAAAACGAATATTTGCGCACTGCATTGCCTGGGCGGCAGCGCCTTTCAGTAAGTTATCTTCTGCGGCCACCACAATCAGGTGCTCGCCCTGCACGGCAAAACCGATGTCGCAGAACGGCAGGCCGACCACATTTTTCAGCGCGGGCACGCCTTTGTCATAGAGACGCACCAGCGGTTTATCCGCATACGCCTGGGTAAAAGCCTCGCTCACCTGCTCTTTGGTCACGCCAGGCTTCAGGCGGCAGGTGATAGTTTCGAGGATCCCACGCGGGAAACTGCCCAGGTGCGGCGTGAAAATCACCTCCGCGCCCAGATGGGTAGTAATTTCCGGGTGGTGGCGATGGTTAAACACGCCATACGGTTGCAGGCTCACTTCACAGAAGCTGTTGGAGATAGCCGCTTTGCGTCCTGCCCCGCTCACGCCGCTGGTGGCGTTGATCACCGGCCACTGGTTCAGATCCAGCAGACCCGCGTCGATCAACGGCTTCAGGGAGAGCTGCGCCGCCGTCGGGTAGCAACCCGGTACGGCAATCAGGTTCGCTTCTTTCAGTTTATCTGCGCTCCACTCCGCCAGACCGTAGACTGCCTTTTCAAGCAGGTCCGGGTGTTGATGGGTGAAACCGTAGTATTTTTCATAGAACGCGGCGTCGTTCACGCGGAACGCACCGGAGAGATCGAACACCACGCAACCCGCTGCCAGGAACTGCGGCGCCAGGTCGTGGCTGACTTCGTGAGCGGTGGCTAAAAAGACCACGTCCACGCCGTCGGTAAATTCGCTGATATCCGACATTGGCTGCAATGGTAGATCGACAATCCCTTTAAGCTGCGGATGTAAATCGGAAATTAACTTTCCTGCATCATTGCTTTGCGCTGAGACAGTCAAAGCGGTTATGGTCATATGAGGATGGCGATTCACGTAGCTTACAAGCTCTGCGCCCGCATAACCGCTAGCGCCTACAATCAGCGTATTCAACATCGGGTTCCTTTATGCTCAACGTTAATGTATTTTTATTCACATTTATTGCATGAATATTGATACTATCACGACCTAAGGTGTGTCAACAATGAAAATGAATTTACCGCCATTTATCGAGATCTACCGCGCCCTGATTGCCACGCCGTCCATCAGCGCAACGGAAGAAGCGCTGGATCAGAGTAATGAGACTTTAATCAATCTGCTGGCAGGCTGGTTCAGCGATCTCGGGTTTAAGGTGGAGGTTCAGCCGGTGCCGGGAACCCGTAACAAATTTAACCTGCTCGCCAGTACTGGCCAGGGTGCGGGCGGCCTGCTGCTGGCAGGGCATACCGACACCGTGCCGTTTGATGACGGACGCTGGACGCGCGATCCCTTCACCCTGACCGAGCACGACAACAAGCTCTACGGGCTGGGCACTGCTGACATGAAAGGCTTCTTCGCCTTTATCCTCGACGCGCTGCGTGACGTCGACGTGACAAAACTGAAAAAGCCGCTCTATATTCTGGCTACCGCCGACGAAGAGACCAGCATGGCCGGGGCACGCTACTTCTCGGAAAACACGGCGATTCGCCCGGATTGCGCCATCATCGGCGAGCCGACATCCCTGCAACCGATTCGCGCGCATAAAGGCCATATCTCTACGGCAGTGCGCGTGCTGGGCCAGTCCGGCCACTCCAGCGATCCGGCGCGCGGCGTTAACGCTATTGAACTGATGCACGACGCCATTGGCCGCATCATGACGCTGCGCGACGACCTGAAGGAGCGGTATCACTACGATGCCTTCACGGTCCCTTACCCGACGCTGAACCTCGGTAGCCTGCACGGTGGTGATGCCTCTAACCGTATCTGCGCCTGCTGTGAACTGCATATGGATATTCGCCCGCTGCCGGGCATGACCCTGAGCGACCTCGACGGCTTGCTGAACGAAGCGTTGGCCCCGGTGAGCGAGCGCTGGCCGGGTCGCCTGACGGTCTCTGAGCTGCATCCGCCAATCCCGGGTTACGAGTGCCCGCCGGACCATCAACTGGTGGAAGTGGTGGAAAAACTGCTCGGCGAGAAAACCGACGTGGTGAACTACTGCACCGAAGCGCCGTTTATTCAGACCCTCTGCCCGACCCTGGTGCTTGGCCCAGGCTCTATTAACCAGGCCCACCAGCCGGATGAGTACCTGGAAACCCGCTTTATCAAGCCAACCCGCGAACTGATCGCTCAGGTTGTGCATCACTTCTGCTGGCATTAATGACTGTTCCCCTCTTTCGCGAGAGGGGAAAAATCTCATGATCTTCGTCACATTCTCATAAGCATCTCTTATCTGACGCAAAGCGAATTAAATTTCGTAAATTGCCCCTATTTATTCGTTTGCTGAACCGTTTTCGCAGCAATTGACGACGGGGGTTTTACGTGGCTTTATAAAGGGAGATGACAAAATAATGTCCGCGAGATGGCTTTACGGGCATAAACAAAAATGATGGGGTGACTGGGTTTTTATGAACGAACAATATTCCGCGTTGCGTAGTAATGTCAGTATGCTCGGCAAGGTGCTGGGAGATACCATCAAGGATGCGTTGGGCGAGAACATTCTCGATCGCGTTGAAACAATCCGTAAGCTGTCCAAATCTTCCCGCGCGGGTAACGAAGCCAATCGTCAGGAGCTGCTCACCACGCTGCAGAACCTCTCCAACGACGAACTGCTCCCTGTTGCCCGAGCCTTCAGCCAGTTCCTGAACCTGGCAAACACCGCCGAGCAGTACCACAGCATTTCGCCGAATGGCGAAGGGGCCAGCAACCCGGAAGTGATTGCCCGCACGCTCAGAAAACTCAAGGACCAACCCGATCTTAACGAAGCCACCATCAAAAAGGCCGTCGAGTCCCTGTCGCTGGAGCTGGTGCTCACCGCCCACCCGACCGAGATCACCCGTCGTACCCTGATCCACAAAATGGTGGAAGTGAATAACTGCCTGAAGCAGCTGGATAACAAAGAGATCGCTGATTACGAACGTAACCAGCTGATGCGCCGTCTGCGCCAGCTGATTGCCCAGTCCTGGCATACCGATGAAATTCGTAAGCACCGTCCAAGCCCGGTTGACGAAGCCAAATGGGGCTTTGCGGTGGTGGAAAACAGCCTGTGGGAAGGGGTGCCAAACTACCTGCGCGAGCTGAACGAGCAACTGGAAGAGAACCTCGGCTACCGCCTGCCGGTGGATTTTGTGCCGGTACGCTTCACCTCCTGGATGGGCGGCGACCGCGACGGCAACCCGAATGTGACTGCCGACATCACCCGCCACGTACTGCTGCTGAGCCGCTGGAAAGCCACCGACCTGTTCCTGAAAGATATTCAGGTGCTCATCTCTGAGCTGTCGATGGTTGAAGCCACGCCGGAACTGCGCGAGCTGGCCGGCGAAGAGGGTGCCAGCGAGCCGTATCGTTATCTGATGAAAAAACTGCGCGGCCAGTTGCTGGCGACGCAGGCCTGGCTGGAAGCCCGCCTGAAAGGCCAGCGTCTGCCGAAGCCGGAAGGACTGCTGAGCCAGAACGAGCAGCTCTGGGATCCGCTGTATGCCTGCTATAAATCGCTGCAGGCCTGCGGTATGGGCATCATCGCCAACGGCGAACTGCTCGACACCCTGCGCCGCGTGAAGTGTTTTGGCGTGCCGCTGGTACGTATCGACGTGCGTCAGGAGAGCACCCGTCACACCGAAGCGCTGGGCGAGCTGACCCGCTATCTTGGCATTGGCGACTATGAAAGCTGGTCAGAAGCTGACAAACAGGCCTTCCTGATCCGCGAGCTGAACTCCAAGCGTCCGCTGCTGCCGCGCAACTGGGAGCCAAGCAACGAAACTCGCGAAGTGCTCAACACCTGCAAAGCGATCGTTGATGCGCCGAAAGGATCGGTGGCCGCCTATGTGATCTCCATGGCGAAGACCCCATCCGACGTGCTGGGTGTTCATCTGCTGCTGAAAGAGGCGGGCATCGACTATGCGCTGCCGGTGGCACCGCTGTTCGAAACCCTTGATGACCTGAACAACGCTAACGACGTGATGACCCAGCTGCTGAATATCGACTGGTATCGCGGCTTTATTCAGGGCAAACAGATGGTGATGATTGGCTATTCCGACTCCGCAAAAGACGCGGGCGTAATGGCAGCATCCTGGGCGCAGTATCAGGCGCAGGACGCACTGATCAAGACCTGCGAGAAAGCCGGTATTGAACTGACCCTGTTCCACGGTCGCGGCGGCTCTATCGGTCGTGGCGGTGCGCCAGCGCATGCGGCGCTGCTTTCCCAGCCGCCGGGCAGCCTGAAAGGCGGTCTGCGTGTGACCGAACAGGGCGAGATGATCCGCTTCAAGTACGGCCTGCCGGAAGTGACCATCAGCAGCCTGTCGCTCTACACCAGCGCCATTCTGGAAGCCAACCTGCTGCCGCCGCCGGAGCCGAAAGAAGCCTGGTGCCATATTATGGACGAGCTGTCAGATATCTCCTGCGATCTGTACCGCGGCTACGTGCGTGAAAACAAAGATTTCGTGCCTTACTTCCGCTCGGCTACACCGGAGCAGGAGCTGGGTAAACTGCCGCTCGGCTCTCGTCCGGCCAAGCGTCGCCCGACCGGTGGCGTAGAGTCCCTGCGTGCCATTCCCTGGATCTTCGCGTGGACGCAAAACCGCCTGATGCTCCCGGCCTGGCTGGGTGCCGGTGCCGCGCTGCAAAAGGTGGTGGACGATGGCAAGCAGAGCGAACTGGAAACCATGTGCCGCGACTGGCCGTTCTTCTCTACCCGTCTGGGCATGCTGGAGATGGTCTTCTCCAAAGTCGACCTGTGGCTGGCGGAATACTACGACCAGCGCCTGGTGAAACCCGAGCTGTGGAAGCTGGGTAAAGAGCTGCGCGAGCTACTGGAAGGCGACATCAAAGTGGTGCTGGCTATCGCCAACGATTCCCACCTGATGGCCGATCTGCCGTGGATTGCGGAGTCTATCCAGCTGCGTAACATCTACACCGACCCGCTGAACGTTCTGCAGGCAGAGCTGCTGTACCGTTCACGTAAAGCGGAAGAAGAGGGCCAGGAGCCAGATCCGCGCGTGGAACAAGCGCTGATGGTCACCATCGCGGGCGTTGCGGCGGGGATGCGTAACACCGGCTAAGCGTAAACCTGATGTAATCAGGCCACACTATGTGTGGCCTTTTTTTATGCTTACAGGTAAGGTTTTGGCTTTGTTGCAACGGGAGAAGGTAAATTATGCAGC
Source organism: Leclercia sp. M-A074-M (assembly GCF_965195605.1). Lineage (NCBI taxonomy): Bacteria > Pseudomonadati > Pseudomonadota > Gammaproteobacteria > Enterobacterales > Enterobacteriaceae > Leclercia > Leclercia sp. M-A074-M. The sequence continues at coordinate 115,532 of NZ_CBDAHM010000010.1, read as the reverse complement.
CAGATATCAGTCACATACTGGCAGAATTAATTGGTAGCCCTGTGCGGCTGGGTCATGTTCATTTTGCCAGCTCACCTTCTCCGGCCCCTGCCCTTGCATTACAGGTTGATTTCCCACGCCTTGAAATTATCCTGGAGGGCGTCGTTGAGGAGAGCGCCGCACCGGCGTTACAGCAGTACGACATCCTGTATATACCCGCGGGCGGATGGAATTTCCCTCACTGGCGACAGCCTGCGACAACCTTGAGTATCCTCTTCGGCAAACAGCAGCTCGGTTTTAGCGTCCTGCAATGGGATGGCGTCATGCACCGCAATCTGGCTAAACAACATGTTGCCCGGCGCGGGCCGCGCATTGGTTCTTTTCTGCTACAAACGCTGCACGAAATGCAGATGCAGCCGCAGGAACAGCAGACCGCGCGCCTGGTCGTCGCCAGTCTGCTGAGTCATTGCAACGACCTGCTTGGCAGCCAGATCCAGACGGCATCGCGCAGCCAGGCGCTGTTCGACGCTATTCGCAGCCACATCGATGATAATTACGCTTCGCCGCTTACCCGGGAATCTGTAGCCCAGGCGTTTTATATCTCACCCAACTACCTGTCGCATCTTTTTCAAAAAACCGGTGCGGTGGGCTTTAATGAATACCTGACGCATATCCGTCTTGAACACGCGCGTCAGTTACTTAAGGGCTATGATCTGAAAGTGAAAGAGGTGGCGCACGCCTGCGGATTTGTCGACAGCAACTATTTTTGTCGGCTGTTTCGTAAGAACACGGAACGTTCCCCGTCAGAGTATCGTCGCCAGTATCATAGCCAGTTGACCGGTAAGGCCGTTAAGTCAGATTAACCTGCGTGTGCTGAGGGGCGGTTAACAACTTCCGCACGGCGCTCATTACCTTGTGCGGCTCGCGCAGAAAGGCGTTGATACCACATTTCACATAACGACAATATTCAAAGCGTTCGCTACCCGCCAGTTCAATATCGGTGATTAACAGTGCCAGATCGGCACGATGGATATCCTCTTCTGTCAGCTCGTTTTCAATCCCTAACGCCCCCTGGGTTTCGATACGGACAGCCCAGTTCTCTTGCTGACAAAGTTTTTCCAGACGCTCGGCGGCCATGTAGGTGTGCGCCACGCCGCTCACGCAGGCTGTTACCGCCACCAGTTGTCTTCCCGTCATGACTGACATTGTTAACCTCCCACGGTTACCTGAAAACCTGCACGTTCTGCCAGCAGGCGTATGGCGGCAATCTCATTCGCATCCGGCGCGGCCACATCACGCATTAACCATGTTTGCCCTAGCAGACGGTATTTTGGTTCGCCATATTGATGAAAAGGCAGTAAATGCAGCTGCCGTATCCCTGAGGGTATCAGAAATTCCAGCACGCGCGTGATGTTGGCCGAGTCCAGTGTGTAGCCCGGGATAAGCGGAATCCGGGGGATGACGTTAACCCCCTCTGCCGCCAGGCTGCGCAAGTTCTGTAACACGCGGGGCAAATTCATATTCACGATAGCCCGCGCCTGCTCTGGTTCCATGATCTTCAGGTCGAACAGCACTTCATCGCACTGCTGCGCCAGCGGCAGCAAACGCGACAACGGCGCATCACCCGCCGTCTCGATTGCGGTATGCACGCCATAACGGCGCAAACGTTGCAAAAATTGTGTGGCGAAAGGCGCCTGCATCAGTACTTCTCCGCCTGACAGCGTGACGCCGCCGCCAGAAGCGCGAAAGAAAACATCGTCTTTCATCACCTCCTGTTCCAGCTCGTCGAGCGTCACATCCCGGCCGATCCGCTCAAACGCCCCCGAAGGGCACTCATCGGCATCGCGTAAACAGGGCGCGCAATGCAGGCATTTGCTCTCCCGGCGTACGGTTTCGATTTTTGGCGACATCGATTCAGGGTTGGCGCACCACGGACAGGTATGCGGGCACCCTTTAAAGAAGACCACGGTACGTATGCCGCGCCCGTCATTCAGGGAGTAACGCTGGATATTGAAGATGCGCGCCACAGGCGCGCGTGTCTCAATGACCTCACAGCTGATGCGCGGTGCGGCGGATAATGTCATCCTGGATCTCCTTCGACAACTCGACAAAGAAGGCGCTGTATCCGGCAACCCTGACCACCAACCCGGCAAAATCCTGCGGGCGCAGCTGGGCTTCACGCAGCGTATCTCCATTCACCACGTTGAACTGAACGTGCTGTAGTTTGAGCTGGGTAAACGCGCGCAGGAAATCGGCCAGCTTTTGCAGCCCGGCATCGCCCTCAAGCGTCGCCGGAGTAAATTTCACGTTGAGCAAAGTGCCATTGGAGAGCAGATAATTATCCAGTTTACTGACGGATTTCAGCACCGCCGTAGGCCCCTGCATATCCTGACCGAGCATCGGTGAGAGACCGCCATCCGCGAGCTGCTCCCCTGCCAGCCGACCATCTGGCGTAGCTCCCACTACGGCACCTAGCGGGACGTGCGCCGACACCGTATAAGAGCCCGGCGTGAATTGCCCACCTCTTGGATTGCGATATTTTTCGACCTCTTTGCAATAATGGCGCAGCAGTTCCGCACTAATATTGTCAACTTCGTCGATATCATTGCCATATTTATCGAAGCGGTTGATCAGACGCGCCCGGATTTTTTCTCCTTCCGGAGTGGCAAAATTGGCTTTCAATAGTGCCAGTAGCTCATCAAAACTTAAGCGCTGCTGCTCAAACACCATCCCTTTTAATGCATGTAGCGAGTCGCTCAGGTTGGCGATCCCAATGCCCTGCACACCAGAGAAGTTATAGCGGGCGCCGCCGTCGGTGATCTCTTTTCCGTTGTCCAGGCAATCGCTGATAAAGGAAGAGAGCAGCGGCACTGGCGCCCAGTCCCGATGCCCGATATCGCAGATATTGCTACCTTCAACCATCAGGGCAATGTAATGGTTTATTTTGTGGCGAATATCGTCGAGCAATCCTTCATAGGTCAACCCGGCATTACCTTCGTTCTCCTGCATGGCGATTTCCATGACTTTCAGCAGGTTAAACATGGCGATATCGTGTAGACCGTAAGTTTTGCCCGGTATAGAAAGCTCAACGCAGCCAACAACGGCGTAATCCCTGGCATCTTCCAGCGACACGCCACGATTAAGGAATGCGGGCACCACCACTTCATCGTTAAAAATCTGTGGGATGCCGGTACCGAGGCGGATAGTCTCTGCCGTTTTCAGCAGGAAGGGCCTGTCGATCAGCTCGTTGACGCGTACGCCAAGATTGGGTTGCGGTAGCTGAACGCTCTGGTAGGCGTCCAGACAGAGAAATGACAATACGTTCACCGCGCTGCGGCCATTTTCGGTCAGGCCGCCTAACAGCGCGGTATAACCGGTCGGAAACCCGGCGAAATAGCGGGCGCTACTGGTGGAGCGTAGCAGCACCACGTCATTACATTTTACCCAGAGCGATTCCAGCAGCTCTTTGAGGAACGCGGCGTCTTCGCCCTGGGTGAGCGAAGCCTGGTAGAACGGCAGCATATATTGGTCGAAGCGACCAATGGAGAGCGAACTGGCGTTCGATTCATACTGCAAAATAATGTTCATATACCAAAACAGCTGACACGCCTGCCAGAAGGTCTGCGGCTTATGCTGCGCGTTATGCCGCGAGATCTCAGCGATGGTCAGTAGCTCCTGACGACGCGCGGCATCCGGGCAGTTTGCCGCCATCTGATCCGCCAGCAACGCATAACGCAAAATGTGGCGTTGGGAGGCTTCAAGCAGCAACAAGACGGCCTGGTAGAAGATGTTTTGTGGATCTTGCGCGCAGTGCGCGCGCATCTGGGCCACTAAGGCGCCCAAACCGTTATTCAACAAGCGCGGATAGTCGATGATAATGTGGCCCTGGCCTTTATCCGTCTGGTTAATACTGAATATTTGGGTGCCAACGGCGGCTTTTACCTCATCCGTCATCTGGCTGTTGATGAAGTCTTTCATCGAACGTTTTTCCCAGTAGGGATAAAGTTGTTCGCGATAGGTTTGCTTATCCTGCTCGCTGATTTCAAAACGGTCCTGAGGGCGGGTGGGGAATTGATCCAGCTCTTTCAGCAGCCAGTAGGGATCCATTTCCGGAGACATAATCCCGGCGCGCGGTTTCACCGTGCGGTTACCGGCAATCAACTCCTCATCACGAATCGCAATTTCTACGTGGTCAAGAATATACGCCGTCGCTTTCGCCCGGCGTATCATTACCGGTTCACCTTCCGTTTGTTGATGACTGGCGGTGTAAAGCACTGCGCGTTCGAGCGAAATCTCTCGTGGGTGAGCAAATAGCGCGTCTTTCAGGCGTTGGATACGGTTCGTCATGAGGACACTCCGGTAGAGGAAAACACTCCCGCCCCTCAGGGCGGGTGGAGATCAGGCAGTTTGCGCCAGATGCGCATCAATTTTGTTCATGATCGCTTCGGCGCGTTTTACCGCGTCGCTGATGTTGACGCGCACGATGGTTTTTCCAGTGAAGCGCTCTTCAAATTTGATGCCGATGTCTTTGGTCAGAATGACCATATCCGCCGCGGCGATCTCTTCGGCTGTAAGCTCATTCTCCAGACCAATCGAGCCCTGCGTTTCGACTTTGACTTCCCAGCCTTTCGCTTTCGCCGCGCTTTCAAGCGCTTCCGCAGCCATGTAGGTATGCGCTACGCCAGATGGACATGCGGTTACTGCAACAATTCGGGTCATGCTCTCTTCCTCACTCAGTTAATTTCAAAATCCAGATCCAGGTCGTCATCTTTTTGCGCAACCTGAGTCGTGTTCTTACGCGCCAGACTCTTCAGCACATTGACGCTCACTGCCGTTACCACCGCACCGACCACAATCGCAGCGATATAGCCCAGCTTGCCTTCCACGACGGGCAGCACAATCAGGCCGCCCCATCCGGCGTAACACTGCGCTCCAAGCATTGCCGCGGTCACGGCGCCACAGACGGAGCCCAGCATGATCGAGGGGATAACCCGCAGGGGATCGGCGGCGGCAAAAGGAATCGCCCCTTCGGTGACGCCAACACAGCCCATCACCAGAGCCGCTTTCCCGGCTTCACGCTCTTCGCCGCTGAAATTTTTACGGTTAATCAGCGTTGCCAGGCCCAGCCCCAGCGGCGGCACACAGATGCCAACCGCGGCAATCGCCACGACGGTATAAACCCCCTGAGCCACACAAATCAGCATAAAGGCATAGGCAACTTTGTTGATGGGCCCACCCATATCGAAGGCCAGCATCAGCCCCATGATCACGGCCAGTACGACGATGCTTCCCTGCTGCATACCTTGCAGCCACTGGGTTAAGCCAGTTGTGAGCGCGCCAACAGGTTCACCCAACCCCCACATCATGATGCCTGCAGTAATAAAGGTGCCGATGATGGGGATGATGAAGATGGGCATGACGGAGCGCAGAACTTTCGCTACGGGCAGCTTTTTCAGGTAATAGACGACGATACCGCCCAGTACCCCGGCAATAATCGCCCCGAAGAACCCGGCGCCGAAGCTGTTGCCAACCCAGGCCGCAATGGCGCAGGGCGCCAACGCCGCGCGCTCAGCAATGGAATAACCGATGTAGGCGGCCAGGAATGGCACCATCAGCGTGAGTCCGGCAACACCAATATCAAACAGTTTTTTCAGATTGGGATCGGTCGCGGCATCCGGCACCGCGCCCTTGCCGTAGAGCATTACGGATATCGCCAGCAAGATACCGCCCGCCACGACAAAGGGGATCATATGCGATACCCCTGTCATCAGATGCTGTCGCGTGTTTTTAAGAATCTGCACCAGTTCTTTCATAGGTCGCTCCCGGGCTATGTTTGGCCCAAATCCATAACGATGTTGTGGCAAACAATAGGCAATCCGGCGGGGTACAGACAGTGGATAAAAACGCCATTTACTGGATTTTTGTAATATAGAAAGAAAAATGCGATCCGCCTCTTAATTTCTTCTCCTTCTGACTCGCGCCAGATAAAAGGCGTGTTGTGAACAAAGTCTCACTTCCAGCGAGACATTACATTTGTCCAGTTTTTGGCAGAAATGTCACATAGCGCGCATCCTCGCCACACTCGTATGCTGATTGCCATGTATGACTCGTGATTTCAGGAGTGGTTATGGCTCTGGTGGTGGAATTTACCTGTGATTTGCCTAATGGCGTTCATGCGCGGCCGGCAAGTCATGTTGAAACGCTGTGTAATTCATTTACGTCACAGATTGTGTGGCACAATCTGCGTAGCGGCCGGAAAGGCAGTGCGAAAAGCGCGCTGGCGCTGATTGGCACCGACACGCTGGCAGGGGATGCTTGCCGTCTGCTTATTACTGGCGCGGATGAACAGGATGCGCATCAGCAACTTGAAAGGTGGTTTAAAGAAGAGTTTCCTCACTGCGATGCTCCGCTGGCTGCCGCCATCAATACCGAACTTTCCCCGCTCCCTGAATCCTTAACGCGCCTTAATCCCACGTTGTTTCGCGCGCTGGCGGTTTGCAGCGGTAGCGCCCAGGGGGTCTTAACGCTCCTGACCTCCCTTGATCTCAATGCGTTAACCGATTTACCCACTGCCGGAACCCAGGAAGAGGAACAGTCGGCGCTGGATAATGGCCTGAAGCTGCTGGTTAAAAACATTGAGCTGCGCATGCTGGATAACGACAGTACGGCCAGCGCCATTCTGGAGGCGCATCGCTCGCTGGCCGCGGACGCCTCGCTGCGCCAGCAGCTTCTGGCAGGCATTAATGAAGGGTTAAGCTGCGCGCAGGCCGTGGTTAAGACCGCCAGCCATTTTTGCGCAGAGTTTGCCCGCTCCAGCAGCAGTTATCTTCAGGAGCGCGTGCTGGATGTACGCGATGTTTGCTATCAGCTGTTGCAGCACATCTACGGCGAGCAGCGCTTCCCGGTGCCGGGCCAGCTGACGCAACCGAGTATTTGCCTGGCTGACGATCTTACTCCCGGCCAGTTTCTTGAGCTTGATAAAACGCTGCTGAAAGGGTTGCTGTTAAAAAGCGGCGGCACCACGTCGCACACCGTTATTCTTGCACGTTCCTTTAATATTCCGACGCTGGTGGGGGTTGATAGCGAAAGCCTGCTCCAGTGGCGCAACCAGCCGGTATTTATTGACGGCAATGCCGGCGCGGTGGTGGTGAACGCCAGCGAAGCTGTGGCGCGTTATTACCAGCAGGAAGCGTATGTTCAGCAAGCCCTGCGTCAGCAGCAGAGCGTCTGGCTGAACCAGGAGGCGCGAAGCGCGGATGGCCTGCGTATTGAGGTGGCTGCCAACATCGCGCATGCGCTGGAAGCCCAGACAGCCTTTGGCAACGGCGCAGAAGCGGTCGGTCTGTTCCGCACTGAAATGCTCTATATGGACCGCGCCAGCGCGCCGAGTGAAAACGAGCTTTACAACATTTTTTGCCAGTCGCTGGAGAGCGCAGGTGGGCGCAGCATCATCGTGCGCACGATGGATATCGGTGGCGATAAACCAGTGGAGTACCTGAACATCCCGGCGGAGAACAACCCATTTCTGGGCTATCGCGCGGTACGTATTTACGAAGAGTACGCCGCGCTCTTCACGACTCAACTGCGGGCGATCCTCCGCGCATCAGCCCACGGCAGGCTGAAGATCATGATCCCGATGATCTCCTCAATGGAAGAGATCCTGTGGGTCAAAGAGAAGCTCGCTGAAGCAAAACAGCAGCTGCGCAGCGAACAGATCCCCTTTGATGAAAAAATCCCGCTCGGCATCATGCTGGAGGTGCCGTCCGTGATGTTCATCATCGATCAGTGCTGCGAAGAGATTGATTTCTTTAGTATCGGCAGCAACGACCTGACGCAATATCTGCTGGCGGTGGACCGCGATAACGCCAAAGTCACCCGTCACTACAACAGCCTGAACCCTGCGTTTTTGCGCGCGCTGGATTATGCCGTGCAGGCAGTCCACCGCCAGGGAAAATGGATTGGCCTGTGCGGCGAGTTGGGCGCCAAAGGCTCAGTCTTGCCGCTGCTGGTCGGCCTGGGGCTGGATGAAATCAGCATGGGTTCACCCGCGATCCCGGCAACCAAAGCGCGCCTTGCGCAGTTGGACAGCCGCGCCTGCCGTCAGTTGCTTAATCAGGCAATGAATTGCCGCACCTCGCTGGAAGTTGAACATCTGCTGGCGCAGTTCCGTATGAATCAACAGGACACGCCGCTGGTGACCCCGGTCTGCATTTCGCTGGATAACGACTGGCGCAGTAAAGAAGAGGTGCTGAAAGGCATGACGGATAATCTGCTCCTCGCCGGGCGCTGCCGCTATCCGCGCAAGCTGGAGGCCGATCTCTGGGCGCGTGAAGCCGTGTTCTCTACGGGCCTCGGCTTTAGCTTCGCCATCCCACATAGCAAATCTGAACATATTGAACAGTCGACCATTAGCGTCGCCCGATTAAAAACCCCGGTGCCATGGGGCGAGGAGGAGGCCCAGTTCATTATTATGCTCACGCTCAATAAACATGCCGCTGGTGACCAGCACATGCGCATCTTCTCGCGCCTGGCGCGCCGGATTATGCATGCCGATTTCCGCAACGCGCTGGTCAATGCCAGCTCCGAAGAGGCTATTGCCACCCTGCTGCAACATGAATTAGAACTGTAAAACGAGGAAGAGTCATGGAACTGTATCTGGATACCGCCAACGTGGCGGACGTTGAACGCCTCGCCCGCATCTTCCCCATTGCTGGCGTCACCACCAATCCGAGCATTATTGCCGCCAGCGGTGAGCCGCTCTGGGAAGTCCTGCCGCGCCTGCAGAACGTCATCGGCCCGCAGGGCATCCTGTTTGCCCAGACAATGAGCCGCGACGCCGAAGGTATGGTTGCCGAAGCCAGACGCCTGCGTAAAGCGATCCCTACTATCGTGGTCAAAATTCCGGTTACCGCTGAAGGGCTGGTTGCAATTAAATCCCTTAAAAAAGAGGGTATTACTACGCTCGGCACCGCAGTTTACAGCGCCTCACAAGGTTTGCTGGCGGCGTTAGCCGGGGCGAAATACATCGCGCCCTACGTCAATCGCGTGGATGCCCAGGGAGGCGACGGGATCTGCACGGTACAGGAGCTGCAAAGCCTGCTGGAAATGCATGCACCAGAGAGCAGCGTGCTGGCCGCCAGCTTCAAAACGCCACGTCAGGCGCTGGACTGCCTGCTCGCCGGTTGTGAAGCGATCACCCTGCCGACTGATGTAGCGCAACAAATGCTCAATACGCCAGCGGTAGAGTCAGCCATAGACAAGTTTGAGCAGGACTGGAAAAACGCGTTTGGTAGCCTCAACCTGTAAAGGAGACATAGGATGGATCGTATTATTCAATCACCTGGCAAATACATTCAGGGTGCAGATGTGCTCTCACGCCTCGGCGACTACCTGAAACCGCTGGCGGCGCGCTGGCTGGTGGTGGGCGATAAATTTGTGCTGGGCTTTGCGGAAGAGACGCTGCGCCAGAGCTTTAAACAGGCGGAACTGTACGTAGAAATCGCGCCATTTGGCGGCGAATGTTCACAGAACGAGATCGACCGGCTGCGCAAGCTGGCGAAAAGTGCAGATTGCCAGGCAATCCTCGGCATCGGCGGCGGTAAAACACTGGATACCGCTAAAGCACTGGCGCATTTCATGGATGTCCCGGTCGCCATCGCCCCGACCATTGCCTCTACCGATGCACCCTGCAGCGCGCTTTCTGTTATCTACACCGACAGCGGGGAGTTTGATCGCTACCTGATGCTGCCGCATAACCCGAACATCGTGATTGTGGATACCAAAGTGGTGGCAGGGGCGCCTGCACATCTGCTGGCAGCCGGCATCGGCGACGCGCTGGCAACCTGGTTTGAAGCCCGGGCCTGCTCACGCAGCGGCGCTACCACCATGGCGGGAGGCAAATGCACCCAGGCCGCGCTGGCGCTGGCCGAACTGTGCTACAACACCCTGATTGAAGAGGGTGAAAAAGCGATGCTGGCGGCAGAGCAGCATGTGGTGACTCCTGCCCTTGAGCGGGTCATTGAAGCCAACACCTATCTGAGCGGCGTCGGTTTTGAAAGCGGTGGCCTGGCAGCGGCCCACGCCATTCATAACGGCCTGACCGCCATTCCGGACGCCCATCATTACTATCACGGCGAGAAAGTGGCGTTTGGCACGCTGACCCAGCTGGTGCTGGAGAATGCCCCGGTTGAAGAGATTGAAACCGTCGCGGCACTCTGCCACAGCGTAGGGTTGCCCATCACGCTGGCGCAGCTGGATATTACCGAAGATATCCCCGCTAAAATGCGCCTGGTGGCGACAGCAGCCTGTGCGAAAGATGAAACCATCCATAACATGCCGGGCGGGGCAACGGCGGATCAGGTGTATGCCGCCTTGCTGGTGGCCGACCAGTACGGTCAGCGTTTTATGCAGGAGTGAGAGTAGCCCTTATTGCCGGGTGGCGGCTGCGCCTTACCCGGCCTACAAAACCCGTAGGCCCGTGCAAGCGTAGCGCCGCCGGGCAAAAAAATCCCCGCCGGAGCGGGGATTTTCCTGTTTACAGCAGATCGAACCGGTCGAGGTTCATCACTTTCACCCATGCCGCGACAAAGTCGTTCACGAACTTCTCGTGGGCATCGCTGCTGGCGTAAACCTCCGCCAGGGCACGCAGCACGGAGTTAGAACCGAACACCAGGTCGGCACGACTCGCCAGATATTTGACTTCCCCGCTCACACGATCGCGCCCTTCGAACAGCTCGCTGGATTCATCGGTGGCTTTCCACTGTGTGCCCATATCCAGCAGATTGACGAAGAAGTCGGTGCTGAGTACGCCCACGCGATCGGTAAAGACGCCGCTCTTACCGCCATCAAAGTTAGCGCCCAACACGCGCAGCCCACCCAGCAACACCGTCATCTCTGGCGCGGTCAGCGTCAATTGCTGCGCTTTATCAATCAGCAGCGATTCGGTGGTGGAGACGTCAATCGCCGCCCGGTAGTTACGGAAACCATCGGCAACCGGCTGCAGCAGCGTAAACATGCCGATATCGGTCTGATCCTGACGCGCATCAACGCGGCCTGGCGTAAACGGTACGGTGATGTTGAAGCCCGCCGCTTTCGCCGCCTGCTCAACGCCCACCACACCGGCCAGCACGATGATGTCCGCCAGCGATGCTTTATGCGCCGATTTATAGATCCCTTCCAGCACCGGCAGTACGCGCGCAGCCACGGCGTTGACATCCCAGCTACGCTGCGGTGCCAGCGCCAGACGTGCGCCGTTGGCCCCGCCACGCTTATCGCCACCGCGGAAGGTGGAAGCCGACGCCCATGCCACCGACACCAGCTCGCTGACCGACAGGCCAGAAGCCGCAATGTCCGCCTTCAGGCTTTCGATATCTTCAGCGGTCGGGTGGAAGAACGGCTGCGGCAGCGGATCCTGCCAAATCAGCTCTTCTTTCGGTACTTCCGGCCCGATATAACGGGAAATCGGCCCCATATCACGGTGGGTCAGTTTGAACCATGCCCGGGCGAAGGCTTCGTTAAAGGCCTGCGGATCGTTGAGGAAACGACGGGAAATTTTGTCGAATTCCGGATCGAAACGCAGCGTCAGGTCGGTCACCAGCATGGTCGGTTTACGTTTTTTCGACGGGTCGAAGGGATCCGGCATAATTTCCGGCGCATTTGACGCTTCGAACTGGATAGCACCAGCCGGACTGCGGGTTTGCACCCAGTCGTATTTGTAGAGATTTTCGAAGAAGTAGTTGCTCCACTGGGTCGGCGTCTGGGACCAGATCACCTCCAGGCCGGAGGTAATGGCGTCCGCCCCGATACCGGTACCGTGGGTGCTGGCCCAGCCCAGGCCCTGAGCCTCAAGCGGGCCGCCTTCCGGATCGACACCCACATGGCTGGCTTCCCCTGCCCCGTGGGTTTTACCCAGCGTATGGCCGCCTGCGATCAGCGCGACGGTCTCTTCATCGTTCATCCCCATGTTGCCAAAGGTGGCGCGGATAGCCGCTGCCGCCGACAGCGGTTCACCGCTGGCGTTGGGCCCTTCAGGGTTAACGTAAATAAGCCCCATCTCGGTGGCGCCAATGGCGCTTTTCGCCAGGCTTTCCGGATGGCGATGCTCCAGCCAGGCTTTCTCATCGCCCCAGTTAACGTCCAGATCTGGTTCCCAGACATCTTCGCGTCCGGCGCCAAAGCCAAAGGTTCTGAAGCCAGAGTTCTCCAGCGCCACGTTGCCCGCAAGAATAAACAGATCGGCCCAGGAGATTTTCTGGCCATATTTTTGTTTGATCGGCCACAACAGACGACGCGCCTTATCGAGGCTGACGTTGTCTGGCCAGGAGTTAAGCGGAGAGAAACGCTGTTGACCGCGGCCTGCGCCGCCACGCCCGTCGACAGAGCGATAGGTGCCCGCACCGTGCCACGCCATGCGAATGAACAGACCGGCATAGCTTCCCCAGTCTGCAGGCCACCACGGTTGGGAATCGGTCAGGAGCGCTTTCAGATCGCCTTTCAGAGCGGAGTAATCCAGCTTGCTGAATTCTTTGCGGTAATTGAAATCTTTGCCTAGCGGGTTGGAACGTTCGGAATGCTGGTTGAGAAGATCAATACGAAGTTGTTTAGGCCACCAGTCCCGGCTGTTGGTGCCGGCACCTGCACTCTTGTCATAACTGCCCTGATGGAAAGGGCACTTACCTGAATTCTGGTTCTCGTCGGACGTACTCATCGCTCTGCTCCCTCTATGGTTTTATCGTTAGGATATACACCACCGGGAATAAGAGATAATTGAAACAATCCACAGATTTGATAGTTAATACCGTTGTTATCCGGCTGAAATAAAAAAGCCCTCATCTTACTGAGGGCCTGGTTTTTACAGACCCGGGCGAACACCTAACGTGTGGCAGATCGCGTAGCTCATTTCGGCGCGGTTGAGGGTATAGAAATGGAAATCCTTCACCCCTTCGCGGCTTAAAATCTTCACCATATCCATGGCGATACTGGCACCCACCAGCTTGCGGGTTTCGGCGTCATCGTCCAGGCCTTCATACATCTTCGCCATCCAGTGCGGAATGCGCACGTTGGTCATGTCGGCAAATTTCTTGGCCTGCTTAAAGTTAGAAACCGGCAGGATGCCAGGGATAATTTCCACGTCGATGCCGGCAGAGACGCAGCGGTCACGGAAACGCAGATAGCTTTCAACATCAAAGAAAAACTGGGTGATGGCGCGATTGGCACCCGCATCCACTTTGCGTTTCAGGTTGAGCAGGTCCGCCTGGGCGCTTTTCGCTTCCGGGTGTACTTCCGGGTAAGCCGCAACGGAGATGTCGAAATCGCCCACCTCTTTCAGCAGCGCTACCAGATCGGTCGCGTACATATCCGGCTTACCGCTGCCCGGCGGCAGGTCGCCACGCAGGGCCACGATGTGGCGGATACCGTTATTCCAGTAATCCTGGGCGATGGTGCGTAGCTCGTCGCGGGTGGCGTCGATACAGGTCAGATGCGGGGCAGCTTCCAGACCGGTACGATCCTTAATGCCTTTAATGATACTGTGCGTGCGGTCGCGCTCGCCGGAGTTGGCGCCGTAGGTCACGGAGACAAATTTGGGTTTCAGGCTGCTCAGGCGATCGATAGAGGCCCACAGGGTCTGCTCCATTTCACTGGTGCGCGGCGGGAAAAATTCAAAAGAGACGTTAATCTGGCCGTTTACTTCAGCCAGGCTCTGATTCAGGGCTTCCCGCTGGTTGGCGTGAAAAAAGCTCATACCTTACCTCATCAATCGCGTGTCGTTGTTTGTTATGCTTCGAACTTCTATACGTTTAGACGTCCAGATGTAAAAATGACGGAAAAGCGGACTGGCGTCAACTGAAAATATCACCATTGACGGTGAGGAATGTTCAGGGAAGTTGAAAAAAGTTCAGGATGGGAAAAAAGAAGGCCCGGTAAGCGTTGCGCCACCGGGCATAGGGCTTTACAGCAGCTGCGCCAGACGGTTGATATCGGACTGGATCGCCCCGGCGGTCACGTCGCGGCCCGCACCTGGACCACGGATCACCAGCGGGTTATCGCGATACCAGCGGCTTTCAATGGCGAAGACATTATCGCACGGCAGCAGCGCCGCCAGCGGATGTTCCGGGCGGACAGCCTCAACCCCAACGCGCGCCTTGCCGTTGGCATCAAAACGCGCCACGTAGCGCAGCACCAGACCCATTTCGCGCGCCGCTTCCAGCCGCTGTAGCATCTGCTCGTTCAACGCTTCACCGTTCTCGAAGAAGTGATCCACAGACCCCTCTTCGCAGCCCGCCGGCACCAGCGACTCCACGCGAACCTGACCCGGCTCGATGTCGTAGCCCGCCTCACGCGCCAGGATCACCAGCTTACGCATCACGTCTTTCCCTGAGAGGTCAACGCGGGGGTCGGGCTCGGTCAGCCCCTGCTGCCACGCCTGATCCACCAGGTCGGTGAAGGGTACGGTGCCATCAAACTGCAGGAACAGCCATGACAGGGTGCCGGAGAAGATACCGCTGATCGCCAGAATGCTGTCGCCGCTATCGATCAGATCGCGCACGGTGTGATTCACCGGCAGACCGGCACCAACGGTGGCATTGTAGAGCCAGTGACGGCCCGTTTTTTCAAAGGCGTCATGGATTTGACGATAGTTACGGGTATTGCTGGCGCCCGCCAGCTTGTTAGCGCTGATGACGTGGAAGCCGTGGCTGGCGAAATCAAGATATTGATCGGCCAGCTGCTCGCTGGCGGTGACATCCAGCACCACCAGATCATCATAGGGGTGGGCGCGCATCCACAGGAAGAGCGACTCTTCATCCTGTTCGATGGCTTCATCGTTGAAGAAGGCCAGCGCACGGCTGGCGTCCAGCCCTTCATAACTGAGCAGGCTGCGGCGGCTGTCCACCACGCCCGCCAGTACAAATTCAAAACCGGTACGCGCTGACAGCGTGGTTTGCTCGCGGGCAAACAGCTCCAGCCAGCGGGAACCGATATTCCCTTTCCCAAACAGCATCAAACCGATGCGTTTTTCGGCGCGGAACAGCGACTGGTGCAGGCCCTGGATCAGACTCTCCGTTGGCCCGGTGCGCATGACCGCCACCAGGCTGATGCCCTCCTCGGACTGCCAGGTAAATTCAACCGGCTGCCCCTTCAGCTGCTGCCAGAAACGGTGGCAGTGCAGTGGGTTACGGGTGACGCCCGCGCCCACCATCGCAATCAGCGCCAGCCCCTGACGCAGGCGAAGCTCGCCCGGCAGGCCCGCTTCATCCAGAATCTTCAGCGCGCTGTCGGCCACTTCGGCGGTGTAGCAGAACTGCAGCAGGTGACGATCGGTATGCACACCCACGGCCAGCGGGCGCACCTGGGCACGCTTGAGGATCAGGTCGATCTCTTTATGCGCCAGTTTGAAATCGTGGCCGGCGGGAACGAGGAACTCAATCAGGCAGATATCGTCATGGCTGGTGACAATACGCGCCCCCGTGCCGGAAGCCAGCACGCGCTCAATGCGGGTGGAACCCTGATCCGGCGTATAGCTACAGCGCAGCTGCAGATCGATATCGCTGCCGGAAACCGGCTGCAGGGTACGGGCGTGGAGAACCGGGGCCGCCAGACGGGCCAGCTCGCTGGCTTCATCGAGACGCAGCAGCGGCAGCAGGCAGGCATCTTTAACCTTACGCGGATCGGCGCTATAGACGCCCGCCACGTCGCTCCAGATCGTGACGCGCGACACGCCCGCCAGCGCACCAATCTGCGTTGCGGAGTAGTCGGAGCCGTTACGCCCCAGCAGCACGGTTTCACCCGCATTGCTGCGGCTGATAAAGCCGGTCACGACAATACGTTTATTCGGATGCTGCACCAGCAGCTGCTGGAGCAGCGGATAAGAGAGGCCTTCATCAACCTGTGGCTGAGCGCCACGTTCGGCACGCAGGAAGTCCCGCGCGTCCAGCCATGCGGCCTCCAGCCCCTGCTGTTGCAGAACCGCCGCCATCAGACGGGCAGACCACACTTCACCGTGGCCCACCACCTCGGCGTAAACGGCATCGGTCACGCCGCTGTCGAGTAACGCGGCCAGCCGCTCCAGATCCTGGATAAAGTGGCTGATCAGGCCATCGGCCACGTCGGCAGGCAGTAACCCGGCGATCAATTCACTCTGATAACGGCGTAACGCTTGTTGAACCTGATGCGCAGAGAGACGATCGGTCTGGCTTAACTTCAGCCAGCTAATCAACTGGTTGGTGGTGCTGCCCGCCGCAGAGACAACCATCATGTCCCCCGGCATCGAATACTCTGCCATGATCCCCGCGACCCGCAGGTAACATTTCACATCAGCAAGACTACTACCACCAAACTTGTGCAGCTGGCGACCCTTCGCCCCTGCCTGCGCTATCACACTCATGATTACCCCTTGGCTGCGATCCGGAAGCCATTTTCCAGATCGGCAATTAAATCTTCACAATCTTCAATACCGGTTGAGATACGCAACAGCGTCTCGGAGATCCCGGCGGCGGCACGCGCTTCTGGCGCCATGCCCGCGTGCGTCATGGTGGCGGCGTGGGAGATCAAACTTTCAACCCCACCTAAAGATTCCGCCAGCGTAAACAGTGACAGCCCGCTCAGGAAGCGACGTAGCGTCTGCTCATCGCCATCCAGCTCAAAACTTAACATCGCGCCAAAACCCTTTTGTTGACGCGCAGCAATCTCGTGTCCCTGATTCTCCGGCAGCGACGGGTGATAGAGCTTTTTCACCAGCGGCTGGGTCTTCAGGAAATCGACAATCGCCTGGGCATTACGCTGCGCCACATCCATACGCGGCGACAGGGTACGCAGACCACGCAGCAGCAGATAGCTGTCGAACGCGCTGCCGGTGACGCCGATGTTATTCGCCCACCATGCCAGTTCAGTGACAACCTCTGGATCTTTCGCAATCACCACCCCGGCAACCACGTCCGAGTGGCCGTTCAAATATTTGGTGCATGAATGCAATACCAGGTCTGCTCCCAGTGCCAGCGGGTTCTGTAGCGCCGGACTGAGGAACGTATTATCCACTACACTTATCGCTCCCGCATCCCTTGCAAGCTGACAAATTTTTGCAATGTCCACGACGCGCAGCAATGGATTGCTCGGACTTTCGATTAATACCAGCTTCGGTTTTTCTGCCAGCGCCTGTTTCAGCGCCTGCTCATCACCCTGATCGACAAACAGCACGCGATAGCAGCCACGCTTCGCCAGGCTGTCAAACAGGCGGTAGCTGCCGCCGTAACAGTCGTGTGGGGCCACCAGCAGATCGCCAGGTTTCAGGAACACCGTGGTCACCAGGTGAATAGCCGACATGCCGGTATTGGTCATCACCGCACCTGCGCCACCTTCCAGCTCCGCCAGCGCGCGCTGGGTGACATCACGCGTAGGGTTACCACGGCGCGAGTAGTCATGGGCGCGTGGTTCATTAAATCCGGTGAAGTTATAGGTACTGGAGAGGTGAATCGGCGGGACAACGCAGCCGTACTGTTCGTCATCATTCAATCCGCTACGCACTGCGATGGTGGCCTGTTTACGCGTCATGGTGAAGGCTTCCTGGCTTAATGGATGAAAAGTCAGGCACCAGAGTAAACATTGATTATATGGACGTCAATACATCTGGACATCTAAACTTCTTTGCGTATAGATTGAGCAATGCGCAAATAGCCGTTAAAATTATATGCTTTAGCGCATACCGCAGAGGCAATATCCGTGTCACAACGGCATCTCTACGGTAAACTACGCGCGATTATGGCTAGAACCCCGGCGTATCGCTGCGGTGTCAGCCTCATATTAATGACAGAGAGGATTAAAGGTATCTCATGGCTGAATGGAGCGGCGAATATATCAGCCCATACGCTGAGCACGGTAAGAAGAGTGAACAAGTAAAAAAAATTACGGTTTCCATTCCTCTGAAGGTGTTAAAGATCCTCACCGATGAACGCACGCGTCGTCAGGTGAATAACCTGCGTCACGCTACCAACAGCGAACTGCTGTGCGAAGCGTTCCTGCACGCGTTTACCGGTCAACCGTTGCCGAACGATGAAGACCTGCGCAAAGAGCGTAGCGATGAAATTCCGGAAGAGGCAAAGGTGATCATGCGTGAGCTGGGTATCGACCCGGAGACGTGGGAATACTGATTTACAGATACAAAAAAAGCGCCTTGCGGCGCTTTTTTTTCGGGAAACTTACTTGGAACCCGGGATGCTGAAACGCTTGTTGAAGCGGTCAACACGGCCACCGGTTGCAACGTCACGCTGCTTACCAGTGTAGAACGGGTGGCACTGGCCGCACACGTCCAGGTTCAGATCGTGACCCACGGTGGAGCGGATCTGGATAGAGTTACCGCAAGAGCAGTTTGCAGTAATCATTTCGTATTTAGGATGGATATCTTTTTTCATGGGAGAACCTCAGTTAAGGCCGCGTCGCTCTTCCAGCCCTAACGCCAGACACCACGCGATGTTGAATGTAAGTTCTTTGATGCAAAGTGCACCAAAGGCGGCGAATCATACAGAATTTAACCAGGGTATGCAAACTGATCCGCACGCCGCCTTTCACTAATGTGTATACTAACGCGCCACTTTTCAAGTCAGGAAGATTCGATGCCCGTTGCTCACGTTGCCCTGCCCGTTCCGCTTCCCCGTACCTTTGACTACCTGCTGCCAGACAACATGCAGGCTGAGGCGGGCTGTCGCGTGAATGTGCCGTTTGGCAAACAGCAGCGGGTGGGTATTGTCGTCTCCGTAAGCCAGCACAGCGAGTTGCCTCTCAGTGAACTCAAAAGCGTGGTCGAGGTGCTGGACAGCGAGCCGGTCTTTTCCGCCAGCGTCTGGCGACTGCTGCTGTGGGCGGCCGACTATTATCATCATCCCATTGGCGATGTGCTGTTTCACGCCTTACCCATTCTGCTGCGACAGGGCAAAAGCGCCAGCCATGCGCCGATGTGGTACTGGTTTGCCACCGAGCAGGGCCAGGCGGTAGATATTAATAGCCTGAAACGTTCCCCGAAACAGCAGCAGGCGCTGGCGGCGTTACGCCAGGGCAGGATCTGGCGGCATCAGGTTGAGAGCCTCGACTTTAACGACGCGGCGTTGCAGAGCTTACGTAAAAAAGGGCTGAGCGAACTGGCCTGCGAAGCCCCAGCGCTTATCGACTGGCGCGACGGCTTTAGCGTCGCGGGCGACCGTCTGCGGCTCAATACCGAACAGGCGACCGCCGTTGGGGCGATCCACAGCGCGTCCGATCGCTTTTCAGCCTGGCTGCTGGCGGGCGTGACCGGTTCCGGTAAAACTGAAGTCTATCTGAGCGTACTGGAAAATGTGCTGGCTCAGGGCAAGCAGGCGCTGGTGATGGTGCCGGAAATCGGTCTGACCCCGCAGACCATCGCCCGTTTTCGCGAGCGCTTCAACGCCCCGGTCGAGGTGCTGCACTCCGGCTTAAATGACAGCGAGCGCCTGAGCGCCTGGCTGAAAGCGAAAAATGGCGAAGCAGCAATCGTGATTGGCACCCGCTCATCCCTGTTTACACCCTTTAAAAATCTCGGGGTGATCGTCATCGACGAAGAGCACGACAGCTCTTATAAACAGCAGGAAGGCTGGCGCTATCACGCCCGCGACCTGGCGGTCTATCGCGCCCACAGCGAACAGATCCCAATCATTCTCGGCTCCGCGACCCCTGCGCTGGAGACGCTGCATAATGTGCGCCAGCGAAAATACCATCTATTACGCCTGACGCGGCGGGCGGGTAATGCCCGTCCTGCCATGCAGCACGTACTGGATCTGAAAGGTCAGCCGGTGCAGGCCGGGCTAGCCCCGGCGCTGATCGCCCGCATGCGCCAGCATTTGCAGGCCGACAACCAGGTGATTCTGTTTCTCAACCGTCGCGGCTTTGCCCCGGCGCTGCTGTGCCACGACTGCGGCTGGATCGCTGAATGCCCGCGCTGCGATCACTACTATACCCTGCATCAGGCCCAGCACCATTTGCGCTGTCACCACTGCGACAGCCAGCGACCGGTGCCGCGCCAGTGTCCTTCCTGCGGCTCGACCCATATGGTGCCGGTCGGTCTGGGCACCGAGCAGCTGGAGCAGGCGCTGGCCCCCTTCTTCCCGGGCGTGGCTATCTCACGTATCGATCGCGACACCACCAGCCGCAAAGGTGCCCTTGAGCAACAGCTGGCGGAAGTGCATCGCGGCGGGGCGCGTATTCTGATCGGTACCCAGATGCTGGCCAAAGGACACCACTTCCCGGACGTGACCCTGGTGGCGCTGCTGGATGTCGACGGGGCGCTCTTCTCGGCTGATTTCCGCTCCGCGGAGCGCTTTGCCCAGCTCTATACCCAGGTGGCAGGCCGTGCCGGGCGCGCCGGTAAACAGGGCGAGGTGGTGCTACAAACCCACCACCCCGAGCATCCGCTGCTGCAAACCCTGCTGCATAAAGGCTACGACGCCTTCGCCGAACAGGCGCTGGCGGAGCGTCAGACCCTGCAACTCCCACCGTGGACAAGCCATGTGATTATCCGCGCCGAGGATCACAACAACCAGCAGGCGCCACTGTTCCTCCAGCAGCTGCGCAACCTGCTGCAGGCCAGCCCGCTGGTGGATAATCAGCTGTGGATTTTAGGTCCGGTTCCGGCCCTGGCCCCCAAGCGCGGCGGACGCTATCGCTGGCAAATCCTGCTGCAACACCCTTCCCGGTTGCGGCTACAGCATATCGTCAGCGGCACGCTGGCGTTGATTAATACCCTGCCGGAAGCGCGTAAAGTGAAGTGGGTCCTGGACGTTGATCCTATCGAAAGCTAAAAAAGGGTGGGAGGCGGATCGAAAAATTAAACACGACTCACACTTTTTATGAAAATTCTGTAACCGCTTCCATTCGCAATCTGATAAAACTGACACAGTCAGAAGTGCGGTGATACGCCTGCGAGGAGAAGAAGTTGAAGTCCAGGAAAGAGGTTGCCTCGGCGACCATGAAAGATGTTGCCCTGAAAGCAAAAGTCTCAACGGCAACGGTATCCCGAGCATTAATGAATCCCGACAAAGTCTCTCAGAGCACGCGTAACCGTGTTGAGCAGGCTGCGCTGGAGGTGGGTTATCTGCCCCAGGCTATGGGCCGTAACGTCAAACGGAACGAATCCCGCACCATTCTGGTCATTGTGCCCGACATCTGCGATCCCTTTTTCAGCGAAATTATCCGCGGTATCGAAGTGACCGCCGCCGCGCAGGGCTACCTGGTGCTGATTGGCGACTGCGCGCATCAGAATCAGCAGGAAAAGACCTTCATTGACCTGATTATCACCAAGCAGATCGACGGTATGCTGCTGCTCGGTTCGCGCCTGCCCTTTGATGCCAGCATTGAAGAGCAACGCAATCTGCCGCCGATGGTGATGGCCAACGAGTTTGCCCCTGAGCTGGAACTGCCTACCGTCCATATTGATAACCTCACCGCCGCCTTTAACGCCGTGAATTATCTCCAGGAGCTGGGCCACAAACGTATCGGCTGTATCGCCGGACCGGAAGAGATGCCGCTGTGCCACTATCGCCTGCAGGGCTATGTTCAGGCGCTGCGCCGCACCGGGGCGACGGTGGATCCGCACTGTATCGCCCGGGGCGATTTTACCTATGCCGCAGGCGGCCTGGCGCTGGAAAAACTGCTGTCGTTGCCGCAGCCGCCGACCGCGGTGTTCTGTCACAGCGACGTGATGGCGCTGGGCGCGCTCTCCTATGCCAAACGGCGCGGTCTGAAAGTGCCGAAAGACCTCTCAATCATCGGCTTCGATAATATTTCTCTGTCTGAATTTTGCGATCCTCCGCTCTCGACGGTGGCACAACCCCGCTATGATATTGGCCGGGAAGCGATGCTGCTGTTACTGGATCAGCTGAACGGACAAACAGTTAGCAGCGGCTCCCGTTTACTGGACTGTGAATTGATCGTCAGAGGTTCAACCCAGGCCCTGACTTAAAGTAAACGCCTTTCAGACGTCCTCATCTGGTCAAAGGCCCGTCGCTTAAGTAACATGACGGGCTGACAAACGAAAAAATACAGCGAAACGATAGTGGCACAACGAGATTATGTACGTCGCGGCCAGCCGGCACCTTCGCGACGCAAAAAGAGTAGCTCACGGAAACCGCAACGCAGCAGCCTGCCCGCAGTCTCACCGGCTATGGTGGCGATCGCGGCGGCGGTCCTGGTGGCATTTATCGGCGGCCTCTGGTTCATTACGCACCATAAAAAAGAAGAAGCAGAAGCGCTGCAGGGCAATAAAGTGGTCGGCAATGGCTTGCCCCCTAAACCGGAAGAGCGCTGGCGCTATATTAAAGAGCTTGAGAGCCGCCAGCCGGGCGTGCGTGCGCCTACCGAACCCTCTGCGGGTGGCGAAGTGGTGGATCCTAACCAGTTAACCAACGAACAACGTCAGCTGCTGGCACAGATGCAGGCCGATATGCGCCAGCAGCCTACCCAGCTCAACGAAGTGCCGTGGAATGAGCAGACGCCAGCACAGCGTCAGCAAACGCTGCAGCGCCAGCGCCAGGCGCAGCAACAAATTCAGCAGCAACAGCAGCAGCAGTGGGCGCAGTCCCAGACGGTACAGCAGCCGAAAACACAGCAGCGGGTGACGGAACAACCGTACCAGCAGCCTAAGGTGGCACAGACGCAACCGGCGCAACCGGCGCAACAGCCGAAGACGCAGCCTGCGAAGCAAAATAGCAACACGCAGCCGTATCAGGATCTGCTGCAAACCCCTGCGCATACCACTGCGCAGCAGCCGAAAGCCGCGCCGGTCACCAAAGAGACCGAGGCGCCGAAGCAAACGGCTGAGAAGAAAGATGAACGTCGCTGGATGGTGCAGTGCGGTTCCTTTAAAGGCGCAGAGCAGGCGGAAACCGTACGTGCTCAGCTGGCCTTTGAAGGCTTTGACTCACGCATTACCACCAATAACGGCTGGAATCGCGTAGTGATCGGTCCGGTTAAAGGCAAAGACAATGCCGATGGCACCATCAGCCGTCTGAAGATGGCAGGTCACACAAACTGCATTCGACTCGCTTCCGGGGGTTGAAACCCCCAAAATCCCCCCCATCTATCATTCTATTCAGCCCTGAGCACTGGCTCAGGGCCTCTATTTTCCGAATGTGTAACCAGGGGGTCTGCTCGTGACAACAATAGTAAGTGTACGCCGTAACGGCCAGGTGGTGATTGCCGGTGATGGCCAGGCCACGCTGGGTAATACCGTCATGAAAGGCAACGTGAAAAAAGTGCGTCGTCTGTATAACGACAAAGTGATCGCCGGTTTTGCGGGCGGTACTGCGGACGCCTTCACGCTGTTTGAGCTGTTTGAACGTAAACTGGAAATGCATCAGGGCCATCTGGTGAAAGCTGCCGTTGAGCTGGCGAAAGACTGGCGTACCGACCGTATGCTGCGCAAGCTGGAAGCACTGCTGGCGGTGGCCGATGAAAATGCCTCGCTGATCATCACCGGTAACGGTGACGTGGTGCAGCCAGAAAATGACCTGATTGCTATCGGTTCCGGTGGCCCGTACGCCCAGGCCGCCGCCCGCGCGCTGTTGGAAAACTCCGATCTGGGCGCACGCGATATCGCTGTGAAGGCGTTGGATATTGCAGGTGATATCTGCATCTATACCAACCACTTCCACACCATCGAAGAATTGCCGTCTAAGGCGTAAGGATTTCTCATGTCTGAAATGACCCCACGCGAAATTGTCAGCGAACTGAACAAACACATCATCGGCCAGGATAACGCCAAGCGTTCTGTGGCGATTGCCCTGCGTAACCGCTGGCGTCGTATGCAGTTGGATGAAGTGCTGCGCCATGAAGTGACGCCAAAAAACATTCTGATGATTGGCCCAACCGGTGTTGGTAAAACCGAAATCGCCCGTCGTCTGGCTAAACTGGCCAACGCACCATTCATCAAAGTCGAAGCGACCAAGTTCACCGAAGTGGGCTATGTCGGTAAAGAAGTGGACTCTATCATCCGCGATCTGACCGACTCTGCCATTAAGATGGTCCGCGTCCAGTCCATCGAAAAAAACCGCTATCGCGCTGAAGAGATGGCGGAAGAGCGTGTGCTGGATGTGCTGATCCCACCGGCGAAAAACAACTGGGGCCAGGCAGAACAGCCTGCTGAGCCATCCGCTGCGCGCCAGGCGTTCCGCAAAAAACTGCGTGAAGGCCAGCTGGATGACAAAGAGATTGAGATCGAGCTCGCCGCCGCGCCAATGGGCGTGGAAATTATGTCTCCGCCAGGTATGGAAGAGATGACCAGCCAGCTGCAGTCTATGTTCCAGAACCTGGGCGGGCAGAAGCAAAAGCCGCGTAAGCTGAAAATCAAAGACGCGATGAAGCTGCTGATTGAAGAAGAAGCGGCGAAGCTGGTGAACCCGGAAGAGCTGAAGCAGGACGCTATCGACGCGGTTGAACAGCACGGTATCGTGTTTATCGATGAGATCGATAAAATCTGTAAGCGCGGCGAATCCTCCGGCCCGGACGTTTCCCGTGAAGGCGTACAGCGCGACCTGCTGCCGCTGGTTGAAGGCTGCACCGTCTCCACCAAGCACGGCATGGTGAAAACCGATCACATTCTGTTTATCGCCTCTGGCGCGTTCCAGGTTGCCAAGCCGTCGGATCTGATCCCGGAACTGCAGGGCCGTCTGCCGATCCGCGTTGAGCTGCAGGCGCTGACCACCGAAGACTTCGAGCGCATCCTGACCGAACCAAACGCCTCCATCACCGTGCAGTACAAAGCGCTGATGGCGACCGAAGGGGTGAACATTGAGTTCACCGAAGATGGGATCAAGCGTATCGCCCAGGCCGCATGGCAGGTTAACGAGACCACCGAAAACATCGGTGCGCGTCGTCTGCATACCGTGCTGGAACGCCTGATGGAAGATATCTCTTATGATGCGAGCGACCTGAATGGTCAAAGCATTAAAATTGATGCCGACTATGTGAGTAAGCACCTTGATGCTTTAGTAGCAGATGAAGATCTGAGCCGTTTTATCCTATAATCGCGGCAATTGCATTTTCATCACAAATGATGGGGCTGAAAGGCCCCATTTTTATTGGCACATAATTACTATGACTGAAATCAGCCGTACGCAGGCCTGGCTGGAAAGCCTGCGTCCTAAAACGCTCCCTCTCGCTTTCGCCGCCATTATTGTTGGCACTACCCTCGCGTGGTGGCAGGGGCATTTCGACCCGCTGGTGGCTGCCCTGGCGCTGCTGACCGCCGGGCTTCTGCAAATCCTCTCTAACCTCGCTAACGATTACGGGGATGCCGTCAAGGGCAGCGATAAGCCCGACCGCATCGGGCCATTGCGTGGAATGCAGAAAGGGGTGATCACCCAGGAGGAGATGAAACGGGCGCTGATTATCACCGTCGCGCTGATCTGTCTTTCCGGGATTGCGCTGGTGCTGGTGGCCTGTAAAACCCCGGCGGATGCGGTCGGCTTCCTCGTGCTCGGTCTGCTGGCGATTGTCGCGGCCATCACCTATACCGTCGGCACCCGCCCTTACGGTTACATCGGGCTGGGGGATATCTCCGTGCTGGTCTTCTTCGGCTGGCTGAGCGTGATGGGCAGCTGGTATCTGCAGGCGCACTCGTTAATTCCTGCCCTGTTCCTGCCAGCCACCGCCTGCGGCATGCTGGCGACAGCGGTGCTGAATATCAACAACCTGCGCGATATCGACAGCGATCGTCAGAACGGTAAAAACACCCTGGCGGTGCGGTTAGGCGCGGTGAATGCGCGCCGTTACCATGCCTGCCTGCTGATGGGTGCCCTGCTCTGTCTGGCACTGTTTAACCTGCTTTCCCTGCACAGCCTGTGGGGCTGGCTGTTTGTACTCGCCACGCCGCTGCTGGTTAAACAGGCGCGCTACGTGATGCGCGAGCAGAGCGCCTCGGCCATGCCGCCAATGCTGGAACGCACGGTAAAAGGCGCACTGCTGACTAACCTGTTGTTCGTGATAGGGATTATTCTTAGTCAGACGCTAAATTAGCTGACAAATATCAATTAACAATTGATGATTTTGCCAACAATGCAATTCGCGCGATATACTGAAAACACTCGCAGCAACTGAACTTAAGCCTATGAAATACGATACCTCCGAGCTTTGTGACATCTACCAGGAAGATGTCAACGTCGTAGAACCGCTGTTTTCCAACTTTGGAGGACGGTCGTCGTTTGGCGGACAAATCATTACGGTGAAATGTTTTGAGGACAACGGGTTGCTGTACGATCTGCTCGAACAGAACGGCCGTGGACGCATTCTGCTGGTTGATGGCGGCGGCTCCGTGCGTCGCGCGTTAATCGATGCAGAACTTGCCCGTCTCGCCACCCAGAACGAGTGGGAAGGCATTGTGGTCTATGGCGCGGTGCGTCAGGTGGATGACCTCGAAGAGCTGGATATCGGCATTCAGGCGATTGCGGCCATTCCGGTTGGCGCAGCAGGTGATGGCATTGGCGAAAGCGACGTGCGCGTCAATTTCGGCGGGGTGACCTTCTTCTCCGGCGACCATCTCTATGCCGATAACACCGGCATTATCCTCTCTGAAGATCCGCTGGATATTGAGTAGAAAAAAAGGCCATCTGTTATGTAGATGGCCTTTTTTTAATTATCTTTATTCGTATCGTAATGAGTAATGCGGAGTTCAAACACCCCCTTCTTTTCCTCTACCGCTATGCTCATTGTTGCATGACGATCCGGATAGTTATCAATCCAGGTTTCAAGCTTTTCGTGCATCCTCTGAAGATCACTCTTTTGGATACCGGTGAAAGTGAGTGTACTGATCTGCAAACCACTCCCTTCAACGGTTTGCTTCGTGAAATACCAGTTTTCTGTGATCCTTGGTGCATCCTTGAGTGGTTTGGGCGTTAATAAGTAATATTGAATTAGATTGCCTTGTTTATAATATTCATCAGAAAAGATTCTGGTCATTATTACGCAATAGAGCACGGCCACCAGAACGAATAGAAAAATGATGACATGCCTACATTTCATATACGAACCTCCCTGACGACGGAAGGATCAGATACTGGCACAATAGAATCCATAAATGCAGGCAAATGGCCCGGGAATGGTTGGTGTTTTAGGCGCTTATCCTTAGGGTCTGGAAACAGTAAGGGAAGGACACTTTTATTTTTAAATTGCCCAACGGGGCCATAGTAGTCCCAGATGCGATAAGCTTTCTCTTTGGAACAAATGTCCAGGAAAGGTGTGTAATCTGCATAGTTAACGGCCTGGCAGAAACCAAAAAGATTAGAAACTAAATCTTCTGCGCTGTAACCGCTATCCGTAATCAGAATATAGGGCCAAAAACCCTGCAAGGATTCAAAGCTGTGAGAAGTACTCATAAAAATGGATAAGGCGACTCCTCTTAAGACCTCTTCGCTTAAGCCTCTCCGCACTAAAAAACGTCTGTATATCCCGGTTGTCGTATTTAATCCTGCGATGTTCCTGGACATGCTTTGATGATAATGGATTTCAAACCAGTCAGCGCCTCCTGCGCCAGGCATTATCATTTGTTGCCATAATCGTTCAGCACCGAAGGGATTTGCGTGCCCTAAGTCTATCCATCCCAGATTTTCTGTATAAATGAGGCCAGAGGGAGTATTACGGGTAATATATCGGTCAGAATTATCAATAATATCGCTTCGCTTTGTCATCTCGCATTCCTTATGAGTAACATGTTGAGCGATCTTATTCCTGCAAAATAAAAAAGGCATCCATTGTGGATGCCTTTTTCAGGAATTCGGAATCAGACCTCTTCCATGCGCCCGAGCAGAGCATGCAGACGATCCTGCCAGCCGTTCTGCTGTTCGCGCAGCTGGTGGTTTTCACGCTCCAGCTCTTCACGACCATGCTGAGCAGTCTGAATTTCCTGCGACAGCGCGTTGTTTTTTTCTTTCAGCTCTTCGATTTCCATCTGCAGCAGGGTGATGGTATCAATCGCCTGCTGTACTTTCGATTCCAGTTTCTCAAACACTTCTAACGACATAATGCTACCTCTCCTGAATTTGCAAGGCGACGCTTGACGTAAACGCGCACAACACCTGGTGTCGATTGTATGGAGCCCCGCCCTCCCTGTCCAGCGGCAGACCGCGCAGATTGCGGTTTGCAACACTTTTCAGTCTCCTCCTGGTGCATTCGCGCCATATACCCCTAAATTGTTAACACTTTAGTTAATAGAAAGCTTACTCCCCCTTTCGCTTACAGCAGTTCTCGCCCGCTTCATGGCGCGTTATCGCTCATTTTGTTGACGCGGCACACACATTTTAAGTTCGATATTTCTCGTTTTTGTTCGTTAACGATAAATTAACACTATGTCTACAGGACATCGTGCCGGTCATGGCGACCGTCGCGCCAACAATAACCATTAATCATTTTTCAGGATCCGATTATGAGTGAAACATCAACCTTAAAAGGCCAATGCATCGCAGAGTTCCTGGGTACTGGGTTGTTGATTTTCTTTGGCGTAGGATGTGTGGCTGCACTGAAAGTGGCGGGTGCCAGTTTCGGTCAGTGGGAAATCAGTGTGATCTGGGGTCTGGGCGTGGCGATGGCTATCTACCTGACGGCGGGTGTTTCGGGTGCGCACCTCAACCCTGCGGTCACCATCGCGCTGTGTCTGTTTGCCTGCTTCGACAAACGCAAGGTTGTGCCTTTTATTGTGGCGCAGTTTGCTGGTGCGTTTTGTGCAGCGGCGTTAGTTTACGGGCTCTATTACAATCTGTTTATCGACTTCGAGCAGACGCACCATATGGTGCGTGGCAGTACCGAAAGCCTTGAGCTGGCGGGGATCTTCTCCACCTATCCTAACCCGCACATTAACTTTGTGCAGGCCTTCGCGGTGGAGATGGTGATCACCGCCATCCTGATGGGTACCATCCTGGCGCTGACCGATGACGGCAACGGCATTCCGCGCGGTCCGCTGGCGCCGCTGTTGATTGGCCTGCTGATTGCGGTGATCGGCGCATCGATGGGACCGCTGACGGGCTTCGCCATGAACCCGGCCCGCGACATCGGACCGAAAGCTTTCGCCTTTATTGCCGGCTGGGGCGACGTTGCCTTCACCGGCGGCAAGGATATTCCTTACTTCCTGGTGCCGCTGTTCGGCCCTATTGTAGGTGCTGCGCTGGGAGCATTTGGCTATCGTAAGCTGATTGGCCGCCACCTGCCGTGCGACACCTGTGTCACAGAGGAGAAGGACGCCACCTCTGCCACACAACAAAACGCTTCGCTGTAATCTGACTACGGGACCACAACTATGACCGACAAAAAATATATCGTTGCGCTCGACCAGGGCACGACCAGCTCCCGCGCTGTCGTTATGGATCATGACGCGAACATCGTCAGCGTGTCGCAGCGCGAATTCGAGCAAATCTATCCTCGTCCAGGCTGGGTTGAACACGACCCGATGGAGATCTGGGCGTCGCAAAGCTCGACGCTGGTTGAAGTGCTGGCGAAAGCCGATATCAGTTCCGATCAGATTGCGGCAATTGGCATCACCAACCAGCGTGAAACGGCCATCGTCTGGGAACGCGAAACCGGTAAACCGATTTACAACGCCATCGTCTGGCAGTGCCGCCGCACAGCGGACATCTGCGAGAAGCTCAAGCGCGACGGCATGGAAGAGTACGTGCGTAGCGCCACTGGCCTGGTGGTGGACCCCTACTTCTCCGGCACCAAGGTAAAATGGATCCTCGACCACGTCGAAGGCTCTCGTGAGCGTGCCAAACGCGGTGAACTGCTGTTCGGCACCGTGGACACCTGGCTTATCTGGAAGATGACCCAGGGGCGCGTCCACGTCACCGACTACACCAACGCCTCGCGCACCATGCTGTTCAACATCCACGATCTGGACTGGGATGACAAAATGCTGGACGCGCTGGACATCCCGCGCGCCATGCTGCCGCAGGTACGTAAGTCGTCTGAAGTGTACGGTCAGACCAACATCGGCGGTAAAGGCGGCACCCGTATTCCAATCGCCGGGATCGCCGGTGACCAGCAGGCGGCGCTGTTTGGCCAGCTGTGCGTGAAAGAAGGGATGGCGAAAAATACCTACGGCACCGGCTGCTTTATGCTGATGAACACCGGCGAGAAGGCAGTGAAATCGGAGCATGGCCTGCTGACGACTATCGCCTGCGGCCCGCGCGGCGAGGTGAATTACGCGCTTGAAGGCGCAGTGTTTATGGCCGGAGCCTCTATCCAGTGGCTGCGCGATGAGATGAAGCTTATCAGCGACGCCTTCGACTCGGAGTATTTCGCCACCAAGGTGAAAGACACCAACGGCGTGTACGTCGTGCCGGCCTTTACCGGGCTGGGCGCGCCCTACTGGGATCCCTATGCCCGCGGGGCGATTTTCGGCCTGACGCGTGGGGTAAACTCTAACCACATCATCCGCGCCACGCTGGAGTCGATTGCCTATCAGACCCGTGACGTGCTGGAAGCGATGCAGGCTGACTCCGGCATTCGTCTGCACGCCCTGCGCGTGGATGGCGGCGCAGTGGCAAACAACTTCCTGATGCAGTTCCAGTCCGACATTCTGGGTACCCGCGTGGAACGCCCGGAAGTGCGTGAAGTGACGGCGCTGGGTGCGGCCTATCTTGCCGGCCTGGCGGTTGGCTTCTGGCAGAACCTGGACGAACTGCAGGAGAAAGCGGTCATCGAGCGCGAATTCCGTCCGGGTATCGAAACCACCGAGCGTAACTACCGTTATAGCGGCTGGAAAAAAGCCGTGAAACGCGCGCTGGCCTGGGAAGAGCACGACGAGTCATAATACCTCCCCCTCACCCCGTCGGGGTGAGGGGTCCAAACCGCCTCTCCCACTCTGTGATAAACTTCGTGCAATTCCTTTTGATTGCACGAGTATCTGATGAAACGTGAACTTGCTATCGAGTTTTCCCGCGTAACCGAGGCCGCCGCTCTGGCAGGCTACAAGTGGCTTGGCCGTGGTGATAAAAATACTGCTGACGGCGCAGCCGTCCATGCCATGCGCATCATGCTTAACCAGGTCAACATCGATGGCACCATCGTGATTGGTGAAGGTGAGATCGACGAAGCCCCCATGCTATTCATCGGTGAAAAAGTCGGTACCGGTAACGGCGATGCGGTGGATATCGCGGTAGACCCCATTGAAGGCACCCGCATGACGGCCATGGGCCAGGCTAACGCCCTGGCAGTACTGGCGGTGGGCGATAAAGGCACCTTCCTCAACGCGCCCGATATGTATATGGAGAAGCTGATTGTCGGCCCTGGCGCAAAAGGGGTCATCGACCTCAATCTGCCGCTGGCGGAAAACCTGCGTAATATCGCCGCCGCGCTTAATAAGCCCCTTGGCGAACTGACGGTCACCATTCTGGCGAAACCGCGTCACGATGCGGTCATCGCCCAGATGCAGCAGTTAGGCGTGCGCGTCTTTGCTATCCCCGATGGCGACGTGGCGGCCTCCATCCTCACCTGCATGCCGGACAGCGAAGTCGACGTGCTGTACGGTATCGGCGGCGCACCGGAGGGGGTGGTTTCTGCCGCGGTGATCCGCGCCCTCGACGGCGATATGCATGGCCGTCTGCTGGCCCGTCATGACGTAAAAGGCGATAGCGAAGAGAACCGCCGCATCGGTGAGCAGGAGCTGGCCCGCTGCGCGGCGATGGGGATTGCAGCCAATACCGTGCTGCGTCTGGATGATATGGCGCGCAGCGATAACGTTATCTTCTCGGCGACCGGCATCACCAAAGGCGATCTACTGGACGGCATCAGCCGCAAAGGCAATATGGCGACCACCGAAACGCTGCTGATCCGCGGTAAATCACGCACCATTCGCCGCATCCAGTCGATTCACTATCTCGACCGTAAAGATCCGGACGTGCAGACCCACATTCTGTAAAACCGTTTGATCAATAGAGCTTTCCGGCCCGCCTGGGCTGGAAATCTCCCTCTCAGGTAAGGAAGATAGAACCCGAGATCAGTACAGGAGAACATCATGGCAGACTGGGTAACAGGTAAAGTCAAAAAGGTAGAGTTCTGGACCGATGCGCTATTTAGCCTCACCGTACATGCGCCCATCCAGCCTTTCACGGCCGGGCAATTTGCCAAGCTGGGGCTGGAGATCGACGGCGAACGCGTGCAGCGCGCCTACTCCTATGTCAACGCGCCGGATAACCCGGATCTCGAGTTCTACCTTGTCACCGTTCCCGATGGCAAACTCAGCCCGCGCCTGGCGGCACTGAAACCCGACGATGAGATCCAGATTGTCAGCGAAGCCGCAGGCTTCTTCGTGCTGGATGAAGTGCCAGACTGCGAAACGCTGTGGATGCTGGCAACCGGTACCGCCATCGGCCCTTACCTGTCGATCCTGCAATACGGGCAGGACCTGGATCGCTTTAAAAATATCGTTCTCGTGCATGCCGCGCGCTACGCCGCAGACCTGAGCTACCTGCCGCTGATGCAGGAACTGCAGAAGCGTTATGAAGGGAAAGTGAAAATCCAGACGGTAGTGAGCCGTGAAACGGTGCCGGGGTCACTCCACGGGCGCGTACCGGCCCTGATTGAAAATGGCGAGCTGGAAGCCGCCGTGGGTCTGAAGATGGAGGCCGACACCAGCCACGTGATGCTGTGTGGCAACCCGCAAATGGTGCGTGATACCCAACAGCTCCTGAAAGAGACCCGGCAAATGACCAAGCATTTACGCCGTCGGCCGGGCCATATGACCGCAGAACACTACTGGTAATTAGCGGTACTTTACGTCGATCGTATCTTTACCATATTTATTCTCGCCCTGGGTGCCCACAAACGCGCCCAGGTCGACAATGATCATCACAAAAATAATGGTAGGGATCAGTCTGCCCACCACCCACGGCAGCATGGAGGGGAGCATCGACCAGTTGCCGGCCAGCAGCATCCACGCCAGTATCACCAGCAGCGCCCACAACCCCGAACGCCCACGATCGTGCAGCCGTTTTACTAACACCGCCGCGGTCGGCCACAGCAGCGACACCAGCGCGAAGGCCGCCGTCTGGGTGCTCAGCCAGGCGTTATTGGCAAAAATAAACAGAGCCAGCATGGCGACAATCCATACGCCAATCCAGATCCAGAAATCACGGCGTCCAATACGCCCTTTGAATGAAAACAACCACTGCTGTATGGTCATGTCAGGTTCCTAAAAGTCATCGCGGCGCGTAGTTTACCCTGGAGTCGCCTCCTTTTGACAAGCCAGCCGGATCCCGTTTTAATCGTGGGCAGTAACATTCAGAGACTTTATTGATGAAGATGTGGTTTCACCTTATTTGGCTGGGTTTAACACTGTTGGGTGCAAGCGCACCTCTGCATGCTGCTGAGACTTCCGTATCGGCTACCGCACCCTATGTGATGCCGGGCGCGCCGACCTTTGATCAGTCTATCAGCCTGTTCCGTGAAGCTTTCAATCAGGATAATCCAAAGCTGCCGCTCAATGAGTTTCGCTCCATTGATGGCACCCGCGACACCCCGAACCTGACCCGGGCTGCCAGCAAAATTAATGAGAATTTGTACGCCTCGACGGCGCTTGAGCGCGGAACCCTCAAAATCAAGAGTATGCAGATTACCTGGCTGCCGATTCAGGGGCCGGAGCAGAAAGCCGCCAAAGCTAAAGCGCTGGAGTATATGAGCGCCATTTTACGCGCCTTTACCCCTGCCCTGACCAAAGCCCAAAGCCAGCAAAAGCTGCAAAAGCTCCTCACAGCTGGTAAAAACAAGCGCTATTACGCCGAAACGGAAGGCGCGGTTCGCTATGTCGTGGCAGATAACGGCGAAAAGGGGCTGACCTTCGCTGTTGAACCGATTAAGCTGGCGCTATCTGAGGCACTCGGCGGGTCGAATTAATGACAAAAAGCAAAGCCTTTCGAGGGAAAATCTCTATACTGATTCACAGACCATGCTGCCCTGTTGGGCGGCCATATTCCTTAATTCGCTCTTGAGCGTGGAGAATTGAAATGCGACATCCTTTAGTGATGGGTAACTGGAAACTGAACGGCAGCCGCCACATGGTAAACGAGCTGGTAGCTAACCTGCGTAAAGAGCTGGCTGGTGTGACTGGCTGTGCTGTTGCTATCGCTCCGCCGGATATGTACCTGGATATGGCTAAGAAAGCGGCTGACGGTAGCCACATCGTTCTGGGTGCCCAGAACGTTGACGTTAACCTGTCTGGCGCGTTCACCGGTGAAACCTCCGCTGAAATGCTGAAAGATATCGGCGCAAAATACATCATCATCGGCCACTCTGAGCGTCGTACCTACCACAAAGAGTCCGACGAATTCATCGCCAAGAAATTCGCTGTGCTGAAAGAGCAGGGTCTGATCCCGGTTCTGTGCATCGGTGAAACCGAAGCAGAAAACGAAGCGGGCAAAACCGAAGAAGTCTGTGCACGTCAGATCGACGCAGTCCTGACCACTCAGGGCGCAAGCGCGTTCGAAGGTGCGGTCATTGCTTACGAGCCAGTATGGGCGATCGGTACCGGCAAATCTGCCACCCCAGCACAGGCTCAGGCCGTTCACAAATTCATCCGTGACCACATTGCGAAAGCAGACGCGAAAGTTGCTGAGCAAGTGATCATCCAGTACGGCGGTTCCGTAAACGCATCTAACGCAGCAGAACTGTTCACCCAGCCGGACATCGACGGCGCGCTGGTTGGCGGCGCATCCCTGAAAGCAGACGCTTTCGCGGTGATCGTTAAAGCAGCAGAAGCAGCGAAACAGGCGTAAGAGCATCTGCGGCGGGTGGCGCTTCGCTGACCCGCCCTACGATACTCCAGGCCCGGTAAGCGCCAGCGCTACCGGGCTTTTTTACAGCCGTCCCAGCAGGCTAAACCACAGATAATCCAGCGGCAATAGCACCAGATAGGTTGCCACCGCCAGCGCCAGACAGAGCAGCATCCCCGCCCGCGCAGGCACTCTTCCCAGCCCCATCGCCACCACAATCGGCGACGCCTGATACGGCAGCAGCGGCGTGGAATACCCCAGCACCTGAATCATAATCACCGACAGCAGCGGAAAGCCGGTGGCGTCCGAGAAGCTTTGCGCCAGGGTGGTATACAGCGCCGGTACGCCGTTGGCGGTCATAATGAAATTCAGGGCGGTGGTGATGCCAGTCAGGGCCAGGAAACTGGTGAACGGCGCATCGGCATCCAGGGGCATTACCCGCATCAGCGCCTCGCCCACGGCACTGCCAATACCGGTTTGCGTCACGGTGATCGCCAGCCCGAGAATACCCGCCACATAAATACAGGTGCGCATATTCACCCCCGCCGAGAATTCATCCCCGGTGATAAAGCCAACCCGCGGCAGCATCACCACAATCGACGCCGCAAGCCCGGTCCATGCCGGTCCAATGCCGTGCCAGCTTTCGGTTACCCACATCACCAGCACCACCGCCAGCAGCCAGGCGAGGCGCTTTTCGTCGCGGCCCATCGGCTCTGGCGGGGTCAAATCCTTCACCGGTTTTGGCGCGCCGGGGAACAGCCAGCAGATCAGGCCGATCAGGACCAGACCCTTGAGAATACCCAGCACCGGAGTATGCAGCAGCAGGTACGGAACATAGTTAAGATGGATGCCGTAAGAGCCTTCCGCCGCCCCGCTCATCACCAGGTTAGGAACGTTGGCCGGAAGGATGGTGGCCGAAAGCTGGAAGGTGCCAAACCCCACCGCCAGCGCCAGGCCGAACCACGCCCGGGAGCCGTCGGCAATGCCCGCCCGCTTCGCCATCGCCGCCACGATGGGCATCAGCAGCGCAATACGCCCCATATTGGAGGGCATCACAAACGCCAGCGCATAGGTGAGCAGCACTACGCTTGCCACCATCAGCGGCCAGGAGTCGGTCAGCCTGGCCGACAGCGCCCGCGCCGCCCTGTCCGCCAGCCCGGTTTTGCGGATCGCCACCCCCAGCACAAATCCGCTGAACACCAGCCAGAACGCTGACGAGGCAAAACCGCCAAAAATCACCTCCGGCGGGGCGATACGCGCGATCATCGCCGCGGTAAAGAACAGCAGCGCAGTGAGGAATTCCGGCAACAGCGAGGTGGCCCACAGGATGATGGTGACGACGATAATCAGCGAGGGCAGAAACAGCGGGTGAGTGAACCAGAGCGACATGCCTGTCTCCTGTAGAATTTTTCAGCAAGTCTACGGCGACAGGCAGGGCGAGTAAACGCTATTTATGGTGGGGTTCATTCAGGATAGTGCATTGATGATCCTGCAATTCCTCAGCAGAAGCGCGGTTAAGCGCCAGCAAATTGCGCGCCGTTGCCAGTAATACAAACGATCCGTCCGCCTGCTGCGCCATCGCTAGCGCAAAACGCCCCATATGGTCGCGCGCTTCCGGCAGCTCTTCTGCCAGCATCATAAACGGGCTGCGTTTCACCAGCTCCGCTTCCGTCACCCGACGCGCCAGGTATTCATGCCCCTCCAGCCCACCGGGGAACGGCAGCCACTGGGTGCTGATTTGCCCCTGACTAACATTGAGCTTCTCGCGCACGTCCGGGCGCAGGCAGGAGATATGGATATGAAAATGGTTTTGCGTGCGGCCGGTCGGGGAGTTGATGGTCAGTGAAACTGCACTGTCGGGCACGTTGCTCCCCCGCTTCATGCTCATAAAGTGGCGCGACTGCCACGCCAGCCAGAAGAAATTGGGCGTATGAGCCTCGGTCAGGAGCGGGCTTTCGGTACCGTTGATGCGGTACGTGGGCATCAGCAGATATTGCAGCGGCCCGTTGCGATCTTTAAACACCACATATCCCGCATCCGTTTTTACCAGCGCACAGGGCGCCGGGTTACGGTTCTGCATCTGACCAGGCACACACTGGTCGAGAACGATATGCCGCAGCGCGTTTGGGTTACCCGCTTTCAGCCAGAACCCGCCGCCTGCCGCGAGCGCAATCATAACCAGTACCAACACGATTATTTTTTTCACAGCGCATTCCCTGTATCCACCTGACGCCAAAGAGTAACGCATAAAAGTGACCAAATAAAAAACCCGGTGGATTTCTCACACCGGGTCCCGTGTCGTTCTTCAAAAAATGCTTAACGCTTGCTGATCTGATCGAAGGTGCCGCCATTCGAGAAGTGATCTTTCTGCGCTTTCGTCCAGCCGCCGAAGACCTCATCGATAGTGAAGAGCTTCAGTTTCGGGAATGTGTTCTCATATTTTTTCGCCACCGCCTCATCACGTGGCCGGTAGAAATTCTTCGCGGCAATCTCCTGGCCTTCCGGGGAGTAAAGGTATTTCAGGTAGGCTTCCGCCACGGCCTGGGTGCCTTTCTTATCCGCCACTTTATCGACCACAGAGACGGTTGGCTCAGCCAGAATAGATTCGCTTGGGGTGACAATTTCAAATTTATCTTTACCCAGCTCGTTCGCCGCCAGCAGCGCTTCGTTTTCCCAGGCAATCAGCACGTCACCAATGCCGCGTTCAACGAAGGTGTTGGTTGCGCCGCGTGCGCCGGAATCCAGCACTTCGACGTTTTTAAACAGCGCTTTCACGAAATCCTGCGCTTTAGCCTGATCGCCATTGTTCTGGTGCAGGGCGTAACCCCAGGCTGCCAGGTAGTTCCAGCGTGCGCCGCCAGAGCTTTTTGGGTTTGGAGTGATGACCGATACGCCCGGCTTAACCAGATCGTTCCAGTCATGGATCTGTTTCGGGTTACCTTTGCGAACCAGGAAAACGATGGTGGAGGTATACGGCGCGGAGTTATCCGGCAGGCGTTTGATCCAGTTTTTATCGATACGGCCGCGTTCCGCGATGGCGTCCACGTCATACGCCAGCGCCAGGGTCACGACGTCGGCTTCAATGCCGTTAATCACCGAGGTCGCCTGCTTGCCGGAGCCACCGTGGGACTGGCGGATCACGACGTTATCGCCGGTTTCCTGTTTCCAGTGTGCGGCAAACGCTTTGTTGTACTGCTCGTACAGTTCACGCGTCGGATCGTAAGACACGTTCAGTAGCTGAATATCCTTTGCCAGAACGCTGGTCGATGCCAGCAATAACGTTAAACCCACGCCCCATTTATTCATCGCCCAACTCTCTTAATGTTGTGTTTGATGAGTGCAGGGTGCCAGAAAGCGAACCAATGATTAAAGAATAAAAAAAGATTGGCTATAACACAGGGGAATAAAAAGAGGGTGTGAGCGCACAAAAAAGCCGGGTGGCAGCTACGCCTTACCCGGCCCACGAACCATGCTTTTGTAGGCCCGGTCAGCACAGCGCCACCGGGCAACAGCCGCCGATCAGTACAGCTTTTTCGCGCACTCCAGCCAGTCACCTTTGAACGGACGCTTCATGTTTTCAATAGCGTCGATGATGTCATGGTGAACCAGTTTTTCGTTCTGAATACCGACGCAACGACCGCCAAAGCCCTGCTGCAGCAGTTCAATCGCGTAAGCGCCCATACGGGATGCCAGGATACGGTCGTAAGGACCCGGAGAGCCGCCACGCTGGATGTGACCGAGAACGGTCGCGCGGGTTTCGCGTTTGGTTTCAGCTTCGATGTACTTCGCCAGCTCGTCAACGTCACAGATGTGCTCGGTGATGGCTACGATGGCGTGTTTTTTACCTTTAGCGATACCGGCTTTGATCTCGTTAACCAGATCTTCACGGCTGAATTCCACTTCCGGCACCACGATAAACTCACAGCCGCCGGCAATCGCCGCCGCCAGGGTCAGGTCGCCACAGTAGCGGCCCATCACTTCGACGATGGAGATACGCTGGTGAGAAGAAGAGGTGTCGCGCAGACGGTCAATCGCCTCTACCACGGTGCCCAGCGCAGTGAAGTAACCGATGGTGTAGTCGGTACCTTTGATGTCGTTGTCGATGGTGCCTGGCAGACCGATGCATGGGAAGCCCATTTCGGTCAGGCGTTTTGCCCCCATGTAGGAACCGTCACCGCCGATAACAACCAGCGCGTCCAGGCCGCGTTTTTTCATGTTCTCGATAGCCACTTCACGGATGCGCTCATCGCGGAATTCCGGGAAACGCGCGGAGCCCAGGAAGGTACCGCCACGGTTAATCATGTCGGACACGCTGTAGCGGTCGAGCTGCACCATGCGATCTTCATACAGGCCCAGATAACCGTCATAGATACCAAAAACTTCCAGACCTTCCGTCAACGCTGCGCGCACTACACCACGAATTGCTGCGTTCATGCCGGGCGCATCACCGCCGCTTGTCAACACACCGATTTTCTTAATCATGACTACCTCTGAACTTAGGAATGCAAAAATGAAATCTGTTGCCGGAAGACGTCCTATCGACCAACGAATAGTGCAAATAGTATATCAATCACTTCCCGCTGAATTGATTCAGGTCAGACCAAATGGCGGTTATTTTTCCACAAAATGCTGCCCCGGTTCACTTTTTTACAACGAATTACGAAAGCTCAAAATGTCCATTACCTGGCTTAGGTACGACTGAGCAGGGATCCTGGTGAATAATGACATCTGACCCCGGGAAACGCTGCAAAATCGCCTGCTCAACCTGTTCCGCCACCAGATGGGCCTGAACGAGCGGCAGGTTATCTTCCATTTCTAAATGAATCTGAATAAAGCGGGTCGGCCCTGACTGCCGCGTGCGAAGATCGTGAGCGCCGCTGACACCGGGCCAGGAGGTCACAATTTCAAAGATTTCATGCCGTTCTGCGTCTGGCAGTGCGCGATCGAGCAGGGATTGCACTGCATCGTACCCCATACGCAACGCACTGTATAAAATATAGAATCCAATCCCTAACGCAAATAACGCATCGGCCCGGTGCCAGCCATACCAGGCCAGACCGAGCGCAATAAGAATCGCACCGTTCATCATAACATCAGACTGATAATGAAGCATATCCGCCCGTACCGCCTGGCTCTGCGTTTTACGCACCACCCAGCGCTGGAACGTTACCAGAATTAATGTGCTTATAAGTGCAATAACGGTAACGATCACGCCGACGCCGGGATCTTTCATCGGCGACGGGGTATACAGGTGCTGAATGCCAGTCAAAAAGAGGAACAGCGCCGAACCGGAAATAAACATGCTTTGCGCCAGCGCCGCCAGCGACTCCGCTTTGCCATGACCAAAGGTATGCTCTTCGTCCGCCGGCTGTAACGAGTAACGCACCACCCACAGGTTCGTCACCGAGGCGGCAATATCCACAAGGGAGTCCACCAGCGCCGCCAGAATACTGACCGAACCGGTATACCACCACGCGAAGATTTTAATGACTAACAGGCACGACGCCATGACCGTCGCGGCGATTGCCGCCCGGCTCACCAGCCGTCCATAGGATTGATTCATAAACACTCCTGTCACGCTATGCCGCTAGTATAACGGATGCGGAGGAGTCAATAAGATGAATAAACGGTTAACGCATTTTAATGATGGGCAAAAAAAACCCCCACATCATGTGGGGGAAGACAGGGATGGTGTCTATGGCAAGGAAAACAGGGTTTACTGGTTACTACGGGTGTTGCTACTAAAAAGCGTCGATTCAGCGTTCTTCTGCATCCGGGCAACCTCGCGCAACTGGTCCATACGTTGCTGGTGTTTCTGGTTCAAAACCGCTTGCTGCTCTGGCGTTAGCAGGTGAAACATCTGGTTGCGGACCCGGGCCATTTCGACCTGGCGGGCAACCTGTTCCTGCGCCATTTTGTTTGCCTGAGCGCGCACAGCGTTTTCGTCAAAATTTTCTGCGGTGACAAGGCGGTGCATTGTCTCCATTTCGCTAACATTAACAGGGGGCTGGTCATGACGAGCCCGCTGCATCAGATCTCGCATCTGTTGACGCTGATGTTCGGTTAAACTTATGCCGTCAAACATGTGGCCCTGGCCGTTTTGCTGCGCAATGCCCTCTGCTGAGGAACGGTTATCGCCGGTGATAGCTCCAGCAGCCTGGCTAAATGCACTAAACGCCAGCGTTGAGGCCATGACGGCAGCGGTAACTATGCGCATCACTTACTCCCAAAATCTTTCGTGTCGCGATTCAACGAGAGACAGTCTACGATTCAGGCTGCAAACATGCGTCAGGGGGTGTAAAACAACGTAAAGTCATGGATTAGATAGCCTTGATGACGTAATTTCTGCCTCGGAGGTATTTAAACAATGAATAAAATCCTGTTAGTTGATGATGACCGAGAGCTGACATCCCTTTTAAAGGAGTTGCTCGACATGGAAGGCTTTGACGTGTCGGTTGCCCATGATGGGGAGCAGGCGCTGAGTCTACTCGACGATAGCATCGACTTGCTTTTGCTCGACGTCATGATGCCGAAGAAAAACGGTATCGACACCCTTAAAGAGCTGCGCCAGACACACCAGACCCCCGTTATTATGCTGACCGCGCGCGGCAGCGAACTTGACCGCGTACTCGGCCTTGAGCTGGGCGCTGATGACTATCTGCCAAAACCGTTTAACGACCGCGAGCTGGTGGCGCGTATTCGGGCGATCCTGCGCCGTTCCCACTGGAGCGAGCAGCAGCAAAACACCGACAACGGTTCACCGACGCTGGAAGTCGACTCCCTGAGCCTCAATCCAGGCCGCCAGGAAGCGAGCTTTGACGGCCAGGCGCTGGAGCTGACCGGCACCGAATTCACCCTGCTTTATCTGCTGGCGCAGCATCTGGGCCAGGTGGTGTCGCGTGAACATCTGAGCCAGGAAGTGTTGGGTAAACGCCTGACGCCGTTCGACCGCGCCATCGATATGCACATCTCGAACCTGCGCCGTAAGCTGCCGGAGCGCAAAGATGGTCACCCGTGGTTTAAAACCCTGCGTGGACGCGGCTATCTGATGGTTTCCGCTTCATGATAGGTAGCTTAACCGCCCGCATCTTCGCCATTTTCTGGCTGACGCTGGCACTGGTTTTAATGCTGGTATTGATGTTGCCAAAACTCGACTCACGCCAGATGACGGAGCTCCTCGACAGCGAGCAACGTCAGGGTGTGATGATCGAGCAACACGTAGAAGCAGAGCTGGCCACCGATCCGCCCAATGATTTGATGTGGTGGCGCAGGCTGTTTCGCGCTATCGAAAAATGGGCGCCTCCCGGACAACGCCTGCTGCTGGTGACCAGCGAAGGTCGCGTGATTGGTGCGGACCGCAATGAAATGCAGATCATCCGTAACTTCATTGGCCAGGCGGATAACGCCGATCACCCGCAAAAGAAAAAATATGGTCGGGTGGAGATGGTGGGGCCATTCTCCGTCAATGACGGGGAGGATAATTACCAGCTCTACCTGATCCGCCCGGCGAGCAGCTCCCAGTCCGACTTTATCAACCTGCTGTTTGACCGCCCGCTGCTGCTGCTGATTGTCACCATGCTGGTGAGTTCACCGCTGTTGTTGTGGCTCGCATGGAGCCTGGCGAAGCCGGCGCGCAAACTGAAAAACGCCGCGGATGAAGTGGCGCAGGGCAACCTGCGACAGCACCCCGAGCTGGAAGCCGGGCCGCAGGAGTTCCTGGCGGCAGGGGCCAGCTTCAACCAGATGGTGACGGCGCTAGAGCGGATGATGACGACCCAGCAGCGTCTGCTCTCTGATATCTCGCACGAGCTGCGTACCCCGCTGACGCGCCTGCAACTTGGCACCGCCCTGCTGCGCCGCCGCAGTGGTGAGAGCAAGGAGCTGGAGCGTATCGAAACGGAAGCCCACCGTCTGGACAGCATGATCAACGACCTGCTGGTGATGTCACGCAATCAGCAGAAAAACGCGCTGGTCAGCGAAACGATGAAGGCTAACCACCTCTGGGGCGAAGTGCTGGATAACGCCGCCTTCGAAGCGGAGCAGATGGGTAAATCGTTCACCGTTAATTTCCCGCCGGGCCCGTGGCCGCTGTACGGTAACCCGAATGCGCTGGAAAGCGCGCTGGAGAATATCGTCCGTAACGCCCTGCGCTACTCGCATACCAAAATCGAGGTGGCGTTCTCGGTGGATAAAGACGGCATCACTATTAACGTGGATGACGATGGTCCTGGCGTCAGCCCGGAAGATCGCGAGCAGATTTTCCGTCCGTTCTACCGTACTGACGAAGCCCGCGACCGTGAATCTGGCGGCACCGGACTGGGTCTGGCGATTGTCGAAACCGCCATTCAGCAGCATCGCGGCTGGGTGAAAGCGGACGACAGCCCGCTGGGTGGATTGCGTTTAACCCTCTGGCTGCCGTTGTATAAACGTTCGTAGTTGTCGCCTGTTATGCCGGGTGGCGGCTTCGCCTTACCCGGCCTGGTTTCCCCACAATCTGCGGGAATTATTCTCGATCTTCCCGCTTAAACGCCGTTTCTGCATGGTTCTGGTCCAGCTTGTTGACAGGCCCGCCGCCGCCAGCAGACGCTGATACTGTTCGTCGTCAAACGGCATATGCCAGGCGATAGCGCAGGCGTCATGTACCGATACGTCGCTCAGGCGTGACACCAGCTTCAGGGGCGCATCCGCCGATACCTGCCCTGCCAGCACCACCCGATAGAGCCAGCCGGTTTTCGCCGCGTTCTGCATCTGCGTAGCCATATCGCTGATGCCGAAATGGAAGTTGAGTTTGAAGCACGGCGAGCGCGGCTGGGTCACCTGGATCAGGGCATCCCCCCAGCGAAAGATGTCGCCGATAAAGACGTTCTCCTCCGTCAGCCCCTCGGTTGAGAGGTTTTCGCCAAACGCCGGGGCGACAAACAGATCGGCCTGAGCGGGAAATTCCCTTGCCCAGTGCTGATAGTGCTCCCGCGGATAGTGGCACAGCGCGCGGTCGGGCCCGCCGTGGATCTTCTTTTCCGCCTGCTCGTCACCTGCCAGTCCAGGGTCGGTTAAGGTCAGCTCACCGTCGACCTGCACTTTAGCAATTGCGCTCGGGCGGCTGCCGTCGTAGTCCCTTACCTTGCCTGTAAACACATTCACCGGGTAATGCATCTCTACTCCTTCAGATACAAAAAAAGCGAGTCATCAGACTCGCTTCTCACAGAAGGCTTTGCAACCTTATTTTTTAGCAGCGAAACGTGCCGCAGCTTCGTCCCAGTTGACGACGTCCCAGAAGGCTTTGATGTAGTCCGGACGACGGTTCTGGAATTTCAGGTAGTAAGCGTGTTCCCACACGTCCAGACCCAGGATTGGGAAACCGGATGCGCCAGAGATCGCTTCGCCCATCAGCGGGGAGTCCTGGTTAGCCGTAGAGACTACCGCCAGTTTGTCGCCTTTCAGAACCAGCCACGCCCAGCCGGAGCCGAAACGGGTAGCAGCCGCTTTTTCAAACTCAGCTTTGAAGTTCTCAACGGAGCCGAAGTCGCGCTCAATAGCGGATTTCAGGTCGCCCTGCAGAGTAGTACCGGTTTTCAGGCCTTTCCAGAACAGGCTGTGGTTAGCATGGCCGCCCGCGTTGTTGCGCAGTACGGTTTTCTTGTCGGCTGGCAGTTGATCCAGTTTGGTGATCAGCTCTTCAACCGGCAGGCTCGCGAATTCTGGCAGGCTTTCCAGCGCCGCGTTGGCGTTGTTAACGTAAGTCTGGTGGTGTTTGGTGTGATGGATTTCCATCGTCTGCTTGTCGAAATGCGGCTCCAGGGCGTCGTAAGCGTACGGCAGGGATGGCAGGGTATAGCTCATAATCATCTCCATTATTGTCGGGCGGCAAACGTGTTAATGCCGCGTAAGCAGTTGGTTCATTATAGTTAATTAAATGATATTGAAAATGTTTATCAATGCCGTAGTTTTAATAAGGTTATAACTTTTCGTTATGTCACTGATCTGGCGGGGGCTGCGGAGAAGTCAGGGGTAGAGCTGGGATTCTATTACGCGGCGTTATGGCTGCGGTGGCGCCACTGAACCGGGGTCATCCCCACTTCGCGGTTAAACACCACCGAGAAGTAGTTGCTGTCCTCAAAGCCGCACTGCATCGCCACTTCGCTGACCATCAGCTCGGTATGCTGCAGCAGATACTGCGCATGGCAGATCCGCAGCTGACGCAGATAGTGGTTCACCGTCATGCCGGTCTGGGTGCGGAAC
The DNA here is from genome assembly GCF_965195605.1 of Leclercia sp. M-A074-M. Classification (NCBI taxonomy): domain Bacteria; kingdom Pseudomonadati; phylum Pseudomonadota; class Gammaproteobacteria; order Enterobacterales; family Enterobacteriaceae; genus Leclercia; species Leclercia sp. M-A074-M. Next base: position 70,569 of record NZ_CBDAHM010000010.1, on the reverse strand, counting down.
TGCTGGCGCAGGGCGCGCTCGCTGCACTGCTCCTGCTCGCAAAACTTCTCCAGCACAAAGCTGCGGTTCAGGCTGCCAGACAGCGCGGTGATGAGCTTATCCAGCAGCGCTTCCGGCTCGCTGGCGGTCGGGTTGTCCGGGGCGTAGCGGTAGCGTTTGAGCATGATCACTAGCTGGGCAAACAGCAGCTCCGCCAGGTCATAGCCGTGGGGATCGTCCTTCAGGCTCTCCTGCTCCAGTTGGGCAATGATCTGGCGCACCTGAGTCATACCGTTGCTGCCAAGCCGCCAGTGCGGTGCTCCGCGGGCGTTCATAAAGCCGGGGATATTGGCTCCCCAGTCCACGTTGAGCTTCAGCCGGTCGGGGCAGTAGATGATGTTCTGCAGCACCAGATCGTTCACCGAGGCGTAGGCGTGTTTGTCTTCCGCGCGGATGTAAAACAGGTCACCGCGGGTAATACGGTAGGGGCGATCGTTGAGGATATGCAGGCCGTTGCCGCGCCACACCAGCACCAGCTCGCAGAAGTCGTGGGTATGTTCGGCAAAGACATTCTGCGGATAGCGGTCCGCCACCGCGACGGCCTGAGCAGCGGATGCAAAAAAATCGGCTCTGCGAAGAATCAACTGTCCTGCCACGTCACAACCTCACCGGGGAATAACCTGACATTATTACCCGCTTTGCGGCAATAAAACGGTGATTTTCCTCGCGTTACTGAAGTGAAGCATCCCGGCCCTGGCGAATATCGCGCGGCGACCAGCTAAATTCCCGGCGAAACAGGGTCGAAAAGTGGTTACTGTCGCCGAAACCGCAGCGATAGGCGATATCCGTGACGCTATCATCGGTATGGCGCAGCAGATGCCGCGCTTTAATCAGCCGCAGACGGTTCAGGTAGCGCTGCGGCGTCTGCCCGGTGTGCTGTTTGAGCTGGCGATGCAGGGTGCGCAGCGAGAGAGAGAAGTTATCCGCCAGCGTCTCCCAGCAGACATCCTCCGCGTAGTGATCTTCCAGCCAGGCCATCAGCTGGTTGAGGCGGGCGTCATTATCCGCCGCCCCTTCGACCAGGCTGCCGCGGCGCAGCAGCACCAGCAGTTGCATAAAGAGGATTTCACGGCTGGCGAGGGCGTGGGTCTCCTGCCCCTCTTCAGCCTGCTCCATCTGGCTCACCAGCTGGCGCACCTGTTGCAGCGTGGCCTGGTTCACCCGCCAGTGCGACGGATAGTGCCCGTCCAGCTCCTGGGGCAGGAGCTGGTTCAACCCCGACAAAAACTGGAACGCCTCCGGGGAGCGATAGAGCACGTTGGTCAGGCACAGGTTATCGGTATGTTCATACATGTGCCGGTCATGATCGCGCACGAAGCAGACCGTTCCGCCGCTGATGGTGTACGGCTGGCCGTTGAAGACGTGGATACCCGTACCGTGCTCCACGATCACAATCTCATGAAAATCATGATGATGTTCCGGAAAGGCAGCCTGGGGCAGCCGCGGCTCAATCGCCACAGGCGAGTGGCCTGAAGGAAAAAAATCCACGCTGTGCAGTACGGTCATAACGGGTCACCAGATGATAAGAGTTCTCAAAATAGTAATTTAGGGTTCCCCGCCTCACCTTAAATTTTCGACAGCAAATGGCGCAAACCCTGTCGCTTTTTCAAGAAGCGGCGGGAAAGATCTGGAAATGCGGTCACCGTCACATCGCCTGCAAGTGCCGTTAAAAACGGAAAATGTGAACTCTCTCACGTTCATCTTTGCTTTCTTGCCAGCGCCTGAAATGCGCTGTCAGTAGCAAGAAGGTCGCCTTCCCTTCCCTTTTTTACACTGTCCGGCAATGACTTCAGGAAGGACCGGACCATGACTTTTCGCCATTGTGTGGCTGTCGATTTAGGCGCATCCAGCGGCCGGGTGATGCTGGCAAGCTACCACCGCGAGGCGCGCACGCTTCAGCTTCGCGAAATCCACCGTTTCGTTAACTGTCTGCAAAAGCGGGACGGCTTTGACTGCTGGGATATCGACACCCTGGAAGCGGAGATCCGCACCGGGCTGAATAAGGTTTGTGAAGAAGGCATTCGCATCGACAGCATCGGGATTGATACCTGGGGCGTGGATTATGTGCTGCTGGACAGCAACGGCCAGCGTGTGGGCCTGCCGGTCTCCTACCGCGACAGCCGCACCGACGGGGTAATGGCGCACGCGCTGGCGCAGCTGGGCAAAGCGGAGATCTATGGCCGCAGCGGCATCCAGTTCCTGCCGTTTAATACCCTCTATCAGCTGCGTGCCCTGGTTGAACAGCAGCCGGAGCTGGTGGCGAAGGTCGCCCACGCCCTGCTGATCCCGGACTACTTCAGCTACCGCCTTACCGGCCAGATGAACTGGGAATATACCAACGCCACCACCACCCAGCTGGTGAACATCAATTCCGATACCTGGGACGAGAACCTGCTCAACTGGACCGGCGCGCCGCGCGACTGGTTTGGCACGCCGACCCATCCGGGCAATGTAATCGGTCACTGGATTTGCCCCCGGGAGAATGCCATCCCGGTGGTGGCCGTCGCCAGCCATGACACCGCCAGCGCGGTGATCGCCGCCCCGCTGGCCTCAAAGGATGCAGCGTATCTCTCCTCCGGCACCTGGTCGCTGATGGGCTTTGAGAGCAAAACCCCCTACACCAGCGATAGCGCGCTGGCGGCCAACATCACCAACGAGGGCGGCGCAGAGGGCCGCTACCGGGTGCTGAAAAACATTATGGGGCTGTGGCTGCTACAGCGGGTGCTGAAGGAAAAAGGTATCAGCGACCTGGCTGCCCTGATCGCTGAGACGGAAATCCTGCCGTCGTGCCGCTTCCTGATCAACCCCAATGACGACCGCTTTATCAATCCGGCCAATATGAGCGCCGAGATTCAGGCCGCCTGCCGCGAAAGCGCGCAGCCGGTGCCGGAGAGCGCCGCCGAGCTGGCGCGCTGCATCTTCGACAGCCTCGCCCTGCTCTATGCCGAGGTGCTGCACGAGCTGGCCACCCTGCGCGAGAAGCCGTTCAGCCAGCTGCACATTGTGGGCGGCGGCTGCCAGAACCAGCTGCTCAACCAGCTGTGCGCCAACGCCTGCGGCATCACGGTGTTAGCCGGGCCGGTCGAGGCCTCCACCCTCGGCAATATTGGCATTCAGCTGATGACCCTCGACGAACTGAACAACGTCGACCAGTTCCGCCAGGTGGTGACCGGCAACTATGGCCTGACCACCTTTACCCCTCATCCCGATCATGAGATTGCCCGCTACCGGGCGCAGTTTCAGCAACAACGACCGACAAAGGAGCTTTGCGCATGACCACTCAACTTGAACAAGCCTGGGAACTGGCTAAACAGCGTTTCGCCGCCGTGGGCGTGGATGTCGAGGAGGCTCTGCGTCAGCTCGACCGTCTGCCGGTCTCTATGCACTGCTGGCAGGGTGATGACGTCGCCGGTTTTGAGAACCCGGGCGGGGCGCTGACCGGCGGTATTCAGGCCACCGGTAACTATCCGGGCAAGGCGCGTAACGCCGCCGAACTGCGGGCGGATCTGGAGCTGGCCCTGAGCCTGATCCCGGGTCCTAAGCGCCTGAACCTGCACGCCATCTATCTGGAATCCGACGAGCCCGTCGAGCGTAACGCCATCAAACCAGAACATTTTAAAAACTGGGTCGAGTGGGCGAAAGCTAACAAGCTGGGGCTGGATTTTAACCCCTCCTGCTTCTCGCATCCGCTGAGCGCCGACGGCTTTACCCTCGCCCACGCCAACGACGAGATCCGCCAGTTCTGGATCGACCACGTGAAGGCCAGCCGCCGCGTGTCGGCGTACTTTGGCGAGCAGCTTGGCACCCCATCGGTGATGAATATCTGGATCCCGGACGGGATGAAAGACATCACCGTTGACCGCCTCGCCCCACGTCAGCGCCTGCTGGCGGCGCTGGATGAAGCCATCAGTGAAAAGCTGAACCCGGCGCACCACATCGATGCCGTGGAAAGCAAGCTGTTCGGCATTGGCGCCGAGAGCTACACCGTGGGCTCCAACGAGTTCTACATGGGTTACGCCACCAGCCGCCAGACCGCGCTGTGTCTGGACGCGGGTCACTTCCATCCGACTGAAGTCATCTCCGACAAGATCTCCGCCGCGATGCTCTATGTGCCGCACCTGCTGCTGCACGTCAGCCGTCCGGTGCGCTGGGACAGCGACCACGTGGTGCTGCTGGATGACGAAACCCAGGCCATCGCCAGCGAAATTATCCGCCATGACCTGTTTGACCGGGTACATATCGGCCTCGACTTCTTTGATGCCTCCATCAACCGCATCGCGGCGTGGGTGATCGGCACCCGCAACATGAAGAAAGCCCTGCTGCGCGCTCTGCTGGAGCCCACCGCCGAGCTGCGCGCGCTGGAAGCCGCGGGGGATTACACCGCGCGTCTGGCCCTGCTGGAAGAGCAAAAATCACTGCCGTGGCAGGCGGTATGGGAGATGTACTGCCAGCGCAACGACGCCCCGGCGGGCAGCCAGTGGCTGGATAACGTCCGGGCGTATGAGCAGGACGTATTAGCCAGTCGCACGTAAATAACATTGCCGGGTGGCGCTTCGCTTACCCGGCCTACGTTTAGCTGTAGGCCCGGCAAGCGAAGCGCCGCCGGGCGTTTTCAAAGGAATCAAAAAATGCAGACCATCACCCAATCCTGGTTCGTCCAGGGCATGATCAAAGCCACCTCCGACGCCTGGCTGAAAGGCTGGGACGAGCGCAACGGCGGCAACCTGACGCTGCGCCTGGATGACGCGGATATCGCCCCGTTTGAAGCGGATTTCCACGCCAAACCGCGCTATATCGCCCTGAGCCAGCCGATGCCGCTGCTCGCCAACACGCCGTTTATCGTCACCGGTTCCGGCAAATTCTTCCGCAACGTACAGCTCGATCCCACCGCCAATTTAGGGGTGGTAAAAGTGGACAGCGACGGCGCGGGCTACCACATTCTTTGGGGGCTGACTGACGAAGCGGTGCCAACATCTGAACTGCCGGCCCACTTCCTCTCCCACTGCGAGCGCATCAAAGCCACGGGGGGAAAAGACCGCGTGATCATGCACTGCCACGCCACCAACCTGATCGCCCTGACTTTTGTGCTGGAGAACAACTCAGACGTCATCACCCGTCAGCTGTGGGAAGGCAGCACCGAGTGTCTGGTGGTGTTCCCGGATGGCGTGGGCATTCTGCCGTGGATGGTGCCGGGTACCGACGAAATCGGCAGCGCCACGGCGGTGGAGATGCAAAAACATTCGCTGGTGCTGTGGCCGTTCCACGGCGTGTTCGGCAGCGGCCCGACGCTGGACGAAACCTTTGGCCTGATCGATACCGCCGAGAAGTCTGCGGAAGTGCTGGTAAAAGTTTATTCAATGGGTGGCATGAAGCAGACCATCACCCGGGAAGAACTGATTGCGCTGGGTAAACGCTTTGGCGTTAATCCTGTGCAGTCAGCGTTAGATCTCTACAAATAAGAACATCGCGCCCCGCTCATTGAGACGGGGCGAATCTACACCTGCAAACCCTACAAAACTCAATTAAGTGGAGTAAAAGCAATGAAAATAAAGACAAGCTTGATCCTCACCGTTGCCGCCCTGGCGTTGTCCGGTTCTGCTTTAGCTGAAGTGAAAATCGCCCTGGTGGCGAAATCCTTAGGTAACGGCTTCTTTGAAGCGGCAAACGTGGGTGCCCAGGAGGCAGCTAAAGAGTTGGGGGATGTCAAAGTCATCTATACCGGGCCGACCACCACCACCGCCGAAGCCCAGATCGAAGTCCTCAACGGGTTGATCGCTCAGGGTGTCGATGCGATCGCTATCTCCGCCAACGATCCTGACGCCGTGGTGCCGGTGCTGAAAAAAGCGATGCAGCGCGGGATCAAAGTGGTCTCCTGGGATTCCGGCGTGGCGAAAGCCGGGCGCCAGATCCACCTCAACCCTTCTAATAACGCGCTGATTGGCGAGACCAACGTCAAGCTGGCGGCCGACGCGCTGAAAGCGCTGAATGTGGAGAAAGGCGACGTGGCGGTGCTGAGCGCTACCCCTACCTCTACTAACCAGAACACCTGGATTGCCGAGATGAAAAAGGTGCTGCCGCAGTACCCGTCCGTCAATCTGGTGACCGTGGCCTATGGCGACGATCTCTCTGACAAGAGCTACCGCGAAGCGGTTGGCCTGCTTAAAACCTACCCGGATCTGAAAGTGATCGTCTCCCCGTCGTCAGTCGGTATCGTGGCGGCGGCGCAGGCGGTGAAAGATCAGGGCAAGATCGGCAAAGTGTACGTCACCGGCTTAGGGTTGCCGTCTGAAATGGCGGGCGCGGTGAAATCCGGCGCCAGCAAGAGCTTCGCCATCTGGAACCCGATTGACCTCGGTTATGCCGCGACTTACTTAGCGGATGATCTGGTGAAAGGCACGGCGACCAAAGACGAAGCCAGCATGGGCAAACTGGGCAAAGTGAAGCTGGATGCCGACGGCAACGGCGCGATGGCGGAGCCGTTCGTTTACGATGCCAGCAACATTGATAAGTTCTCAAAAATCTTCTGATGCGTTTTGTAGGCCGGATAAGCGTAGCGCCATCCGGCCTACAAAATCCCCTATGGTGGAGAACTATCATGACCCCATTACTGGCACTCAACGGCATCACCAAAGTTTTCCCTGGCGTGCGTGCCCTTGAAAACGTGCAGCTTGAACTCTGGCCCGGCAAAGTCACCGCCCTGATCGGTGAAAACGGCGCGGGCAAATCGACGCTGGTGAAAGTGATGACCGGCATCTACCAGCCCGACGAGGGCGAAATCCTCTATAAAGCGATCCCCATCCAGCTGCCGACCCCTGACGCGGCGCACAAGGTGGGTATTACCGCCATCCACCAGGAGACCGTGCTGTTCGATGAGCTGTCGGTCACCGAAAATATTTTTGTCGGTCAGTATCTCTATAAAGGCTTTTTCAAAAAGCTCGACTGGCCGGAGATGCACCGCCGGGCGCAGGCGATCCTCACCCGTCTGGAGGTGCAGATTGACCCGCGTGCGACGCTGAAAACCCTGAGCATCGCCCAGCGGCATATGGTGGCGATTGCCCGTGCGCTGTCGTTTGATGCCCAGGTGGTGATCCTCGATGAACCCACCGCCGCCCTGTCGCAGCATGAAATTCTCGAGTTCTATCAGATTGTCGAACGCTTAAAGCAGGAGGGAAAAGCCATCCTCTTTATCTCCCACAAGTTCGACGAGATTTTTGAGCTGGCGGATCACTACACCATCCTGCGCGACGGCGTATTTGTCGGCGCCGGGGCCATCAACGACATCACCGAAGAGCGGATGGTGGCGATGATGGTGGGGCGCGCCATTACCCAGACCTTCCCGAAGGTGGAATGCGAAAAAGGCGACATCGTCCTGGAGGTGCAGGATCTCTGCCACCCCACCGAGTTCGCCAATATTTCCTTTACCCTGCGCAAAGGCGAAATCCTCGGCTTCTATGGCCTGGTAGGCGCCGGGCGTACCGAGCTGATGCAGGCGCTCTCCGGCGTCTCGCGCCCCTCCTCCGGCAGCATTGTGCTGAACGGCAAAGCGCAGCATTTCCGCCAGCCGGCGGACGCCATCAGAGCCGGGATCGTCTGCGTGCCGGAAGAGCGCCAGAAGCAGGGGGCGATTATTGAGCTGTCGATTGCCCAGAACATCAGCCTGCCCCAGCTCAGCAAACTCAACGCCAGCGGCGTGCTGAACGACGCGCGCGAGTGGCAGCTGGCGGATGAATATGCAAAGCGGCTCCAGGTGAAAGCCTTTAGCTGGAAACAGGCGGTGGAAACCCTCTCCGGCGGCAACCAGCAGAAAGTGGTGATTGGCAAATGGCTGGCGACCCATCCTGACGTCATCATTCTGGATGAACCGACCAAAGGGATCGATATCGGCTCCAAAGCGGCGGTGCATCAGTTTATGTCCGAGCTGGTCGGTCAGGGGCTGGCGGTGATCATGGTCTCCTCTGAACTACCGGAAGTGATGGGCATGGCCGACAGGATCATCGTCATGCATGAAGGGTTAATGGTGGCGGAGTATCAGGCGGGGGGCGCGACGGCGGAAACCATCGTCAGCGCCGCCAGCGGTGCCAGACAGGAGGCCGCATAATGGTGCAACAACTGCTTAAACACCGCGAGGCGCTGCTGGCGGCGGTGATTGTGCTGATGGTGATCGCCATCGGCACCCGCGTCCCGTCGTTTATCGCGCCGGGCAACCTGGTGGAGATGTTTAACGACACCTCGATTCTGATCATCCTCGCCCTCGGCCAGATGATGGTGCTGCTCACCAAAGGCATCGACCTGTCGATGGCGGCGAACCTGGCGCTGACCGGGATGATTGTCGCCCTGATTAACTTTCATTACCCCGAGGTGCCGGTCTGGGTACTGCTCATTCTGGCGACGGCCCTGGGCCTGCTGATGGGCGTTATCAACGGTCTGCTGGTGTGGAAGATGGGCATCCCGGCGATTGTGGTAACGCTTGGCACCATGAGCATCTACCGCGGGATTATCTTTCTGCTCTCCGGCGGCGGCTGGGTCAACTCTAACCAGATGGGGGCGGATTTCCTCGGCCTGCCGCGTGCGTCGGTGCTGGGTTTACCGGTGCTGAGCTGGTGCGCCATCGCCGCCCTGCTGCTGGTGGGCTATTTCCTGCGCTACAGCCGCACCGGGCGGGCGCTCTACACCGCAGGCGGTAACGCCACGGCGGCGTACTACACCGGGATCAACGCCGGCAAAATGCAGTTTGTCAGCTTCTGCCTCTCCGGGGCGCTGGCCGGGTTCTGCGGCTATCTGTGGATCTCGCGCTTCGCGGTGGCCTATGTCGACGTGGCGAACGGCTTTGAGCTTCAGGTGGTGGCGGCCTGCGTGATCGGCGGCATCAGCACCATGGGCGGCACTGGCCGGGTGTTAGGTTGCCTGTGCGGGGCGCTCTTCCTCGGCGTCATCAACAATGCCCTGCCGGTGATCGGCGTATCGCCGTTCTGGCAGATGGCGATTTCCGGGACGGTGATTGTGATTGCGGTGCTGCTCAATGAACGCGGCAACAAGCGCAAAGGACGGCTGATCCTGCGCGATGCGGCGCTGGCACGTCAGAAACAGGCGGTAAGATCATGAGTAAAGTGATGACCTCTGAAGAGATGAAAAATACCCCGGCTCCGGCGGGCATTTTCCAGCGCCTGCTGTGCTGGGAGGGTTTTCTGCTGGCGGTCACCCTGGCGGTGTTCGTGGGCAATGCCCTGGCCTCCCCGTACTTCCTGAATATCTGGAACCTGTCGGATGCGACCTTCAACTTCACCGAAAAGGCGATCATCGTGCTGCCGATGGCGATGCTGATTATCGCCCGGGAGATTGACCTGTCGGTGGCCTCCACTATCGCCCTGAGCTCCACGGTGATGGGCTTCTGCGCGGCGGCGGGGCTGGATACACCGTGGCTGGTCTGCGTGGGGTTAGGGGTTGGCCTGCTGTGCGGGCTGTTCAACGGCCTGCTGGTGACCCGCTTTAACCTGTCGTCGATTGTGATCACCATCGGCACCATGAGCCTCTACCGCGGCATCACCTACATTCTGCTGGGTGACCAGGCGCTTAATACCTGGCCGGAGAGCTTCGCCTGGTTCGGCCAGGGATACGTCTGGGGTGCGCTGTCGTTTGAGTTCGCGCTGTTTATGGTGCTGGCGGTGGTGTTTGCCTTCGTGCTGCACAAAACCAACTTCGGGCGTCGTACCTACGCCATCGGCAATAACCCCACCGGGGCATGGTATTCCGGCATCAACGTCAAGCGTCACAATCTGATCCTCTTCGCCCTGGTGGGGCTGATGGCCGGGCTGGCCTCGGTGCTGCTCACCTCGCGTCTGGGCAGTACCCGCCCGACGATTGCGATGGGCTGGGAGCTGGCGGTGGTGACCATGGCGGTGCTTGGCGGGGTCAATATTCTCGGCGGTTCCGGCAGCATGGTAGGCGTGATTATCGCCGCCTTCCTGATGGGGCTGGTCACCTTCGGCCTGAGCCTGCTCAACGTGCCGGGCATCGTGATGTCGGTAATTATCGGCGCGATGCTGATTGTGGTGATCTCCCTGCCGATCATCACCCGCCGCGTGATGCAGCGAAGACGGATCTAGTGCCGAGTGGCGCTGTGTACAAGCGCAGCGCCGCCGGGCATAAAAATCACCGTAATTAAGGAGAATTATCATGAGCTTTATGTTGGCGCTGCCGAAAATCAGCCTGCACGGTGCAGGCGCAATCGGCGATATGGTTAAGCTGGTGGCAAACAAACAGTGGGGCACCGCGCTGATTGTCACCGACGGTCAGCTGGTAAAAATGGGCCTGCTCGACAGCCTGTTTACCGCTCTCGACGCAGAGCGGATGTCGTATCACCTGTTTGACGCGGTCTTCCCGAATCCGACGGAAGAACTGGTGCAGCAGGGCTTTGCCGCTTTCCAGGATGCGCAGTGCGATTACATCATTGCCTTCGGGGGCGGCAGCCCGATCGACACCGCCAAAGCGATTAAAATTCTCACCGCCAATCCTGGCCCGTCTACCGCTTATTCCGGCGTCGGCAAAGTGCTCAACCCCGGCGTGCCGCTGGTGGCCATCAACACCACCGCAGGTACGGCGGCAGAGATGACCAGCAATGCGGTGATCATCGACTCTGCCCGTCAGGTCAAAGAGGTGATTATCGACCCGAACATCATCCCGGACATTGCCGTGGATGACGCCAGCGTGATGCTCGATATTCCGGCCTCCGTCACCGCCGCCACCGGGATGGACGCCCTGACCCACGCCATCGAAGCCTATGTCTCCGTCGGCGCTCACCCCCTCACCGATGCCAACGCGCTGGAGGCGATTCGCCTGATCGCCCACTGGCTACCGGAGGCGGTCGACAACGGACATAACCTGGAGGCGCGCGAGCAGATGGCCTACGGCCAGTATCTGGCAGGTATGGCCTTTAACAGCGCCGGACTGGGACTGGTGCATGCCCTGGCCCACCAACCGGGGGCCACGCACAACCTGCCGCACGGCGTGTGCAACGCCATCCTGCTGCCGATCATCGAAAACTTTAACCGCCCGAACGCCGTGGAACGCTTTGCCCGCGTGGCCCAGGCGATGGGCGTGGATACCCGCGAGATGAGCGACGAAGCGGCCAGCATGGCGGCGATCAACGCCATCCGCACCCTGAGCAGTCGCGTCGGTATTCCATCCGGCTTCAGCAAGCTGGGCGTCACCAAAGCCGACATCGAAGGCTGGCTCGACAAAGCCCTCGCCGACCCCTGCGCCCCCTGCAACCCACGCAGCGCCAGCCGCGACGAGGTGCGCGAACTCTATCTGGAGGCATTATGATCCGCAAAGCCTTTGTGATGCAGGTGAACCCTGACGCACACGAGGAGTATGAACGTCGCCACAACCCCATCTGGCCCGAGCTGGAAGCGGTGCTGAAAGACCATGGCGCCCACCACTACGCCATTTATCTCGATAAAGAACGTCACCTGCTGTTTGCCACGGTGGAGATCGAATCGGAAGAGCGCTGGAATGCGGTGGCGAACACCGATGTCTGCCAGCGCTGGTGGAAATATATGGGGGAGGTGATGCCCGCTAACCCGGACAACAGCCCGGTGAGCACCGGGCTGAAAGAGGTGTTTTACCTGGCCTGATGTGTTAACGCTGCCGCGTTCGCGGCAGCGATCTCCCGCTTACTGCTCAACGTAAACGCCGACAATACCGTCACCGCCAGCACAAAACAGCCCAGCATCAGGTAGGTATCCTGGAAGCCGATCCGGTCATACATATTCCCGGCAAAGGCGGAGAGAAAAATCGCCGCCAGCTGTTTGGCGAAGTTGAAGCCAATCAGGTAGATGGTTGCCGACAGCCGGGTATCGAACACCCCCGTGATGTACTTGAACGCCCCCACCAGCAGGAACGGGACTTCCAGCGCGTGGAGCATCTTCAGGGCCACCACTTCGACGGCGGTGGTGGCAAATGACGAACCGATAATACGCGTCGCCATGATCACCCCGGCAATCAGCAGCGTATTTTTCGCGCCAATGCGGTTTATGATCCACGGCGAGCAGAACATGATGATGGCGTTGCAAATCTCTCCGGCAGTGGTCGCAAAACCGAACGCCCGCGTGCCCTCCTCCGGCGTGGCGAAGAAGGTTTTAAAGAAGGTGGCGAACTGCTGATCGAAGACGTCATAGACGCAGGCCACGCCAATCACGTACAGAATAAACATCCACATTTTGCGCTGGCGGAACAGGTTGATGACGGTTTTGACGGTGATCTGCGGCTGGTTCGCGCCAAGGGCATTCATCACCTGCGCGGTCTGGTTGGGTTTTGGTTTTGCCACTACCAGCAGCAGCATCAGGACCAGCGCCGCGGCGGAGCCCATCCAGAAGACATACGACGGATCGATGCCAAACAGGATGCCGCCCGTCGAGGCGCACAGCCCCCAGCCGAGGCAGCCAAACATGCGCGCCTTGCCGTACTCAAAGAAGCTGTTGCGGCTTACGCGCTCAATATAGGCCTCAATGGCGCCCGATCCCGCCGAAAAGACAAAGCCGATATAGACCCCACCGCTCAGCGCCCCGAGCCAGATGTTGGTCTTCAGCAGCGGGGCGAAGACGTAGAGGAAAAAGGGCGCGAAGAGAAACAGCAGGACCGCGATGATCCACAGCAGATGTTTTTTCAGCCCCAGCTTGTCCGACACCACCCCCAGCACCGGCTGGAACGAGATGGCAAACAGCGAGATGCAGGAGAAGACGATCCCGGTATGGGTTTTATTCAGACCAATGATATCCGACAGCCAGATCGGCAGGAACGGAAAGCAGGTGGCCATGATGAAGAAGTAGAGAAAGAAGAACGACCCGAAGATCCAGAAGTTCGGATTGTCTTTATGGGTACAGGCAGTCGTGTTCATTATTTTTATCCTCAACTCAGGGCCGGTTGCCCGGCCCGTTACCCTTATACGCGTTCAACGCCAATCAGAATGGCGGTTTCCGGATCCAGAACCGGCAGGGCCAGCCCCGCCTGCATCAACCATTCGCCGCTCACCGTTTGCGGCGTCTCCATCCAGGCCGGCAGCTTGCGCATGGTGTGCCCTCCCTCCCCGGTCAGGCGGATATTGGGGTGATCGAGCAGCGTGATGCGGTACCGGGCGTTGGCCGCCAGCCCCGGCATACGCAGCGGCATCATCAGGGTGTAGTCCGGCATCGCCATCTGGCTGACAATAAACAGCCCCTGACGCTGATCCGCGCTCACAATTCCCTGCGCCAGGGTGGTGCTGTCCGGCATATCCACCCGCCACTGGGTGCCGTGGTGGATCACCTCGCGCCACTGCTTATGCAGGGCCGCGTAGTGCCGGTAGCCTTCGCGCTCCTGCTCATCCACGGCGAGGGGATCCAGCTCCAGCCCCATATGGCCGAACAGCGCCGTCAGGCCCCGGAAGGCGATGCTGTGCTGGCGGAAAGTGGCGTGACATTTATGATGACCGATGTGCGCGCCCATCACCTCCGGCGGGAAGAAGTAGCTCATGCCACGCTGGATAGTATTACGTTCCAGCGCGTCGTTGTTATCCGAGGCCCAGAAGCGATGGCAGCGGGTCAGCACTTCATAGTCAATACGCCCGCCGCCGGAGGAGCAGGATTCAAACTCCACGTGCGGGAAGCGCTCGCCCAGGATATCCAGCAGGCGGTAGAACTGGCGGGTCTGGGCATCGGCCGCGGCCTTACCGTTATGGCCCGGCTGCACCAGCTCGCGGTTCATGTCCCACTTCACATAGTCAACCTGATGCTCACCCAGCAGCCAGCTCATGCGCTCCAGCAGGTAGTCGAAAGCGGCAGGAATGTTGAGGTTCAGCACCCACTGGTGGCGGCCGGTGGCCTGTTCATACCCCGGCAGGGCCAGCACCCAGTCCGGGTGGGCGCGACAGAGATCGGAGTTCGGGTTAATCATCTCCGGCTCAACCCAGATGCCAAACTCCATCCCGAGATCTTTGACGTGGTTGATCACCGGCGTCAGGCCGTTGGGGTATTTCTGCTCGTCGAGATACCAGTCCCCCAGCGCGGCATGGTCGTCATTGCGGCCTTTGAACCAGCCGTCGTCGATGATAAAGCGCTCCACCCCCAGCGAGGCCGCTTCATCCGCCATCCGCATGATGTATTCCGGGTCGTGGTTAAAGTAGATCCCCTCCCAGGTGTTGAGATGCACCGGGCGCGGTTTGTTCTCCGGAAAGCGGATGATGTTGGCGCGCAGATAGCGGTGGAACTGCTGGCTCATACCGTTCAGCCCGTGCGCGGAGTAGCTGGCATAAAGGCGTGGCGTCCACAGGGTTTCCCCCTCCTCCACCGCCATTTCCCCCGGCAGGTAAAGCGCTTCGGCCTGCAGATAACGGCGGCCATCGGTTTTGGCCTCCGCGCGCAGGCGATGGTTGCCGCTCCAGCCCAGATGCACGCCCCAGACGTCACCCTGCATTTCGCTAAAGCCCGGCGTGCCGCCGATCAGCGCCGGGAAATGCTCGTGGGAGCTGCGGCCCCGGCGGTTCTCAATCACAAAGCTGTCGTGCTCCAGCAGCAGGCGATGCGGCTGAAACTCGCGGATCCAGCGGCCATGAAAGGCCATCACTTCGCGGGCACGCTCCGCCAGCGGCAGGGTGACGGCCAGGCGCTCCACCTGCCACGGCTGGCTTTTGAGGTTAGTCAGGCCGTGACGAACCGCCAGCACGCCGCTGTCATCAAGGGCTATCTCGCTGGTCAGACGCAGGCCAGCGATCTCATCTTCGGCGGTGAGGATCAGACTTTGCCCCTGCTGCGCGACTGCCACGGTCCGAAACCGTGGCGAACCATCCAGACCCTGACGGTGGCCTTCAATGCCCGGCGCGCCAAACAGGCCGTGGGCAAGCTCCGCCATCAGCGTCACCGGCGAGTCAACGTCAAGCCGGCCATTAGCAATCGGGCGGGAAAGCGTGGCCGCATCTTGCGGCGAAAAGTGGCGAAGGTGTGGCCCCCAGTAAAGAATTTCGGCGAACGGATGGGTTTTGATCACCACATCCACCGTTTCGCTCGCGAGTCGTAAAATAGCCTCTTGCATCGGACATCTCCTGTCATCGGGATATCCTGAGTGTTGATCCGAAACGTTTCGGATACAAACCAAAACGTTTCGGATTTGTGATCGGGTTTAGAAATTAGGGAGAATTATGCCGTCTGGCCCGGAGAGAATTCCGGTTGCCATAACACCTGAAGCTGGCTTATTTCGCTGCCATTAATCAGTTGCAGCACCATATCGGCGATCTGCTTACCCACGCCCTGACGGGTGGACTGGATCACCGCCGCCACGTCGATATCGACAATGCTGTCCTGCGGCAGGCCGTCATACACCACCAGCGACACGGCATGCTCGCCGGTTAAGCGTCCCATCTGCGCCAGCGCCATCGCCGCACCGTCACCGTGAGTGTTGCAATCGGTGACGATCGCTGTCGGGGGCGCATCCAGCGCCAGCAGTTGTTGGGTAGTGGTATAGCCTGCGCGGCGTGAAGGCGGCATGGTGCGCAGCCATTCGCTGGAGAGTCCGGCCTCTTTCAGGGCATCGAGATAACCCTGACGGCGCTGAGTGATAAAAGCCTGATTGTGGCTTTCGCCCAGGTACGCGATGCGTTGATGCCCGCGCGCAATCAGGTGCTGGGTGGCAGTATGCGTGCCCGCATAGTTATCAAAGTCGAACCAGGCATAGGGCTTTGGCAGATGGCTGCGCCCGAGCGCCAGGAAGGGGAACCCGGCGGCCTGCAACTGCTCCAGACGCGGATCGTTATCCAGCGTATGGGCCACAATCAGCGCATCCACACGACGGCTCTGCACCATCCGCATATAGCTGTGTTTATCAGCCAGATCGTCGTCGGCAATGAGCAGTAAGTCGATCTCATGACGCGCTAATTGGTGGCTAATTTCGCCGACCATGTCCATAAAGACGCTGTTATTGAGCGGAACGGGATGAACCGGAAAGACCAGCCCCACGGCGTCGATCTTGCCCATCTTCAGACGCCGGGCAAAGGTATTCGGGCGATAGCCGCGCCGCTGCGCTTCAGCCTCCACACGGGCCCGCGTCTCGCTGGAAACGTCATAATAGCCGTTGAGGGCGCGGCTTACCGTCGTTACCGACAGTCCCAGTTCTTTAGCAATGGCTTTAAGCGACATGATTATCCGTGTCTTTGGGTTAGTTTTGTTCCGCCACCATGAGCGCATACGTATCGGGCTCAAGGGCTTTGAAGAGATGCGGCTGGTCGGCAGGATAGCAAATATAGTCCCCTGGCCCCAGCTCCTCGGGCGATTCGGTCAGGCCAATCAGCGCCCGCCCCTTCATCACAATAATATGCTCAACCGAACCCGGCGGGTGCGGATGGGAGATACGGTCCGCGCCGGGCTGGGCCATCAAAATATAGATATCGCGTCGGGCGCCCGGCGGGCATGCCGCCAGTAAAATGGCCTCATAGTTTGCCTGTTCCGCCACCACTTTTGTGCCTTCACCCAGGCGGATCACCTGGGTGGCAGGCTGCTGCGGTTCAAGCAGGCGGGCAAACGGAATATCCAGCGCCACACAGAGCGACCATAACGTTTCGAGGCTGGGGTTGCCGTTACCGGACTCCAGCTGGGAGAGCGTGGATTTGGCGATCCCGGCACGGCGGGCGATCTCCGCCAGTGAAAGCCCGGTCCGCGTACGCTCTCGCACCAGACTTTTGGCGATCACGCTAATTGGCTGCGTCATAAAACGATCTCACACACTGTTAAAACGAACGAATCGTTCATCTTGATAAACGATCTTATTGCGTTCATTATAATGGATACTCGTTCGATATGGCTAAATTTGTATGAAGCACACGTTCTCTTGTCTCAATGGCGACACGGTCAAAGCCATCATCCTGGTCTGTCTGGCGGTGGGCGTCGTGGGGATGTCCTACGGCTCGCTGGCGATGGCGTACGGTTTTCCGCTGTGGGTGCCGTTTGTACTCTCCATTTCGGTGCTGGCGGGCGCCTCGGAATTTATGTTTATCGGCATTGTCGCCAGCGGCGGTAATCCCCTTGCCGCGGCCGCCGCCGGGCTGCTGGTCAATGCCCGCCACGTACCGTTTGGCGTAACGGTGCGTGAGCTGGTGGGCAAACGCGGCGCCAGCTTGCTGGGCTGTCACATTATGAATGACGAAAGCGTGGTCTTTGGCCTGTCGCAAAAAACGCCGGAACAGCGCAAAGCCGCCTACTGGCTCTGCGGCCTGGAGGTGGCCATCATCTGGCCGCTGGGTACTCTGCTGGGGGCGATGGTCGGCAAACTGCTGCCGGAGCCGGAGACCATCGGGCTGGATGCGGTCTTCCCGGCCATTTTGCTGGCCTTAGTCGTGCCCGCCTTTAAAAACCGCACCACGCTGATTCGCGCCTGTAGCGGGGCGGCGTTGTCCCTGGCCGCGGTGCCATTTGCGCCGGTGGGGCTGCCCGTGCTGCTCTCCCTGCTTGGTCTCGCGGCGAGGAAGAAATAATGGAAAATATGACCGTCTTTATTCTCGGCATCGCCCTGCTTTCCGCAGGAACCTACCTGATGCGTCTCGGCGGGGCGAAACTGGGCAGCCGGTTAGCCCTCTCTGAACGCTCCCAGGCGCTGCTCTCGGATGCGGCAACGGTATTGCTCTTTTCGGTGGCGCTGGCGACCACCTTCTATGAAGGGGAACATTTCGCCGGGATGGCGCGGGTGCTGGGTGTGGCCTTTGCGGTGTTCCTCGCCTGGCGCAAGGTACCGTTGATTTTCGTGATTGTCGCGGCGGCGGTGGTGACGGCGCTATTACGTCTGGCGGGCATAAACTAAAAAAGCGCCCCGGGGGCGCTCTTTCGACAGATGCTGTGTGCTTATTTGTTCAGTTCAGCGGTCATGTGGACACGGTTACCGGAGAAGGCCTGAGTAATGGTGTAAGAGGAGGCGCCTGCCTGCTCAGCCTGAGCGGCAATTTTCGCTTCCGCGCCTTCAATGGTGCTGGCGGAGGCGGTGACGGACTGGGCAGCGAAAGAACCGAAAGAAGTAGCCAGAGCGATTACTGCGACAAAAGTTTTGATGCTTTTCATGATGTAAATCCTTTCAGTAAGTTGTTGGTGTAAGGCGCCGTGCCTTGATGTGATAAATAATAGACCTCATCACCGACAACTGATAGCGGAAGGATTTGCTCTCAACATTCAAAATTATTGATCAATTATCAGACGCCCCGGATGGGTATACACCGTGGCCCTTCCCGGCTTGCAGAAGCCCACCAGCGTCAGGTTACAGCGCTCTGCCACCTCCACCGCCAGGGTGGTGGCGGCCGAGACGGCAAACAGGATCTCAACGCCGCACATAGCGGCCTTCTGCACCATCTCATAGCTGGCGCGGCTGGAGACAAGCGCAGCGCCCTGCTGCCAGACGTCGCTTTCCCCGGCCCGACGGCCCAACAGTTTATCCAGCGCCACATGTCGCCCGACGTCCTCATGCCCGCCCGCAATCTCGCCGTTCGGTAATACCCAGGCGGCGGCATGGGTACATCCGCTTAGCTGCCCGATAGGCTGCACGTCGTTGAGATGCGCAAGCGCCCGATCGAGGTGGGCCAGGTTAAAGCGCTGGGTGAACGGCAGCGGCACCACGGGCTTGCCAATATCGTTAAGCTGCTCCACGCCACAGACGCCGCAGCCGGTGCGTCCGGCCAGCGCGCGGCGGCGCTCTTTGAGGGCCATAAAACGACGGCTGGAGAGCTCAATCTGCACTTCGAGACCATTGCAAACGGATATCACCTCCATGCCGTAGATCTCACGCGGGTGCTCAATGATGCCTTCAGACAGCGAAAAGCCGATGGCAAACAGCGCCAAATCTTTGGGGGAGGCCATCATTACCACATGGGAGATACCGTTATAAACCAGCGCGACGGGCACCTCTTCCGCCAGAAAATCGGGAGTCGGGAGGCTAATCTGAGGGGGTCTGTGTACCCGGCGTTCTGCCACACCGGCAGGCAGTGACGTAAGGTGGGTATCACCATTTTGTTTCAACACAACGCATTTCCTGAGCAACCACGTGGGGAGGCCTGCTATTGCACCATACTTTTCCGGCCTGGCGCATAGTATGGATCAATTTTTACCGCTCTGTCCGCGCAACTTTACCTGAGGGACAAACCCGACGCATGAACAGGTTTGTAACAGTTCGGGGGCACCATGTGATCAATATCACATTTTATAATCATCACCGTGATAATACGTTCACTTTGTTTTAACGCCGTTGGAACAAGCGTACCGACATTGTGGTATTCTGGCATACCCCTCGTGGAAATGAGGGTTTAACGCAAATTTTCAACTTTGCGGTCAAAAAATCAACCGTGAAGTAAAACAATAATGACCCCAAATAATTCGCGCAGGCGTGAAGAGTGAAGGGTAGCAATGTCGAAACAAGGAGTGACCCATGCAGGTCAGCAGAAGGCAGTTCTTTAAGATCTGCGCTGGCGGTATGGCAGGCACCACGGCAGCAGCACTGGGCTTTGCGCCCGGCGTCGCGCTGGCGGAAACGCGGCAGTATAAACTGCTGCGCACCCGCGAAACCCGTAATACCTGTACATACTGCTCCGTCGGCTGTGGGCTGTTAATGTATAGCCTCGGCGACGGCGCGAAAAACGCCAAAGCATCTATTTTCCATATTGAAGGGGACCCGGATCATCCGGTTAACCGCGGCGCGCTCTGCCCGAAAGGGGCCGGTCTGGTGGACTTTATTCACTCCGAAAGCCGCCTGAAATATCCTGAGTATCGTGCGCCAGGTTCAGATAAATGGCAGCAAATCAGCTGGGAAGAGGCATTTGACCGCATCGCCACATTGATTAAAAAAGATCGCGATGCCAACTTTATTGCCCAGAATGCAGATGGCGTAACGGTAAACCGCTGGCTCTCCACCGGCATGCTGTGCGCCTCGGCCTCCAGCAACGAAACCGGCTATTTAACCCAGAAATTTACGCGCGCACTCGGTATGCTCGCAGTCGACAACCAGGCGCGTGTCTGACACGGACCAACGGTAGCAAGTCTTGCTCCAACATTTGGTCGCGGTGCGATGACCAACCACTGGGTCGACATCAAAAATGCCAACCTTATTGTGGTGATGGGCGGTAACGCCGCTGAAGCGCACCCTGTTGGGTTCCGCTGGGCGATGGAAGCCAAAATCCACAACGGTGCGAAACTGATTGTGATCGATCCCCGCTTTACGCGTACAGCGTCGGTGGCGGATTTCTACACCCCTATTCGTTCAGGTACTGACATCACTTTCCTGTCAGGCGTACTGCTGTACCTGATGACTAACGAAAAATATAACCGCGAATACACCGAAGCCTATACCAACGCCAGCCTGATCGTGCGTGAGGATTACCACTTCGAAGATGGCCTGTTCAGCGGTTATGACGCCGAAAAACGCAAGTACGACAAGACCAGCTGGAACTACGAGCTGGACGAGAATGGCTTTGCGAAGCGCGACACCACCCTGCAACACCCGCGCTGCGTGTGGAACCTGCTGAAAGAGCACGTTTCCCGCTATACGCCGGAGGTTGTCGAAAACATCTGCGGGACGCCGAAAGCGGACTTCCTGAAGGTGTGCGAGATGATCGCTGAAACCAGCGTTCACGATAAAACCGCGTCGTTCCTGTATGCCCTCGGCTGGACGCAACACTCCATCGGCGCGCAGAACATTCGTACCATGGCGATGGTTCAGCTGCTGCTCGGCAACATGGGGATGGCAGGCGGCGGCGTGAACGCCCTGCGCGGCCACTCCAACATTCAGGGTCTGACCGACCTCGGCCTGCTGTCGCAGAGCCTGACCGGTTACATGAGCCTGCCAAGCGAAAAACAGACCGACCTGCAAACCTACCTGACGGCCAGCACCCCGAAACCGCTGCTTGAAGGCCAGGTGAACTACTGGAGCAACTATCCGAAGTTCTTCGTCTCGATGATGAAAGCCTTCTTCGGTGACAAGGCGACGGCGGAAAACAGCTGGGGCTTTGACTGGCTGCCGAAGTGGGACAAAGGCTACGACGTACTCCAGTACTTCGAGATGATGCACCAGGGCCAGGTCAACGGCTATATCTGCCAGGGCTTTAACCCGGTGGCATCCTTCCCGAACAAGAACAAGGTTGTGGCATCCCTGTCGAAACTGAAGTTCCTGGTCACCATTGACCCGCTCAATACCGAGACCTCGACCTTCTGGCAGAACCACGGCGAATCGAACGACGTCGATCCGTCGACGATTCAGACCGAAGTGTTCCGTCTGCCATCCACCTGCTTCGCGGAAGAGAACGGCTCTATCGTTAACTCCGGTCGCTGGCTGCAGTGGCACTGGAAGGGCGCAGACGCCCCGGGCATCGCCATGAACGACGGCGAGATCCTGGCCGGTATCTTCTTACGTCTGCGTAAGATGTACGCGGCTGAAGGCGGCGCGAACCCGGAACCGGTGCTGAACATGACCTGGAACTACTCGACGCCGGAGAATCCATCCCCGGAAGAGGTGGCGATGGAGAGCAACGGTAAGGCGCTGGCAGACGTTATCGACCCGGCCACCGGGGCGGTGCTGGCGAAGAAAGGCGATCAGCTGAGTACCTTTGCCCATCTGCGCGACGACGGCACCACCTCCAGCGGCTGCTGGATCTTTGCCGGTAGCTGGACGCCGAAAGGCAACCAGATGGCTAACCGCGATAACGCCGACCCGTCGGGCCTCGGCAATACGCTGGGCTGGGCATGGTCGTGGCCGCTGAACCGCCGCATTCTCTATAACCGTGCCTCTGCTGACCCGCAGGGCAACCCGTGGGATCCGAAGCGTCAGCTGCTGAAGTGGGACGGCGCGAAGTGGGGCGGCGTGGATATTCCGGACTACAGCACCGCGCCTCCGGGCAGCGATGTCGGGCCGTTTATCATGCAGCCTGAAGGGATGGGACGCCTGTTTGCTATCGATAAGATGGCGGAAGGGCCATTCCCGGAACACTACGAGCCGTTTGAGACGCCGCTGGGCACTAACCCGCTGCACCCGAACGTGGTCTCTAACCCGGCCGCCCGTATCTTTAAGAGCGATTTCGAGGCGTTGGGCAAAAAAGACAAGTTCCCGTATGTGGGCACCACTTACCGTCTGACCGAGCACTTCCACTACTGGACCAAGCACGCGCTGCTGAACGCCATCGCGCAGCCGGAGCAGTTTGTGGAGATCGGCGAGAAGCTGGCGAACAAGCTCGGCATCGCCCATGGCGACACCGTGAAGGTCTCCTCTAACCGCGGCTACATCAAGGCCAAGGCAGTGGTGACCAAGCGTATTCGCACGCTGAACGTTCACGGTCAGGAGGTGGATACCATCGGTATTCCGATTCACTGGGGTTATGAGGGCGTGGCGAAGAAAGGGTTTATTGCCAACACCCTGACGCCGTTCGTCGGCGATGCGAACACGCAGACGCCGGAGTTTAAGGCCTTCCTCGTGAACGTGGAAAAGGTGTAACGGAGACGACTTATGGCTTATCAATCGCAAGACATCATTCGTCGTTCCGCGACTAACGGGTTCACCCCCGCGCCCCAGGCGCGGGACCACCAGCAGGAAGTGGCGAAGCTTATCGACGTAACCACCTGTATCGGCTGTAAAGCCTGTCAGGTGGCCTGTTCAGAGTGGAACGACATCCGTGACGAAGTGGGTCACAACGTCGGGGTTTATGATAACCCCGCCGACCTGACCGCCAAGTCCTGGACGGTAATGCGCTTCTCGGAAGTGGAGCAGAACGACAAACTGGAGTGGCTGATCCGCAAAGATGGCTGTATGCACTGTGCGGATCCGGGCTGCCTTAAGGCGTGTCCGTCGGAAGGAGCGATCATTCAGTATGCCAACGGCATCGTCGACTTCCAGTCCGAGCAGTGCATCGGCTGCGGCTACTGCATCGCCGGCTGCCCGTTCGACGTGCCGCGCATGAACCCGGAAGACAACCGCGTCTACAAATGCACGCTGTGCGTTGACCGCGTGAACGTCGGCCAGGAGCCGGCGTGCGTGAAGACCTGCCCGACCGGCGCTATCCACTTTGGCTCCAAAGAGGATATGAAAACCCTGGCGGGTGAGCGCGTAGCCGAGCTGAAAACCCGCGGCTACGACAACGCGGGCCTGTACGATCCGGCCGGTGTTGGCGGCACGCACGTCATGTACGTGCTGCACCACGCCGACAAGCCGAATCTGTACCATGGCCTGCCGGAGAACCCGGAGATCAGCGCCACCGTGAAGTTCTGGAAAGGTATCTGGAAGCCGCTGGCAGCGGTGGGCTTTGCTGCCACCTTCGCCGCGAGCATCTTCCACTACGTGGGTGTCGGTCCGAACCGTGCGGAAGAGGAAGAGGACAACCTGGATGAAGAGAAAGACGAGGTGCGCAAATGAAAAGACGTGACACCATCGTGCGCTACACGGCACCGGAACGTATCAACCACTGGGTCACCGCCTTCTGCTTCATGCTGGCGGCGATAAGCGGGCTGGGGTTCTTCTTCCCCTCCTTCAACTGGCTGATGCAGATCCTGGGTACGCCGCAGCTGGCGCGCATCCTGCACCCGTTCGTGGGTGTGGTGATGTTTGCCTCGTTCATCATCATGTTTTTCCGTTACTGGCACCATAACCTAATCAATCGGGATGATATCTTTTGGGCGAAGAATATTCGTAAGATCGTCGTCAACGAGGAAGTGGGTGACACCGGGCGTTATAACTTCGGCCAGAAGTGCGTATTCTGGGCGGCGATTATCTTCCTGGTCCTGTTGCTGGTGAGCGGCGTGATCATCTGGCGTCCGTACTTTGCGCCTGCTTTCTCAATCCCGGTAATCCGATTTGCGTTAATGCTGCATTCATTTGCCGCAGTGGCGTTAATTGTGGTTATCATGGTGCATATCTACGCCGCCCTCTGGGTGAAAGGCACCATTACCGCGATGGTGGAGGGCTGGGTTACCAAAACGTGGGCGAAGAAACATCACCCGCGCTGGTACCGCGAAGTCCGAAAGACAACGGAAAAGAAAACTGAATGAGTATTCGCATAATCCCGCAAGATGAGCTGGGTTCGAGCGAGAAACGCACGGCGGAAGTGATTCCGCCGTTACTGTTCCCCAGACTAAAAAACCTCTACAACCGCCGCGCGGAACGCCTGCGTGAGCTGGCTGAGAGCAACCCGCTTGGCGACTATCTGCGCTTTGCGGCGCTGATCGCCCACGCCCAGGAAGTGGTGCTGTACGACCATCCGCTGCAGATGGACCTGACCGCGCGCATTAAAGAGGCGAGCGAGCAGGGCAAACCGCCGCTGGATATCCACGTTCTGCCGCGCGACAAGCACTGGCATAAGCTGCTGCATTCGCTTATTGCCGAACTGAAGCCTGAGATGAGCGGCCCGGCGCTGGCGGTGATCGAGAATCTTGAGAAAGCCTCCGAGCAGGAGCTGGAGCAGATGGCGAGCGCGCTGTTTGCCTCTGATTTTGCCTCGGTCAGCAGCGATAAAGCCCCGTTCATCTGGGCTGCCCTGTCGCTCTACTGGGCGCAAATGGCGAGCCTCATCCCGGGTAAAGCCCGCGCTGAATATGGTGAAGCCCGCCAGTTCTGCCCGGTGTGCGGTTCAATGCCGGTCTCCAGCATGGTGCAAATTGGAACCACTCAGGGGTTGCGCTACCTGCACTGCAACCTGTGTGAAACCGAGTGGCACGTGGTGCGCGTGAAGTGCAGCAACTGTGAACAGACCCGCGATCTGCACTACTGGTCGCTGGAAAATGAACAGTCCGCGGTGAAAGCCGAGAGCTGCGGCGATTGCGGCACCTACCTGAAGATTTTGTATCAGGAAAAAGACCCGAAAGTGGAAGCCGTCGCTGACGATCTCGCAACGCTGATCCTGGACGCAAAAATGGAGCAGGAGGGCTTTGCCCGCAGCTCTATTAACCCGTTTCTGTTCCCGGGTGAAGGGGAGTAATCTCCTGTGAGAGTGCCGGGCGGCGCAAGCTTGCCCGGCCTACAGTACGTGCACGCTGCATTTTAGGATTCTGTTTACCTTCTCTGTATAGATAATCCGCCTCTCCTTCTTCACTATTGCCCCCTAAAATATTATAT
The DNA here is from genome assembly GCF_965195605.1 of Leclercia sp. M-A074-M. Taxonomy (NCBI): domain Bacteria; kingdom Pseudomonadati; phylum Pseudomonadota; class Gammaproteobacteria; order Enterobacterales; family Enterobacteriaceae; genus Leclercia; species Leclercia sp. M-A074-M. Next base: position 45,444 of record NZ_CBDAHM010000010.1, on the reverse strand, counting down.
TTTGTAAGGGATGGTATCGAAATGGAACTTCGACGCCTGGCGACGTGCATACCGATTTTCCTCAACAGCGCTTTATTCTGCCTTACGACGGCTACTAACGCTGCGCCAGGGGATGGGCAGTTTATCCTTCAGCAGCAACGCCAGCAGGCTCTGGAAGCGCAACTGAACCCACCTGTGCCGGATGTCCGGCTTGCCACTACCGTGGAAGACGGCGCAAGCGCAGCGTTTCCTGACGAATCTCCCTGTTTCGTTATCCATGATATCACGCTTACCGGTCAGGAAGCCCTACCGCCCTGGTTGCCATTGCAGCGCCTCGCCGATCGTGCGGTCGGCAGATGCCTGGGCGCACAAGGCATTAATCAGCTGATGAGTTCGCTTCAGAACCGGCTGATATCTCACGGCTGGACGACCGCACGTGTGCTGGCCCCCGGACAGGATATTAAAAGTGGTCATTTGAAGCTGGCCGTCATTCCGGGAACCATTCGGCACGTCACCTTTACCGATGACAGCAGCCGCTGGCTTTGGCTCTATAGCGCCTTCCCGGCACATGACGGAAATTTGCTGGATCTGCGGGACATTGAGCAAGGGCTGGAAAATCTGCAGCGCCTGCCCACCGTGCAGGTGGAGATGGAGATTGTTCCCGCCGAGCAACCTGGCGAGAGCGATATCATTATCTCCCGCCAGCAGAGCAAATTCTGGCGGCTTGGTCTGTCGTTGGATGACGCAGGTTCGACGTCAACCGGGCGCTATCAGGGGGGACTCACCCTCTCACTGGATAACCCGCTGGCGTTGAGCGATCTGTTCTGGTTTTCCGTTAACCACGATCTGCAAACCGGGCCGGAAAAAGGCAACCAGAACCTTAGCGCCCACTGGTCTGTTCCGGTGGGCTGGTGGGCCTTTTCTCTTACCGGCAGCGATTATCACTATCACCAGACGGTGGCCGGGCTGAGCGACGATTACCGTTATAGCGGTAAGAGCCAGAGTCTGGTGGCGCAACTCAGCCGGGTTCTGCACCGCAGCAGCGCGCAAAAAACCTCATTCACCTGGGACGTCGAGAGTCGTACGACGCGTAACTACATCAGTGACACAGAAATTGAAGTTCAGCGCCGACACGTCTCCTCGTGGAAAGCCGGGCTCCAGCATCGTCACTACCTTGGCCCGGCAACGCTGGATGCCGGAATAAGCTATCAACGCGGTACTCGCTGGTTTGGCGCTCAGCCAGCGCCAGAAGAGATGTTCGATGAAGCCACGGCGCTAAGCCGCATTCTACGTACCGATGCACGTCTGAGTCTGCCGTTTGCGCTGGTCAACCAGCGTTTCCGTTACGACATTGCATGGCAGCGTCAGACCAGTAATACGCCGCTCACCACGCAGGATCAGTTCTCTATCGGCGGTCGCTGGACAGTCCGCGGTTTCGATGGGGAACGCACGCTAAATGCCGATCGCGGCTGGCTGGTGCGTAACGATCTCTCATGGCAGCTCCCTCTTCCGGACACCGAATTCTATCTGGCTGCCGATTACGGCGAAGTGGCAGGCAAAGGAACGGAATACCTGACCGGAAACCACCTCGCAGGGGGAGCCGCCGGGCTGCGCGGCACACTGTGGAAAGTGGGCTTTGACATGTTTGCTGGCGTGCCGTTCTCTCGTCCAGAAGGCTTTAAAACCAGCCCCGCCACCTTCGGCTTTAACCTGAATATGGCGCTATGACGATGCGCTATGGCGATTTTACGGTCCACTGCCCGCTGGTGCTGGGCAATACCCTTAATGAAGCGGAAGCCTTTGGCGCATCGGTCTGGCTTTGGATGCACTCTTTCAACCACCGGGATGCTCCGCTGCACGTGCTGCCCGTTGTCCTTCTACCGGTTATCAAACGTCAGCAGTACGTGCTGGTGGAAAAGGAAGGCCGCCCGATCTTTTTTCTGAGCTGGGCATGGATGAACGAAGAGGCTGAACACCGCTATCTCAACGACGCGACGGTTGTCCTGCCGGAAACCGACTGGTGCAACGGGGATCGGTTGTGGTTTCGCGACTTTATCGCCCCCTTTGGCCATACGGAAGCCCTGTTCCGCCTGTTGCGCGAGGAGATTTTCCCGCATCAGATTGGCCGCTCGCTATGGCATCGCGGCGGTGAAAAGGGGCGTCGTATCAGAACCTTTTATGGCAAACGGGTGACGCGCGACACGCTGCTGGACTGGAAAAAGACGCATCCGCTGCACGGATAAAAAATAAAAGGATTTTCACATGAACAAACTTCTTTACCGTATCGTCTTCAACAAAGCGCGCGGCATGCTGATGGTGGTATCGGAGCTTGCCCGTGGCTGTTCCGGCAGCGCGCCCTCTTCCGGGATTTCGCATAACCACCAGCACCTTATCTGCCGTATAGGTGCGATTAGCCTCGGTCTGTGGCTGGCAAGCGGTGCGATAGCGGTACAGGCGGCCGGGATTGTGGCGGATCAATCGGCGCCGAATAAACAGCAGGCGACCATCATCAGCACCGCCAATGGTACACCGCAGGTGAATATCCAGACGCCATCTGCAGGAGGCGTCTCCAGGAATACTTATAGCCAGTTCGACGTCGGCCAGAACGGGGTCATCCTTAACAACTCTCATAAAAATACCGCTACCCAGCTTGGCGGAATGGTCGCTGCCAACCCATGGCTGGCCAAAGGCGAGGCGAAAATTATCCTCAACGAGGTTAACGCTCGCAATCCAAGCCAGCTTAACGGCTTTATCGAAGTGGCAGGCCAAAAAGCGGACGTGGTCATCGCCAGCCCGTCGGGCATTACCTGTAATGGCTGCGGATTTATCAATGCCGGACGCGCCACGCTCACCACCGGTACCGCGCAGATGCAGAACGGAAAGATAACCGGCTATCAGGTTGAGCAAGGTGAAATTCACATTAACGGCAACGGGCTGGATTCAACCGGCCAGAACCACACCGATATTATTGGTCGTGCGGTGAAGGTAAACGCCGCCATTCATGCTCAGGATTTACGTGTGACAACCGGGCGTAACCGCGTCGATGCTGCTCATGAACAGATCGACGCGCTCGCGGATAACGGCACGGCAAAACCCAGCCTGGCGCTGGATGTCTCGCAAGTGGGCGGCATGTACGCGGGGAAAATTCGCCTTCGCGGGACGGAAAAAGGCGTCGGCGTACGTAATGCGGGCAACATCGGCGCAGAAGCCGGAATGGTCACCCTCTCCGCCGATGGACAAATCCAGAACAGCGGCGCCGTCTGGTCTTCAGAAGATATTGCCATCTCTGGCACCGCCGAGGTGCAGAACAGCGGATCTATCGCCGCTCAGCATAATGTCAGCCTCACAGGCAAAACGATTACCAACACCGGTACCTTGGCCGCAGGCGTTCAGCCAGACGGCACAATGGGCAGCGGTGGAGATCTGATGCTCAGCGCCAGCGGTAAGCTAGAACTGCACGGACAGAATCTGGCCGGTGGTAACCTGAACGCCTCCGGCCAAGGTTTGGACGCTTCCGGCAGCCTGACGCAGGCGAAAAACATTACCCTCAACTCTGGACAAGGCGATCTAAGTACCGCCAGCGCACAGATTGTGGCGGATGACACGCTTAGCGCCATAACGCCCGGCACCCACGATAACCGCAGCGGCCTGCTGGCTGCCGGGAAACTCACGCTTACGGCGAAAGCGTTACTGAACCAGAAAGGTCAGATCAGCCAGAGCGGGACAGAGGCGCTGGCACTCAACCAACAGGGCGGAATCGATAACCGCGACGGCATGATTGCCGCCAATGCCGCGATAACTGTGAATACCGCCTCGCTGGATAACCGTAAAGGCCACATTCTGGCGGCTGAGATGGGCAGTCTTTCATTGCAGACAACCGGCGGAGTGGATAACCACGAGGGCGTGCTGGCTGCCGCGCAAAACGTCAGCGTGACGACAGACACATTGCGCAATGACGACGGGCTTATCAGTGCTGAAAACGGCCACATCGCACTCACCAGTAAAAACCAGGTAACGAACGTCGGCGGGCAAATCGCTGCCCGCAGCACCCTGGCCCTCGACAGCGGCGCACTGAATAACGACGAAGGGCTTATCCAGTCCGGCGCAGGAATGGCCATCAATACTCACGGTAGCCGCCTTTCAAACAAAAATACCCTCGCCACGGGGGGCATCGTCAGTGTTGGTGAGCTGAATATTCACGCCAGCGCCATCGATAACCAGCTCGGCGCCATCCACGCAGGGGGAGCACTGAACGCCAGTACCGAAACGCTGGACAACACGCAGGGAGTGCTGGTCTCTGGCGATAACGCGCGTCTGGAAACGGCCGGGATCGTCAATCAGCAAGGGACTATGGTTGCTCAACGCGATCTCAGCCTTACTGCGCAACGGCTGGATAACGACAGCGGCGGGCTGGTGCAGAGCGGTGGCGATCTCACGCTAAACAGTGAACATATCAGCAACCGCGACAGCGGGGACGCGGGCGGGATCGTCAGTCAGGGAAATATGTCGATCACCACAAACGACCTGCAAAACAATACCGGGGTCGTGCTGGCAGGAAAAGGGGCGACGGTGAACGCCGCCCGCTTCAGCAATATCGCTGGCAAGCTGGTCGCACTGGAGGCGCTGAAGCTCGCAACACAAAGCGATACGGATAACCGCGAGGGGATTATTCAGGGCACAGGCATCTCCCTTGATACGCACGGCCATCTGCTGAATAACCAGCAGGGCACGCTCTATAGCCTGGCGGCGATGCAGCTGGCAACGGGTGAGCTGAACAACCAGAACGGCACACTCGGGGCGAAGGGCGACGTTACGCTGAAGGCAACTTCGCTGGACAACCGTACCGGTGGGCGCGTGGTAAGCGAACAGGCGATCGCGTTGGATCTTGAGCGTGTGGATAACCAGCAGGGTGAGATACAGTCTCTCGGCAACCTGATGGTTAACGCCGTATCCGGGCTTATCGACAACACCCTGGGGCTGATGCGCAGCGGCGCTACGGTGACGCTTCACGCCGCTTCCCTGGTTAACCGCAACACCCAGGCGGCGGAGAAAGGTATAGAGGGGCTGGAGATAAAAATCGTCAGCCAGCAGCTCGATAACACCCAAGGAACGGTGCTTTCCGGCGATACGCTGGATATTGCTAACGCCGGAACCCTTGATAATACCCAGGGCGAACTGTCTGCCGCAGGGGAACTGTCGCTGAGCGGTGCGGCTCTGCGCCTTGTCAACACTGGCGGCGTGACGTTAGCCGGTGAGAAGGCCACCATTGACGCGGAGGAGCTGACGGGAGATGGGCGATTGCTTTCGCTCGGGGAGATGACCATCAACACGCGTCAGGCCTTTGACAACCAGGGGGATGTCATCGCCAATGATAATCTCACCTTTACCACGCTGGGCAGCGTGACCAACAGCGGCAACCTGCTGGCAGGTGAGAAGCTTAACTTCAGCGCCGCCAGCCTGCTGAATACCACGACTGGTGAGATTGCCGCTGGCGCGACGTGGCTTACGGTCACCGCTGATCTCAACAATTACGGCCTTATCGACGGTAGCCAGACGTGGCTTAAAGCAGGCACGCTGACCAACGCCGGAACGGGTCGCATCTATGGCGATCATCTTTCACTCCAGGCGGCCACGCTAAACAACCTCGCGCAAGGTGAAAAAGCGGCAACCATCGCCGGTCGTCAACGCGTGGACATCGGTGCGGACACAATCAACAACCGCGACCACGCGCTTATCTACAGCGATGGCGCGCTGGCTATCGGCGGTCAGGTGAACGAAAACGGCTTTGCCACCGGCCAGGCACGCACGTTGAACAACCACAGCGCGACCATTGAATCTGCTGGCGATATGATCCTTTCTGTCAGCCAGCTCAATAACATCAACGATCATTTCAGCACCGAAATGCAGTGGATCTCCACCGAGCAGATGCACGAGTACCAGCATAAGGGATCGCCTGACCGCTGGGACGCCAGCACTGAAGGCGTGTTTGTCGACCGCAACTCTGCTGACAAGCTGTTGAACCTCAACACGCCGGATGATACCGGGGCCAATAATGACAACTTTTACGAGTACAACTATACCCGCACCATTGAAGAGGAGGTGATTGTAGAGAGCGACCCGGGCAAGATCCTCTCGGGCGGCCAGATGGTCATCAGCGCGAACCACGTTCTGAACGACAAAAGCCAGATTGTGGCGGGAGGAACGCTCGGTATCTTCGCCGATACGGTAGATAACGTGATGCCAGAAGGCAGCCGGTGGATCAGCGATGAAGGTTCCGTGACCCACTACAGCCGTAAGTCCAAAAAAGGCGGCGACTCGCAGGGCAAAAGCACCTCAGACTATGTGCCACCCACGGTGATCCAGTCGATTACCCTCTCACCCGGCAGGATGGACGGCAACAGCCAGGCCGAAGGTAGCGGCATGACCCTCTCCCCCGCCACCGCACGCGGGACAGATGCCGTGCTCAATGGAACCGGTGACCTGTCCGTCGGTGTGGATGTGGCCTCGCCGGAATCACCTGCCAGCGATACGTCAGGAAAATGGATCGAAACGCCTGCCAGCGGCGCGGAGAATGGCGTGATCCGCGCGATCGCTCCCGATACACGTCTGCCGGATACCAGCCTGTTCAACACCCTACCGGCGCCGGAGGCCCATTATCTGATTGAAACCGATCCGCGATTTACAAACAATAAAATGTGGCTGGGTAGCGACTACATGCAGGACGCATTCGCGCTGAACCATGACAACATGCACAAACGTCTGGGTGACGGTTACTACGAACAGCGGCTGGTTCGTGAGCAGATCATTGCCCTGACAGGCGGCCGTTACCTGGGCGATCACCGTGACGACGAAACACAATTCAGAGCGCTGATGGATGCAGGCATTGCCTTCGGCAAGGCGCATCAGCTCATACCTGGCGTGGCGCTCACTGCCGAACAGATGAGCCTGCTGACAGAAGATATGGTGTGGCTGGTCAATACCCGCGTGCAGCTTGCAGATGGAAGCTGGCAGACGGTAATGGTGCCGCAGGTGTATGTTCGCGTACAGCCGGGCGACGTTAACGGTTCTGGCGCGCTGATGGGCGGCCAGAACGTAGTGATGAACCTGAACCGCGATCTGGTGAACAGCGTTACGCTTCATGGCCGGGAGGTGGTACAGCTTAGCGCAGACATGCTTACCAACCGCGCCGGCACGATTCAGGGAGCGGACGTCAGCCTGCTGGCCCGCACGGATATCAACAATATCGGCGGTACGATTTCCGGCCACAATTCAGTGCTGGCGACTGCCGGACGTGATATCAACCTCACTACCACCACCCGCAGCGCAGAAAGCACGACCGGTAAAAACAGCTTTGAGCGCACCACTATTGAGCGCGTGGCGGGTATCTACGTGCAGGGGGATGACGGCAAGCTGGTGCTAAACGCGGGGCAGGATCTCAACCTGACCGCCGCGCAGGTCGTTAACAGCGGCAGCGACGGCCAGACGATACTTAACGCCGGACGCGATCTGAACCTTGCTACCGTGACCACCTCAGCCAGCGATAACCTGACGTGGGATAAAGATAACTGGCTGAAGCAGGCCACCCTGCAGCAGGCGGGCAGCGAGGTGGCGGGCGAAGGCTCGCTCCTGATGATGGCCGGACGCGACGTTAACGCCGAAGCAGCCTCCGTCGAGGCGGGCAAAAGCCTCGGCGTCAGCGCAGGTCGCGACATTTCTATCGTGGCCGCCACCGATCGCAGCGAATTCGAGTCGCACCATAAATCCACCCGCAGTAGCAGCGCATTCTCTAAAAAAACCATTACTACCCACGATGTGGTGAACAGCGAGACAGCGCAGGGCTCCCTCTTCAGCGGCGACAGCGTAACCATGCAGGCAGGACGTGACCTGCTCGTTCAGGGCAGCGATGTTGTCGGTGATAACGATCTCCGCCTCTCGGCGCAGAACAACCTGACCATCACCACGGCGGAAGAGCGCAGCCAGGAAAGCCATAAGCGGCAGGAGAAAAGGTCCGGCTTCTCCGGCACGGGCGGCATCGGCTTTAGCTACGGCAGCAACACTCTGAAGGTGACGGATGATGCGCAGAATGTATCTCACCGGGGCAGCACAATCGGCTCGGTTAATGGCGACGTCACGCTGACTGCCGGTAATGCGCTTCAGGTGAACGGCTCCGATCTGGTGGCCGGTCACGACATGACGCTGGCAGGTAAAGACGTGCGCATCGTCGCTGCCACGGAGAGCAGCAGCCAGACCCATACGGTCGAGCAGAAATCCTCAGGCCTGACGCTGGCCCTGTCTGGCAGTGCGGGCAGCGCGCTCGACAGCGCCGTACGTACAACGACACGCGCCAGTGAAGCCGACAGCGGTCGTCTGGCGGCCCTTCAGGCGGTGAAAGCGGGGCTTTATGGCGTGCAGACGTCACAGGCGTTACGCCTGGACCAGGCCACCGGCGACCAGAAAGGCAACGATAACACTGTGGGCATCAGCCTTTCTTACGGCTCTCAGTCGTCAAAAACGACTCAGACCCGTGAGCAGACACACGCCAGCGGAAGCAGCCTGACCGCCGGGAACAACCTCACCGTGGTAGCCACTGATGGCGATGTGCTGGTACAGGGCAGCAGCCTTGCGGCAGAGAACGATATGCTGATTCAGGCTAGCCGCGACGTAAACCTTATCTCCGCACAAAATACCTCCCGGCTCGACGGTAAAAATGAGAGCCACGGCGGCAGCGCGGGGGTCGGTATTGGCTATGGCTCCGGCGGTGCGGGCATTAATTTCTCTGCTGGCCTCAATGCCGGTAAAGGTAAGGAGAAAGGCAATTCCACCACTTACACCGAAACCACGCTGAACACCGGGAATAATCTCGTGATTGTGAGCGGGCGCGACACCACCCTGAGAGGCGCACAAGCCAGCGGGGAACACATAGTGGCGGACGTTGGCCGCAATCTTACCCTGCAAAGCCAGCAGGACACCGACAGCTATAACAGCACTCAGAAGGGCATCAACGCAGGCGGCAACTTCAGCCTCGGGACGATGACCGGCTCGGGTGGCATCAGCGCCAGTCGCGATAAAATGGACAGCGATTACAAATCAGTGCAGGAGCAGACCGGGCTCTTCGCGGGTGACGGCGGCTTTGATATCCGCACGGGCGGCCACACCCAGCTGGATGGCGCCGTTATTGCCTCCACCGCGGCAGCTGAAAACAACCGCCTCGACACCGGGACCCTGGGCTGGCGGGATATCCGCAACCACGCGGAGTATTCGGTTGAGCATCAGAGCGCGGGCTTCAGTTCGGGCGGGGCCAGCATCGACGGCCAGTTCACCGGCAATATGGCCAGCAACCTGCTGGCCGGCATTAACAACCATGACAGCGCCGAAAGCACCACCCGCTCCGCCGTCGCGCAGGGCGATATCATCATCCGCGACCCGGCCAGCCAGACGCAGGATACCGCCCGCCTCTCCCGCGACACGGCGAATGCCAACGATACCGTCGGCGTTATCTTCGACAAAGCGCGCGAGCAGCGCAGGCTCGACGAAGCGCAGCTTATCAGCGATATCGGCGGTCAGATGTCGGACATTGCCCGCACCGAAGGCCAGATTGCGCAGCAAAAAGCCATGAAGGACCCCGCCGCCCTGCGTGCCGCCGAAGAGCAGCTCAGGGCCGGAGGCAACGCCAGCCCGACGCCGCAGGAGATTGCGGAACAGGCGGGCCGGACGGCGATGGCGGAGTACGGCACCGGCAGCGATATCCAGCGGGCCATCCAGGCCGCCACCGCCGCCGTGAAGGGTGCGGCCGGAGGCGACCTCAGCGCCGCGCTGGCCGGGGCAGCTGCGCCGTACGTGGCGGAGGTTATCGGGCACCGTTCCGGGCTGGAGGACGGCATGGAAAAAGCCGCGGCCCATGCGGTGGCGAATGCTGCCCTCGCCGCCATGCAGGGGCAGAGCGCCCTGGCGGGAGCAGCAGGTGCCGTGGCCGGGGAGCTGGCAGGCTCGATTGCGAAGGAGATGTACGGGAAGGAGGTGGCTGAGCTGAGTGAAAGCCAGAAGCAGACCATCAGCAGCCTGGCAACCATCGCGGCGGGTATTGCGGGCGGCCTGGCGGGTGACGGCACGGCAGCGGCGCTGGCCGGGGCGCAGAGCGGGAAGACGGTGGTTGAGAATAATTCGCTGGCGCATGTCCTGGCGGCTATAGAGGCCAACAAGCCGGGAACCGTTGATTCATGGACAAAAGAGCAGCAGGAGCAAATCAGGGAAGCGTGCAGTAGTGGAACACCGGTGTCGTGTGAAACAGCGGTAGCTGCAATGGGAAGTGCAATGGCGTGGCCGCTATTGCCGGGAGCCGCAGCTACGACCAGCCTGATTGGGGCCGGTGCCAATGCAGGAGTGGGCATGCTGATTAATCATGAAATAAATCCGAATGACGTCATTCTGGGTTACTGGACTGGTGCATTGACAGCCGGAACAGGCTTGTGGGGCACTATGGCAGTAAATGCAGGCAGCGGAGCGACGTCCAGTTACCTGAAAGAAGATGATCCGTTAATTGGTGGAGCAATGAGCGGTATGGCTTCCGGGCTGGGTTATGGTGCCGGTAAGGTGCTTCAGGGGCAACTCGATAAGTTTATTAACCCAAACTGGAAAAACTGGGGATGGGTTGATGTTGGCATGGGTATATCCAAACCTTTGCCGTTAGATCCGTTGCCAGGAGTTGCAGGAAATATATTCGGTTCCGGGACAACTGAATTTTCAAATGATCAGGCCGGAAAATGGATTAATGTTCATTCGGAGGCGCAGAAATGAAAAGTAAAAAAATTAATTGGTTATTTACTTTCTTGTATCTCAACTTAGCTCTTGTGCTAGTTTTTTCCCTATGGTTTATGCTCGTCCAGATTGGGACAGAGTTCTTTTATTCATTGTATTACTCAGTTAATTTTAGCTTTCTAAATATTAACTTTATAAAAGCAATAAAAACTGGCGTATTTTGTGGGGTTCTTTCAGGGTCTGGCTGTTGGTGGATTTATTACCAACGCTACAGGAAAAGTAAAAAAAGATGACATAGCAATCCCCATCCATGTGATGGGGGTACAAAACCAAACATTATCGCCACACCATGAATGAACGAGGGAATAAAAATGGAATGTATAAAATGTAAAATCATAGAAGCAAACAAAACGTCTGGATTGTGTGATGCTTGTGAGAAAGAGGAATTAAGCAAAATTAATGGACTACTGTATCTTCCTGCTTTGGGGCTCATCTTGGGTGTTATTGGTAGTGCTAATGGACTTTACAGCTTCACCATGACTGCATTCAATCATTTTAATGAAATTGGTTTTTTATCTTATTACGCTATGGGAGCATTTTCGTTTCTGATATATGGATTCATTATTTCTCTTTATGCAGCATGGTTGTTTTTTAGACACAAAAAAGGAACTCGAAAAATAATGATCACTTATTATGCAACAGGATTAATTATTGCTCTCTACTTTACTGTATTACCTGCTATTCTTTTTAACGTGCAGCTGAATTCAGATGACATAAGATTATTAGTAAGTGGAATACTTGGTGTGGTTATATGGATGCCTTATTTTATTTTTTCCAAAAGAATTAATATGGTTTTTTGTCGATAACTATATCTAACTTAATGACTTTGTTGTTGAGAATAACTTAATGAAGAAAAGTAAGGATACGCGTACGTGGCGGAGGTCATCGGGCACCGTTCCGGGCTGGAGGACGGCATGGAAAAAGCCGCGGCCCACGCGGTGGCGAATGCCGCCCTCGCCGCCATGCAGGGGCAGAGCGCCCTGGCGGGCGCAGCAGGTGCCGTGGCCGGGGAGCTGGCAGGCTCGATTGCGAAGGAGATGTACGGGAAGGAGGTGGCTGAGCTGAGTGAAAGCCAGAAGCAGACCATCAGCAGCCTGGCAACCATCGCGGCGGGTATTGCGGGCGGCCTGGCGGGTGACGGTACGGCTGCGGCAGTGGCCGGGGCGCAGAGCGGGAAGACGGTGGTTGAGAATAATTCGCTGGCGCATGTCCTGGCGGCTATAGAGGCCAACAAGCCGGGAACCGTTGATTCATGGACAAAAGAGCAGCAGGAGCAAATCAGGGAAGCGTGCAGTGGGAACCCACCTGTATCCTGTGAAACCGTTGTGACCGCGATTGGGTGCGCGAGCAGCGCAGGCTCGACGAGGCGGAAGTTATCGACCACCCTCCGGGCTAGCAGACAGTATGAAAAAGACGCCGCTTACGCCTCATACATTGAAGCGCATTCAAACCGTTGTATTCGCATTTGCGAGCCGCTTTCCAGATTCTAATCCTCATCACCATCCTCTGTTTTCATCTGCATAAAACCAGGCTATAACGCTGTGTATCCATACAGGAAAAGGAAGGCATCTATGGCACTGGAAAAGGGTATTAATAAACTGGTTCAGGAATTTATCACCGCAGGGCGACCTTCTTCTCGTCGCCAGAATATTGATGACCGGAGAGCGGGTTACGTTGCCAGTACAGTGCTTGCCGGAGAGAAAGAAACCCGTGTACAGGTGACAAAGCTTGAACTCGACGGAATTATTTTTCGCATATTCTCACCGCTCAATGCACCCGCAACGCTGCCTGCCGTTATCTATTATCATGGGGGTTGTTTTGTTAGTGGCGGCTTCGATACGCATGATAACCAGCTGCGTCAGCTGGCTTATTACGGCAACTGCCGGGTCATTGCGGTGCAATACCGGCTCGCACCAGAGCACACCTTTCCGGCTGCTCACGATGACGCTGAGAAAGGGGCAAACGTGCTCTGGCAAAACGCTGAACGGTTGGGGGTGGATAAAAACCGTATCACCCTTTGCGGAGACAGCGCGGGCGGACACCTGGCCCTGGTCACTGCGCTGCGGCTCAAAACCACGGGTTTGTGGCAGCCTGCACAGCTGATTCTTATCTATCCTATGCTCGACGCAACGGCCTGTTTTGAAAGCTACACCCGCAATGGTTTGGACTACGTAATTACCCGCGACACGCTACTCAGCGGTTACGACATGTATCTTCTTCATACCGAGCGCCAACATCCTGAAGCCAGCCCATTGTGGCGGGACGATTTTTATGGCCTGCCGAAAACTCATATCATTACCGCCGAATATGACCCATTGTGCGACGAAGGCGAAGCCTTGCATCATCACCTGATCGATCAAGGGGTGAACTCTACCTGTCAACGCTGGTCTGGCGTGATCCACGGCTTCTTTCAACTGGGTGGGATTAGCCAGGCTGCCCGGGATGTTATTCAGGATATAGCCTGGCGAGCGAGTACCGCAGCAGGGTCTCTGCATGGTGAGCAGACAAAGAAAACGAATTAAGAAATCCCACATTGGTGATAAAGCAATTAAGGTTTGCACCCGCAAAGCTAGCAACGCAAAATAAATCGCCCAAGGCAGTGTGATAAAGGGAAAATAATCTTCACGCTCCCCTCTTACCATCATTATTAAATATTTAGTTTCTTTGATTAATGGATTACATCAATGAATAAAAGCGCTCTGGTAATTTTACTGGCTGCCTCTCTGACCAGCAGCCTGGCCTTTGCAAATCATCACACCTTTTCTTTAGGCTACGCGCACAGCGACGTAAAAGATTTTGACAACCTGAACGGCGTTAACGTCCAGTATCGCTATGAATTTGATTCACCGATCGGCCTTCTTGGCTCTTTTACCTGGATGAAAACGCACACTAAACAAGATTATTTAGCAACCCGCGACATTGTTCACAATGATATAGACGTAAATTACTACTCTTTGCTGGCAGGACCGGCGTACCGCATTAATGACTATGTTTCACTCTATGCCCTCGGCGGTACCGCATGGGTAAAAGCGTCCGGGAATACCCGCTGGGTGAATTATGGTCATAATGAAGTGCACCATGACGGTATTTCCGAGCGATCAGCGTCTTTCGCCTGGGGAGTGGGAATGGTGATGAACCCGGTCGATAATCTCTCCATTAATCTCGGCTATGAAGGCACAAAAGCCAGTATGGATCGCGACTATTCAATTAATGGTTTTAACGTGGGCATGGGCTATCGTTTTTAAGTCATTAGCCTGACGATATGAAAGTGAGAGTTACCTCTTTTACCACCGGTAACTCTCGAACCCGGACACTACTCCTCCTCGTTCCCGCCCTCTTCATACGCGCCATACGGCTTCGCAGGAAGAACGATATAGGTCCCTTCAAACACCGCGCCCGGTGTTTCATCGCCGAACAGTTCGACCTGCATCTGCACACGTGCCTTGCGGCCTCGCGCCAGGCGGTCGAGATCGCCACCCAGGGCACCCAGGTCGGCGACTGCGCTCGGCTTGCCGCTGATTGGCGCGCTGTAGCGAATATGGGCGTCGGCCAGAATGATGGTGCCACCAAGATGGCGCTCGCGCAGCATGAGCCAGATAAGCCCCCAACCGGTGAGCGTCGCCAGCGAGAAGAGGCTGCCGGCAAACAGGGTGTGGTGCGGGTTCTGGTTGCCGATCTCCGGCATGGTGGTGATAAATTTTTGCCCGGTGTACTGCTGAATGCGCACCCCCATCTTTTCGCTCAGGGGGATGTGCTGATACCAGGCCTGCTGTAGCTGTCCACACCAGTCGGCGCGGTGCAGAATATCATCCAGCGAGGCGATGGGTTTGATCATCAAAAAATGACGAATCGGGGTGGTTTGCGGGGTGGTGATTTCGCCCTGGTTTATGAAACCCAGCTTGGCAAAAAACTCTACCGCGTCTTCGCGCGCGCTACAGGTGACGCGCTTAACACCCTCCTGGCGGGCTACGGACTCCAGCGTCATCGCCATTAATGTGCCCAGACCTTTATCCTGTACGGAAGGGTGCACCGCCATAAAGCGGATAGAGGCTTCATTATCGGCATTGATATAGAGCCGCCCAACCGCGACAAGATTGCCCTCTTCATCCATCACCATCTGGTGATGCGCCATCGCGTCCCAGGCGTCGCGTTCCGACCCTTTCGGCTGATGTAATGGCTTACGTAACATCTCCCAGCGGAACTGGTAGTAAAGCGCTAACTCTTCTTCCGTTTGCGGTACTCGAAGGTGATACATAGCTGTACTCTCTCTGGTTACCCGCGGCCATACCGTCAGCTCACTCATATCTGGAGCCAGAAAGTGACAGGGCCATCATTTACCAGCGAAACCTGCATATCCGCAGCGAATCGTCCGGTCTGTGTATGCATCTCTTGCTGGCGGCAACGCTCAACAAAGTATTCATAGAGCGCTTCTGCCCGATCCGGCGCCGCCCCTTTAGAAAAGCTGGGGCGCATGCCGCGCTCGGTATCAGCCGCCAGCGTAAACTGTGACACCACCAGCACGCTGCCACCCGCCTGCTGGACGTTAAGGTTCATCTTGCCATCCGCATCGCTGAAGATGCGGTAACCCAACACGCGTTCGCATAAGCGGTTGGCTTTTTGCTCGTCGTCATCCCTTTCGACACCTAACAGGACTAAAAGTCCCGGGCCAATTTCACCCGTCACTTCCCCCTCCACGGTGACGCTGGCACGGGTTACGCGCTGAATCAATGCAATCATGGTTGGTCTGCTTCTCGTTGTTTTTCGGCTTCTGCTGCTTTTTTTAGCTCGCGGTATACCCCGAGAGTGACAGTAATTTCCGCGCCAAGCAAGACGATACACCACGTCCAGTAAACCCAGAGGAACAAAATGGGGATCACTGCTAGCACGCCATAAATCAGTTGATAGGAGGGGAACATGGTGATGTAAAGCGCGAATCCTTTCTTGCCCAGTTCAAACAGCAGAGCGGCAACCAGCGCGCCCACCATCGCATCCCGGTTAGGCACGCGCGTCGTAGGCACAATACTGTATAGCAGCCAGAAAGCGAGCCAGGAGAGGAACAGCGGAAAGATCCGCAGCACATCGTCAATCACGCTGTTGAGATCGCTGGCCCAACGCAAAGAGAGCAGATAGGAACTGATCGCCAGACTGGCTCCAGCCAGTAATGGCCCCAGGGTCAGGATCATCCAGTAGACCGCAAACGAGTAAACTTTAGGCCGTGCGCGGGTGCTGCGCCAGATAGTGTTCAGGGCACTATCAATGGCGTACATCAGCAACAGCGCGGTGACAATAAGGCCCACCGCCCCGACCGCCGTCATCTTGCTGGAGTTAGCAACAAACTGCTCAATGTAGTTCTGGATGACATCCCCGGTTGCCGGCATAAAGTTGGCAAAGACAAAATGCCGCAGCTGCAGGCTAACGTCCGAAAACATCGGAAAGGCGGCGAAAAGCGCAAAGATGACCGCCACCAGCGGCACCAGAGAGAGCAACGACACGTAGGCAAGGTTGCCTGCCAGCGTGGTCATGTTGTCCTCATCAATGCGGTGCCAGAGGAGTTTTAGCCACGCACGCAGCGGCCTGGTGTGGTGGCTGGCTTTTTGATGAACGTTTTTTAGCATAACTGCTTCGCAAAGTAGTTCGGTATCGTCTCTTTTCCGGTCACCAGAATTGACGTGATACCTGCCTGGTTAGCTCCCTCTATATTATCGACGTTATCGTCAAAAAAGACGGCATCGGCGGCAGAGAATCCTTCCGCCTGCAGGACGGCCTGATAGATACGCGCCTCCGGCTTACGCATTCCCATCTCCTGAGAGAGATAGATCTTGTCCGCAGCCGCTTTCACTTCGGGATACTCTTCTGGCCAGAAGGTGGTGTGCAGACGATTGGTGTTGGAAAGTATCACCACCCGATGCCCCTGCTCGCGCAGTTTGTGCATGATGGCAATCACTTCAGGGCGGATACCGACAAAGACCGCCTGCCATCCATGGGAAAATTGCTCGTAACTGAGGGGGAGGGCCATCTCATGGCAGAGCTTTTCGGCAAAAACTTCATCCGAAATCTCACCGCGCTCATGCTGATGAAAAGCCTCGCCCATCGTAAAACTTTGTTTAAGCGTCGCCAGCGGCACGCGACTGAAATTACTCCAGGCGCCCAGCACGCGATTGAAGTCGATATCGACAATTACGTTTCCTAAATCAAAGATATAGAGCATTTCTCTCTCCTTGTTTGCCGTGAAAAGTAACTGTAGCGGGAAAGGAGATGTTTGGCTATGCGCCAGCTTCAGCTTAAAGAAAGGAACGGCCCGACGCTCACCGTCGGACCGGAAGAGGGTTAACCCGCCTGCTGTTCGTCGTTTGAATTGACTTCAATGACTTCAACTTTGCTCGATTTAAGGTGCGTTTGCAGCGCGGAGCCGGGTAGCTCGTCAGTAAAGAGCGCCGTCGCCTGCGCCACGTTACCAATTTCAACCGCAGCAGAGGCGTGATATTTCGTATGATCGGCCGCCAGTAAGATATGCCGGGCGTGGGCCATCATGGTTTTCACCACGCTGGCTTCATTGACATCGAACTCCATCATCGCGCCGTCTTGCTCGATCGCGCCGACGCTGGTCACCAGATAATCTGCGCGAAAGCCAGAGATGAACGCCGTGGCGGCAGGCCCGATAATGCCTCCATTGTGCGGGCGCAGCGTGCCGCCGGGGACCATCACCTCAAAACGTGGATTCTTATAAAGAATGTGCGCCACCCGCAGGCTGTTGGTGATGATGCGCAGATGATTATGGTTAAGCAGCGCCCGGGCAACATGCTCTACCGTCGTGCCAATGGTAATAAAAATGGTCGAGCCATCGGGAATGTAGTCGGCAATGGCTTCGGCTATCGCCCGCTTCTCTTCGGTCATGGAGACTTCGCGCTGCTCGAAGGCGGTGTTAACTACGCTGGATGCCCTGCCCGCGCCGCCATGATGACGCGTAATCAGCCCCTGCTGACTCAGCTTGCGAATATCCCGGCGCACCGTTTGCGTGGAGACATCCAGCAGTTGCGCCAGTTCATCAATGTTCATATAGCCACGGTCGGCAATCAGCGTTAGCAGCTGATCGTGACGCGGGTTGCCGGTCAGTTCGGTAAGGCTCATGGGCTGTCCTCTGAAAACCATCACGCCCCGCATTTTATACAAAAAGTGACAAAAAAGAGCGGGTTTGATCACAGTCAGGTATACCAGCCCGTCCGCCAGGCTTCGTGCATTTCAGTGCTGCAACAGCGCTGGCGAAGCGTACCGCTTCCAACGGAGATTGCTTTTGCCCCAGGCCAACCGCCAGCGCACCGTGGAAAACATCCCCCGCCCCGGTGGTATCAACCACCTCTACCTCAAAGCCCGGCTGATGACATAGCGCGCCGTTCTCCAGCCAGAAGCAACCGTCTCGCCCCTGGGTGACATACACATGTCCATTTGTGAGCGTTTGTGCTTTTTTCAGCGCCTCTTCGACTTCCTCCCGTTGCGTTAAACGCCGCAGTCCCGGCGCAGAGAAGGCTGCGTGATCGCTTAAGGTAATCAGCTCCGCGATATCCTGCGGGGTGACATCCGCATCAAGCAGGGTCGGCACGCCCTGCTGGCGGGCAAGGGTAAACGCCTCTCTGGCCCCTTCATGCCAGCGCACGTCTGCTAATACGACGTCCCACTGAGAGAAGTCGATTTCATGCAGCCAGTCTGCCGAAGCAGGGAGATCCGGGCTGGGATAGTTGGCAATGATGCGTTCCCCGCCTGCATCCACCAGCACGGCGGACTGGGACGAGCGGGCACCTTTCACGACGCGCGTATAGCGGGTATTCACCCCCAGGGATTCCAGCTCCGTGAGCAATCTTGTTCCGGTATCGTCGTCCCCCACCCGGCCAATAAAATCCACCTTCGCGCCCAGTTTTGCCGCCGCCACCGCCGCGGTTGCTGCCGGGCCGCCGCCCACTTCCGTATAATTTTTTGCGACATATTTCCCACCTTCCTTTGGTAAATCATCGAGATACCAGATGCGATCCAGCACGGTGATGCCAACACAAACGATGCGAGTCATGGTGATTCCTTCTGCGTTTTCTGTTGCGCTCATTTTAATTTCACCAAATGTTTAAAAAGTGACCCATGTCTATTTTTTGACTATAAATTACAAATACGATCAAAAACAGACAACATAAACGCGCAAAAATTGACAAGATATGACAGGAGAGAGGCATGTCAGCAATCGCATTTATCGGTTTAGGGCAGATGGGCGCGCCAATGGCGAAGAATCTGTTGAAGCAAGGCCACCAGCTTCATGTCTTTGATGTGAACCCCCAGGCGGTTCAGACGCTGGTTGCAAGCGGTGCCCAGGCAGCAACTACGCCCGCGCAGGCTGCAATGGACGCCGAATTCGTTATCACCATGCTGCCCAACGGTGATCTGGTGCGCAGCGTACTGTTCGGCGAGCACGGCGTGTGCGAAGGGTTATCCCGCAATGCGCTGGTGATCGATATGTCCACCATTCATCCCCTGCAAACCGACGCCCTGATCCGCGACATGGCTGAACGCGGCTTCAGCCTGATGGATGTGCCCGTCGGGCGCACCTCTGACCACGCCATCGCCGGCACGCTGCTCCTGCTGGCAGGCGGTACGGCGCAGCAGGTTGAGCGCGCTACCCCCGTCTTAATGGCGATGGGCAATGAGCTGATTAACGCCGGCGGGCCGGGCATGGGCATCCGCGTGAAGCTCATCAATAACTACATGAGTATCGCCCTGAACGCCCTCTCTGCCGAGGCGGCCGTGCTGTGTGAAGCCCTCGGCCTCTCTTTCGAGGTGGCGCTGAAGGTGATGAGCGGCACCCCTGCGGGCAAAGGCCACTTCACCACCTCCTGGCCGAACAAGGTGCTGAAAGGGGATCTTTCTCCCGCCTTTATGATCGACCTTGCACATAAAGATCTGGGGATCGCTCTGGACGTGGCCAACCAGCTCCACGTTCCGATGCCGCTGGGCGCCGCCTCCCGCGAAGTTTACAACCAGGCCCGCGCCGCCGGGCGTGGGCGCGAAGACTGGACAGCCATTCTCGAACAGGTTCGCGCATCCGCCGGGCTGAAAAAATCACACTGATACGAAAGGACTGAGGAATGACGATGTACACCCTGAAAGATATCACCCGACCTTCCGGCGGTTTTGCCATGCTGGCCGTCGATCAGCGCGAAGCGATGCGCCTGATGTTTGCTGCGGCAGGCGCGCCGGTGCCGGTCACGGACCAGCATCTGACGGATTTTAAGGTCAACGCGGCGAAAATTCTGTCGCCATACGCCTCCGCGATCCTCGTCGACCAGCAGTTCTGCTATCGCCAGATCGTGGAGCAGCACGCGGTTGCGAAAAGCTGCGCGATGATTGTGGCCGCTGACGAGTTTATTCCGGGGAACGGTATTCCTGTCGACAGCGTGGTGATCGACAAGAATGTCGACGCGCAGGCGGTCAAACGCGATGGCGGCAAGGCGCTGAAGCTGCTGGTGCTGTGGCGCAGCGACGAAGATCCGCAGCAGCGTCTGGAGATGGTGAAGGCGTTCAACACGCTGTGTCACGACAACGGTCTGTTGAGCATTATCGAGCCGGTGGTGCGTCCGCCGCGCCGCGGTGCCGCGTTTAACCGCGAGCAGGCGATTATCGACGCGGCCAAAGAGCTGGGAGACAGCGGTGCCGATCTCTACAAAGTGGAGATGCCGCTGTTTGGCAAAGGCACGCAGCAGGCGCTGCTGGCGGCCTCGCAGAAGCTCAACGAACAGATCAACATGCCCTGGGTCATCCTCTCCTCCGGCGTGGACGACAAGCTCTTCCCGCGCGCCGTAAGCGTGGCGATGCAGGCGGGCGCGTCAGGCTTTTTAGCTGGTCGCGCCGTCTGGTCATCAGTGATTGGCCTGCCGGACACCGGGCTGATGCTCCGCGATATTTCTGTACCAAAACTACAGCGTCTGGGCGAGATCGTCGACGAAATGATGGCCCGCCGTTAAGAGAGGACCCGAATATGAAATGGTTTAACACCCTGAGCCATAACCGCTGGCTCGAACAAGAGACCGACCGCATTCTCGACTTCGGCAAAAACGCCGCCGTTCCCACCGGCTTTGGCTGGCTGGGCAATAACGGCCAGGTTCGCAGCGATATGGGCACGCATCTGTGGATCACCGCCCGTATGCTGCACGTCTACGCGGTGGCCGCCAATATGGGGCGCCCGGGTGCATACGCCCTGGTTGAGCATGGCATCAATGCCCTGAACGGCCCGCTGCGCGACAAACAGCATGGCGGCTGGTACGCCTGCGTTAACGATGAAGGGGTGATGGATGCCTCCAAGCAGGGCTATCAGCACTTCTTCGTGCTGCTCGGCGCGGCGAGCGCCGTTACCACCGGACATCCGCAGGCGCGCAAGCTGCTGGACGACGCCATCGAGGTGATTGAGCGCTACTTCTGGAGCGAACAGGAGCAAATGTGCCTGGAATCCTGGGACGAAGCCTTCAGCAAAACGGAAGATTACCGTGGCGGCAATGCCAATATGCACGCTGTGGAAGCCTTCCTCATCGTCTATGACGTCACCCACGATCGCAAATGGCTCGACCGCGCCCTGCGCATCGCCTCGGTGATTATTCACGACGTGGCGCGCAAGGGTGAGTATCGCGTTAACGAGCATTTTGACACCAACTGGAACCCGATCCGCGACTACAACATCGATAACCCTGCCCACCGTTTCCGCGCCTACGGCGGTACGCCGGGACACTGGATTGAGTGGGGCCGTCTGATGTTGCATCTGCGCGCCGCACTGGAAGCCCGCTTTGAAACCCCGCCAGCGTGGCTGCTGGAAGACGCAAAAGGACTGTTCCACGCCACCATCCGCGATGCCTGGGCGCCGGACGGGGCCGACGGCTTCGTCTACTCCGTCGGCTGGGATGGTAAGCCTATTGTGCGCGAACGCGTGCGCTGGCCGATCGTCGAAGCGATGGGCACGGCCTATGCCCTCTATACCGTGACCGGCGAGGCGCAGTACGAAGCCTGGTATCAGAAATGGTGGGATTACTGCATCAAATACCTGATGGATTACGAGAACGGCTCCTGGTGGCAGGAGCTGGACACCAACAACGAAGTGACCACCAAAGTCTGGGACGGCAAGCAGGATATTTACCACCTGCTGCACTGCCTGGTGATCCCCCGCCTGCCGCTGGCCCCGGGCTTAGCCCCTGCCGTAGCCGCCGGATTACTGGATAGCCAGGCCAAATAATAAAGACGGAGTTTTCTATGCGTACCCTACACAATATTGATCTGAAAAATAACGAACATGGCTTCACCCTGCGCTGGCAGGACCGTCTGATTTTATCCCACTCCACCGATGAACCTTGCCTGTGGATCGGCGCGGGCGTTGCCGATATCGAAATGTTTCGCGGCAACTTCAGCATCAAAGACAAGCTCAACGAAAAAATCGCCCTGACGGACGCGACCGTTACACAGCAAAGCGCAGGCTGGGCGATCCGCTTCACCCGTGGCGATGCGGTAAGCGCCACGCTGCTGGTAGATCTTGATACGGAAGGCCGCCTGACGTTAAAGCTCAAAAACGATGCCACCCGCCATAACCGCATCTGGCTGCGGCTGGCGGCCCAGCCTGAAGATCATATCTACGGCTGCGGGGAGCAGTTCTCCTACTTCGACCTGCGCGGCAAGCCGTTCCCGCTGTGGACCAGCGAACAGGGGGTGGGCCGCAATAAGCAGACTTACGTGACCTGGCAGGCCGACTGCAAAGAGAACGCGGGCGGGGATTACTACTGGACCTTCTTCCCGCAACCCACCTTTGTGAGCACCCAGAAGTACTACTGCCACGTGGATAACAGCTGCTACATGAACTTCGACTTCAGTGCGCCAGACTTCCACGAGCTGGCGTTCTGGGAAGATAACGCCACGCTGCGCTTCGACTGCGCAGAAACCTATGTCGATCTGCTGGAAAAACTCACCGGCCTGCTGGGGCGTCAGCCGGAGCTGCCGGACTGGGTTTACGACGGGGTGACGCTGGGCATTCAGGGCGGCACCGACGTGTGCCAGCAGAAGCTCGACCTCATGCGCGAAGGTGGCGTGAAGGTGAACGGCATCTGGGCGCAGGACTGGTCCGGCATCCGCATGACCTCCTTCGGCAAACGCGTGATGTGGAACTGGAAGTGGAACAGCGAGCTCTATCCGCAGCTCGATGAGCGTATTGCGCAGTGGAAACAGGAAGGGGTGCAGTTCCTCTCCTATATCAACCCCTACGTCGCCAGCGACAAAGATCTCTGCGAAGAGGCGGCAAAACGCGGCTATCTGACCAAAAATGCCGACGGCAAGGAGTACCACGTCGAGTTCGGCGAGTTCTACGCGGGCGTCATCGACCTGACCAACCCGGAAGCCTACGGCTGGTACAAAGAGGTGATCAAAAAGAACCTGATCGAACTGGGTTGCGGCGGCTGGATGGCCGATTTTGGCGAATATCTGCCAACCGATACCTTCCTGCACAACGGCGTCAGCGCGGAGATCATGCATAACGCCTGGCCTGCCCTGTGGGCGAAATGTAACTACGAGGCGCTGGAAGAGACCGGCAAGCTCGGCGAGATCCTGTTCTTCATGCGCGCGGGTTATACCGGCAGCCAGAAGCACTCGGTGATGATGTGGGCGGGAGATCAGAACGTCGACTGGAGCCTGGACGACGGTCTGGCGTCCGTCGTACCTGCTGCGCTGTCTCTGGCGATGACCGGTCACGGGCTGCACCACAGCGACATCGGCGGCTATACCACCCTGTTCGAGATGAAACGCACCAAAGAGCTGCTGCTGCGCTGGTGCGATTTCAGCGCCTTTACGCCGATGATGCGTACCCACGAAGGCAACCGTCCTGGCGACAACTGGCAGTTCGATGGCGACGCCGAAACCATCGCTCACTTTGCGCGTATGACCACCGTCTTCACCACCCTGAAACCGTATATCAAAGCTGCCGTCGCGCAGAACGCGAAAAGCGGCCTGCCGGTGATGCGCCCGCTGTTCCTGCACTATGAAGAGGACGCGCGCGCCTACACGCTGAAATACCAGTATCTGTTTGGCCGCGATCTGCTGGTGGCGCCCGTGTATGAAGAGGGCCGCCATGACTGGTCGCTCTATCTGCCGCAGGACAGCTGGGTCAATGCGTGGACGGGTGAAACCTGCCAGGGCGGTGATGTGACCGTTGAGGCCCCACTCGGCAAACCGCCGGTCTTCTATCGCCAGCAAAGCGAATGGGCAGATCTGTTTAGCACCTTACGTCATATCTGATAAGGCTCGCCCGCAGGGAGACCTGCGGGCAGACGGAGAACAATAATGAGTCAACATACTTCTGATCCGGCAACCCTACGCCTGCCGTTTAAAGAAAAACTCGCCTATGGGATGGGCGATCTCGGCTCTAACATCCTGCTGGATATCGGCACGCTCTATCTGCTGAAGTTCTACACCGATGTGCTGGGCCTGCCGGGGACCTACGGCGGGATCATCTTCCTGATTGCCAAGTTCTTTACCGCCTTCACCGATATGGGCACCGGGATCATGCTCGACGCCCGGCGCAAGATCGGCCCGAAAGGAAAATTCCGCCCGTTCGTACTGTATGCCGCCTTCCCGGTGACGCTGCTGGCGATTGCCAACTTCGTCGGCACGCCGTTTGAAATCACCGGTAAAACGGTGATGGCGACGGTGCTCTTCATGCTGTACGGCCTGTTCTTCAGCATGATGAACTGCTCTTACGGCGCGATGGTGCCCGCCATTACCAAAAACCCGGACGAGCGCGCCTCGCTGGCCGCCTGGCGTCAGGGCGGTGCCACGCTTGGCCTGCTGCTCTGTACCGTCGGTTTTGTCCCGGTAATGAACCTGATTGAGGGCAATGACCAGCTTGGCTATATCTTTGCCGCCACCCTTTTCTCGCTGTTCGGGCTGTTCTTTATGTGGTGGTGCTATAAGGGCGTGACCGAGCGTTACGTCGAAACGCAGCCTGCTAATCCGGCGCAAAAACCGGGACTGTTGCAGTCGTTTCGCGCCATCGCCGGGAACCGTCCGCTGTTTATTCTCTGCATCGCCAACCTCTGCACGCTGGGTGCCTTTAACGTCAAGCTCGCCATTCAGGTTTACTACACGCAGTACGTGCTGAACGACCCGATCCTGCTGTCATACATGGGCTTCTTCAGCATGGGCTGTATTTTTATCGGCGTCTTTATGATGCCCGGCGCGGTGCGGCGCTTCGGCAAGAAAAAGGTCTATGTCAGCGGGCTGATGATTTGGGTGGCGGGCGATCTGCTTAACTACTTCTTCGGCGGTGGTTCGGTGAGCTTTGTGGCGTTCTCCTGTCTGGCCTTCTTTGGCTCCGCATTTGTGAACAGCCTGAACTGGGCGCTGGTGTCCGATACCGTGGAATATGGCGAGTGGCGCACCGGCGTGCGCTCTGAGGGGACGGTTTACACCGGCTTTACCTTCTTCAGGAAGGTATCCCAGGCACTGGCGGGCTTCTTCCCGGGGATGATGCTTACGCAGATCGGCTATGTGCCCAACGTGGTGCAATCCGCCGGGACCGTTGAAGGGCTGCGGCAGCTGATATTTATCTACCCCAGCCTGCTGGCAGTCATCACCATCGTGGCGATGGGCTGTTTCTACAACCTCAACGAAAAGATGTATGTGCGCATCGTGGAAGAGATCGAACTGCGTAAACGTACGGCATAAATGACGAGATGGAGCGCCCTATGGGCGCTCTGAGGATCGACCATGACACATAACACTGATCCGTTAACCCTGAAATTGAGCCTGCGAGAGAAGTGCGCCTACGGGATGGGCGATTTTGGCTCGAATCTGATGCTCTGTATCGGCACGCTCTATTTGCTGAAGTTTTACACCGACGAACTGGGCATGCCCGCGTTCTATGGCGGCATTATTTTTTTGGTGGCGAAGTTCTTTACCGCCTTTACCGACATGCTGACCGGCGTGCTGGTGGACTCCCGGCGAAATATCGGCGCACGGGGAAAATTCCGGCCCTTTATTCTCTATGCTTCGGTACCCGTTGCGCTGGTTGCTGCGGCGCAGTTTATGGCTAACGACTTTAGCCTGACGGTGAAAACGGCTATCGCCACCGTGCTCTTTATGATGTTCGGCCTCTGCTATAGCCTGATGAACTGCGCCTACGGTGCGATGGTCCCGGCCATCACCAAAAACCCGAACGAGCGCGCGCAGCTGGCGGCGTGGCGTCAGGGCGGCGCAACGGTGGGGTTGTTGCTCTGCACCGTCGGCTTTATGCCCATTCAGGCGCTGTTCGTCAGCCAGCCCTCCCTCGGCTATCTGGTTGCCGCTCTGGTGTTTGTCACCGGCGGGCTGTTCTGCATGTGGTGGTGCTATAGCGGCGTGAAAGAGCGCTATGTGGAAGTCACACCCGATCACCATAAACCCGGCATTCTGAAATCGTTCTGCGCGATTTTCCGCAACCCGCCGCTGCTGGTCTTATGCATCGCCAACCTCTGTACCCTTGCCGCCTTTAACATCAAGCTGGCGATTCAGGTCTATTACACCCAGTACGTGCTGAACGATCTGCACCTGCTGTCGTGGATGGGCTTTTTCAGCATGGGCTGTATTCTGGTCGGCGTGTTTCTGGTGCCCGGCGCGGTTAAGCGTTTCGGCAAAAAACCAGTTTACCTGGGCGGGCTGACGCTATGGGCGGTGGGCGACGTGCTGAACTTCTTCTGGGGGAGCAACTCCCTGCTGTTTGTGCTCTTTTCCTGTATGGCCTTTTTCGGCACCGCTTTCGTCAACAGCCTGAACTGGGCCCTGGTGCCGGATACCGTTGATTATGGCGAGTGGAAAACCGGCATTCGCGCCGAAGGGTCGGTTTATACCGGCTATACCTTCTCGCGCAAAATCTCCGCGGCCCTCGCCGGTTTCTTGCCTGGCATTATGCTGACCCAGATCGGTTACGTGCCCCATGCGGTGCAGAGCGCAGGCACGCTGCTGGGGCTGCGCCAGCTTATTTTTCTCTGGCCCTGCGGCCTGGCGATTATCGCCGCCATCACGATGGGACTCTTTTATAAACTCAACGAAGCGCGCTTCGCCTTTATTATTGAGGAGATTGCAAAACGAAAAAAACCATCAGCGAATACCCCTGAGATAACCACCAACGATAAAGCGTCAGCAGTCACTTTATAACAATAAATCCGGCCATTAATCCCTTCCCTCTCTATGGGAGGGGTGGCCTTTCTTTATCTGTTACATGGATAAGTTATGAAAAGAATCATTACTGTACTGATCGTGTCGTCTGTCTCCTGCCCGGTATTTGCCGGGGCGTATGTCGAAACACGAGAAGCATACAATACGGCCTCCGAGCTACATGAGGTGATCCTGCGAGCCGGCTATAACTTCGATATGGGCGCGGGGCTGATGTTCACCAACGCTTATAACGTGGGGAAATGGGATGAGCTTAAGCACAGCTATAACGAAATAGAGGGGTGGTATCCGCTCTTTAAACCCACCGACAAACTCACTTTCCAGCCGGGCGGTTTAATTAACGACAGCAGCGCAGGGTCGGGCGGCGCTGTTTATTTAGATACCAACTACAAATTTACGGATGGGTTCAATCTGACGTTCCGCTATCGCTATAACCACAACAATTACGATACGCCGGACTATAACGGGCAGATGGATAAGAACGACACGCACGAGTTTGCTAACTACTGGAATTTTAAAGTGACGGATGCGTTTTTCTACACCTTTGAGCCGCACTTTTTCCAGCGGGTAAATGATTACCACAGTAAGAATGGCAAAGATCACCACTGGGAAATAACGAACGAGTTCAGCTATAAAATCGACAGAAACTGGCTGCCGTACCTCGAACTCCAGTGGCTGGACAGATGGAATGATTACAACCGCGAGCAGTACCGAATCCGTCTGGGCGTGCGGTACGCGTTCTAATAAAAAAGCCGCTGATCGCTCAGCGGCTTTTTACCTGCCGGGAGGCGCATGCGCTTACCCGGCCTACAGACTGACTGTATTAATCTTCTTTTGAACCGCGCATTGCACGTTTACGATCGTTTTCAGTCAGGTGACGTTTACGGATACGGATAGACTGTGGTGTTACTTCTACCAGTTCGTCGTCATCGATGAATTCCAGAGCCTGCTCCAGCGTCATCTTAACCGGTGGAACCAGAACCGTTGCTTCGTCAGTACCGGACGCACGCATGTTGGTCAGTTTCTTACCGGTCAGGCAGTTTACCGTCAGGTCGTTAGAACGGCTGTGAATACCGATGATCTGGCCTTCGTAAACTTCTGCACCGTGACCCAGGAACAGCTTACCGCGATCCTGCAGGCTGAACAGGGCGAACGCAACCGCTTTACCCTGACCGTTGGAGATCAGAACGCCGTTGTTACGCTGGCCCACTTCGCCCGGACGGACGTCGTCGTAGTGGCTGAAGGTGGAGTACAGCAGACCGGTACCGGAAGTCATGGTCATGAACTCAGAACGGAAGCCGATCAGGCCACGGCTTGGGATCACGTAGTCGAGACGTACGCGGCCTTTGCCATCTGGATTCATGTTTTTCAGGTCGCCTTTACGCTCACCCAGAGCCTGCATTACAGAACCCTGATGCTGCTCTTCAACGTCCAGCGTCACGTTCTCGAATGGCTCTTGTTTACGGCCATCGATTTCACGGAAGATAACTTTCGGACGGGAAACCGCCATTTCGAAACCTTCACGACGCATGTTTTCGATCAGAACAGACAGGTGCAGCTCACCACGACCAGAAACGCGGAATGCATCAGCGTCTTCGGTTTCTTCAACGCGCAGCGCAACGTTGTGCACCAGCTCTTTGTTCAGGCGGTCAAGGATCTGACGAGAGGTAACGAACTTACCTTCTTTACCACAGAACGGAGAGGTGTTGACGTTGAAGAACATGGTTACGGTCGGCTCATCAACAGACAGCGCTGGCAGCGCTTCCACATTCTGCGGGTCGCAGATGGTGTCAGAGATGTTCAGCTCGCCCAGACCGGTGATAGCGATGATGTCGCCAGCTTCCGCAATGTCGCTCTCGATACGCTCAAGGCCCAGGTGAGTCAGCACTTTACCGACTTTACCGTTACGGGTTTTACCTTCGCTATCGATGATAGTGACCTGCTGGTTTGGCTTCACTTTACCGCGCTTGATACGACCAATGCCGATTACACCAACGTAGTTGTTGTAGTCCAGCTGAGAGATCTGCATCTGCAGGGTACCGTCGAGATCGACGTTTGGTGCCGGAACATGGTCAACAATCGCCTGGTACAGCGGGGTCATGTCTTCAGCCATGTCTTCGTGGTCCAGACCAGCGATACCGTTCAGCGCAGACGCATAAACGATCGGGAAGTCCAGCTGTTCGTCGGTCGCATCCAGGTTAACGAACAGGTCGAAGACCTGATCAACAACCCAGTCAGGACGCGCGCCAGGACGGTCAACTTTGTTGATTACCACGATTGGCTTCAGGCCATGGGCGAATGCTTTTTTGGTTACGAAGCGCGTCTGCGGCATTGGGCCGTCAAATGCGTCAACCACCAGCAGCACGGAATCCACCATGGACATCACGCGCTCAACTTCACCACCGAAGTCGGCGTGCCCTGGGGTATCAACGATGTTGATACGGTAGTCATTCCATTTGATCGCGGTGTTTTTAGCGAGGATGGTAATCCCACGCTCTTTCTCCAAATCGTTGGAGTCCATCACGCGTTCTTGAGTTTCGGCACGCGCATCGAACGTACCGGATTGCTGCAGCAGCTTATCAACCAGGGTAGTTTTACCATGGTCAACGTGCGCGATGATGGCGATATTACGCAGATTTTCGATCACAACTTTGCCTCAGGCATTAGAAATAGCGCGTTATTGTACACGGATTAATCGCACTACAAAACAGGATCACAAACATCCCCCGCAAACAAGTATCGCAGAGATGCTTTGTGATCGCTTTCACGGAGCGGTAAAAGGGCACTTTAACGTAAATTGCACCAATATGGTGCTCAATGTTCACATTGAAGCACTATAATGGTGCAACAAAACCACCGTGGTGCAGCCCTTTTGCACTACGGTGCGCATGATAGCGCCTTTTTGGGGTGTTTTAAAAGTTGGCACAGATTTCGCTTTATAAAAAATACGGCAACAAAAGGCACCACCGCCTGCCTTATACAGAATTTGAAGACCTCGTTACCACGACGACAATGACCAATCTGGAGAGTTAAGTATGTCCGCTGAACACGTTTTGACGATGCTGAACGAACATGAAGTGAAGTTTGTTGATCTGCGCTTCACCGATACCAAAGGTAAAGAACAGCACGTCACTATTCCTGCTCATCAGGTGAATGCCGAATTCTTTGAAGAAGGCAAAATGTTTGACGGCTCCTCCATTGGTGGCTGGAAAGGTATCAACGAATCCGACATGGTTCTGATGCCTGACGCATCTACTGCCCTCATTGACCCGTTCTTCGAAGAGTCTACCCTGATCATCCGTTGCGATATTCTTGAGCCAGGCACCCTGCAGGGTTACGACCGCGACCCACGCTCTATCGCTAAACGCGCTGAAGAGTATCTGCGCTCCACCGGCATCGCAGACACCGTTCTGTTCGGGCCAGAGCCAGAGTTCTTCCTGTTCGACGACATCCGTTTTGGTGCGACCACTTCCGGTTCCCACGTTGCTATCGATGATATCGAAGGCGCATGGAACTCCTCCACCAAATACGAAGGCGGTAACAAAGGTCACCGTCCAGCCGTTAAAGGCGGTTACTTCCCGGTTCCACCGGTTGACTCTTCCCAGGACATCCGTTCTACCATGTGTCTGATTATGGAAGAGATGGGTCTGGTTGTTGAAGCCCATCACCATGAAGTTGCAACTGCTGGCCAGAACGAAATCGCCACCCGTTTCAACACCATGACCAAGAAAGCGGACGAAATTCAGATCTACAAATACGTTGTTCACAACGTTGCGCACCGCTTCGGTAAAACCGCGACCTTCATGCCAAAACCAATGTTTGGCGACAACGGTTCCGGTATGCACTGCCACATGTCCCTGTCCAAGAACGGGACTAACCTGTTCGCTGGCGACAAGTATGCGGGTCTGTCCGAGCAGGCACTGCACTACATCGGTGGTGTTATCAAACACGCTAAAGCGATCAACGCCCTGGCGAACCCAACTACTAACTCCTACAAGCGTCTGGTCCCAGGCTACGAAGCGCCAGTAATGCTGGCCTACTCTGCCCGTAACCGTTCTGCTTCTATCCGTATTCCGGTGGTAGCTTCTCCGAAAGCACGTCGTATCGAAGTGCGCTTCCCGGACCCAGCTGCTAACCCATACCTGTGCTTCGCAGCACTGCTGATGGCGGGTCTGGACGGTATCAAGAACAAGATCCACCCGGGCGAAGCGATGGACAAAAACCTGTACGACCTGCCGCCAGAAGAAGCGAAAGAGATCCCACAGGTTGCCGGTTCTCTGGAAGAAGCCCTGTTGGCGCTGGACGCAGACCGCGAGTTCCTGACTGCGGGCGGCGTGTTCACTGACGAAGCGATCGATGCTTACATCGCACTGCGTATGGAAGAGAACGACCGCGTTCGCATGACGCCGCACCCGGTTGAGTTCGAACTGTACTACAGCGTCTAATCTTCAATCCCTGTCGCGCGGCCTTTTCCGCGCGAGATTGATAGCCGTTTTTTTTGTTGCCGTGGAAACTTTTCAGCCCATCTTCGGATGGGCTTTTTTCACCGCCAACAAGCTGATCTGACGCGTTTTTCGCCGTAAAAACGCTATACTGCACTAAAATAGTGCAAACAACTCCAGGAGACTGCTGAATGGCAACTGGCACGCTGCCCGATGCTGGGCAGATCCTCAATTCTCTTATCAACAGCATTTTACTGGTCGATGACGATCTGGCGGTGCATTACGCCAATCCCGCGGCCCAGCAGTTACTGGCGCAAAGTTCACGCAAACTGTTTGGCGCGCCGCTGCCCGAGCTGTTGAGTTATTTTTCCCTGAATATCGGCCTGATGCAGGAGAGTCTGCAGGCGGGGCAAGGTTTTACCGATAACGAAGTGACGCTGGTGATCGACGGACGCTCGCATATTCTGTCGCTGACCGCGCAGCGGCTGCCGGAAGGGCTCATTCTGCTGGAGATGGCGCCGATGGATAACCAGCGTCGCCTGAGTCAGGAGCAGCTCCAGCATGCTCAGCAGATTGCCGCCCGCGATCTGGTGCGCGGCCTCGCCCATGAGATCAAAAATCCGCTCGGCGGCCTGCGCGGCGCGGCGCAGCTGCTCACCAAAGCCCTGCCCGACCCGGCGCTGGCGGAATACACCAACGTCATCATTGAACAGGCCGACCGCCTGCGGAACCTGGTGGATCGCCTGCTGGGACCGCAGCAACCCGGGATGCATGTCACCGAAAGCATTCACAAAGTGGCGGAGCGCGTCGTCAAGCTGGTGTCGATGGAACTGCCGGATAACGTCAGGTTAATTCGGGATTACGATCCCAGCCTGCCGGAACTGCCGCACGATCCCGACCAGATTGAACAGGTTTTACTGAATATCGTGCGCAACGCCCTGCAGGCGCTGGGGGCGGAAGGCGGAGAGATTATTCTGCGTACCCGCACCGCCTTTCAGCTCACCCTGCACGGCACACGCTACCGTCTGGCGGCCCGCATTGATGTGGAAGATAACGGTCCGGGCATTCCTTCCCATTTACAGGACACGCTGTTTTACCCGATGGTCAGCGGCCGTGAAGGCGGGACCGGGCTTGGCTTATCGATTGCCCGTAATTTGATAGATCAGCATTCCGGCAAAATTGAATTTACCAGTTGGCCGGGTCATACCGAGTTTTCGGTTTACCTGCCAATCAGGAAATAGAGGGTTAGGTTATGCAACGAGGGATAGTCTGGGTAGTTGATGACGATAGCTCCATCCGCTGGGTGCTTGAACGGGCGCTTACCGGAGCAGGTTTAAGCTGCACCGCTTTTGAGAGCGGTGCCGATGTGCTTGATGCACTCACCACCAAAACCCCGGATGTGCTGCTGTCCGATATCCGTATGCCGGGAATGGATGGGCTCGCGCTGTTAAAACAGATCAAGCAGCGTCATCCGATGCTTCCGGTCATCATAATGACCGCCCACTCCGATCTGGACGCCGCCGTCAGCGCTTACCAGCAGGGGGCGTTCGATTATCTGCCAAAACCGTTCGATATTGACGAAGCGGTGGCGCTGGTTGAACGCGCCATTAGCCACTATCAGGAACAGCAGCAGCCGCGTAATGCCCCGGTTTTCGGGCCTACCACCGATATCATTGGTGAAGCGCCGGCGATGCAGGATGTGTTTCGCATCATTGGTCGCCTGTCACGCTCCTCCATCAGCGTGCTGATTAACGGCGAGTCAGGCACAGGGAAAGAGCTGGTCGCGCATGCCCTGCATCGCCACAGCCCGCGCGTCAAAGCCCCGTTTATCGCCCTGAATATGGCGGCGATCCCCAAGGATTTGATTGAGTCCGAGCTGTTCGGCCATGAAAAAGGGGCCTTTACCGGCGCTAACACCATCCGTCAGGGTCGCTTTGAGCAGGCCGACGGCGGGACGCTGTTCCTGGATGAGATCGGTGATATGCCTCTCGACGTTCAGACACGTCTGCTGCGCGTGCTGGCGGACGGCCAGTTTTACCGCGTGGGCGGCTACGCCCCGGTCAAAGTGGATGTGCGTATTATCGCCGCCACCCACCAGAACCTGGAGCTGCGCGTCCAGGAGGGCAAATTCCGTGAAGACCTGTTCCACCGCCTGAACGTCATTCGCGTACACCTGCCGCCGCTGCGTGAGCGCCGGGAAGATATCCCGCGCCTGGCGCGTCATTTCCTGCAGGATGCCGCCCGGGAACTGGGCGTGGAAGCCAAGCTGCTGCACCCGGAAACCGAAGCGGCGCTGACGCGTCTGGCCTGGCCGGGTAACGTGCGTCAGCTGGAAAATACCTGCCGCTGGCTGACGGTGATGGCTGCCGGCCAGGAGGTGTTGATTCAGGATCTCCCACCCGAGCTTTTCGAAACCCACGTTCCGGAAAGCAGCACCGGCCAGAGCCTGCCCGACAGCTGGGCGACACTGCTGGCGCAGTGGGCCGATCGCGCGTTGCGCTCCGGTCATCAGGACCTGCTCTCCGAGGCGCAGCCCGAAATGGAGCGCACGCTGCTGACCACCGCGCTGCGCCATACCCAGGGCCACAAGCAGGAGGCGGCACGCCTGCTCGGCTGGGGGCGCAATACCCTGACGCGTAAGTTAAAAGAACTGGGGATGGAGTGATCGCCTCCCCCCTGTGTAAAGAGAGTTAATTAAGCGCAAAGTGATGCTATTTTGCGCTTTACTGTACTGATGAGTTGAGTATGATCTTGCCCGGAAAATGGGGGGGTCATCATGCTGGAATCGATCGTGAATTTGTTGTCTGGCGGCCTTGAAGCCAGCGCAGCAGCGGGACATACACCACAAACGGCCATTGCAGCTGTGTTGTGTGCGGCGCTGGTGGGGTTGTTTAGCTAGCACTTCGCTTACCCGGCCTACGAAAGCGCGAAATGTAGGCCGGGTAAGGCGAAGCCGCCACCCGGTAATGCGGCTTAAATCACCCGCGAGAACTGCTGCATACGGGCTTTCTGCCGCAGATAGGCATCGAAGCACATACAGATATTACGAATCAACAAACGCCCTTTCGGCGTAACTTCAATCGCACTCTCCGTCACCTCCACCAGCCCATCTTTCGCCAGCGGCGCCAGCAGCTTTATATCTTCCGCAAAGTAATCTTTAAAAACGAGATCCCACTGCGCTTCCACCGCGCGGAAGTCGAGACGGAAGTTACAGATTAGCGCCTTGATCACGTCCCGGCGAATACAGTCGTCGCGGGTTAACGCGATGCCGCGCCACAGCGCGTTGCCGGTCTCATCCACCTGCTGATAGTAGAGCTTCAGCTCTTTCTGGTTTTGCGCATAGCAGTCGCCAATCATGCTGATGGCCGACACGCCCATCCCCAGCAGGTCCGTATCGCCCTGGGTGGTGTAACCCTGGAAGTTACGATGCAGAACGCCTTCTCGCTGGGCAATCGCCAGCTCGTCATCCGGTCGGGCAAAGTGATCCATGCCGATGAACTGGTAGCCGGTCTGGGTTAACGATGTGATGGTTTCCTGCAGGATATCCAGTTTTTGCTGCGCGGATGGCAGATCGGCATCTTTGATTTTGCGTTGGGCAGCAAACAGCGTCGGCAGATGCGCATAGTTGAAGACGCTCAGGCGGTCCGGGTTGAGTTCCGCCACGCGCTTCAACGTGTAGGCGAAACTGTCTGGCGTCTGCTTCGGCAGGCCATAAATCAGATCGATGTTGGTGGAGGTGAAACCAATCTCCCGGGCATGATTTAACAGAGCAAAGATGAACTCTTCATCCTGCTCACGGTTGACCAGCCGCTGGACCTCTTTATTAAAGTCCTGCACGCCCATACTCAGGCGGTTAAACCCTTCGGCACGCAGATGATCGAGCACATCCAGCTCGATTTCCCGCGGGTCTACTTCGATAGAGATTTCAGCATCGCCATTGAAGCGGAAGTTATTCCGCAGCAGGGTCATCAGACGGCTGATCTGCGCTTTATTCAGGTAGGTCGGCGTACCGCCGCCCCAGTGGAGCTGGCTGACGTGACGACCGGCGAACTGCGGCGCGCGGTGCAGGATCTCCTGCTCAAGCGCATCCAGATAGTGATCCGCCTTGTGCTGCTGGCGGGTCACAATTTTGTTGCAGCCACAGAAATAGCAGAGCTTGTGGCAGAACGGGATATGAACATACAGAGAGAGCGGGCGGTCAGGATAACGCGCTACCGCCTGCTGAAACTGGGTTTGACCGAACGTGTCGGAAAACTCCAGCGCAGTGGGATACGAGGTATAACGCGGCCCGGAATAGTTATATTTCTGGATCAGGGCCAGATCCCAGTCGATGGTTGCTACAGACATGCTCACTCCTTCCGTTGGTGTCGCGTTCGTATACGGCGGCCCGTTCTGCCCCCTGTGCGGGCCATGAATCGGGTGCGCAGCCACTTCTGTCGCCGCGACAACCGCCGTAGTTTAACGAATAACCACACCAGATAACATATAACCGGAAGGGTTATTAGCAGGACAATAGAACCTGCCGGGTGCAAATGTTAGTTTCCACCTTTCAACAGGCGCATCATGTCTTCCTGTTTCTCTTCTTCTTCCTCTTCGTCTTCATCGTCGTAAGAGAGGCCAAGCTTCTGCATCAGTTCATCGATGCGATCCAGTTTGGCATCTAGCCATGACTGCTCTTCGGCATTCAGGGTTTCGCCCTCTTCAAGACGTTCCAGCAGCGCGTCCAG
This sequence comes from Leclercia sp. M-A074-M, assembly GCF_965195605.1. Lineage (NCBI taxonomy): Bacteria > Pseudomonadati > Pseudomonadota > Gammaproteobacteria > Enterobacterales > Enterobacteriaceae > Leclercia > Leclercia sp. M-A074-M. Next base: position 9,272 of record NZ_CBDAHM010000010.1, on the reverse strand, counting down.
GCGCTCATCATTCTCCAGCAAATCCAGCTCAGCCTGCGGTGAAAGCATAGGTTTCTCGCTCTTCGGTTTGTGCTGCCTGGTGACCGGGGCATCGGTCACGCCTAATGGAACCGGTTTTTTACTGCCGATACGCGGGTCTTTCTGCTGCTTGTTATTCGCAGACGCGCCCGAAGTACCGCCACTCGCGCGGCTACCCGCAGCATGACCACGATGTTTTTTCTCGCGTTTGCGATCGCGCGCTTCCTGATTCAGTTCTTCGCGCGTTTTGCGGCGTGCTTTAGCAGGACGTTTAGCGCCTGCAGCGGAGGTCGGTTTTTTCATGTGTTTTGTCTTAAAGTCGTTTTCTTGAGTATAGAATTGCGGCGAAATCTAGCAGAAAGCAAGCAAAGAAAAAAGGCGACAGAGCAATCTGTCGCCTTTTTTCCTGACTCACAACCCATTACGGGTCTGACAATCCCTGTTTGCTTACGACTCACCCTGTCTATCCATTAGCAGGTACCGTCCGTGATAGGTTCCATTTCCCTTTGTAACGCCTCCAAGGCGTACGTCTTCCTGACTTTCCTGTGTCTTCGCCTCCTGGCGCTCCTGACCCTAATCCTTAAGTCTGGCTCCTGTCGGCATCCTCGCCGTTGAACGCTACTTTACCGTTTCCGGCTAAACGCACAAGCCACAAACGCACTTTTACCGAGTATTTCAGACTAAGACTAAAAGTTAATAGGTTGATTTTAATCGTTTTGATTTTTTAATGCGCTGCGATTTTTCTTAAATATCCCATAGTAAAAATGGCAGATCTCTCACAAAGCTCAGGGTTTTTACTTACAGCCGGGTTGCCGATGGGAAAAGCCTTTTCTCTCTGTTCAGGTATAATCCCCCCAACGTTACGAATTTCTGGAGACAACCACGTGACCAACCTGAATTATCACCAGACGCATTTTCTCCTCAGTGCGCCTGATATTCGCCATTTACCCGCCGATACGGGTCTTGAAGTGGCATTTGCTGGCCGGTCCAACGCGGGGAAATCCAGCGCTCTGAATACCCTGACCAATCAGAAAAGCCTGGCGCGTACCTCTAAAACGCCTGGCCGCACCCAGCTGATTAACCTGTTTGAAGTCGCACCGGGCAAGCGCCTGGTGGATTTACCAGGCTACGGCTATGCAGAAGTTCCGGAAGAGATGAAACTCAAGTGGCAGCGCGCGCTGGGGGAATATCTTGAAAAACGTCTGTGTCTGAAGGGCCTGGTCGTCCTGATGGATATTCGTCATCCGCTTAAAGATCTCGATCAGCAGATGATCCACTGGGCCGTAGAGAGCGGGATCCAGGTGCTGGTACTGCTCACTAAAGCCGACAAGCTGGCCAGCGGCGCGCGTAAAGCGCAGGTGAATATGGTGCGTGAAGCCGTGCTGGCGTTTAACGGCGACATCCAGGTAGAGGCGTTTTCTTCGCTGAAGAAGCAAGGCGTGGACAAACTGCGTGAGAAACTGGATATCTGGTACAGCGAGCTGGAACCCGCGTCAGAAGCGGATGAGTAAAGATGAGCGCGGCGATGTCCGCGCTTTTTTTTGCGCTGACCTTTTCTTTGCCGCAATAAAAAACGCCCCAGTCATTACTGACTGGGGCGGCTAAAATATTCAGCCAAATCCGATTACGTGAAGTAAAAGGTCTGAAAGATAGAACATCTTACCTCTGTACCCTACGTGGATAACTCTACCCTTTTTTGAACTACAGACAAAGCACTTTTTGTAGTTTTTTTTCATTCTTTACATAGGGAATTCTAATGATCGTCACAAAACGTTCATGGATATGTTGCTTACTTACAGAAAGTGTTCATATCCCAGAAAGCGTTAGTGAGCCTGATCCCAGTTTTCTCCCTGGCCGACTTCCACCAGCAACGGCACATCCAGTTTGACGCTGTTCTCCATCAGTTCATGGATCTTTTTCGAGACCGGCTCCAGATCGTCTTTATGCACCTCAAACACCAGTTCATCGTGTACCTGCATGATCATCCGCACCCGCGGCTGCTCTTTCTCCAGCCAGGCGTCAACGGCGATCATTGCACGTTTGATGATATCTGCCGCCGTCCCCTGCATCGGGGCGTTGATTGCCGCACGTTCGGCACCGGCACGGCGGGCCGCATTACTGGATTTGATGTCCGGCAGATAGAGGCGACGCCCTTCCAGGGTTTCGACATAGCCTTTTTCTTTTGCCTGGGCGCGCGTGTTCTCCATATATTGCAGCACGCCCGGGTAGCGCTCGAAATAGAGATCCATATACTTCTGCGACTCTTTGCGCGGAATATTGAGCTGGCGGGAGAGGCCAAAGGCGCTCATGCCGTAGATAAGACCAAAGTTGATCGCCTTCGCGCTGCGGCGCTGTTCCCCGGTGACGCTCTCCAGCGGCATACCAAACACTTCGGCTGCCGTGGCCCGGTGAATATCCTGCCCTTCAGCAAAGGCGGTCAACAGCCCTTTATCCCGGGAGAGGTGCGCCATGATGCGCAGCTCAATCTGTGAATAGTCAGCAGAGACAATGACGTAATCCTCTGGCGCAATAAACGCCTGACGGATACGGCGCCCTTCTTCATTACGCACCGGAATGTTTTGCAGGTTAGGATCGGTTGAGGAGAGTCGCCCGGTAGCCGCTACCGCCTGATGGTAAGAGGTGTGTACGCGGCCCGTTTTTGGGTTGATCATCAACGGCAGCTTATCGGTGTAGGTCGATTTTAGCTTTGCCAGCCCACGATACTGAAGGATCACTTTTGGCAGAGGATAGTCCAGCGCCAGCTCCTCAAGTACCTCTTCAGAGGTGGACGGCGCGCCGCCCGGCGTTTTCTTCAGCGGCTTGATACCCTGCTTTTCAAACAGGATGGTCTGCAGCTGTTTAGTGGACGAGAGGTTAAAGGGCTCGCCGGCGATCTCATGCGCTTTTTGTTCCAGCTCGTGCAGACGCAGGGCGATCTCTTCTGAGTGCTTATGCAACACAGCCGGATCGATTTTCACGCCATTGCGCTCGATGCGGGACAGAACCGGCACCAGCGGCATCTCGATATTCTGGAACACGTTCAGCGGCCCGGCGTGTTTTTGCAGCTTCGGCCACATCTTTAAATGCAGTTGCAGCGTGACGTCAGCGTCTTCTGCCGCATAGTGCCCCGCCTCTTCCAGGGCGATCTGGTTAAAGGTCAGCTGATTCTTGCCCTTACCGGCGATCTGCTCAAAGGTGACGGTTTTATGCTTCAGCCAGCGGTCGGAGAGCGAATCCATATCGTGACGACCGGCGACGCTGTCGAGGATATAGGACTCCAGCATGGTATCGAACGCAATGCCGCGCAGTTCGATACCGTAGTTTTGCAGGATACCGCGATCGAACTTCAGGTTTTGCCCTACCTTCAGCGCTTTTTCATCTTCAAGGATCGGCTTAAGGAGTTCGAGCACGCGCTCACGGGTAAGCTGCTCTGGCGCGTCCAGATAGTCGTGGGCAACCGGCACATAGGCGGCAACGCCCGGCTCTGTGGCAAATGACAGGCCCACCATATTGGCGGAGACATTATCGAGGCTGTCGGTTTCGGTATCGAAAGCGAATACCGGTGCCTGCTGTAGCTTTTCAATCCAGCGTTGCAGCTGCGCTTCATCCAGAATGGTTTCGTAATGCTCAGAAGAGAGCACGCTGGCTTCTTCTTCCGGCTCCTCTTCTGCATCGATCACCAGGGTCTCTTTTGGCTTAGCTGCTGGTTTAGCCCCTTTCGCCTGCAGCCATTTCCCCGCTTCGACATCGGTTATCCAGCGTTTGAACTCGTACTGCTTAAACAGGCCTAGCAGCTCTTCAACGGCAGGTTGCTGCACTTCAAGCTGTTCACAGGTCAGATCCAGCTCGACGTCTGTTTTGATGGTTGCCAGCTGATAAGAGAGGTAGGCCACCTCTTTGTTCTGCTCAAGCTTAGCGGCCATGGTTTTGGCACCGCGGAAGGTCAGCCCGGCGATTTTATCCTGCTCGCTATACAGCGTATCCAGCCCGCCCAGACCTTGCAGCAGCGCCTGGGCCGTCTTTTCGCCCACGCCCGGTACGCCAGGAATGTTATCGGAGGAGTCACCCATCAGCGCGAGGAAGTCGATGATCAGTTCCGGCGGCACGCCATACTTAGCGACGACCTCTTCCGGCCCAAGAATGGTATTGGTCATGGTGTTAATCAGGGTGATCCCCGGCGTGACCAGCTGAGCCATGTCTTTATCGCCGGTGCTGATCAGGACCGGGCGGCCCATTTTCTCTGCTTCACGCGCCAGCGTACCGATAACATCGTCCGCTTCAACGCCCGAGACGGCCATCAAAGGCAGCCCCATCGCTTTTACCATCTTATGCAGAGGCTCAATTTGCGCGCGCAGATCGTCCGGCATCGGCGGACGATGAGATTTGTAATGCTCGAACAGCTCATCCCGGAAAGTTTTGCCTTTCGCATCGAAGACCACGGCGGCATGGCTTGGCTGATACTGCATGATCAGGCTACGCAGCATGTTCAGCACACCATACATTGCGCCCGTAGGCTCTCCTGCGCTGTTGGTCAGCGGAGGAAATGCGTGATATGCCCGATAGAGGTAAGACGAGCCGTCGACGAGAATAAGCGGATTTTCGGGGATCTGAACCATAATGTCCGTGCCTTTAAGTAATTTATGAATAAAGGATGCCACAGAAGGATGAAAACATCAGTTTTTCACGGCCAATACAGCCAAAGATTTTGTGATCCTGAGGATCGCTCGCAAATTAAAACTGTGGATAAGTTTGTGAATATTTTCTGTAACCTGGATTAAATGTGCTTAATGAGGATCGATGAGATAATTATTAAACTTATTAATCAATAACTTGTGATTTGATCACGATCTCATATTTTCGGTTGATGACAATTTACTCCATGTGGATATAAGCCACGCAGGATCGGCATAACAGGATTTTTCTCCACAGCGCATACAAATCAGCTTGCCCGCCAAGTTAAAGCGCCATCCTTTAGCCGTTTTCTGGTAAAATCAGCGCCCGGTGCCTGTTTATCAGGCGCCATCCATAGCTAACTACCTGAAAAAATTCATCATGTCTAGACTCCTGGCTGCGATCACCCTCTTCTTAAGTATCGCATTAACTATTCTGGTCACCATCGCCTGTTCTGTGCCGATCATCATCGCCGGAATAATTAAACTGCTATTACCGATCCCCGTTGTCTGGCGTGCCGTATCTGCATTCTGTAACGTTATGATGTACTGCTGGTGTGAAGGCCTGGCGGTGCTTCTGCGTCTTAATCCACATCTGAAATGGGATGTTCAGGGTCTGGAAGGACTTAACAAGAAAAACTGGTATTTGCTTATCTGCAACCACCATAGCTGGGCCGATATCGTGGTGTTATGCGTACTGTTCCGCAAACACATTCCCATGAATAAGTACTTCCTTAAACAGCAGCTCGCCTGGGTACCCTTTATTGGGCTGGCCTGTTGGGCGCTGGATATGCCGTTTATGAAGCGCTATTCCCGTAGCTATCTGATCCGCCATCCTGAACGCCGCGGCAAAGATGTTGAAACGACACGCCGCTCCTGCGAGAAGTTTCGCGCGCACCCCACCACCATCGTCAATTTTGTGGAAGGCTCTCGCTTTACCGAAGAGAAAAAGCAGCAAACCCGCTCACCGTACAGCAACCTGCTGCCGCCAAAAGCGGCGGGGATCGCCATGGCGCTTAACGTACTGGGCCAACAGTTCGACAAATTACTGGACGTGACGCTCTGTTATCCGGAAAACGACAGGACGCCGTTTTACGATATGCTCAGCGGCAAGTTAACCCGGATTGTGGTGCGTATTGATCTGGTGCCTGTGGCAGAAGAGCTACATGGGGACTATGTTAACGATAAGAACTTTAAGCGACGTTTCCAACTCTGGCTGAATACGTTGTGGACGGAAAAAGACGTGCTAATCGACAGGATTAAAGCCCAATACAACAACGCCGGTCATTGACCGGCGTTTTCTTTATTACTTCTTCTCAACCAGATACTTCACGGTGTCGGCATACTGCTGCACGAAGATGTCCATGCTGCTGGTATCCATCCCCTGCATATTCAGCTGGTACTTACCGTTAACATACATGGCTGGAACACCACGCAGTTGCAGATCGGCGGCCGCTTTTTCCTGCTGTGCCACGAGAGATTTCACGACAAAGCTGTTCCAGGCTGCATCGTATTCTTCACCCTTAACGCCTGCATCAACGAATACCTTACGGATATCAGCAGTGGTCTGTACAGACTGGGTTTTCTGCACGGCTTCAAACATCGCTGCAGTAATTTTGTCTTCCACGCCCAGGGCCATAGCGACTGCCCACGCCTGCGTTAAGTCTTTGCCCAGCGGGCCAAGGAACTCAACGTGATACTTGGTCATTTTGGTGCCTTCAGGCAGCTTCTTTTTCACGTTCTCGGAAACATGCAGAACCTGCTCGAACTCATAGCAGTGCGGGCAATAGAATGAGAAGAACTCCAGTACCTGAGGTTCTCCAGCTACAGGTTTGTCGAGGGTAATATACTGTTTACCATCGGTGAACTGTGCAGCCGAAGCGCTAAATGCCAGAATCATACCTGCCAGCGCCAGCCATATTTTTTTCATGATCAACTCTCTCCTGGATGTGTTCGATTAATACATTGGCGTTAATTGCAAAGGGGGTTCCTGCAGAACCTTTACCTGTTCAATAAATGTGGATATCTGGTTACGCCAGTAATCTTCTCCGGTAAGCCACGGGAAGTTTCTGGGAAACGCGGGGTCGTCCCAACGCCTGATTAACCATGCAAGATAATAAACAAAACGCATGGCGCGTAAAGGTTCGATTAATGCAATTTCGTCTGAATTAAAAGGGGTGAACTCCTCATAGGCTTCGATAATCGTCTCAAGCTGCATCCGCTGCTCAGCCTTATCGCCATTCAGCAGCATCCAGAGATCCTGAATCGCCGGTCCCATTCTCGCATCATCGAGGTCGACAAATAATGGTCCGTCACGCCAGAGGATATTTCCGGCATGGCAATCACCGTGCAGGCGCAGCGTTTTGACGTTGTTATCCCAGCGCGCTGTGACGGCGTTAATTAAATTATCCGTTGCGGCCAGAAATTCAGCTTTCAGCCCTGAGGGGATGAGCGTGGAGGTTTCAAATACCTGACGCGGTTCGAGCAGATATTCCGCAATGCCGATTGTGGGACGCGAAGTAAAGGCGCTTTTCTTACCCGTCTGATGTATGCGCCCTAAATAACGGGCAACCCATTCCATCTGATCGATATTATCGGCTTCAAATTGCCGGCCACCGAGGCTTGGGAAAACGGCAAAATAAAAACCCTGGTGCGACAGTAGCGTCTGACCATTGAACTGAAGAGGTGCGGCAACGGGAACGTCATCGGCTACCAGGTCGAGGGCGAACTGATGCTCTTCCTGGATCTGATCGACTGACCAGCGCTGCGGGCGATAAAATTTCACGACGAAGCGCTGACGATCCTCATCCTGAAACTGGTAGACGCGGTTTTCATAGCTGTTTAATGGGGTCAGACCTGAGTCCACCCGGATGCCCTGCTCAAACAGAGCATCCATAATGGTATCCGGGTGTAAGGTCTGGAAAGTAAAGGCCTGGTCGTTCATCCGATTATCCGGAAATTATACGAATGATTGAGGATATCATTTAACGGCGATTACGGTGGCGCCTCTTACAAGCTTTTACTCTTTAATTACGCCACGTGCGCGCAGCAGGGCTGTTTTGAAATCCTCTTCGTAATCTTTCTGAATACCGGGAATGACAGCATCTTTACCAGAATCGCGCATTTTCAGGTGATAGATCAGGATGTCATCGGAAAGGTCGGCCAGTTCGCCTTCATAACCTGACTCCTGCGCCAGTTTCTGTAAGAATTGCACGAGGTTAAGCTCTGGCTCTTTTTGCCAGGCTGGCTGGAGAAGTTCAATAACTTCATTCAGACGTTTACATTTCATGGTAATACTCCTTTCATTGAGAGTGACACGTTAGCAGGGTCAATCCCACAATAAAAGAGGCGATATTGTTGAGCCAGATAAGCACGATCACGGGTGTGGTGTTAGCCGGCGGCAAGGCATCCCGCATGGGGGGAGTCGATAAGGGCCTGCAGACGTTGAACGGCACACCGTTATGGCAGCACGTGGCACACACGCTGAGTAAACAAGTGAGTACGCTAGCCATCAGTGCTAACAAAAACCTCGCCGTTTATCGGGAAAGTGGACACCCCGTCTATCCCGACTCGCTGGCTGATTACCCGGGGCCGCTGGCGGGGATGCTTTCTGTTATGCAGCAGTGCGATGCCGAGTGGTTTCTGTTTTGCCCCTGCGATACACCGTTTATCCCCTATTGTCTGGCTGAGCGCTTTGTTAAACACAGGGAAACGTCAGCGGTTGTCTGGGCGCATGACGGCGAACGCGATCATCCAACCATTGCGCTAATGCACCGTCAGCTGATGCCGGAATTAAAGAACTACCTGGCGGCGGGAGAGCGTCGGGTGATGGTCTTTATGCGACAAGCTGGCGGACATTCTGTCGATTTTAGCGATATGAAACAGGCGTTTATTAACATCAATACTCTCGAACAGATAGACACTATGCAGAGGCACAAATGATACCTGTTTTAGCGATCGCCGCCTGGAGCGGTACGGGGAAAACCACCCTGTTAAAAGCCATTATCCCGGCGCTCTGCGCCAGAGGTGTACGCCCTGGGCTTATCAAACACACTCATCACAATATGGATGTCGATATTCCTGGTAAGGACAGCTATGAACTGCGCAGAGCTGGCGCGGCACAAACCATTGTTGCCAGCAGTAAACGTTGGGCCTTAATGACCGAGACACCGGACGCGAACGACCTTGATCTGCCTTACCTTATCAGTCGGATGGATCATTCGACGCTGGATCTGGTCCTGGTAGAGGGTTTTAAGCATGAACCGGTGGCAAAGATCCTGCTGTTTCGCAGCGATACCGGACATGAGGTTAATGAGTTAACGCTTGATGAGCATGTTATTGCGGTGGCCAGTGATATTTCACTGTCGCTTCAGGTACCGGTCCTGGATATCAATAATGCGGAGGAGATCGTCGGGTTCATTCAACAATGGATGAGGTCGTATTAGGCCGGGTAAGGCGAAGCCGCCGCCCGGCTTTTTTAACGCCCAACGCAAAAAGCCCATCCGTGAGGATGGGCTTTCGGCTTTAATTGATGCCTGGCAGTTCCCTACTCTCGCATGGGGAGACCCCACACTACCATCGGCG
>NZ_CBDAHM010000009.1:0-235129 GCF_965195605.1 Leclercia sp. M-A074-M | reverse complement strand
TATTCAACGTGAGAAGTGTTGATGGTGATACCACGAGCTTTTTCTTCTGGTGCGTTATCGATCTGGTCGAATGCACGAGCAGAACCACCGTAGGTTTTAGCCAGAACGGTAGTGATTGCAGCGGTCAGCGTTGTTTTACCATGGTCAACGTGGCCGATAGTACCGACGTTAACGTGCGGTTTTGTACGTTCAAACTTTTCTTTAGACATCGATTGTCCCTCTAAGACACGGATAAATCGGTGATATCACCACATCAACCAGGCGAAATGCCTGAACTGTTGAATACATTTAAATTGAAACAGAGAGAAATGGGAGGGAGAAGTGAAGTGGTGCTGATACCCAGAGTCGAACTGGGGACCTCACCCTTACCAAGGGTGCGCTCTACCAACTGAGCCATATCAGCACGTATTGGAGCGGGCAGCGGGAATCGAACCCGCATCATCAGCTTGGAAGGCTGAGGTAATAGCCATTATACGATGCCCGCATCCTGAAACTCGGCTACCCAGTTCTTTCTGTAACAAAAAAAGAGATTTCTCTCTTTTTAAGTTCGAGCTGGTTAATTTTTTCAACCAACTCCGGCGGCGTTAACGCTGCCAGAAAGTGGTGGTGGGGGAAGGATTCGAACCTTCGAAGTCTGTGACGGCAGATTTACAGTCTGCTCCCTTTGGCCGCTCGGGAACCCCACCGGACTTGATGGTGCCGACTACCGGAATCGAACTGGTGACCTACTGATTACAAGTCAGTTGCTCTACCTACTGAGCTAAGTCGGCATCAAGTAGCGCGCATTCTATGGAGACATGGGCAGTCATGCAACTAAAAATTTGCATAAATTGTTCTTTCGCTCACATTTTGTGCTGGAAGAGTGAATAACGCTGTATTTTCAGGCAGACGCGCGCAAATATTCACCATATGCTGTCCCGTAATAGACTCAAACCCGGTCTGTGACGATTCCCGCTTAACGCAACACGGGGCCACTTTTTTTCTTATTATTCGGCTCATCTGGTGTTAACCTCCTGCCCATTGTCCAAAATTAACTAATCAATGATGTGCCACTCCCCCCTACCCAGCCTCTGTTGTGGGATGCGATGGCTCATTCAAGCATGCTTATGAGCAAAAAAGAGCAAACGTTAATGACGCCTTATCTCCAGTTTAGCCGCAGCCAGTGGGCTGCTCTGCGTGACTCCGTCCCGATGACCTTAACGGAAGGCGAAATCGCACGGTTAAAAGGGATAAACGAAGACCTGTCGCTTGAAGAAGTGGCTGAAATTTATTTGCCTCTGTCACGTTTGCTGAATTTCTATATCAGTTCCAACCTTCGTCGACAGGCCGTGCTGGAACAGTTCCTCGGGACTAACGGACAGCGCATCCCTTATATCATCAGTATTGCCGGCAGCGTGGCCGTGGGTAAAAGTACCACTGCGCGCGTACTGCAGGCGCTGCTGAGCCGCTGGCCAGAGCATCGCAGCGTTGAGCTGATCACCACCGACGGCTTCCTGCACCCTAACGAGGTGTTAAAGGAGCGCGGTCTGATGAAGAAGAAAGGCTTCCCGCTCTCTTATGATATGCACCGTCTGGTGAAATTCGTGTCGGATCTGAAATCCGGCGTGCCGAACGTTACGGCCCCGGTCTATTCGCACCTGATTTATGACCGTATCCCTGACGGGGACAAAACCGTGGTCCAGCCGGACATTTTGATTCTGGAAGGGTTAAACGTTCTGCAAAGCGGGATGGACTATCCTCATGACCCGCATCATGTCTTTGTCTCCGACTTTGTCGACTTCTCTATTTATGTCGATGCCCCGGAAGATTTACTGCAAAGCTGGTACATCAACCGCTTCCTGAAGTTCCGCGAAGGGGCATTCACCGATCCTGACTCCTACTTCCACAACTACGCCCAGCTCTCGAAAGAGGAGGCGGTGAATGTGGCGACCGCACTGTGGAATGAGATCAACTATGTGAACCTGAAAGAGAACATTCTGCCAACGCGCGAGCGGGCCAGCCTGATCCTCACCAAGAGCGAAAAACACGCTGTCGATCAAATCCGTTTACGGAAATAGCGTCCCGCAAACCAATAAAAAAAACCGGCGAATTCGCCGGTTTTTTTTCACTTACGCGTGGGGCTTCTCGCCATTTTCGTCCTGGTCCACCGCAAAGCAGGCCACCAGTTGTCCGCCGTAGTCTTTCAACTGCGGTTGCAGTTGGGTACATGGCCCAAAGCGACGGCGGCAGCGGGCGTTGAATGCACACCCCGGCGGCGGATTGAGTGGGCTTGGCAGCTCACCGGTCAGCTTAATACGCTCCCGGCGGTCATCCGGGTTCAGACGCGGGGTCGCAGAGAGCAACGCCTGGGTATACGGATGGCGCGGGTTATTAAAGATCTGATCCTTGGTTCCCTTCTCGACGCAACGGCCCAGATACATCACCATCACTTCATCCGCGATATGCTCTACCACTGAGAGGTCGTGCGAGATGAAGACATACGACAGGCCTAAATCCTGCTGCAAATCCATCATCAGGTTCAGCACCTGCGCACGGACGGAAACGTCCAGCGCGGAGACCGGTTCATCGGCGATCACCACATCCGGATCGAGCATCAGACCACGGGCAATAGCGATACGCTGACGCTGACCGCCAGAGAACATATGTGGATAGCGATCGTAGTGCTCGGTCTTAAGCCCCACTTTCGCCATCATCGCCAGCGCCTTTTCGCGACGCTGCTCTTTACTCAGCGTGGAGTTGATCTGCAGCGGCTCCTCCAGAATCTGCCCCACTTTTTTACGCGGGTTCAGCGAACCATAGGGGTTCTGGAAGACAATCTGGATTTTCTGGCGACGCAGCTTCTGCGCGTCGGGATCGTGCTTCAGCAGATCCTGCCCTTGATAGTACAGCTCGCCCCCGGTCGGGGTTTCAATCATGGTCAGCAGGCGACCCAGTGTGGATTTCCCGCAGCCAGACTCGCCTACTACCGCCAGCGTTTTGCCGCGCTCGAGGGTAAAGGAGACGCCGTCCAGCGCTTTCACCAGGCGCTCAGGGGCAAACAGCCCCTTCTTCACCGGGTAGTGTTTTTTCAGATCGATAGCCTGCAACAGGGGCTGTTGCATGGTGGCCTCATGCGTACTCATAGTTCGGCCTCCCGGCGTCATCAAGTGGGTAGTGACATTTAGACTGGCGGCCGCCGTCCACGGTGTTAAGCGCCGGCTCGTCAACGCGACATTTGTCCGTAGCATACGGGCAGCGCGGGTTCAGCAGACAGCCGGTCGGGCGGTCATATTTACCCGGTACCACGCCCGGCAGTGACGCCAGGCGCGCCTTATCCTGGGCAAACTCCGGCAGTGCGCGCAGCAGCGCCTGGGTATAGGGGTGACGCGGCGCGCGGAAGATATCGTGCGAGCTGCCGGTTTCCACAACCTGCCCGGCATACATCACGATGATTTTATGCGCCGCTTCGGCCACTAACGCCAGGTCATGGGTGATCAGGATCAGCGCCATGTTCTCTTTCTGCTGTAACTCCAGCAGCAGCTCGATGATCTGTGCCTGAATGGTCACGTCCAGGGCGGTTGTCGGTTCATCGGCAATCAGCAGTTTTGGCCGACAGGCGATCGCCATGGCGATCATCACGCGCTGGCTCATCCCGCCGGAGAGCTGGTGCGGATAGACATCCAGACGCGAGGCCGGGTCCGGAATACCCACCTGGGTCAACAGATCGATTGCCCGCTGGCGGCGGGTTTTCTTGTTTCCGCCCTGGTGCACCTTAATGGCTTCCATAATCTGGAAGCCCACGGTGTAGCACGGGTTAAGGCTGGTCATCGGATCCTGGAAGATCATCGCCACTTCGGCACCTACCAGGTTGCGGCGCTCTTTTTCGGAAATGCGCTTCAGATCCTGCCCGTTAAATTCCAGGTTTTCCGCCATCACGCGGCCTGGAAAATCAATCAGTCCCATGATTGCCAGGGAGCTTACCGATTTACCGGAACCGGACTCGCCCACAATGCCGACCACTTCACCCTGATTTACGCTGTAGCTGACCCGATCTACGGCGCGAAACTCGGAGCCTACGTCACCGAAGTGCACCGATAATTTATCTACATTTAATAACGCCATCTCGTGCCTCTTACTGCTTCAGTTTGGGATCAAGTGCATCACGCAGACCATCACCCATCAGGTTAAATGCCAGCACCGTCAGCAGGATCGCCAGACCCGGGAAGGTCACGACCCACCAGGCGCTTTGCGCGAACTGCAACACGTCGGAGAGCATGGTGCCCCACTCCGGTGTTGGCGGCTGCGCACCCATGCCAAGGAAGCCAAGGGCGGCCATATCGAGAATGGCGTTAGAGAAACCGAGCGACGCCTGAACAATCAGCGGCGCAAGGCAGTTTGGAAGAATGTTGATGAACATCTGACGCATCGCGCCAGCGCCCGCCACGCGAGAGGCGGTAACGTAGTCACGGTTCACTTCCACCAACACCGCCGCGCGGGTTAATCGCACGTAGTGAGGAAGGGCAACAAAGGTCAGGGCCAGCGCGGCGTTGCCGATTGACGGGCCGAAGATCGCCACCAGCACCAGCGCCAGCAGCAGGCTTGGCAGAGCCAGCATGATGTCGACGATACGCATGATGGTGTTATCAATCAGGCCGCCAAAGTAACCGGCGATCAGGCCCAGCACCACGCCGAGGATCAGCGACAGCACCACCACCAGACAGCCAACCAGCAGCGACAGACGTGCGCCGTACATCAGACGGGAAAGCACATCACGGCCTACGTCATCGGTACCCAGCAGATGCGTCAGGGTGCCGCCGTCCTGCCATACCGGGGGTGCAAGCAGCGCATCACGGAACTGCTCCGCCGGGTTATGCGGCGCGAGCACGTTCGCAAACACGGCGATCAGGATCATGATGGAAACGTATACCAGCCCTACCACCGCGCCTTTGTTGCGTTTGAAGTAGTGCCAGAACTCCTGCATCGGCGTCATTGGCACCGGTGCAGCTTTATTTACAGTAACTTGTGACATGATGGCCCCTTACTTCTTATGACGAATACGCGGGTTCACCACGCCGTACAGCAAATCGACCAGCAGGTTGACGAGGATAATCATCGTCGCCACCAGCAACACACCGCCCTGAACCACCGGATAGTCACGGCGCTGCAGCGCGTCAATCAACCAGCGGCCCAGGCCCGGCCAGGAGAAGATGGTTTCGGTCAGAATCGCCCCTGCCAGCAGCGTCCCCACCTGCAGACCGATAACCGTGACCACCGGCAGCATGGCGTTGCGCAGTGCATGAATGATGATCACCCGCATACGGGTCAGCCCTTTGGCGCGGGCAGTACGGATGTAGTCCTCGCCCAGCACTTCCAGCATCGACGAACGGGTCATACGCACGATGACCGCCAGCGGGATTGTCCCGAGCACCATCGCAGGCAGGATCATGTGTGCCAGCGCATCAATAAAGTTGCCCTCTTCACCCCAGATAGCCGTGTCGATCAGCATAAAGCCGGTCAGCGGATTGGTGTCATCGAGGAAGACCATATCGCTGACGCGTCCTGAGACAGGCGTCAGGTTCAGCTGCACCGAAACCAGCATAATCAGCATCATGCCCCACCAGAAGATAGGCATGGAGTAGCCGGTCAGCGCCAGGCCAACGGCAGTATGATCAAAGATGGAGCCACGTTTTACCGCAGCCAGCACGCCCACCGGAATACCAACGGCGACGGCAAAAATCATGGCGCAGACACCGAGCTCCAGCGTCGCTTTAAAACGTGGTACGAACTCTTCCCACACCGGAAGACGGCTTTTCAGCGAAATGCCCAAATCACCATGCATCACACCCCAGATATAGTGGAGGTACTGCTGCCACATCGGCTTATCCAGCCCCAGTTCGGCCAACAGCTGTGCATGACGTTCAGGAGAAATGCCACGCTCGCCCGCCATAATCATTACCGGGTCACCGGGGATCATATGGACGAAAGCGAAGGTGAGAAGGGTGATACCGATAAACGTAGGGATAACAAGTCCCAGACGTCGGAGGATGAACTGCAACATAACCCGGATTCTCTCTAATGACGTACGCCTGGAGGCGCGACGTCTGTATTGCTCACAAAACTACTGCCGGGTGGCGCTGCGCTTACCCGGCCTACATTTGTAGGCCCGCGCAAGCGCAGCGCCGCCGGGCATGGGGTGCTGTCGCACCCCTTACGCTTTTAATTATTCAACAGAGACGTTTTCGAAGTGGTGTTTGCCCAGTGGATCAACCACATAACCTTTAACTTCTTTACGCACTGGTTCGTACACGGTTGAGTGAGCCACGATCAGCGCTGGCGCCTGCTCATGCATGACAACCTGAGCCTGTTTGTACAGTTCGATACGC
This sequence comes from Leclercia sp. M-A074-M, assembly GCF_965195605.1. NCBI lineage: Bacteria > Pseudomonadati > Pseudomonadota > Gammaproteobacteria > Enterobacterales > Enterobacteriaceae > Leclercia > Leclercia sp. M-A074-M. The sequence goes on along the minus strand of NZ_CBDAHM010000009.1, from coordinate 228,767 downwards.
TTGTTGTGATCTTCTGCGGCACGCGCCGGCTGAATCAGATCTTCAAACGGCTTGTAGCACCAGCGAGAGTAGTTAGAACCATCTTTCGCCGCGGCGCAGCTGAACAGGGTCGCGAAGAAGTTATCCGGATCCCCGTTGTCACCGGTCCAGCCCATCATCACAGCCTGGTGCTCACCCGCTTTAGCACGCTTGAGGTACTCGCCCCACTCGTAGGTCACGATCTTGGCCTGAACGCCGATTTTCGCCCAGTCAGCCTGAACCATTTCTGCCATACGGCGCGCGTTCGGGTTGTAAGGACGCTGTACTGGCATCGCCCACAGCTCAACGGTAAAGCCTTTATCCTGGCCCGCTTCTTTCAGCAGCGCTTTCGCTTTCTCAACGTCATAGGTGTAATCCTTAACGTCGTCGTTGTAGCCCCACATGGTTGGTGGGATCAGGTTCTTCGCGGCAACGCCAGCGCCCTGATAAACGGCCTTGATGATCGCTTCTTTGTTCACCGCGTAGGTCAGCGCCTGACGCACTTTCACGTCATCAAACGGTTTCTTCTCGGTGTTGAAGGAGAGATAGCCGACGTTCAGACCCGCCTGCTCCATCAGGTTGATGTTTTTATCCTGCTTCATGCGCGCGATGTCAGCCGGGTTCGGGTACGGCATAACCTGGCACTCGTTCTTCTGCAGCTTGGCGTAACGCACGGAGGCGTCAGGCGTGATGGAGAAGACCAGACGGTCGATCTGCGGCTTGGTGCCCCAGTAACCTTCAAACGCTTTGTAAAGAATGCGGGAGTCTTTCTGATACTGCAGCAGCTGGAACGGACCGGTACCGATTGGGTTCAGGTCAACTTTCTCCGGGGTGCCAGCTTTCAGCATGTTGTCCGCATACTCTTTAGAGAGAATAGAGGCGAAGTCCATAGCCAGGTCAGCCAGGAATGGCGCTTCCGGACGGGTCAGCACGAACTGAACGGTGTTGTCGTCCACTTTTTTGATTTCGCTGATCAGATCCGGCAGACCCATCCCTTCAAAGTATTCATAGCTGCCGCCGGATACTTTGTGGTACGGGTTCTGGGCATTTTTCTGACGGTCAAAGGAGAACACCACGTCGTCGGCGTTAAAGTCGCGCGTAGGTTTAAATTCTTTGCTGTCCTGCCACTTCACGCCCGGGCGCAGGTGGAAGGTGTAGGTCTTGCCGTCTTCGCTGATGTCCCACTTCTCTGCCAGACCCGGAATAACTTCCGTAGTACCGGTTTTGAATTCAACCAGACGGTTATAGATAGGTACAGAGCTTGCGTCGTACGTTGTACCAGAGGTAAAGAGCTGTGGGTTAAAGCCTTCCGGCGAGCCTTCAGAACAGTAGACCAGGGTTTTTGCCTGTACGCTTGCTGCGACAGTCATGGCTACCAGGCTCAGACCAAGCTTCAGCATCCCTGACTTCTTCAAGGAAATACTCATTGTTATTCTGCTCCAATGTGATGTTTTTGTTGTGTTACTCCGCCTGACCTTTAATTTTTTTTTACCCGGTCTGGTCGGTGTTGCCCTAAGGCGTGATAAGGGATGGAGATTCCTTTCAGAAGAGCGACTGAGTTGCAGCGCAGATCCTCCCTGAAATGCCCCTCGTGCCCTACAATCTGTCAACAGAATGTGAAAACGTCAATACAGGTGACGGGGATTTACGCTAAGTGTGAGAATTGGCAAACAAAGATTAAAAAAACCACCGGGGCCTATTTTCAGCAGGGAAATTTATGCTACCCGCCATGATGCAGCACAACTCTCTATGCATTCTGCTACAACCAGTGATTAACATTTATTCAACCGAGGTAAATTTTCTTACAGAATGGCGATTATCTGCGCACTAAATGCCGTGAACGTTAAAACGCACAGGGGAAAATGCTGAGGTTATGTATAAGCAACGCGAAAAAAGATCATTCCATATATAAAAAAATACAATGGAATATGTCACATAATCGTTAACAGGCAGGGGGAAAGCGCGGTAACCGCTATTTTAATTACTTTTGAATAATAACGTTCTGATGGGGTGTATTACTGTAACCCATAAAAGCAAAAAACCCCGCTCAAAGAGCGGGGTTTCGAATGTGGTCGGCGAGAGAGGATAACTCGTCACTCCGTGACTCGCCCTGCGGGCCGTTGCTGAAGCAACGTTCTCTCGCTTCGCTCGAGTCGAACCTCCTGCCCCGGAGGTTCTCATCCTCATAACCTTCAGATGCAAAAAACCCCGCTCAAAGAGCGGGGTTTCGAATGTGGTCGGCGAGAGAGGATTCGAACCTCCGACCCACTGGTCCCAAACCAGTTGCGCTACCAAGCTGCGCTACTCGCCGAATGCGGAGCGCATCTTACTGCTACGCTCTGCCTCCGTCAATCCCTTATTTTGCAAAAGCCTTTCGATCGGCTATAAAGTCGCCAGGCCCGTTACTTTGCGGCTTTCGCGGCGCTGTCCGGCACTTTACACCAGTTGTTATTCTCGTTAATCCCGCCGTCCGGCGAGGTGTAACCGAGGCAACCGAGAATGGTGTCGTACAGTTCCACATGACGACGAGCCACCTTCATATCCGCCTGCGCTTTAAGATGCGCAAACATTTTGGCTTTCTCCGGGTTCTCCAGATACTTATCAGACATCCACACCATCATCGGTACGCGGAACTGCTCCGGCGGGGCCATCTTGCGCGGCGTACCATGCAGGTGCTCTTTCTCGTTAATCGACTCACCGTGGTCGGCGGCATAGAAAACAATGGCTTTCTTATCGCGCAGCTGGTCAATCACGCTGTCGATAAAGTGATCCACATAGGTCACCGAGTTGTCGTAAGAGTTGATCAGCTGCTGTTTACTGCAGTCTTTATCCACGCCTTTACACTCCGGCGTCCATTTCGCAAAGCTACGCGGATAACGCTGGGTATAGTTAAAGTGCGACCCTTTGGTATGCAGGATAATCAGATGTTTACCGTTCGGGTTGCTCTCCAGCGAGCGTTGCATCTCGTCGATCAGCAGCATGTCGTCCACGCTTTTACCGCGGTTACGCGGCTCAGCGCCAATCTGTTCACGGTAGGCAATGTTGTTGGCCATGGTATTGCTGTAGAACCACATCTCGCTCTGCATCGCATAGAGGTCGGAGGTAAAGCCCAACTGACGCAGCACTGAGAAAACGTTCTGCTCTTTCAGCGTTCGCTGTGGGTTATCGCTCGCCCCGCCCTCACGCACGAACATGCAGCGCAACGAGAGTTTGGTCGCGGTATCGCAGGAGTAACCGCGGAAGGCGACAAGGTTTTTCTCCTGCGCCAGTTTCGGTGTGGTATCCCGCTCATAGCCCAGAATGCCCATGTGATCCCAGCGCGTGGTTTCACCGATAATGAAGACAACGTAGGTGTCATCCAGATCCGAAGGCGCCTGATAGGTGAATTTCTTCGCCGGATTCAACAGCGATTTATTGTCGGAAGATTCATCCACCTGCGCCCAGGCGTATAACCCCAGCGCGGAGATCCAGTTTGAAGGCAGATAGGAGTTCGCCACCACGCCGCCATAGCTCGGCATATCCACGCCGGAGGTACGCTCGACATTCTTCTGCTGTAAATCCAGCAGGCGGATAGGTCCCCAGACCATTAAGCCTGCCAGCACCACCACCGCAGCGCTTCTGGTGCGCTGTCCGGGGGTACGCAGCTGGCGCAACAACGTATAGCGGCAGCGGTTGTTCCAGATAAGCAGTAGCGGCAGGATGCTGACGCAAACCAGCCAGAGAATAAAGTGTAAACCGACCACCTCTTTCGAGAGGTCGATATCTGTGGTCATCACCGAAGCAATAATGCCGTAGCCGATCACCACGTTCATAAAGGTCATGTAATAGCTGGCACCTGCCGAGCACAGCACCACCAGCGTGGCGAGTACCCGCCAGACACGGCGGCCAAACAGCGACAGCAAACGCAGTAAAAAGAAGGTAACCAGTACAGTAGCAACCAGTTCAACGACCGCAGCGATTCCTTTCCAGGCGGTAAAGTCTTGCGCGTAACCGTCAAACCGACGGAAAAAAACCGCGCCATTCATAAACAGACCGATGTACAACGCAAGTAAAAAGCTGAGCTTTTGTTGCGTCATCGCTTTGATATATTTCATTAATGCAACCTGGAAAAAGGTAAAGTAGAGCCGCTTCACTCTTGGTCAAAAAGTGAACAGGTTATTTCATTGCCTGGGAGTACGTTATAAGAAACGTCTTTAAGCGCGGTAAGTAGACCACAGGGAAAAGAAAAAGTGGCAGCAGAGAATGTGATCCCTGCAAATATTTACAAAAAAACAAGTCCGATGGCCTACAACCGGCCTGTTCTTTACAGTTTATAAAAACAAAAAGGGCCGGAATATCCGGCCCTTAGAGGTAGTTTTAATCAAGCATGCGCTTGTTGCAACACTTCACGCTGCGGCTGGCGAATAGTGGTGGACAGGGCCAGAGACAGGATAAGTAAGGCGAATATTACGCAGAAAGTCACATAAAAACCGCCGAACAGCGAAGCAATAAGCGAACCGCAAATACTGCCGATACCAAAACCTAAATAAATAACGCCATAGTTTTTCGCCAGATTATTCAGGCCGAAGAACTCACTGACCAGCGACGGGAAGACGGTGATGGTGCCGCCGAAGTTAAACGCGACGCAGGCGATAGCCGCAAAGAAGGTCACTTCGTTGAGCGGGGCGAAAAGCAGAGCCGCCATTCCCACCAGGGAAACCACCTGGCCGAGGGTAATGACACGGATACGGGCAATTTTATCGGAGAGGATCCCCAGCACCAGGCGACCAGAGAGGTTGGCGATAGAGATAATGGTTACCGCGTTGGCCGCTGTTGCCGCATCCAGTTTTACCATCCCCTGGGCGATATCTTTCGCTACGCCAATCACATACAGACCGCTCATGCAGGCCGTCAGGAACATCACAGCCAGCATCCAGTACTGCGGCTTACGCATCGACTGGGCCAGCGTAAAGTCATTCTCGACAACGCCATTGACCGTCTGCACCTCCTGCTGCGGCGCATCTTTCATCAGGGTAGCGCCAAACAGGATCATCACCAGCACGATTGCGCCCCAGATCATAAAGGTCTTTTCAAGGCCGACGGTGGCGAGTAACTGGCTGTCGATAAATTTGAAGCCCAGGCTGCCAAGGCCATAAGAACCGATGGCAAAGGCGGAGATCAGCCCTTTACGCTCCGGGAACCATTTCACACAGTTCGACAGGGTTAAGAGATAGCCTGCACCATCCGCCAGCCCGACCAGCACCCCGGCGCTCAGCCACAGCATCATCAGATTGTTGGAATAGGCGGTCAGGAAGAAGCCCAGCCCCAGCAACACACCGGAAGCCATCGTGACGCGCTTCACGCCGAAGCGTTCCTGTAATTTACCGGCGATGGACGAAGAGAGCGCCAGGCCCAGGCTCAGCAAACCAAAGGAGAAAGCCACCTGGCTTATCGGGGCATTGAGTTTGTCGGAAAGGGCGCTGTTAAACAGGCTCCAGGTATAGACCGACCCCAGAGCGAACTGGGTCACGATAGTACCGAAGAGGGTCAGCCAGCGGGTGCGGTTGTAAGTTGAAGTGTTCATGGCAGTTGTCCTGCAGCAGAAAAAAGGGAAATTCACTGCTGACAACGATATCCAAAACCTTACCTTACCAGGGGTAAAACGGCATGAAATGCAGAGGGCGTGGAATGAAATGCCGAAAATCAGGAATGAATGGCCTGGACAACCGTCTGAACCGCACCGGAGAAGGCTCGCTTCCGGCGCTGCACAGGCGATTTACGTGCCTAATTCAGAACCTGGCGCTGACGCCGAGGGTATAAAGGTAATCCTCGCCGGTGGTCATATTTTCAGCCTGCGACATCGAGGCATAGGCCGCCATATGAGGATTGATCAGCATATCGGCCCCGACGGTGACATCCATCCAGTTACCATATTGGGTGGACGGCACCAGGCGTCCCAGGCCGGACTGCATTTTCCACTGATTATCACCGAACTGCTGGTTATAACTGATTTGCGCCCACGGTCGCACATCGCCCACGCGCGTATCCACGCGCCAGCCGAGCGTACTTACGCTGGCGTGCCACAGCGGGTCGATCAGCGACTGCGTGTTCACGCTATCGCCAAACTCGTTGTACATATTGGGCGTGGAGCCGTCATAGTGCCAGGCGGCAACCGGTCCGGTCGTGAAACGGCGGGCCACGGGAATACTCCAGCCCACACTCATTGAGCTGGTAGCCTCCACAGGAGAGGAATCAGGTAAATTCAGCGCTAAACCGGGCGTATTCTGCGAGGAGAGGATCCGCTCTTTGAGAATGTCCTCATACCGCGGTTGGTGATCGTCGTCCCATGTATAACGCTCGGTGGTATTACTTTTTGTATCCGAAACGATATATTCCTGTTGCCAGGCGTTTGCTGTGTTGCCTGAAATCAGACAGGCCAACAAGCTCGCCATACCTGTCACGGCATGGCGGCCACTGATATTTTTTATCATCATCAAAGCGACTCCAGAGAAGAGCCGAGTTCGGCGATATTTGTGTTTGTTTAATTGAGGCCAGGTTGCAACATGAGGGATGTTGCGTATCAACCTGTATTAACTATTGTCTCTTTAGGTGACACGTCAAGCCGGGTCGATTGAAATTTTTGTAATTTCAGGAGCAAATAGGGAGAGAAACGATGCAACGTTGTGGCTGGGTTAGCCAGGATCCGCTTTATATCGCCTATCACGATCAAGAGTGGGGCGTACCGGAAACTGACGGAAAGCATTTATTCGAGATGATCTGTCTCGAAGGTCAGCAGGCCGGTTTATCCTGGATCACCGTGCTTAAAAAACGGGAAAACTATCGTCAGGCCTTTCACCAGTTTGATCCGGTCCTTGTCGCCGGGATGACCTCTGCCGATGTCGACAGGTTAGTGCTGGACGCGGGGATTATCCGCCATCGCGGCAAAATCGAAGCCATTATCGGCAACGCCCGGGCCTATCTGGCGATGGAAGAGAACGGCGAGCGCTTTTCCGATTTCGTCTGGTCTTTTGTCGATAACATCCCGCAGGTGACCCAGGCGGCGACGCTTGCAGAGATCCCCACCTCTACGCCAGCCTCAGATGCCCTGTCGAAGGCGCTGAAAAAGCGCGGCTTTAAATTCGTGGGCACCACCATCTGTTACTCCTTTATGCAGGCCTGCGGGCTGGTCAACGATCACGTCACCGCCTGCCACTGTCACCCCGGAGGTCAACATGATCCGCAAATGGCTCAATGACGATGTCGAGCCCCTGCTGACACTCTGGCTGGAGAGCACCACCGTCGCCCATCCCTTTATCGATGCGCAATACTGGCTGGAGAGCAAAGCGGTGGTGCGAGAGGTTTACCTGCCGTCGGCCGAGACATGGGTATGGGAAGAGAAAGGCCAGCTTCGCGGGTTTATCAGCGTGATGGAATCCCGGTTTATCGGCGCGCTGTTTGTCGATCCGGCCTTTGCGGGCAAAGGGATCGGGCATGCGCTGATAAAACATGTTCAGCAGCGCTACCCCTCTTTAAGTCTCGAGGTCTACCAGAAGAACAATCGGGCGGTGAATTTCTACCACGCTCAGGGCTTTCGCATTGAAGACAGCGCCTGGCAGGAAGATACCCAACACCCGACCTGGCTTATGAGCTGGCAGGCGGATCAAACGCCGTCAGCGTAAGCGCCGGCCCCTGATATTTTTCCAGCCACGCCAGCGCAGTATTTCCCGCGCAGCCATTCCCCAGCTTCGAGCTGGGGAGATCTTTGGTCAGCACGTTGACCGCCCCGTTCTTACAAATCCCGTCGTTATCAGGATCCAGATCCGGCCATGCCCCCTGATGAATGCAGATCACCCCCGGCTTGATGCCCTCGCTGACCACCGCGCCTGCCAGGACCTGCCCGCGATGGTTCCAGACGCGGACCACGTCGCCATCGGCAATACCGCGCGCGCTGGCGTCATCCGGGTGGAGCGTCACCGGCTCGCGTCCGGCCACCGCATACTGCTCGCGCAGTGAGGAGTAGTTCAACTGGCTGTGCAGACGATGCGCCGGATGGGCAGAGAGAATTTGTAACTGCCCCGGCTCAGCATTGCCATGCCACTCGTCCGGCGCCAGCCACATCGGGTGCGGCGGACAGTCGGCATACTGGAAGCTGGCGATCCGCTCGGAGTAAATCACGATTTTGCCGCTCTCGGTTTTAAGCGGATGGCCCTCGGGATCGCGACGGAAATCCGCGAAGCGCACGAATCTGGCGTTCACCTCAGATTCCGGCATTTCGACGATATCATTGGCTTCCCAGAACTCGGCGAAGGGTGCTAAGGTCACTCCCTGTGCCGCGCCGCGCTGCCCGGCAATCTCATAGAACGTCTCCAGCCACTCCAGATCGGTTTTACCTTCGGTGAAACGCTCGCCGCCGCCCGGCTCCCAGCGCTCGCTCAGCTCGGCAAACACATCAAGATCGTCACGCGCTTCATCGCGCGGCGCCACAACCCGCTTCATCGGCACCATATGCTGGTTGCTGTAGTCGCCGGTCATGGTCATGTCGTTGCGTTCAAACGAGGTGGTCGCCGGCAGCACGATATCGGCATGCTTCGCCGCCGCCGTCCAGAAACATTCGGAGATTACCACCAGCTCCGGTTTTTGCCAGGCGCGGATCAGGCGGTTGGTATCCTGATGATGGGTAAAGTTAGCCCCGCCTGCCCACCAGACAAAGCGGATATCCGGGAAGTGGCGATCCAGGCCGTTGTGCTGATAAAAACCGCCGGGATTTTCCAGGGCTTCCACAATGCGGGCGACCGGGATCTTATCCACCGCGTCGGTACCGCCCTTGACCGAACCCTGCATCGAGGCCAGCACCGCCGCCCGACGCGTCGGGTTACCGCCATTAGCAAAGTGATACGACAGGCCAAAGCCGCCACCCGGCGTACCAATCTGGCCGAGCATCGCCGCGAGGGTGACCAGCATCCAGTGTTTTTGCTCACCAAACTGCTGGCGCTGCATCCCCCACCCCGCCATCAGCATGGTGGTGTTATTGTGGAATAACGCCGCCAGTTCACGAATTTTATCTGCCGGAACGCCACAAATGTCGGCGGCCCACTCGGCGGTTTTGGCGATACCGTCCGTCGTTCCAAGCAGGTAGTCAGCAAATTTTTCATACCCGGAGGTACAGCGGGCAAGAAACGCCTCATCCTGCCAGCCATTCTCAACCAGCGTATGGGCGATGCCGAGCATCATCGCCACATCGGTGCCCATATGCGGGGCGATCCACTCGGCGCGCTCGCCAAAGAAATCCATGGTTTCGGAGCGCATCGGATCGATGCAGATCAGGCGCTTGCCGCTTTTACGCAGCGCGTCGAAATAGGGGATGCCCTGCTCATCGCTGGCGTTCCAGGCGATCTTAAGGGTGTTGAGCGGGTTGGCGCTCCAGAGCACCACCACCTCGCTGTGCTCCAGCACCAGCGGCCAGCTGGTCTGCTGCTGATACACTTCGTTACCGCCCACCACATACGGCATGATGGCCTGCGCCGCACCGGTGGAGTAGTCCCCCAGATGGCCGGTATAGCCGCCCGCCAGGCTCATATAGCGCTGGAGCAGGGTTGCGGCTTTGTGCAGCACGCCATTGGAACGCCAGCCGTACGAACCGGCGAAAATGGACGATGGGCCATAGCTCTGGCGAATACGTTTATGCTGCGCATCGATAAGCGTCAGCGCCTCATCCCAGCTTACGCGCACAAACTCATCCTGCCCACGCACCCCCTGCGGATTATCCGGCGAGGCGAGAAAGCCCTTACGCACCATCGGCCAGCGCACGCGGGTTTTGCTGTGCACCTGGTCGCGCACCGCGGTCTGCAGGGAGTTGGGATAGGTTGTCGGCAACGCGCCGCGGGATGACAGCACCGTCTCGCCGTCGGTCTCGACCAGCATGGGCCCCCAGTGGGCTGCAGTCAGAATGGTTTTCGTTGAAGTGGTCACAGCGTGTGCTCCTGGATTGCCGGTTGCAGGTTTTCTCAGCCTTCATTGAGGCTGTTTATGATTAGACACAAATTTAAGAGTTATCCCCGGAATTTTCTCCGTAACTGGACGTCATAATCAACCGCCACGCCCATCGTGGCAAAGAATAAAAAAGCTTAAGGAAAGAAGATGAAAAAAAGCGCACTTATGATTGCCGCCGTGGTGAGCGGCGCACTGGTTGTTTCAGGCTGCACAACGAACCCTTACACCGGCGAACGCGAAGCGGGTAAATCAGGCATTGGCGCAGGCCTCGGCTCCCTGGTCGGCGCAGGTGTTGGCGCACTCTCCTCCTCGAAAAAAGATCGCGGCAAAGGGGCGCTGATTGGCGCCGCAGCAGGAGCAGCCCTGGGCGGCGGTGTCGGTTATTACATGGACGTGCAGGAAGCGAAGCTGCGCGACAAAATGCAGGGCACCGGCGTGAGCGTAACCCGCAGTGGCGATAACATCATTCTGAACATGCCAAACAACGTCACCTTCGACAGCAACAGCTCAACGCTGAAACCGGCGGGGGCCAATACCCTGACCGGCGTGGCGATGGTGCTCAAGGAGTACGAAAAAACTGCGGTGAACGTGCTGGGCTATACCGACAGCACCGGCAGCCAGGATCTGAATATGCGTCTCTCCCAGCAACGTGCTGATGCGGTGGCCAGCTCGCTGATCACCCAGGGCGTAGCGGCGACCCGTATTCGCACCAGCGGTATGGGCCCGGCGAATCCGATCGCCAGCAACAGCACGGCGGAAGGCAAGGCGCAGAACCGTCGCGTTGAGATCACCTTAAGCCCGATTCAGTAAGGGGTGTGCCGGGTAGCGGCATCGCCCTGCCCGGCCAGTCGTCCCGGTAAGCGTAGCGCCACCGGGCATTTTCGCGCTAAGGTATGCTCACCCAAGGCAAGGAAACCAGCGATGAGCAAATCAACACGGCCCACCATCAGCGATGTGGCGAAAGCCGCAAAAACCGGTAAGACCAGCATCTCCCGTTACCTCAACGGCGAAAAACACCTGCTGTCCGACGCGCTGTTAGCCCGCATTGAACAGGCCATCGCCGAACTCGACTATCGTCCCAGCCTGATGGCCCGGGGACTGAAGCGCGGGCGAACCCGCCTGATCGGGCTTATCCTCGCCGATATCACCAACCCCTACTCTGTTAACGTCCTCAGCGGCATCGAAGCCGCCTGCCGGGAAAAAGGCTTCACCCCGCTGGTGTGTAACACTAACAACGAACTTGACCAGGAGCTGCACTACCTCGATCTTCTGCGCAGCTATCAGGTAGAGGGCATTGTGGTTAACGCCGTGGGAATGCGTGAAGAGGGACTGAACCGCCTGCAACAGTCCGCCCTGCCGATGGTGCTGATTGACCGCAAAATCCCGGATTTCGCCTGTGATGTGGTAGGGCTGGACAACACCCAGGCCGCCACCACCGCCACGGAACACCTGATAGAACAAGGCTTTGAAGCGATTCTGTTCCTGAGCGAACCGCTGGGGATGGTCAACACCCGTCGCGAGCGCCTCAGCGCGTTTCGCGCGACCCTCGCCCGTTATACTGGCGTGATCGCTGAGAACGTCGAAATCCCCCTCCATGAAGCCGGACAGATGGACAGTGCCCTGCGCCAGTTCCATACCCGTCATCGCGGCATGCGCAAGGCAGTCATCTCCGCTAACGGCGCCTTAACGCTACAGGTCGCCCGATCGCTTAAGCGCATCGGCCTGCACTGGGGCAGCGATATCGGTCTGCTGGGCTTTGACGAGCTGGAGTGGGCCGAGCTGGCCGGTGTCGGCATCACCACCCTCAAACAGCCCACCTGGCAGATTGGCTTCGCCGCCGTCGAGCAGGTGATTCGCCGGATCAACGGCGCCGATGAAGCGGTCCGGGAGCAGGTCTTCTCCGGGGAGCTCATCGTGCGCGGTTCCACGGCGCGTTAATTCCCCTTCGTGATGGCGATCATAAATCCGGCATCCTGAACTTTTCTTTGGAACCGGTTCCATCTAGCGTAAAGAGTATCAGCTACGTGATGGAGTCCGCCGATGGGCAGAAAAATTATTGTTGTCACCGCCGCGTATGGCGCTGACCAGGTACGGCAAGCGGGTGGGCAGCGCGCCATGCTGCCGGTTATCGCCGGGGCAGGTGCCGATGGCGTCGAGATCCGCCGGGAGTTATTCAGCGATGCCGAACTGGCAACCTTACCCACCCTTGCCGAGTCCATTGAACTGCTCGGCCTGTTGGCCTGCTACTCCGCCCCCGATGCACTGTTTAGCGCGGATGGCACCCTCAACCCACTGCTGCCCCGCTACCTTGCCGAGGCCGCGACGCTCAACGCCCTGTGGCTGAAAGTCTCCCTCGGCAACTTCAGCGATAAGCAGCAGCTCGATGCGCTGCGCGCCCTGCTCGATGACACCGGCATGACGCTGGTGGTGGAAAACGACCAGACGCGTTGCGGCCAGCTGGCGCCGATGCAGCGCTTCAAGGCGGCCTGCCGGGTAATGAGCCTGCCGGTCACGCTGACATTCGATATGGGCAACTGGCTGTGGGTGGGTGAGTCACCGGAAGAAGCGGCGAAGCATCTGGCGCCCGCGGTGAGTTATATCCACGTTAAGGCCGCCGTTCCTCATCAGCAGCAGTATCGCGCCGTACCGCCGGACCAGGACAGCACCCGCTGGCAGGCCCTGCTGGAGCAACTGCCCGGCGATGTCCCACGCGGGATCGAGTTTCCGCTTGAAGGGCCCGATCTGACGGCGGTCACCCGTCATTACGTCAATTTACTGCGGGAGGCGTAAGCGATGCCGAATAGTCTGGATGTCATCACCATTGGTGAAGCGATGGCCATGTTTGTGGCTACCCACACCGGCGACTTAAGCGAAGTCGATCGCTTTATGAAGCGCGTCGCGGGTGCCGAGCTGAACGTCGCCACCGGCCTGGCGCGCCTGGGCCTGAAGGTGAGCTGGGTGAGCCGCGTCGGCAATGACAGCTTCGGCCAGTTTGTGCTCGACACCCTGAAGAAAGAGGGGATCGAGACCGCAGGCGTGACCATAGACGACCGTTATCCGACGGGCTTCCAGCTCAAATCGAAAGTCACCGATGGAACCGATCCCATTGTGGAGTATTTCCGCAAAGGCTCGGCAGCCAGCCATCTCTCCGTTGAAGATTTCAATCCGATCTGGTTTACCGCCGCAAGACATCTGCACCTGAGCGGCGTGGCGGCCGCATTGTCCGCCAGCTCTTACGCCCTGCTCGATCACGCGGCGGGCGCCATGAAAGCCGCGGGGAAAACCCTTTCGTTCGATCCCAATCTGCGCCCGGTGCTGTGGAAAAGCGAAGCGGAGATGGTGGAGAAGCTGAACCACCTCGCCTTCCAGGCCGACTGGGTGCTACCCGGCCTGAAAGAGGGCCTCATCCTGACCGGGGAAAACACCCCGGAAGGGATCGCCGATTTTTACCTGAACCGGGGCGTGAAGGCCGTGATCCTGAAAACCGGTGCCGACGGCGCCTGGTATAAAACCGCCGATGGCGAGCAGGGTGCCGTGGCGGCAGTGAAGGTCGAGAACGTCGTCGATACCGTCGGCGCGGGAGACGGCTTTGCTGTTGGTGTGGTCAGCGCCCTGCTGGAAGGCAAAACGCTGCATCAGGCCGTCACGCGCGGCAATGTTATCGGCTCGCTGGCGATCCAGGTTCAGGGCGACAGCGAAGGATTACCCACCCGGGCGCAACTGGACGCATAACTTCCCTCTCCCTACAGGGGAGAGTGGGCTAACGATTAAACCACCGTGTACCCTACAGACAACGGCGGTAACCCCCTCAACGACAGAGGCAAGCCTATGAACAATGCAACAAACGCAGTAAAACGCTGGTGGTACATCATGCCTGTCGTGTTTATCACGTACAGCCTGGCGTACCTTGATCGTGCGAACTTTAGCTTCGCGTCTGCCGCAGGCATTACGGAAGACCTGGGGATCACCAAAGGCGTCTCCTCGCTGCTGGGGGCCCTCTTCTTCCTCGGTTACTTCTTTTTCCAGATCCCTGGCGCCATCTATGCCGAACGCCGCAGCGTCCGCAAATTGATCTTCATCTGCCTGATCCTCTGGGGTGCCTGCGCCTCCCTCACCGGGGTGGTGAATAACATCCCGGCGCTGGCGGCCATTCGTTTTATTCTTGGCGTAGTGGAGGCGGCGGTCATGCCCGCGATGCTGATCTACATCAGCAACTGGTTTACCAAATCCGAACGCTCGCGCGCCAATACCTTCCTTATTCTCGGCAACCCGGTCACGGTACTGTGGATGTCGGTGGTCTCCGGATATCTGATCCAGTCCTTCGGCTGGCGTGAGATGTTCATTATTGAAGGTGTGCCGGCCATTATCTGGGCCTTCTGCTGGTGGGTGCTGGTGAAAGACAAACCGGCCCAGGCCAAATGGCTCTCTGAAGATGAAAAAGCGGCCCTGCAGGCGCAGCTGGATAAAGAGCAGCAGGGACTGAAAGCGGTGCGTAACTACGGCGAAGCCTTCCGCTCCCGCAACGTGGTACTGCTGTGCATGCAATATTTCACCTGGAGTATCGGCGTTTACGGTTTTGTTCTGTGGCTGCCGTCTATCATCCGTAGCGCGGGCGATAACCTCGGCATGGTTGAAGTGGGCTGGCTCTCCTCCGTGCCTTATCTGGCTGCAACCATCGCCATGATTGTGGTCTCCTGGGCGTCGGACAAACTGCAAAACCGCAAGCTGTTCGTCTGGCCGCTGCTGTTGATTGCCGCTTGTGCCTTTATCGGTTCGTGGGCGGTGGGCGCGAACCACTTCTGGGTTTCCTATACGCTGCTGGTGATCGCCGGTGCGGCGATGTATGCCCCGTATGGTCCGTTCTTTGCCATCATCCCGGAAATGCTGCCGCGTAACGTGGCGGGCGGCGCGATGGCACTCATCAACAGCATGGGTGCGCTGGGCTCGTTCTTTGGTTCATGGTTCGTGGGCTATCTGAACGGTGTGACCGGCGGCCCGTCAGCCTCGTACATCTTTATGGGGGTGGCGCTTTTTGCCTCGGTGTGGCTTACTTTAATTGTTAAGCCTGCTAATAATCAAAATATTCCCGTCGGCGCACGCCACGCCTGAATCCTTTTAAAATCAACGGAGATTAGCATGAAGCCGTCCATCATTTTGTATAAAGCCCTGCCTGATGCCCTGCAGCAGCGCCTTGAAGAGCATTTCACCGTTACCCGGGTTAACAACCTGAGCCCGGAGACGGTACAGCAGCATGCTGAGGCGTTCGCGGGTGCCGTCGGGCTGCTGGGCTCCAGCGAAAAGGTGGATGCCGCGCTGCTGGAAAAAATGCCTGCGCTGCGTGCAACCTCGACCATCTCGGTAGGCTATGACAACTTTGACGTCGATGCGCTGAATGCCCGCAACATCCTGCTGATGCACACGCCAACCGTACTCACCGAAACCGTGGCGGATACGCTGATGGCGCTGGTGCTCAGCAGCGCGCGTCGCGTGGTGGAAGTGGCCGAGCGCGTTAAAGCCGGCGAGTGGACCAAAAGCATCGGTCCGGACTGGTTTGGTGTCGATGTGCATGGCAAAACGCTGGGCATTGTCGGGATGGGCCGCATCGGCATGGCGCTGGCCCAGCGCGCCCACTTCGGTTTCAACATGCCGATTTTGTATAACGCGCGCCGCCAGCATAAAGAGGCTGAAGAACGCTTTAACGCCCGCCCCTGTGACCTGGATACCCTGTTGCAGGAAGCGGACTTTGTCTGCCTGATCCTGCCGCTGACCGATGAAACTCACCATATGTTCGGCAAAGCGCAGTTTGAGAAGATGAAGAAATCCGCCATCTTTATTAATGCAGGACGCGGACCGGTAGTGGATGAACAGGCGCTGATTGCAGCGTTGAAAAACGGTGAGATCCACGCCGCGGGGCTGGACGTATTTGAGCAGGAGCCGCTATCGGTCAGCTCGGAACTGCTGACAATGCCAAACGTGGTCGCGCTGCCGCATATTGGCTCCGCCACCCACGAAACGCGCTATAACATGGCGGCCTGTGCGGTGGAAAACCTGATCGACGCCCTGCAGGGCAAGGTGGATAAAAACTGCGTCAATCCACAAGTTAAGCCTTAAACGAAAAAAACCCGCCAGAGGCGGGTTTTTAAATTCTTGCGCTGAGTTGTAAGCTTACAGGCTTACAACGTTACCAGCTGCTGGGCCTTTAGCGCCGCTTTCGATGGTGAAGGAAACTTTCTGACCTTCGTCCAGAGATTTGTAGCCATCGTTCTGGATAGCAGAGAAGTGTACGAACACGTCTTTAGAGCCATCGTCAGGAGTGATGAAGCCGAAACCTTTATCAGCGTTGAACCATTTTACCAGACCAGTCATTTTACCAGACATAGATATTACCTTTTAAAAATTTGTTTTGCCTTCCGGCGCGATGATGGAATGTGTTACAGATTTTTAAGCGATGAAGGAAGGGTCACTACGAAGGGTATCTAAGATAACGCATCTGGACTGCTTAACTAAACTGCTCTAGGTCTGTGTAACAAACCGACGAGGTGTATTAAGACATAGTTCGCGGATCAAAGACAAGCTTTATTTTCAGAGAAGATAAAAAACCCCGCTTTGCAGCGGGGTTTTTTATTCTGGAATGCGCCCGGCGGCGCTTCGCTTGCACGGGCCTACAGATTTGTAGGCCAGCTAAACGCAGCATGGCCTGGCAAAATGCGAGTACGTTTTCAGACGTTATTCCGTTGCGGCCATCGCCGCGCTCCACGCCTGGCTGAACGCCTGATGCTGCGCGGCCAGCGGCCCAATCAGCGCATTGTACTGGCTGGCCTGCTGCGAGGTCGGGAACTGAATGCCGTTGGAGACAAAGCTCACCTGGGTGCCCTGCTGGGAAATATAATCTGCTACCTGCACCAGCTGCTGTGTAAAGATCTGGGCTGCTGGAATAAGCGGCTGCAGAGCTTCGGCAGGTTTGGTCACCACTTTTTCATACACTTTGTCGAACACAGGCTTGAGATCTTCGCCCTGCTTCAGCGCAGAGCGCGCGCCATCGGCCTGCATTTTGGCGTTCTGCAGCTGCTGGCCCAGCACACCCAGTGCGCCGTTTGACTGGCTCAGCGGTTCGCGCTGGGTCACGTAATCCTGCGGTACGCGAATTGCATTCACGCTATCCACCACCGGACGCAGTCCGGCGTCCATCGCCTGGTTCACCTGCTGTGAATAACCATACAAAATGGCATAGTCAGAAACGAAGGGACCAAACTGTTTTTTCTGATCCGCAGTCAGCGTTGGCAAACGCTCGCCACTACGCATCGCAGTATTTTGCAGGAAGTCGATAAACGCTTTGCGCTGATCCCCTTCCTTATCGAAACACCCACTCAGGCTAACTATCATTAACAACGCCGCAAGCGGCGCAAACCAGCGAGAGCAGGGCTTTCCTGTCGCCATTGTTATTACTCCTTTCACCCAAAAAAGCGCACACCGGCACACGCGTGCCCAACGGTGACAGAATAGTCCAGGTCAGGCCCGCAAGATACCCTTTTCATGTAAAACGACTATTGCCATATAAATTCTTACCATTTACAAAAAAATACCTGATGCTATGGCGCTACAGAATAATCAAGTCATTAGCATACTCAGTCGGTTCGCAAAGCGAGCCAGCGAAACGTATCTCTAACAATTAATCACGCACGTTACGATCTGTTCTCAGTTTTAGCGACTATTCTTAAATTGCTCTCTAATGTTCACGATCCCGCAGTGTGATTTATGAGGAGTTCTCAATGGAATTAAAAGATCCTATGTTTGATCTGCTAAGCAGTCTGGAACAGATTGTTTTTAAGGATGCACCGCAGACGGTTACCCGTTCGCAAAAGTCCAACCCCTTTACGGAATTTGAGCGCTTACGCAAAGGGACAGGGATGAAAACCGATGATTTCGCACGAGCAATGGGTGTCAGCGTAGCGATGGTTCAAGAGTGGGAATCAAAAAGAGTGAAGCCCTCCATGACCGAGCTGAAGCTGATGAGCCTGATTCAGGCTAACCCGGCACTCCGCAAGCAGTTGACTGAATAGTTATATTTTAGCCCCCGCATTTGCGGGGGTTTCTGTTTCTATCACCGCCTTTTACCACGCCACTCTCCGTTCAGCCACGCCAGTTCATGGGTCAGCTTCAGCCCATCCAGAAAAACGTCGTCATGCGATACCACCAGCAGTGCGCCTGTAAAGCCTGCCAGCGCCGCCTCGATAGCACGTGTCGAGGCCAGATCCAGATGGTTAGTCGGTTCATCGAGCAGCAAGAGCTGCGTCGCCTCTTCCCGCCACAGCACGCAGGCCAGCGCCGCTTTTAAGCGTTCGCCGCCGCTGAGCGCTGAAAGCGGGAGCGTCACCCGATCGGCGCCCAGCTGCAGCTGGGCCAGACGGCTGCGGAGTATCCCCTCCTCCAGCGGCGTGTTATGCAAATTGAGGTGGGAGATAACGGATTGCGTCAGATCCAGCTGCGATAAGTGCTGGTCGAGATATGCCACCGTGACCGACGTCCGGCAATGTCCCGAAACAGGCTGGCACTGGCCGAGGATGGCTTTCAGCAAGGTGGATTTCCCGCAGCCATTCGGCCCCCGCAACGCCACCCGCATCGGCCCATCCATGCGCCAGTTAAGCGGCGCCATCGTGATGTGCGGCAGCACCAGATCCTCCAGCACTAGCACCTGTTTCCCCTCCGCAATCTGGCTGCCTGGCAGGGTAAACATCACCGGATTTTCCTCTTCCACCCGCTCCCGCGCCTGAGTGACCGCCGCGTTCATCGCATCCTGTTGCTCATGATGCTGTTTGCGCCACGCGCCCGGACGCTCCTTTGCTGCCCCTTTATACTTAACGCGCTCAAACGAGGCGATATTAAGACTATCCACCGTGCGCAGGGTTTTCGCCGACCGGCGCAGGCTGTCATCATGCTCCTTTTGTAGACGGGCGCGGGTGCGTTTGCGCTCGGTGGTTGCATGCTCCAGTGCCGCGCGGGCGGCCTGCTGCTCCGCATTCCGCTGGCGCTGATAGTCCGCGTAATTGCCACCGTAGCTGTGTAACCCCGACGCGCTGAGTTCCAGTATGCGCGGCACCTGTGCCAGCAGCTCACGATCGTGTGAAGCGACCAGCACGCAACCGGCATGCCGGGCAAGTTGCTCGTAAAACCACGCCCGCCCCTGCCTGTCGAGGTGGTTGGTGGGTTCGTCCAGTAGCAGAGAGTCCGCATTCGCCGTAAACGCGCCGCACAGCAGAGCGCGAACCCGCTCGCCGCCGCTCAGTTCAGCGGCCAGCCTGTCGGGATCAAACGGCGCAAGCCCGGCGCCGATAAACGCCTCGCTCAGTCGTTCCGTTAAATCCCAGTAACCGTCGAGACGCTCCAGATCCTCAGGCAGATAATCACCACTGTCGATACGCCTGCGGGCCGCGAAAAGGCCTTCATAGCCAAGCAGCTGAGCCAGCGTGGTGTGGGGGGAAATATCGTGCTGTTGCGCCACATAGCGGTGCGTGCCGAAACGTTCGATATGGCCGCTGGCAGGCACGTCCAGCCCGGCCAGCAGGCGCAGAAGACGGGTCTTGCCGCTGCCGTTACGGCCAACCAGCGCGCACAGGGATGGCTCCAGCGAGAGATTCAGCGGGCCAAAAAGGGTATCGCCTGTCGGAAACTGGCAGGTGACCTGATGCAAAATAAAAGAAGGGGATTGCGCAAAATGAGCCATAAGCACTCCTGAATGAAATCAAAACATCCCCTGCCGACGCGGTGGCGTTTAGCAAGGATCGAAATTCATCAGTCGTGTTTGTTCATTTTTGGGGGGCGCTCCAGAGGGAAAAAAGTAACCGGGGACAGGATAGCGGGTTTTTGTTCAGGGTTTCAAGGTTAAATTTTCAACGGCACGCCATAAAAAAACCCGCCGAAGCGGGTTTTTTTAGCAAGCGTAGCGCCGCCGGGCAAAAGCCCTTACTGCAGCAGCGAGATATCCGCCACGCGCAGGAATAGCTCGCGCAGTTTTTCGAGCATAGAGAGACGGTTAATACGCAGATCTTTATCCTCTACGTTGACCATCACTTTCTCGAAGAAGGCGTCGATAACATCACGCAGTTCGGCCAGTTCCACCAGCGCTTCCTGGTAGCGACCTTCTGCGAAGACTGGCTCCAGCTTGTCGCGCAGCACCACAACCTGCATCGCCAGGGCGATCTCTTCCGGCTCTTTCAGCGTCGCGGCGTTCACACGCTCGTTCAGCTTTTCATCGGACTTCGCCAGGATGTTGGAGACACGCTTGTTGGCCGCCGCCAGGGCAGATGCCGCTTCCAGGCTACGGAAGTGGGAGACCGCCTTCATACGGGCATCGAAATCGGCCGGACGGGTCGGACGACGCGCCAGCACCGCCTGAATAGTGTCCACGCTATAGCCTTCGTCCTGATACCAGGCGCGGAAACGGCCCAGCATAAAGTCGATCACGTCATCCACTACGTTGGCGTTGGTCAGCTTGTCGCCGTACAGACGCACCGCTTCTTCCGTCAGGGTCTGCAGATCGAGGTTCAGGTTCTTCTCAACGATGATACGCAGCACGCCCAACGCAGCACGACGCAGCGCAAACGGGTCTTTATCCCCTTTCGGATGCTGCCCGATACCGAAGATACCCGCCAGGGTGTCCATCTTGTCGGCAATCGCCACGGCACAGGCTACCGGGTTGGACGGCAGATCGTCACCGGCAAAGCGCGGCTGATACTGCTCGTTCAGGGCCACGGCCACATCTTCCGCTTCGCCATCGTGACGCGCGTAGTGCATGCCCATCACGCCCTGGGTGTCAGTAAATTCAAACACCATGTTGGTCATCAGGTCGCACTTGGAGAGCAGACCGGCGCGGGTAGCGTGGTTAACGTCGGCACCGATTTCACGGGCGATCCAGCCGGCCAGCTCTGCGATACGGTCGGTCTTGTCGCGCAGGGTACCCAGCTGCTGCTGGAACAGCACGGTTTGCAGGCGTGGGAGGTGATCTTCCAGACGCTTTTTACGGTCGGTATTGAAGAAGAACTCCGCATCCGCCAGACGTGGACGAACCACTTTCTCGTTACCGGAGATGATCTGCACCGGATCTTTCGATTCGATGTTCGCCACGAAGATGAAGTTCGGCAGCAGCTTGCCGTCGTTGGCATAGACCGGGAAGTACTTCTGGTCACCTTTCATGGTGTGAACCAGCGCTTCCGCCGGAACCGCGAGGAACTTCTCTTCGAACTTCGCGGTCAGCACAACCGGCCATTCCACCAGAGAGGTCACTTCTTCCAGCAGGCTGTCGCTCAGATCGGCTTTACCGCCAATCTGGCGGGCCGCTTCTTCCGCATCGGCTTTAATTTTGGCTTTACGCTGTTCGTAGTCAGCAATGACTTTACCGCGTTCCAGCAGGATTTCCGGGTACTGATCGGCGTTGTCGATGGTGAACTCCGGCTCGCCCATAAAGCGGTGGCCGCGGATCACGCGATCGGACGCGACGCCCAGAATGGTGGCAGGAATAACGGTATCGCCCAGCAGCAGAGTCACGGTGTGAACCGGACGCACGAAGTGCACGTCACTTGCTCCCCAGCGCATCAGTTTTGGAATCGGCAGCTTCGCCAGCGAGGTGGCAATCATGTTCGGCAGCAGCGCTTCTGCGCTCTCGCCTTTCACATGGGCGCGATAGAGCAGCCATTCGCCTTTGTCGGTGGTCAGACGCTCGGCCTGGTCAACGGTAATCCCGCAACCACGCGCCCAGCCTTCTGCCGCTTTGCTTGGTTTACCTTCAGCGTCGAACGCCTGGGCAATCGCCGGGCCGCGCTTTTCAACTTCGCGATCGGGCTGAGACGCCGCCAGGTTAGCCACTTTCAGCGCCAGACGACGCGGGGCAGCAAACCACTCAATTTTACCGTGTGCCAGGCCAGCGTTATCCAGCTCGGCAGTCACGTTCGCAGCGAAAGATTCAGCCAGGCTGCGCAGGGCTTTTGGTGGCAGCTCTTCGGTGCCGATTTCCACCAGGAAAGTTTTCTCAGACATGGCCGCCTCTTATTTGTTTCGGTTGCACATCGGGAAGCCAAGGGCTTCACGGGACGCATAGTAAGCTTCTGCAACGGCTTTGGTCAGGGTACGAATGCGCAGAATGTAGCGCTGACGTTCAGTCACGGAGATCGCTTTACGGGCGTCCAGCAGGTTGAAGCTGTGGGCGGCCTTCAGAATACGCTCGTAGGCAGGCAGCGGCAGCGGAGTCTCCAGCGCCAGCAGCTGCTGGGCTTCTTTCTCATACTGCTCGAAGCAGGTGAACAGGAAGTCCACGTCCGCGTATTCAAAGTTATAGGTGGATTGTTCCACTTCGTTCTGATGGAACACGTCGCCGTAGGTGGTTTTACCCAGCGGGCCGTCGCTCCAGACCAGGTCGTAAACGCTGTCTACGCCCTGAATATACATGGCCAGACGTTCCAGACCGTAGGTGATTTCACCCGTAATCGGTTTACATTCCAGACCGCCAACCTGCTGGAAGTAGGTGAACTGCGTCACTTCCATTCCGTTCAGCCACACTTCCCAACCCAGACCCCAGGCACCCAGCGTCGGGTTTTCCCAGTTATCTTCCACGAAACGAATGTCATGAATGGTCGGATCCATACCCAGCTCTTTCAGCGACCCGAGATACAGTTCCTGAATGTTGTCTGGCGATGGCTTAATCACCACCTGGAACTGATAGTAATGCTGTAAACGGTTCGGGTTTTCACCGTAGCGACCATCGGTCGGGCGGCGGGATGGCTGTACATAGGCGGTAGCCATCGGCTCTGGCCCCAGTGCACGCAGGCTGGTCATCGGGTGTGAAGTGCCGGCGCCCACTTCCATGTCCAAAGGTTGAACAATGGTGCAGCCCTGGCGAGCCCAGTAATCCTGTAAGGTCAGGATCAGGCCCTGGAAGGTCTTAGTATCAAACTTTTGCATAGTATTTCGTGCTGGATACGTGTGGTTTTAAATGGAAGGGTTCAGTATACCCGCTGAGTGCAAGATATACAGTACGAAACGGGGTTGTTTAGGGAAAATTGGGAAATAAGCATAGCTGACAGCGCCCTGCTGACGCAGCCACCACATTAAGCGACTATCTCAACGCATCGAAAGGTGTAAAAAATGGCCATCTGCGTCAAAAGAACAGATGAAACTCTCATTGCGGGCAGTGAAGCCCTGCATCTCATAGCTGCCCTGAAACTGCTCAAAGGCGGTGACGTCGATTTTTTGCGCGCCGGTATTGTAGCGCTGGGCCGCCCGATCCTTACACAGCTGTTCCATATCCAGGGAACGCTCCGGGCTGACTTTTTGGGTTTGCGCTTTTTGCGCCGGGGTGGTCTCCTGAGCCGCGCAGCTGGCCAGTAGCGCGGGTAGCAAAAGCCATATCGCACGCATCATCATTTATATTACCGCCCTCTGCTGTGGCTGTTATTTTTAAACTCTAAACTTTATAGATTATGGCCCGGCATTCTGCGAATCTCACCGCCCCGGCACAAGCAGGACTATGCAAACTCAGAATTTTCCAACGAGCGTCTGAATCAATATCACAGTCAGACTCTTTTTAATGTGTAAACAGAGGGATGGATGCAGGAAAAAATTAACTGGATTGATAATTTGCGGGGAATCGCCTGTTTGATGGTGGTGATGATCCATACCACCACCTGGTATATCACCAACGCCCCCGCCGTCAGTCTTATAAACTGGGATATCGCCAACGTGCTCAACTCCGCCTCGCGGGTGAGCGTGCCGCTCTTTTTTATGATCTCCGGCTATCTCTTTTTTGGCGAACGCAGCGCGCAACCGCGCCACTTTTTACGCATCGGTCTGTGCCTGCTGTTTTACAGCACCGTGGCGTTCCTTTATATCGTGCTCTTTACCTCGATCAACAGCGAGCTGTCGCTGAAATACCTGCTGCAAAAGCCGGTCTTCTATCACCTGTGGTTTTTCTTTGCCATTATCGTGATTTATCTGCTCTCCCCGCTGGTGCAGGTGAAAAGCACGAGCGGCAAAATGCTGCTGGCGCTGATGGTCGTGATTGGCATCGTGGCGAACCCCAATACGGTCTCGCAAAAAATGGGCGGGTTTGAATGGCTGCCCATCAATCTCTATATCAACGGCGACACCTTCTATTACGTGCTGTACGGCATGCTGGGCCGCGCCCTGGGTATGATGGATACCCGCAAACGCTGGCTGAATGCCCTGTGCGCCGCCCTGTTTATTGCCGCGGTGGCGATAATCTCCCGCGGTACGCTGCATGAACTGCAGTGGCGTGGCACCTTCGCCGATACCTGGTATCTCTACTGCGGCCCGATGGTCTTTATCTGCGCGGTTTCGTTATTTACCCTGGTGAAAAACACGCTCAATGCGCGCCCCCTGCCGCTGCTGGGGTTAATTTCACGGAACTCGCTTGGGATCTACGGTTTTCACGCGCTGGTGATCCACGCTCTGCGCACCCGTGGCGTGGAGTTAAAAAGCTGGCCGCTTCTGGATATCGTCTGGATCTTCTCCATAACGGTGGCGGTCAGCCTGTTGCTGTCGATGCTGCTACAGCGCATTGATACGCGCAGGTTTGTGAGCTGAGTGTGCGGCTTGTTTGCCCGGCGGCGCTTCGCTTGCCGGGCAAGCAAGGCTGTGCAAACGAAGCGCCACCGGGCGCTGTATCAGGCGATCTCTTTCTCTTCTGCGATCGTATCAGACGAAGTCTGCACCGCACTGTCCCGCACGTTTTTTTGCACGGCCACCGCACCAAATAAGCTTAAGAAGAACGCAAGACCATAAAAGCCCTTCTCGCTTAGCAACAGAGTGGCATTCCACAAACCCACCACTAAAAGCGCGACGGCGATAATGAATGCCGTAAGGCACGTCATATAGTAGAGCGACGTCGTCGGGATCCCTTCATATTTGTCACGAACGGTTTTCTGATAAGAGGCTGCAGAAAACAAGCCAAGGATAATGACCGCAAAGTAATACCCTTTCTCATTGAGCTGCATATCTGCATTCCATAAACCAACCAGATAACTAATGATCCCACCAAGAAGCGCAAGCCAGGATACGGCATTAAAAGCAGGGGAGCTATTTGTCACGTCTCTTTCCATTTTCACGTAAACCTCACCAGGGAACTGAACAAGGCATTATGGATGAAGTCTTGCGATCCACTGCAATGAAGGACACGGAGAAGTATGAATTCGGAAAAAAACCATACAAATAAATAATTATTTAGAATCAATTATTTAAAATATAGAGATGGATAGGCCGGGTTAGGCGAAGCCGCTACCCGGCGCTGTATCACGACATCAGTGGCAGAAGCTGCTGATAGATTTTGCGGAACACGTCGCGACGCCCGGCATAGCGGGCATGACGATCGGGGTCCGGGGTGTGCTGCTGTTCAAGCGCCAGCTGTGGCAACAGCGACGCCAGCGGCTTGCCCGGATTCATTGCAATTTGCGCCAGCCGCGCCGCACCCAGCGCAGGCCCGACATCCCCACCGGTACGGTAATCGAGCTGTTGCCCGCTGATATCCGCCAGCATCTGGCGCCAGTAAGGGCTACGCGCTCCCCCGCCAATCAGCGTAATGCTGGATGGTTGTAACCCGCACTCATGCACCACATCCATCCCATCGGCCAGCGCATAGCCCACCCCTTCCAGCACCGCTCGCGCCAGCTCAGCCGGGCCGTGTTGATGGGTTAAGCCAAAGAACACCCCTTTCGCCTGGGGGTTGTTATGCGGCGTGCGCTCGCCGGACAGATAGGGCAGGAACCAGACGGTATCGGCGTTTTCATTTGCCTGCTGCGCGGCATCGAGCAGGGCCGGCACGCTCTCTAATCCGGTCAGTTTCGCCGCCCAGTCCAGGCAGGACGCCGCACTGAGCATCACCGACATCAGATGCCATTTGCCCGGCAGCGCATGGCAGAAACTGTGCACCGCGCTGTCAGGGTTACTGCGGTAGCCGTCGCTCACGGCGAAATAAACGCCGGAGGTGCCCAGCGACAGCATCGCCTGCCCGGCATCGGCCATGCCCACGCCAACCGCGCCGGCGGCGTTATCCCCGCCCCCCGCCACGACCGGAACGGCCGGCATATTCCACTGCTGCGCCACCGACGGCAGCAGCGTGCCCGTCTGCTCACAGCCTTCAAACAGCGCTGGCATATGGTCGCGGGTGAGATGGCAGGCGTCGAGCATCGTCTCGCTCCAGTCACGCTTTGCCACGTCGAGCCACATGGTGCCAGCGGCATCGGACATATCGCTGGCGTACTCTCCGGTCATGCGCAACCGCAGATAATCTTTCGGCAGCAGTACCTTCGCTACCTGGCTAAAAATTTCGGGTTCATGGCGCTGCACCCACAGCAGTTTCGGGGCGGTAAAGCCCGGCATCATCAGGTTGCCGGTGATCTCCCGCGAGGCCGGGACACGTTCTTCCAGCAGGGCGCACTCTTCACCGCAGCGGCCATCGTTCCATAAAATCGCCGGGCGCAAAACGCGGTTATCCTTATCCAGCAGCGTGGCGCCATGCATCTGTCCGGCAATGCCCAGCGCTTTTACCTCGCGCAGAGAGTGTTGCTCGCCAAGCGCTTTCAGGGCGCGATCCGTGGCCAGCCACCAGGCTTCAGGATCCTGTTCAGACCAGAGCGGGTGTGGCCGTGAAACGTGCAGTTTTTCTGTTTGCGTTGCCAGCACGTCGCCCTGTTCATTTAACAGAATGGCTTTCACACCCGATGTGCCAAGATCGATCCCGATATACATTGCGGTGACTCCTTTAACAGAAATGCCCGGACGCTTGCAGCGGTTCCGGGCCTGGGCTAACCGTAAGCCGGACAAGCGTCGCGCTGCCCGGCAATACCCGGTTACTTATCAAACAGATAATGATTCACCAGATTTTCCAGCAGTTCCTGATGACCGCTCTGGTGCTGCGGCGCAAGGTTATGCTGTTCAGCGTACTTCGCCAGTTCGGTCAGTGATAACTGGCCTTTCAAAATTTGCTGACCCAGCTCACTGTTCCAGCCGCCGTAGCGTTTCGCCACGCGCTTATCCAGCTCGCCATCTTCAATCATGCGGGCAGCCACTTTCAACGACAGCGCCATGGTATCCATCGCCCCGATATGACCATAGAAGAGATCGTATTTATCGGTGCTCTGACGGCGCACTTTGGCGTCAAAGTTCAGGCCGCCGGTGGTGAAGCCACCCGCTTTGATAATTTCGTACATCACCAGCGCGTTTTCTTCCACGCTGACCGGGAACTGGTCGGTATCCCAGCCGAGCTGCGGATCGCCGCGGTTGGCATCTACGGAGCCGAAAATGCCCAGCGCGATAGCGGAGGCGATCTCGTGATGGAACGAGTGACCCGCCAGCGTCGCGTGGTTGGCTTCGATATTCACCTTGATCTCTTTTTCCAGCCCGAACTGCTTCAGGAAGCCATACACCGTCGCCACGTCGTAGTCATACTGGTGCTTGGTCGGCTCCTGCGGTTTTGGCTCAATCAGCAGCGTACCCTGGAAGCCGATTTTGTGTTTATGCTCGACCACCATCTGCATGAAGCGGCCAATTTGCTCGCGCTCCTGACGTAAGTCAGTATTGAGCAGCGTTTCGTAGCCTTCACGTCCGCCCCACAGCACATAGTTTTCCCCGCCCAGCTTATGGGTGGCATTCATCGCCGTCACCACCTGCGTGGCCGCCCAGCTGAAGACTTCCGGGTCCGGGTTGGTGGCAGCGCCTGCGCCATAGCGTGGATGGGTAAAGCAGTTGGCGGTGCCCCACAGCAGCTTCACGCCGCTCTGCTGCTGTTTTTCGGCCAGCACATCGACCATCTGCGCAAAGTTATTCAGATACTCTTTCAGCGAAGCGCCTTCCGGTGAAACGTCCACATCGTGGAAGCAGTAATAAGGGACATTCAGCTTGTGGAAGAACTCAAAGGCGACATCCGCTTTGCGTTTTGCCAGCTCCAGCGCTTCACCTGGCTGCTGCCACGGACGATCGAATGAGCCCACGCCAAACATATCGGCACCGTTCCAGCAGAAGGTGTGCCAGTAGCAGGCAGCGAAACGCAGGTGATCTTCCATGCGCTTACCCAGCACCAGCTCGTCCGGGTTGTAATGACGAAACGCTAAAGGATTTGAGGATTTCGGACCTTCATAACGAACGCGATCGAGTTGATCGAAATAAGCTTGCATAGTGAGCTCCATAATCAGGGATACAGCAAAGAGTTGATACTGGAGTAATACTGAATAGGGATCGCAGGTTGCTCAATTACGTTATTTCACACTGCTATTGAGAGAATGCACAAACGTGCGCTGGCTCGCAAAATCAATTTGCAGACAAACAAATTTCACTGCACAAATTCCATAATCACGTGTAATTAAGAGCTTATGTAATTTAAAATTCGATCGCGGTCATAAATTCGAAAATAAACCAAATATCATAACGAGAAGATAAAAATCTGTAATTGCCAGCCTGCCATTCCCCGTTAAGAATTTGCTACGTCTCTTGCAATGATTGTTTCTTTTATCTCAGCAACCTAACCCTACAAAAGGCAATACAATTATGAAGATAAAGAACCTGTGCCTCACTCTTTGTGCATCGCTGCTGCTGGCGAGTACGGCGAGTCATGCAAAAGAAGTTAAAATCGGCATGGCGATAGATGACCTCCGTCTGGAGCGCTGGCAAAAAGATCGCGATATTTTTGTCAATAAGGCAGAAGCATTAGGCGCGAAAGTTTTCGTCCAGTCTGCCAATGGCAATGAAGAAACGCAAATGTCGCAAATCGAAAATATGATAAACCGCGGCGTCGATGTGCTGGTTATTATTCCTTATAACGGTCAGGTTTTAAGTAACGTGGTAAAAGAAGCCAAGCGCGAAGGGATTAAAGTGCTGGCCTACGACCGCATGATTAATAATGCGGACATTGATTATTATATTTCCTTCGACAATGAAAAGGTCGGCGAATTACAGGCGCAAAGCCTGGTCGCCAAAGTTCCACAGGGCAATTACTTCCTGATGGGCGGCTCCCCGGTGGACAACAATGCCAAACTCTTCCGCGCCGGACAGATGAAGGTGCTGAAGCCCTATATTGATGAAGGCAAAATCAAGATCGTTGGCGATCAGTGGGCGGACGGCTGGTTACCTGAAAACGCGTTAAAAATTATGGAAAACGCCCTCACCGCCAATAATAACAAAATCGATGCCGTGGTGGCCTCTAACGATGCGACCGCAGGCGGCGCTATTCAGGCACTCAGCGCCCAGGGGCTGGCCGGAAAAGTGGCGATCTCCGGACAGGATGCGGACCTCGCCGGGGTGAAACGTATTGTGGCAGGTACCCAGACCATGACGGTGTATAAGCCGATCACCGAGCTTGCCACTACCGCCGCAGAAATTGCCGTTGAGCTTGGCAATGGCCAACAGCCTAAAGCGGACACCAGCTTAAACAACGGCCTGAAAGATGTGCCTTCCCGACTGCTTACCCCTATCGAAGTCAATAAAGAGAACATTGACGCCACCGTTGTGAAAGACGGTTTCCATAAAAAGAGCGAACTGTAATCCATCATCGCCCCCGGCTTGCGGGGGCACATCGACTTGTACTGTTTTCCTTCGGGTCATGTGGAGCAGTTATGTCTTATTTACTTGAAATGAAAAGTATCACCAAAGCGTTTGGCGCGGTGAAGGCCGTCGACAACGTCAGCCTGCGCTTAAACCCCGGCGAGATCATGTCGTTATGCGGCGAAAATGGCTCGGGCAAATCCACCTTAATGAAGGTTTTGTGTGGCATCTATCCTCACGGCAGCTACGAGGGTGAAATTGTCTTTTCCGGCGAAACGCTGCAGGCCACGCATATCCGCGACACCGAGCGCAAAGGGATCGCCATCATTCACCAGGAGCTGGCGCTGGTGAAGCATCTGACCGTGCTGGAAAATATCTTCCTCGGTGCCGAGGTAACCCGCCACGGCGTCCTGGATTACGACACCATGACCTTGCGCTGCGAGAAGCTGCTGGCGCAGGTCAGTCTGACGATCTCCCCCGACACCCGGGTGGGCGATTTAGGTCTGGGACAGCAGCAACTCGTGGAGATCGCCAAGGCCCTGAACAAACAGGTGCGTCTGCTGATCCTCGATGAACCAACAGCATCGCTGACGGAACAGGAAACCGCGGTATTGCTGGACATCATTCGTGACCTGCAAAACCACGGGATTGCCTGCATTTATATCTCCCACAAGCTCAACGAAGTGAAAGCGATTTCGGACACGGTATGCGTAATTCGCGACGGGCAGCATATCGGCACCCGGGAAGCGCAGGGGATGAGCGAGGACGACATTATTACCATGATGGTGGGCCGTGAGCTGACCGCGCTCTACCCGAACGAACCCCACACCCTGGGGGAAGAGGTGCTGCGCGTGGAGCATCTTACCGCCTGGCATCCGGTGAATCGCCATATTAAACGGGTCAATGATGTCTCTTTCTCGCTGCATCGCGGTGAGATCCTGGGGGTGGCCGGGCTGGTTGGCGCCGGGCGCACCGAGGCTGTGCAGTGTCTGTTCGGCGTCTGGCCTGGCCGCTGGGAGGGCAGCATCTTTATTGATGGGCAGCAGGTAGAGATCAAAAACTGTCAGCAGGCCATCGCCCAGGGTATCGCGATGGTGCCGGAAGATCGCAAAAAAGATGGCATCGTACCGGTGATGGCGGTGGGCAAAAACATCACCCTTGCCGCATTAGATCAGTTCAGCGGCACGCTGAGCAGTCTGGATGATGCCGCGGAACAGCACTGCATTCTTCACTCTTTACAGCAGCTGAAAGTCAAAACTTCCTCCCCGGAGCTGGCGATTGGCCGCCTGAGCGGGGGCAATCAGCAGAAGGCGATCCTCGCCCGCTGCCTGTTGCTCAACCCGCGCATTCTGATCCTCGATGAACCGACCCGCGGGATTGATATCGGTGCGAAATACGAAATCTACAAGCTGATCAACCAGCTGGTCCAGCAGGGTATCGCCGTGATTGTGATCTCCTCGGAGCTTCCCGAAGTGCTGGGTCTGAGTGACCGGGTACTGGTGATGCACGAAGGAAAACTGAAAGCCAACCTGATAAACCAGAACCTGACGCAGGAACAGGTGATGGAAGCCGCACTAAGGAGCGAACGCCATGTCGAAAAGCAACCCCTCTGAGTTAAAAGTCACGGCACCCGCACCGGGTCTGTTTTCCGGGCTAAAAGCGCTCAATCTGCAGGTGTTTGTCATGATTGCCGCTATCGTGGCGATCATGCTGTTCTTCACCTGGATGACCGACGGCTCCTATCTCAGCGCGCGTAACGTCTCCAACCTGCTGCGCCAGACCGCCATTACCGGCATTCTGGCGGTGGGGATGGTGTTTGTGATTATCTCCGCGGAAATCGACCTCTCCGTGGGCTCAATGATGGGCCTGCTGGGGGGCGTGGCGGCGATTTTCGACGTCTGGCTGGGCTGGCCGCTGCCGCTCACCGTGGTCGTCACCTTGTTACTCGGTCTACTGCTCGGCACCTGGAACGGCTGGTGGGTGGCCTACCGCAAAGTACCGTCGTTTATCGTCACGCTGGCGGGAATGCTGGCCTTCCGCGGCATTCTGATTGGTATCACCAACGGCACCACCGTCTCCCCCACCAGCGCCTCCATGTCGCAGATTGGGCAGAGCTATCTCTCCGGCGGAGTCGGTTTTACCCTCGGCGCGATTGGCCTGATGGCGTTTGTCGCCTGGCAATGGCGCGGCAGAATGCGCCGGCAGGCGTTAGGGTTAGCCACAACGCCTTCCACCTCTGTCGTTGGGCGTCAGGCGCTGACGGCGGTGATCGTGCTGGGGGCAATCTGGCTGCTGAACGACTATCGTGGCGTGCCAACGCCGGTGCTGATACTGGTTCTGTTATTACTGGCAGGCATGTTTATGGCGACCCGCACCGCCTTTGGCCGGCGTATTTATGCCATCGGCGGCAACCTTGAAGCCGCACGTCTGTCAGGTATTAATGTTGAACGCACCAAACTTGCCGTCTTTGCCATTAATGGCCTGATGGTTGCCGTAGCGGGCCTGATCTTAAGCTCGCGTCTGGGTGCGGGCTCGCCGTCTGCCGGGAATATTGCCGAACTCGATGCCATCGCCGCCTGTGTCATCGGCGGAACCAGTCTTGCCGGAGGTGTCGGTAGCGTCGCAGGGGCAGTTATGGGGGCATTTATTATGGCGTCGCTGGATAACGGAATGAGTATGATGGACGTCCCGACATTCTGGCAGTATATCGTCAAGGGTGCCATTTTATTGCTGGCGGTATGGATGGATTCCGCTACCAAACGGCGCGCCTGAGGATGCCTTTTCATCTGTCACTGATACTGGAAAAATAGCGCCATGTTTGAGAAGCGTCACCGCATTACGTTGTTATTCAATGCCAACAAAGCTTATGACCGTCAGGTCGTCGAGGGCGTTGGGGAATATTTGCAGGCGTCGCAATCCGAGTGGGATATTTTCATCGAAGAAGATTTCCGCACGCGAATCGAAAATATCAAAGACTGGCTGGGCGACGGCGTCATCGCGGATTTTGACGACGCCGTTATCCAGCAACTGCTTGTCGATGTCGACGTCCCCATCGTCGGCGTCGGCGGCTCTTACCACCAGCCGGAACACTACCCTGCCGTTCACTATATCGCCACCGACAACCACGCCCTGGTAGAGAGCGCGTTTCTACATCTCAAAGAAAAAGGGGTTCACCGCTTCGCCTTTTATGGTTTGCCCACCTCCAGCGGAAAACGCTGGGCGGCGGAACGGGAATATGCTTTCTGTCAGCTGGTCGCAAAGGAGAAGTATCGCGGCGTGGTTTATCAGGGGCTGGAAACGGCCCCGGAAAACTGGCAGCACGCGCAGAACCGTCTCGCCGACTGGCTGCAAACCCTGCCGCCGCAGACCGGCATTATCGCCGTGACCGATGCCCGCGCCCGGCACGTGCTGCAGGTGTGCGAACATCTGCATATTCCGGTGCCGGAAAAGCTGTGCGTCATCGGGATCGATAATGAAGAGCTCACCCGCTACCTGTCACGCGTGGCGCTATCGTCCGTGGCGCAGGGAACACGTCAGATGGGCTATCAGGCGGCCAAGCTGCTGCACCGGCTGCTGGATAACGAAAATCTTCCCCTGCAACGTCTGCTGGTGCCGCCAGTTCGTGTGGTGGAGCGACGCTCAACGGATTACCGCTCGCTGAACGACCCTGCCGTCATTCAGGCCATGCACTACATTCGTAACCACGCCTGCAAAGGCATCAAAGTGGATCAGGTGCTGGATGCGGTAGGGATTTCGCGTTCAAATCTGGAGAAGCGCTTTAAAGAAGAGGTGGGCGAGACGATCCATGCGGTTATCCATGCAGAGAAACTGGAGAAAGCCCGCAGCCTGCTGATTTCGACCTCGCTCTCCATTAATGAGATTTCCCAGATGTGCGGTTATCCGTCGTTGCAGTATTTCTATTCGGTCTTTAAAAAAGAGTATGACACCACGCCGAAAGAGTATCGCGATCGCTACAGTGAAGTACTGATATAAATAAAAAAGGCCTTCCGGATGGAAGGCCTTTTTTTAAGATTACATATGAGCGGCAATTAAGCGCTGGTTATCCTGGTACATCGCAAACAGATAGTTGTTATAGCGTTGGCCCTGGGTTGAGTAACCTTTCAGCTTGTGGATCATATTGCTCGCCGTCACTTCCTGGTCTGCTTTACGCAGCTGCGCACGCGACTTACGGAAGGATTTATAGGCCGGATGCGTGTTCAGGTTCACAACATACGCATTCACGGAATCTTTTACCGATTCAAACTGCGAGTAACCTTTCACTTTGCCCGGCGCATTGTTACAACGACCTTTCGCACATTTCATGCCAAACAGGTTGTTATTGCTACGAGCCAGCTTAGAGGTACCCCAGCCACTTTCGGCTGCTGCCATCGTTGCGACCATGCTGCCTGGGATGATATCCACACGCTCAAGCAAGGTATTCCACGGTACACGACGTGTGTTCCCGTTCCAGCTCACTTTATAGTTTTTGGCTATCTCTTTCAGGCGCGCACGCTCGGATGGCGACCAACGGCTGTCGTACTGCTTGGAAATAAGCCAGTTACGATCCGCCGTAATCGCGGCATTTTGACTTGTAATGTAAGGCATTACCGTCCGGAGAAACGCTTTTTTCCTTGGTGTTCCGGAAGGGTATTTTCGCAAATCAGGAAGTGAACTACTCTTTGCACTATTGCGAGAATACTCTTGTTTACTGCTAACCTTACTACTTGCTGTCGTCTTTATGACGTGGGCTTTCTTACTCGTTGTATCCGTGTGCGTCTTTGCAAGCACCCCACCAGAAAATGCCGTGGTGAGTAACATGAGTATCGCAGCCCCATATCGTCGAATGGGAGTCGATATCATTAGGTCTCCTGGTCGGATAGAAACATTCCAACACCTTATTTTTTTCGAAAATTGAGAGGCGAATCTCAAATCCTAGCAAAAATAGACGAGAAGAGCACCATTAGAAATAGTCCAAATCCGAAACCCTGTCACCTGGAATCTGCGCGTTTCAGCATCATTCTCGCGAAAACGTGCTCAATATCGCAGTTAAATAGCGTACTTAGCGTGAGATCACTCACCCTCGTTGCTCCTCCCTGCGCGATAGCGCCAGGGGATGAGTTTGCCCACTAGAATAGATGGCAAACTGAGCAAAATGCTGTGACAGGAAAATGGTATGAAACGTTCTGCTCTCGCTCTTCTGTTCTTGCCTGCACTGGCCAGCGCCGACTGGTCCGCCCCCGGCTTTCCAGCCTTTACCGCTGAAGGATCGGGGGTCTTCACGGCACAGGCAAAGCTGACGAAGGGTACCCGCCCGCTAACGTTGAGTTTTGACAAGGCGTGCTGGCAACCCACTAACGCCATAAAACTCAACGAGATGATGTCACTGAAGCCGTGCGAGGGCGATCCGGCGCAGTGGCGCATCTTCCGCGACGGGGATTATCAGGCACGAATTGATACCCGCTCCGGCACGCCAACGCTGATGTTGACCGTTGCCAGCGCCAGCGAACAGGCGGTGGCATCGGTAGTGCGCCAGTGCCCCAAATGGGACGGCAAACCGTTGACGCTCGATGTCAGCAATACCTTCCCGGAAGGAAGCGTGGTGCGTGATTTTTACAGCAAACAGACCGCGACGGTGCAGCAGGGTAAAATTACCCTGCAACCCGCACCGGGGAGTAACGGCCTGCTGTTACTGGAGCGGGCAGAAACGGACAAGCCCGCCCCGTTCAGCTGGCAAAACGCCACCGTCTATTTTGTTCTCACCGACCGGTTTGAAAATGGCGATCCGGGCAACGACAACAGCTACGGGCGCCATAAAGATGGTATGCAGGAGATCGGCACCTTCCACGGCGGCGACCTGAAAGGGCTCACCAGCAAGCTGGATTATCTGCAACAGCTTGGCGTTAACGCCCTGTGGATCAGCTCCCCGCTGGAGCAGATCCACGGCTGGGTCGGGGGCGGAACGAAAGGCGATTTCCCGCATTACGCCTATCACGGCTATTACACCCAGGACTGGACCCGGCTCGATGCCAACATGGGTACGGAGGATGATTTACGTCAGCTGGTGGATGAAGCTCACCGCCGGGGGATCCGCATCCTGTTTGACGTGGTGATGAACCACACCGGTTACGCGACGCTGGCGGACATGCAGGCGTACCAGTTCGGATCGCTCTATCTGCAGGGCGAAGAGCTGAAGAAAACCCTGGGCGAACGCTGGACTGACTGGAAACCGGGGGCCGGCCAGAGCTGGCACAGCTTTAATGACTACATCAACTTCAGCGATAAAGCGGGCTGGGAAAACTGGTGGGGCAAGAAGTGGGTACGCACCGATATCGGCGATTATGACAACCCCGGCTTCGACGATCTGACCATGTCGCTGGCCTTCCTGCCGGACCTGAAGACGGAATCGACCACCCCATCAGGCTTACCGAATTTCTATCGCCACAAGCCCGACACCCGGGCGAAGGCCATTGACGGTTACACGCCCCGGGATTACCTCACCCACTGGCTGAGTCAGTGGGTGCGTGAATACGGCATCGACGGTTTCCGCGTTGATACCGCCAAGCATGTTGAGCTGGCGGGCTGGCAGCAGCTGAAAGACCAGGCCAGCGATGCCCTTAAAGCATGGAAAGCGGCCAACCCGGAGAAAAAACTCGACGATGCCCCGTTCTGGATGACCGGTGAATCCTGGGGGCACGGGGTAATGCAGAGCGATTACTACCGTCACGGCTTCGATGCGATGATCAATTTTGATTACCAGGAGCAGGCGGCCAAAGCGGTAGATTGTCTGGCGGACATTGACCTGACCTGGCAGCAGATGGCGGAAAAGCTGCAGAGCTTTAACGTCCTGAGCTATCTCTCCTCTCACGATACCCGTCTGTTCCGCGAGGGTGACCAGCGTGCGGCAGAGCTGCTGTTGCTGGCGCCAGGCAGCGTACAGATCTTTTATGGCGATGAATCTGCAAGACCGTTCGGCCCGACGGGCTCCGATCCCTTACAGGGCACGCGCTCGGACATGAACTGGCAGGATATCAACGGCTCGCAGGCTGCAACCGTCGCCCACTGGCAGCGGCTCGGGCAGTTCCGCGCCCGCCATCCGGCCATCGGTGAAGGCAGACAAACCACGCTGACGATGCCTCAGGGCTACGGCTTTGTCCGCGAGCATCAGGGCGACAAGGTGGTGGTGGTGTGGGCGGGTAATCGCTGATCGGCTGGGGCAAAATCCCTCTCCTACGGGAGAGGGGTGCAGGATAAATTGCTACCTGATAGCAAACTAACAACATAAAGTCACACATCTTCGTTTCGACGCTGATTTGCACCTGCGCAGTTGTAGCGTTATGGTGAGCCACACTTAGAACACGCTCGACAGATCACCTGCTATGACTTTTTCACTTTTCGGCGACAAATTCACCCGCCATTCAGGCATTACCCGCCTGATGGAGGATCTCAACGACGGGCTGCGCACACCGGGCGCCATCATGCTCGGCGGCGGTAACCCGGCACAAATCCCTGAGATGAACGCCTATTTTCAGACGCTCCTCGCGGACATGCTGGAAAATGGCAAAGCCAGAGATGCGCTGTGCAATTACGACGGCCCACAGGGCAAAACCGAGCTGCTTGCTGCCCTGGCTGAGATGCTGCGCGACACCCTCGGCTGGGAGATTGATCCACAGAACATTGCTCTGACAAATGGCAGCCAGAGCGCGTTTTTCTACTTATTTAACCTCTTCGCGGGACGACGTGCCGACGGCACCACCAAAAAAGTGCTCTTCCCGCTGACGCCGGAGTACATCGGTTATGCCGACTCCGGCCTTGAGGACGATCTTTTCGTCGCCGCGCGCCCGAACATCGAGCTACTGCCGGAAGGCCAGTTCAAATATCACGTCGATTTTGAGCATCTGCATATTGGCGAAGAGACCGGGATGATCTGCGTCTCGCGCCCCACCAACCCGACCGGCAACGTCATCACCGATGAAGAGCTGATTAAGCTGGATGCGCTGGCGAACCAGCATGATATTCCGCTGGTGATCGATAACGCCTACGGGGTTCCCTTCCCGGGCATTATCTTCAGCGAAGCGCGTCCGCTGTGGAACCCGAACATTGTGCTGTGCATGAGCCTCTCCAAGCTGGGTCTGCCGGGTAGCCGCTGCGGGATTATCATCGCCAATGAGAAAATTATCACCGCCATTACCAACATGAACGGCATCATCAGCCTCTCCCCTGGCGGGATCGGCCCGGCAATGATGTGCGAGATGATTAAGCGCAACGATCTGCTGCGCCTGTCCAACGAGGTGATTAAGCCCTTCTACTATAAGCGCGTCCAGGAGACCATTGCGACTATCCGCCGCTATCTCCCGGAAGAACGCTGTCTGATCCACAAACCCGAAGGGGCAATTTTCCTCTGGCTGTGGTTTAAGGATCTGCCGATCACCACCGAACTGCTCTATCAGCGTCTGAAAAAGCGCGGGGTGTTGATGGTGCCGGGGGATTATTTCTTCCCGGGGCTGGACAAGCCGTGGCCGCACACCCACCAGTGCATGCGCATGAACTATGTCCCGGACCCAGAAAAAATCGAAGCGGGCGTGAAGATCCTCGCCGAGGAGATCGACCTCGCCTGGCGGGAAAACGGTCAGTAATGATTTATGCCAGATAACGCAGCCGTTCGGCACGTAATCTGGCAGGATCGACGCAACTTAACGCGCGGGTTGGAAAGGCCTCCACGCATGCGGGTCCACCTTCGCGGTGCGCGCAACGGTCGCACTTCAGTGCCTGCACCGCTTCTGCTTCTCCCGTAACCTGCATCGCCCCGAACGGGCAGGCAATCATGCAGCTTTTACAGCCGATACAGCGGTGTTGCTCCACCCGCCAGACCCCCTGCTCACGCTGGATCGCCTGCGTCGGGCAGACGTTGGCGCAGGGGGCATCTTCACACTGGTGGCAGGTGACCGCCGTAGTGAACGTCCCGCCTTTCACCACCCGGATGCGGGAGGTAAAGGTCTTTGCCGTCACAGCGGCACAATTCTGGTTCTCCTGGTGCGATACCACGCAGGCCACTTCGCAGGTGCGACAGCCAATACATTTCGCCGGGTCCGCAACAATAAACGGGTTCATCGCCTGCTCCATCCTTGTTGAAAAAGTCAGGTTGCCAGAGTGTTCAGGGCACGCGCTTTGATCAGACGGGGCAAAAAGTCACTTTTGTGCGTCCTGCCGCGAATACTGGCCATTTGCCACAGTGCTCAGGCGGAATTGATGTGCTCCTTGCAGTAGCGGCGCTTCCAGACGCCGGGCGTTAACCCGGTATGCTTACGAAAAATTTGCCGGAAATA
The DNA here is from genome assembly GCF_965195605.1 of Leclercia sp. M-A074-M. Classification (NCBI taxonomy): domain Bacteria; kingdom Pseudomonadati; phylum Pseudomonadota; class Gammaproteobacteria; order Enterobacterales; family Enterobacteriaceae; genus Leclercia; species Leclercia sp. M-A074-M. The sequence goes on along the minus strand of NZ_CBDAHM010000009.1, from coordinate 189,918 downwards.
TCCGGTGTCGTTAAACCCGCAGCGCACCGCCACCTCCTTGAGCGACACGGCATCGTTGAGGAGTAGCTTTTCCGCGGCCCTGACGCGCTGACGGTGGATAGCCTCGGTGAGCGTCAGATGAAAGACCCGACGAAACACCCGCCCCAGATAATCGGCGTTGCAGTGCAGCTCCCGGGCAAGCTGCGACGTGGAGAGCGGCCGGTGAAACTGCGTGCTGATCAGCTGCCGCGCCTTCCACGCCAGGCTGACGCCCGCTTCGTCCGGGGCGAGCTCCTGCCCGGGCATGACTGAGAGCTGTTGCAGGATCAGCAGCAGAATAAATTCCAGCGCCGGGCTGCGCTGGAGCTTCTCCTGTTCGGTCAGAAATTGCCGGAACAGGGCAATCATCGCCTGCGGATCGCCGGTTTTGCCGTGCTGCTGCACCGACAGCAGCGTACTCAGGGATGACGGCGCGGCCTGCTCGTCAACTTCAAAATGCAGCCAGTAAAAGCGTAAATCGGCAGGAAAATCTTCAATCCCCTTGTGTCGGCGGTGGGGCCACAGGAGCAGACTTTCTCCAGCATGGACCTCAAATAGCGTCGTATCCTCCTGGATCGTTAATGTCCCCTTTTCCACAAAGATGACCTCCCAGGAGTCGAGCCTGCGCGCCGGATGTCGCCCGACGCCCCGGGAGATAAAATAGCCGCCATTCTGCACCCTGATCGGAAGCGCTATGGATAATTCGAGCATGGTTATTCAATTTCTCGCTATTTATGAGCAGATTCTTTCTCTTTATCACTGATTATTAACAGCTATTTTTTATTCATCCCGATCAAAATCACATTTTACGAACAAGGTCGGAATCCTCACCTTTTTATACTTTTCCCTTCCCTTGTTGCCCCCAGGGAACAGTGCAAAATTAGTCAGGTACTCTGCAAAACAACATAAAAAATCCAATAACCCGAGGAGTTACCTCATGACTTCCACCCCGATTACACAGACAGAGATCGCCCAGCAGGCCATCAACGATCGCCTGACGGTGCGAGAAAAAATAGGCTACGGCCTGGGTGATGCCGGCGGCACGGTGATCACCTGTTTGATCATGAACTTTCTCACTTTTTTCTATACCGATGTCTTTGGCTTAACCCCGGCGCTGGTCGGCACGCTGTTTATCGCCCTGCGCATCTTCGACGCGATATCCGACCCGGTGATGGGGATCATCGCCGACCGTACCCAGAGCCGCTGGGGACGCTTTCGCCCCTGGCAGCTGTGGGTCGCCCTGCCGATTGGCATTATCGGCGTGCTGACCTTCACCGTGCCGGAGGCGGGCATGGGAGTCAAAATCGCCTGGGCCTTCGGCACCTATCTGCTGCTCTCGGTGGGCTATACCGCCATCAACGTGCCCTATTGCGCGCTGATCAACACCATGACCACCCGCCACAGCGAAGTGATCTCCTGCCAGTCATGGCGTTTTGTATTGTGCGGCGTGGCCGGTTTTCTGGTCTCCGTTGGCCTGCCGTGGCTGGTTGAACTTCTCGGTCAGGGCAACGTGGCGCAGGGATATCAGTTCGGCGTGGGTGTGCTGTGCGCCATTGCGGTGGTGATGTTCCTGTGCTGCTTCTTCTGGGTTCGCGAGCGCGTACCGCTGGCGATGATGGGAAAATTTACCCTTAAGGAGCACCTCGCCGGTCTGCGTAACAACGACCAGCTGCTGCTGATGCTGGTGATGTCTTTCCTGCTGATTAACGTCTTCAACATTCGTGGCGGCGGCTACATGTATTTCATCACTTACGTGCTGGAAGGGAGCACCGCCTACACCTCGCTCTTCTTCACGATGGTGACCTTTGCCTCTATTCTGGGCGCGGTGATCGTTAACCTGCTGTCACGTCGCAGCGACACCGTCAAACTCTACTACTACACCAACCTGGTGCTGGCAGCCCTGGCGGTGGGGATGTGGTTCCTGCCCGGCGGCCCGGCTTACCAGACTCTGTGGCTGGTGGTCATTCTGGCGAACGGCGTGATCCTCGGCTTTACCCTGCCGCTGCACTTCGCACTGATGGCCTTTGCTGACGACTACGGCGAGTGGAAAACCCGCGTACGCTCCTCCGGCATGAACTTCGCCTTTAACCTCTTTTTCATCAAGCTGGCCTGGGCTTCCAGCGCCGGGATCATCAGCCTGGTGTTTATTTTCGTCGCCTACCAGCCGGGCGCAGGCAACCAGACGCCCGCCTCATTACAGGGCATTACCGCCATGGAGACCCTGCTGCCCGCCCTTTTCCATCTGCTGCTGGCGCTGGCGATCCGCAAGTGCCGACTCAATAACCCGATGATGACGCGCATTGCCACCGACCTGCGCCAGCGTCACGCTCACGCCTGAGGAGAACATGATGTCCATAATGGAACCCGACCTGCATAAACTGAAAATCAGCGACCCGTTTCTGGGTCAGTATCAACAGCTGGTGCGCGATGTGGTCATCCCCTACCAGTGGGATGCCCTGAACGATCGCATTGAGGAGGCGGAACCGAGCCATGCCATCAGCAACTTTCGCATCGCGGCGGGTCAGCAAAATGGTGAATTCTACGGGATGGTCTTTCAGGACAGCGACGTGGCGAAATGGCTGGAGGCGGTCGCCTGGTCGCTATGCCAGAAACCCGACGCGGAGCTGGAAAAAACCGCCGATGAGGTGATTGAACTGGTAGTCGCCGCTCAGTGCGACGATGGCTATCTCAATACCTGGTTCACGGTAAAAGCGCCGGAGGAGCGCTGGACAAACCTGGCGGAGTGCCACGAGCTTTACTGCGCCGGGCATATGATTGAAGCGGGCGTAGCCTGGTTCCAGGGCACCGGCAAACGCCGTCTGCTGGAGGTGGTCTGTAAGCTGGCCGACCATATCGACAGTGTTTTTGGTCCGGGCGAGCAGCAGCTACACGGCTATCCCGGCCACCCGGAGATCGAGCTGGCGCTGATGCGCCTGTTTGATGTCACCCAGGAGCCGCGCTACCTGGCGCTGGCGAAATATTTCGTTGAAGCGCGTGGCACCCAGCCGCACTTCTACGACATCGAATATGAAAAGCGGGGCAAAACCTCGTACTGGAACACCTACGGCCCGGCGTGGATGGTACAGGATAAAGCCTACAGCCAGGCGCATCAGCCGCTGGCGGAACAGCAAACGGCGATTGGTCATGCGGTGCGTTTCGTCTATCTGATGACCGGCGTCGCGCACCTGGCCCGTTTAAGTCAGGATGAGAGTAAACGCCAGGACTGCCTGCGCCTGTGGAATAACATGGCCCAGCGCCAGCTCTATATCACCGGCGGGATTGGTTCCCAGAGCAGCGGCGAAGCCTTCAGCAGCGATTACGATCTGCCGAACGACACCGTCTATGCTGAAAGCTGCGCCTCCATCGGCCTGATGATGTTTGCCCGTCGCATGCTGGAAATGGAAGCCAACAGCCAGTACGCCGACGTTATGGAGCGGGCGCTGTACAACACCGTGCTTGGCGGCATGGCGCTGGACGGGAAACACTTCTTCTACGTCAACCCGCTGGAAGTGCATCCGAAGACGCTGAAATTTAACCATGTCTACGATCACGTGAAGCCGGTTCGCCAGCGCTGGTTCGGCTGCGCCTGCTGCCCGCCAAACATCGCCCGCGTTCTGGCCTCGATTGGTCACTACATCTATACCGTTCGCGACGATGCCCTGTTTATCAACCTCTACATCGGCAACAGCATGGCTTTCCCGGTGGGTGAGCAGGAGTTGCAGCTGCGGATCAGCGGCAACTACCCGTGGCAGGAGCAGGTCGTCATCGAAATCGCCTCCTCGGTGGACGTCGACTATACCCTGGCCTTACGTGCGCCGGACTGGTGCGACAATCCACAGCTCACGCTGAATGGCAAACCCATCACGGGTGAGATGCGTCAGGGCTATATCTACCTGACCCGCCGCTGGCAGGAAGGCGATAAGCTGGTGTTAACCCTGCCGATGCCGGTCCGCCGGGTTTACGGTAATCCGCAGGTGCGCCAGCAGGCCGGAAAAGTGGCTTTGCAGCGCGGGCCACTGGTCTACTGTCTTGAAGAGGCGGATAACGGCGCGGGGCTGCACAACCTTACCCTGCCAGCCGACAGCGAATTCAGACTCGTTGAAGGCAAAGGGATTTTTGCCCATAAGATGCTGATCCAGACGCAAGGGTATGCCCGCCACGCCGCGGACGCTGAACACCAACCGCTGTGGCAGTACGATCGTGCCCCCGCCACGCAACAGGCGCAGACGCTGACCTTTATTCCGTGGTTTAGCTGGGCTAACCGGGGCGAAGGGGAGATGCGGATCTGGGTGGATGAGGCGAACGCCGCACGCTAAAGCCGGAAAACAGAATCAGCCCTCATCTCAGAGGGCTGATTTTTACTACCTTAAAACGTCCAGGAGAGACCGGTCATCAGCGCGAAGCTGTCGTCACGGTCGATCATCGGGCTGTTTTTCACATCGTCAGGCAGCACGGTATAGACGGCGCTGGCATTCAGAGAGAGATTCTGTGTCAGCGGGTATTTAGCTGCCACACCCACATAAGGGGTCACGGTTTCGCCTGCGTTGTACTGCTTTAAACCGCTGCGACGGGACTCTTTCTGCGAGACGCCGTAGTAGTAATCGTTGAAGCTTTCATCGTAGTAAAAGACCCCCACCGATGGCGTCAGGGTCAGGCGCGCCATGCGGAACGGGCGGAAATAAGAGATTTCGCCCATCACGCCGCCGCTCTCATCCATCGCATCGGCGGCAATCGCCAACTTCAGGCTACCCCAGCTTTCATGGTGATAATAGGCGCCGCCCAGCATCGCGGAGGCTTTGCGCTCGTCCAGCTGCTTCATCGCAGAGTCGTCGTTATCGTCCGGATCAAAGTGCAGCGGCATCCAGGAGGCGGTCAGGCTGAGTTCGTTTTTGGCATCTTTCCAGACAATCCAGCCGCCGGTAGCCTGACGCACGTAAAAATGTTCCCCTTCGTAGTGCATTAATGGAACAGCGAAAACATTCTCGTTATAACCTTTATACGGTGACTCATTAAAAACGGCGCCCGCGCCAACTGAAAATTCATCCGCCATTGCGGGAGCAGCCGCAAATAAAACCGTGGCGATGAGTAAACTCTTTTTAAACGTCATTGTTTGTAATCCATTAAATTTCCTGCGACCCGGCGCATAATAATGGTTACAAAAATCGCAATGCAATTTTGATATTTGTATAATATTATATATAAATTCATATAGATGAGCATCAGGCAATGCACAAGCTGCAAATCAAACCGCGCGAATTAAAAATTATTTCCGTCATTGCCGCCACTCACAGCATTGGAGATGCTGCCGCGTTGTTGGGTATGGCCCAGGCCAACGTCAGTAAATATCTCTCGGATTTCGAAACTCGCGTCGGGCTGAAGATTTTCGAGCGCACCACCCGTCACCTGGCGCTGACCCAGTTTGGCCAGTCGCTGCTGCCCTTTATCAACGCTTCGCTGGAAAAGAACGAACAACTGGTTAATTTTATTGCAGATTATAAGCATGAAAAACGCGGTAAAGTGACTATTTACGGGCCAACGGGTATCATTACCTGGCTGGCCCGCCATGTGATTCATGAGATCGACAATATTGGCGATATTCACATTAGCCTGAAAACCTATAACCTGAATGGCAGCGAGTTTCTCGAAGGCGTCGTGTTCCCCGACGATTGTGATATTTTAATTACCTATGCCCAACCCAAAGATGAAAGTCTGGTCGCCACGACCTTAACCAAATATTCGGTTACCGCTTTCGCCACCCCGGAATATATTAAAAAGCATCCTATTAGTTATCCTGAGGATTTAATTAACCACTCCTGCATTCTTATTGATTCAATGGTTATCGACGATGCCAACATCTGGCGTTTCCGCGCGAATCACAGCAATCAGATACATGACTATAAAGTCACCGGGAACTATATTTGCGACAACACCCAGACGGCGCTGGAGCTGGCGCGCAATCATCTGGGGATCGTTTTTGCGCCCAAACAGAGCCTGCAGAAAGAGATCGAACAGGGTGTTCTGGTGCCCTGCTTCGCGCATCAGGAGGAGTGGTGGCTGGATCTGGTGGCTATCTTCCGTAAACGTGACTATCAACCGTGGCGGGTGCAGTATGTACTCGACGGCGTGCTGAATACCCTGCGTAAGCAGATAGCGCAGGCCACCCAGCGGCGACCTGCGCTGAAGGGTCAGAACAGCCCGAGCGGCTTGTCGGAGTAGCTCACCAGTAGGCACTTGGTCTGCTGGTAATGTTCCAGCATCATCTTGTGCGTTTCGCGGCCAATACCTGACTGTTTATATCCGCCAAACGCGGCATGGGCCGGGTAAGCGTGATAGCAGTTGGTCCATACGCGTCCGGCCTGGATCCCGCGGCCCATCTGATAGGCCAGATTGCCGTTGCGGCTCCAGACGCCTGCGCCCAGGCCATACTGGGTATCGTTGGCCAGCTCCAGCGCCTCCTCCATGGTTTTGAAGGTAGTCACCGCCAGCACCGGGCCAAAGATCTCCTCCTGGAAGACGCGCATGTTGTTTTTACCGGACAGGATGGTCGGCTCAAGGTAGTAACCCTCTTTCAGCTCCCCGTCCAGCATCTTGCGCCGCCCGCCGGTTAAGATATCCGCCCCCTCTTTCTTACCGATATCAATGTAGTTGAGGATCGTCTCCAGCTGTCCGTGCGAGACCTGGGCCCCCATCTGGGTACCGTTGTCCAGCGGGTTACCGCTGCGGATCGACTCCACGCGGCGGATGGCGCGCTCCATAAAGCGTTCGTAAATGGACTCCTGCACCAGCGCCCGGCTTGGACAGGTACAGACTTCACCCTGGTTGAAGGCAAAAAGCGCAAATCCTTCCAGCGCCTTGTCAAAGAAGGCATCCTCTTCATCCATCACATCGGCGAAGAAGATGTTCGGGGATTTTCCGCCCAGCTCCAGCGTGACCGGGATGATGTTCTGGGTGGCGTACTGCATGATCTGCTGGCCCACTTCGGTGGAGCCGGTAAAGGCCACCTTGGCGATCCGTTTGGAGGTCGCCAGATATTCACCAATCTCCCCGCCCGCGCCGTTGACCACGTTCACGACACCCGGCGGGAGCAGGTCGCCCACCACTTCCATCAGCAGCAGGATCGACAGCGGGGTTAAGCGCGCCGGTTTCAGTACCACACAGTTGCCTGCCGCCAGCGCGGGCGCCATTTTCCAGGCGGCCATCAACAGCGGGAAGTTCCACGGAATGATCTGTCCGACCACACCCAGCGGCTCATGGAAGTGATAGGCCACGGTATCTTTGTCCACCTCGCTGATCCCCCCTTCCTGCGCACGAATACAGGAGGCGAAGTAGCGGAAATGGTCGATAGCCAGCGGCACGTCGGCGGCCATGGTTTCGCGGATCGGTTTACCGTTGTCCCAGGTTTCCGCCGTGGCTAAAAGCTCCAGATTCTGCTCCATACGATCGGCGATTTTGAACAGGATCGCCGCGCGATCCTGTACCGAGGTGTGCGCCCACTTCTCTTTCGCTTTATGGGCGGCATCCAGCGCCAGGTCGATATCGCGTTTCCCGGAGCTGGCGATCTCGCACAGCGGCTGGCCGGTCACCGGGGTGAGGTTCTGATAATAGTCGCCGTCGGCCGGAGGAACCCAGTCGCCGCCGATAAAGTTGTCATAACGGGCTTTAAGTTTGAGAGGAAAACCATATTCGCCAGGAAGGATACGTGCTGATGGAGGGTTATTCGTCATGACTGTCTCCTTGTGTGTAGTGTCTTTCAAAGGTAGACCGCGGCGGTGAAAACATCGCCAGTCGTCGCCTGCTTTGCGAGCCCCTTCACGCATTACCTTACTTTACGTTTGGTTTTCGGCGCTGAGCCATACTTAAAGCGCACAACCCGGGCGGAGGTAAGGATAAATGCGGCTTTTTATCGGCTTTGACGTGGGCGGAACCCACATTAAACACGGCGTGATCGACGAGAACGGCAACGAAATCGCCACCGATCAGTTTGATACCCCAGAGGATGAGGAGAGCTTTAAGCAACAGTGGCGCGAGGTGGTCGAGGCTTACCAGAATGAACACGAGATCGCGGCTATCGGCGTGAGTTTTCCTGGCCACATCAATACCCATACCGGCGAAGCCGCAAAGGCGGGCGCGCTCGACTATCTGGACAACGTCAACCTGTATGCGCTTTTCTCAGAGCTGACGGACCTGCCGGTTATCGCCGAGAATGACGCCAACTGCGCTGCGCTGGGCGAACGCTGGCGCGGCGCGGGGCGTGAATATGAAAACTTTGTCTGCATTACGCTCGGTACCGGGATCGGCGGCGGCATTGTGGTGGAGGGCGATCTCTGGCGCGGCTCGCACCACCGCGCCGGGGAATTCGGGGTGATCCCGGTCGGCAAGAACGGCGAAGGGATGCATATCGTCGCCTCGGCCAAAGGGCTGATGGAGACCTGCCGCCGGGCGCTGGCCGTCTCCGAAGAGGAGATGCCGAAAGGCGAAGAGCTGTTCGAGCGTATGGAGAACGACCTGCATCTGCGCGAAGCCGTCGAAGAGTGGGCCCTGTTTCTGGCCCGCGGAGTCTACAGCGTCATCTCCATGTTTGATCCGCAGGTGGTGCTGATTGGCGGCGGCATCAGCGAGCAGGAGAAAATTTATAAGCTGCTCGACAGACACCTGCAGACCTTTGAAGAGTGGGAGGCGCTGCAGGTGCCCATCCTGCCCTGCCAGTTGGGTAACCAGGCGGGCAGGCTGGGAGCCGTATGGCTGGCAAAACAGAAACTTGCCAGAAGCGAGACTTAAGGCTGCGGCGACTCGCCGGTAAAGAGCTGCGCGTCACGCAGGAGATGATCGTTACCGCGACGGCGGGTAAAGCCAATGCGGTTGAAATACTCCAGGATCTGGATCGCCAGTTTACGCCCGACGTTCAGCCGATCGCGGAAATCCGCCGCGCAGGTGGAGCCGCGCTCGCTATCCAGCGCCCGGATCAGATTCGCAAAGGTGACGATGCGATCGTGGCGATAGTAACGGTCTTTGACGATCGCGGTGATCAGCCCCTGCTGCGCCGCATGCTTCAGCACCTGACGCATGGTCTGTTCGTCAGTGGCGGTTTCACGCGCCAGGTCGCGTACCCACCAGGGGTCGTCGCGGAACAGCGCCTGCGCTTTTTGCCAGACGGCCTGCTGCTCCGGGGTAAAGCCCGCTTTATGATCCGGCAGATGCAGCCAGCCGTGGTAGCTGTGTAGCTCCCCGCTCTCGCGCATCCGCTCGATCAGCAGCAGCACCAGGGCTTCATCCTCCATCGGCAGCGCCATGCGACGCAGGCGCTCGCGCCCGGGGCCAGGTTCATCCTGATGCTGCTGATGATAGATTGCCAGCACATCGAGAATTTTACGCTGCCAGCGTGCGGCAACCGGGGTGTTTAACAGACTGTTTCCGGCCTGGATGAACGTCGGCTGCTGCGTCAGCTGACGCAGTCCTTCTCCGCTGAGCTGGCGTGCCCAGCCAAAGTCATCCAGATTCACCGCCCCACGCTCCAGGTGCGCCAGCAGGGCGCTGCGGTCATCCGTCGCCGTCTCAAGCGTCGCCAGCCAGTTCAGGTACTCCGGCTTACGCTTTCCGCGACGCGGGGGATTAAGCGTCACGACCCGCGCCCCGGCCAGGGTGACGCGGGCAGAAATATCGCGCAGCACCAGCCGATCGTTGTCGGCCAGCCACAGAGGGGTGTCAAAGACCAGCTCCGCCAGCGCCCCCTCCAGCAGCGAGACACGTGCCGTCACGTGGCTGGCGGCATGGTGAATATGCAGCGGCTGCCACTGCGCGAGCGGTACATCGCTCTGCAGGGAGACAATCACCCGCGTGGCCGGCTCCGGCGGCGTCCCGGCCAGCAGCCAGTCGCCGCGGTTCAGCTCAGCTTTTTCCGTATCACCCACCAGGTTCAGGGCAATACGCTGTCCGGCGTGCGCCTGTTCGACAGGCTGATTCTGCGCGTGCAACCCGCGAATACGTACCGGCTTGTTAACCCCGGTCAGCCACAGGCTGTCACCCACCCGCACCTCGCCAGACAGCGCCGTGCCGGTCACCACCAGCCCCGCCCCTTTCACGGTAAAGGCGCGGTCGATAGCCAGCCGAAAACGGTGATGGTCAGCATGGGCGCGCTCAGGGAGCTGTTGCAGATGATCGCGCAGGGCATCGATTCCCCGCCCTTCGGTGGCGACGGTGACAAACAGCGTGGCATCCGCGAAGCCATAATCGCGCAGGGTCGCCAGCACCTCCTCGCGCACCGCCTCCACCCGCTCCTCATCGACGCGATCGGCTTTGGTCAGCGCCACCGTCAGCTGCGGGTTGCCGGTCAGACTGAGGATCTGCAGATGCTCGCGCGTCTGCGCCATCACCCCGTCATCACAGGCCACCACCAGCAGGGCGTGATCGATACCGCCCACCCCCGCCAGCATGTTGGATAAAAACTTTTCGTGCCCCGGCACGTCAATAAACCCCAGCACCCGGCCATCCGGCTGCGGCCAGTAGGCATAACCCAGATCGATGGTCATACCGCGCTTTTTCTCTTCCGGCAGTCGGTCGGCGTTGACGCCGGTGATCGCCTGCAACAACGTCGTTTTGCCATGGTCAACATGACCGGCAGTGGCAATAATCATTTCAACAACATCTCCAGAAACAGTGCTTCATCTTCCAGGCAACGTAAATCCAGCCACAGGCGCCCGTCCTTGATCCGTCCGAGCACCGGCACGGGCAGCGAGCGCCAGCGCAATGCCAGCGCGTCCAGCTGGCCGCCGCGCCCGTCACGCGGGGTAAAGGTCAGTGCCGCGCCGGGCAGACGATCCACCGGCAGCGACCCGCTGCCCGGCTGCGACAGGCAATCTTCCACCCGCACCTCGAAGTCAGGGTAGTGTGCAGCAATGTCTGTCAGCAGCCGCTCCCCCTGACGGTGAATGGAGGCGGCATCGCGGCTCAACAGGCGCAGCGTCGGCAGCCGTTCGGCCAGCGTCTCCGGATGAAGATAGAGGCGCAAGGTCGCCTCCAGCGCGGCGAGGGTCATTTTATCCGCCCGCAGGGCGCGTTTCAGTGGATGCTGTTGCAATCTGGCAATCAGCTCGCGCTTACCGACAATAATCCCCGCCTGCGGACCGCCTAACAGCTTATCCCCCGAGAAGCTCACCAGGCTGACACCGGCGGCAATAAGCGCCTGGGGCATCGGCTCTTTCGGCAGGCCATAGCGGCTGAGATCCACCAGCGAACCGCTGCCCAGATCGACGACCACCGGCACCTCTTTCTCCTGTCCGATGCGCACCAGCTCGGCTTCGTCGACGGCATGAGTAAAGCCTTCGATGTGGTAGTTACTGGTATGCACCTTCATCAGCAGAGCGGTGTTTTCATTGATGGCTGCGGCGTAATCCCGGTCGTGGGTACGGTTGGTGGTGCCCACCTCGCGAAGCTGGCACCCGGCCTGGGTCATCACATCCGGGATGCGAAACGCGCCGCCAATCTCCACCAGCTCACCGCGGGAGACCACCACCTCTTTACCGCTTGCCGTCGCGGCCAGCATCAGCAGCACCGCCGCAGCGTTGTTATTCACAATGCAGGCATCTTCCGCCCCGGTGAGCTGGCATAGCAGCGCCGCCAGCGCGCGGTCGCGGTGGCCGCGTCCGGCACCGTCGAGATCGTACTCCAGGGTCACTGGCACCTGCATCGCCTGGGTGACCGCGGCAACCGCCTCCTCTGCCAGCAGCGCGCGCCCCAGATTGGTATGCAGCACGGTGCCCGTCAGGTTGATGACCGGGCGCAGGCCCGTGGCGTCATCCTGCGCCAGCCGCTTTTCGGTCTCCTGGGCCCAGTCGTCGCACCAGGCAGGCAGGCGGTTGTCGGCGCGGATCCCGGCGCGGGCTTCGTCCTGTAACAGACGCAAGGTCTCCACCGTTCGGCTGTGACCAAACCGGGCAATAATGGCAGTAAGACGGGCATCGCGAAGCAGACGATCGGTCGCGGGGAGTTGGCTGTAGAGAGCGTGCTGAGTAGTCATGAATATGCCTGACGGTTAGGTATTTTCCCCCCTCCCGACGGGAGAGGGAGTCAATGTCAGGAGCGATTGTACCGCGTCCGGCAAGGAAGTGTTATCGACGACATCAAGCCTTTGGCGGTTCGGTACGGGCGAAACTTTCGCGCTGGAAGAGGGTTTCCGCCAGCTTAACCAGCTGCGGACGATCGACGCACCAGCCCGGTGAAACCCGGCGGAAATTGAGGTAGCCGATGGCGCAGGCGATGGCGATGGTCGCCAGATTGACGCTGTCGGTGGCAATTTTCCCGTCGCGGATCAGCTGCTCACAATGATCGAGACTGCGAGCGATTTTCTCGCGCTGGCGCAGCAGCTCGGTCTCGGATTGCTGCGCCGCCGGGCGGGCCTGTTCACGCACGGAGGCTAACGCCGCATCCATGATCCCATCCGCCAGCGCCTCGATTTGCCGGATAGCCAGCGCCGCTTTCGGTTCACGGGGGATCATCGCCGGGGCGATATCCAGCAGTTCGATATAGCTGGCAATGATGGGGGAATCGAACCAGTGTTCACCGTCATCGGTTACCAGCGCCGGGACTTTGCCCAGGGGATTGTACTGCGCGACACCGCTTTCAGCCTGATAGGGCTGTTCATTAACAAATTCAAAAGTGATGCCTTTCTCCAGCAGGAGAATTGAGATTTTACGTACAAAGGGACTGGTATAACTGCCGATGAGTTTCATTGCCTGCTCCTTATCCGCCAACAAAAGCATAAGTATGGCTCAGGCAAAGAAAAAAGGCAGGCGATGCATCGCGCATGCCTGCCTTTCAGAGGATTAATGGTCGAGATAGAGGTAGTGCATCCAGCTGGTCATACGCAACAGGACCTTACGCATCACGGAAACATGCGAGAAGTGATCGGAGTAAACCGCCACCTGGGCATAGATACCGTCAGGCAGAGCGTCCACGTCGGCGTTCGGCTCCAGTTCAATGGTGCCCAGCACGCCGTCGGTACCCGGCACTACCGTCAGGGACTGCAGCGAGCCCTGCGCCTGGTAAGAACCGCCCGGCACCACCGGCAGAATGCTGGTGAGCTTGCCAGAGAACACCTGGCCCGGCAGGGCGTTGAATACCACTTCAGCTTCATCGCCCGGTTTCAGACGCAGCAACGAGTTCTGGCGGAACTGCGCCACAATCTGCCGTTTCTGCTCAGGAATGAACACCATCACCGGACGCAGCGGCAGTGAAGCCGCATAGGTCCCCGGACGAATCAGCACCTGGGTGATGTAGCCGTTGCTCGGCGCCCGGATGATGGTCTGGTCCAGGTTGTAGGTGGCTTCGGCCAGTTGGGCGCGCAGAGAGGCGATTTGCGACTGTTCGCCGTTAGACATGCTTTCTAACTGGCTCTGGATCTGCACCTGTTCCGCCACCGACGCCTTCACCATGGCGTCCTGCGCCAGGTAGTTTTGCCGCGCGTTGTCGATGTCGCTTTCAGAGAACGGATTCACCTTCGCCCGGCTGCCTTTCACATAACGCTGATAGTCTTTGAACAGACGGTCACGCTCGGCGGAGACGCGGTTGGTATTCGATTGTGCTTCCGTAAGCTGGGCTTTCAGAACATCAATATTGTGTGTCGCCGTCACCAGGTCGGCCTGGAGCCGATCGACGCGCGCTTTATACCTGCCCGGGTCGATTTTAAATAACACTTCGCCCTTTTTAATGAGCTGGTTATTTTTATCAGTCACTTCAGTTACTACCCCTGTAACCTGCGGCGTAATCGGAATTGAGATAACCGCTTTCTGCGCCGTAAACGTATAGGGGTGGTTATAGTTCATTAATAAAATAAGGCCGGCCACGATAAATACGCCGCCTAACGTTGCGGTCGCCAGCGTCCACTGGTTTACCGGGATACGGAATATTTTAAAGATGGCCCATGCAAACGCGACATAGGTCAATATGATCAACAGATCCATGATTATCGCTCCGGCGTATTCTTGTCAGCAACGGGCGGCACGGCGGCCAGTTTTTGTTCCAGCTCGGCTACGCGCTTCGCCAGCGCATCTACGTCGGGGCTACGGTCCGGGGGCTGAATGTGGTTCTGCATTCCCCAGCCGCGCTCTGGCTGGTAGAGCGTGGCCCAAATCCACAAAAATGGCCAGATGGCATGGAGCGTAAACAGGCTAATCCATCCCGCCGTATGGATCGCATCGGCATGAGGATGGTTGCGCTTTTTGGCCATATTATAAGGAATGTCATGGATAGCGATGATTCCATAGAAAAGAACCAGGAAAACAAAAATCAACACACCCAGCGCAAAATAGTTGAGAAACATATTTGCCTCGCTAAATAAATCAACAACTCATTTAAGTAATTAAATGGTAAGCAAGCATATTAATTCACTGGTAAGTACACGATCGTGATATTAATATTTCAGAGCCGGGGAGTATGGTTTTTCGTTATATCTCCATGCAAGTTTATAAGCGTGACAAAATATATCCTGAATAATAATAGACTTAAATTTACAATATGGATTACTTTAGCTTATAACTTTTTGCCACACCACATCACAGATATTTAATTTTGGCGATAAGTGTTGTTGACTTACATCCTGGCGCTGTTCGCCAAAGCAGAAGTTGTCTGCGATCACATCCAGAGAAATCCGCATAAAAATTTTTTGTGGTTTTGATCACACTCCAGAAACAAACTCGCGACTTCTAAATGTGATTTACTTCACATTTAAGGGGTTATATTGTCGCCTTCACGTCCATTGTATTTTTTTTACACATCAATTTTGTGATATTCATCACGCCATTCCTCACCACACCCCCCACATTTACGTGATTCAGATCACATAAATTTTGCCCATCTGGACAGTGAAACAATTAAGTGCCAGATTTCACGACATCAGAACAGTGCAGGCTACCTCTGCCACCGCATTCACAACAAACCTCGGGCCGAAGGCCTGCGTAAACAAAAAGAAGGGGTGTTTTATGTCATCCGATTTCAAGATCAAAGTTCAAAGCTTTGGTCGTTTCCTCAGCAACATGGTGATGCCAAATATCGGCGCGTTTATCGCGTGGGGTATCATCACCGCGTTATTTATTCCGACAGGGTGGTTGCCTAACGAAACGCTGGCAAAACTTGTAGGCCCAATGATCACCTATCTACTGCCGCTGCTCATCGGTTATACCGGTGGTCGTCTGGTTGGCGGTGACCGTGGCGGCGTGGTCGGTGCTATCACCACCATGGGTGTTATTGTCGGTGCGGATATGCCGATGTTCCTCGGCGCAATGATTGCCGGTCCACTGGGCGGCTGGGCAATTAAGAAATTTGACGTCTGGGTTGATGGCAAGATCAAATCCGGCTTCGAAATGCTGGTGAACAACTTCTCTGCCGGCATCATCGGTATGATCCTGGCGATTCTGGCGTTCCTCGGCATTGGCCCTGCAGTTGAAGTACTTTCCAAACTGCTGGCGGCGGGCGTTAACTTCATGGTTGCCCACGACATGCTGCCGCTGGCGTCCATCTTTGTTGAACCGGCGAAAATTCTGTTCCTTAACAACGCCATCAACCACGGTATCTTCTCACCGCTGGGTATTCAGCAGTCTCACGATCTCGGCAAGTCTATCTTCTTCCTGATTGAAGCGAACCCGGGTCCAGGTATGGGCATCCTGCTGGCGTACATCTTCTTCGGTCGCGGCAGTGCGAAACAGTCTGCGGGCGGTGCGGCAATCATCCACTTCCTGGGTGGTATCCACGAAATTTACTTCCCGTACGTGCTGATGAACCCACGTCTGATCCTCGCCGTTATCCTCGGCGGTATGACCGGTGTGTTCACCCTGAGCGTGCTGGGTGGCGGTCTGGTTTCTCCGGCCTCTCCGGGTTCTATCCTGGCAGTACTGGCGATGACCCCGAAAGGTGCTTACTTCGCTAACCTCGCGGCAATCTTTGCAGCTATGGCAGTCTCCTTCATCGTGGCGTCTATCCTGCTGAAAACCAGCAAGGTGAAAGAAGAGGACGATATCGAAGCGGCAACCCGTCGTATGCAGGACATGAAAGCCCAGTCTAAAGGCGCAACGCCGCTGGCTGCGGGCGATGTCTCTAACGACCTGAGCCACGTACGTAAAATCATCGTCGCCTGCGACGCCGGTATGGGCTCCAGCGCCATGGGTGCAGGCGTACTGCGTAAGAAAGTGGCGGATGCCGGTCTGTCTCAGATCTCCGTCACCAACAGCGCCATTAACAGCCTGCCGCCGGATGTTGACCTGGTCATCACCCACCGCGACCTGACCGAGCGTGCGATGCGCCAGGTACCGCAGGCGCAGCACATTTCGCTGACCAACTTCCTCGACAGCGGCCTGTATACCAGCCTGACCGAACGCCTGGTAGCGGCACAGCGTCACGAAGAAAACGAAGTGAAAGTGCGTACCAGCCTGCAGGACAGCTTTGACGAGAGCAACAGCCACCTGTTCCGTCTGGGTGCAGAGAACATCTTCCTTGGCCGTACCGCGAGCAATAAAGAAGAAGCGATTCGCTTTGCCGGTGAGCAGCTGGTGAAAGGCGGCTACGTTCAGCCAGAATATGTTGAAGCGATGCTGGAACGTGAAAAACTGACCCCGACCTACCTGGGCGAATCCATTGCGGTACCGCACGGTACGGTTGAAGCGAAAGATCGCGTTCTGAAAACCGGCGTGGTGTTCTGTCAGTACCCGGCAGGCGTGCGCTTCGGTGAAGAAGAAGATGACATCGCCCGTCTGGTAATTGGTATCGCGGCCCGTAACAACGAGCACATTCAGGTGATTACCAGCCTGACCAATGCCCTGGACGATGAGAGTGTTATCGAACGTCTGGCTAACACCACCAGCGTAGAAGAAGTTCTGGCGCTGCTGAACAAGTAAGTTAAGCAAACCTCCCTCTCCCCGTTGGGGAGAGGGCTAGGGTGAGGGGAAATTCGCGTGGTTCCTCACCCCAGCCCTCTCGGGTAAAAACATTGATGAAGGTTAATACTATGAAAGCATTACATTTTGGCGCAGGTAACATCGGTCGTGGCTTTATCGGCAAACTGCTGGCAGATGCGGGCATTACGCTGACATTCGCCGATGTCAATCAGACGGTACTTGATGCCCTGAATGCACGTCATAGCTATCAGGTGCATGTGGTTGGCGAAAACGAGCAGGTTGAAACCGTGACCGGCGTCAACGCGGTCAGCAGCATTGGCGACGACGTTATCGATCTGATTGCCGGGGTTGACCTGGTGACGACCGCCGTCGGTCCGGTGGTGCTGGAGCGCATCGCGCCAGCGGTGGCGAAAGGTCTGGCCAAACGTAAGGCCCAGGGTAACGACACCCCGCTGAACATCATCGCCTGTGAAAACATGGTGCGTGGCACCAGCCAGCTGAAAGGCCACGTGATGGCCGCGGTAGCCGATGAAGATAAAGCCTGGCTTGAAGAGCACGTTGGCTTTGTTGATTCCGCCGTAGACCGTATTGTGCCACCGTCCGCCTCTGCCACTCACGATCCGCTGGAAGTGACCGTTGAAACCTTCAGCGAATGGATCGTCGACAAAACCCAGTTTAAAGGCCCACTGCCTGACATTGCTGGCATGGAATTAACTGATAACCTGATGGCATTTGTCGAACGTAAGCTCTTCACGCTGAACACCGGGCATGCTATAACCGCCTACCTCGGTAAATTAGCCGGTCATCAGACCATTCGTGACGCCATTCTCGATGAGAAGGTCCGCGCCGTGGTAAAAGGTGCAATGGATGAGAGCGGCGCGGTATTGATTAAACGCTACGGTTTTGATGCCGATAAGCACGCGGCATACATTCAGAAAATCCTCGGTCGTTTTGAAAACCCGTATCTGAAAGATGACGTTGAGCGCGTTGGCCGTCAGCCGCTGCGCAAACTGAGTGCGGGCGATCGCCTGATTAAGCCGCTGCTCGGCACCCTGGAATATGGTCTGCCGCACGCCAACCTGGTCAAAGGCATTGCTGCCGCGATGCACTACCGCAGCGAAGAAGATCCGCAGGCGCAGGAACTGGCGCAGTTGATTGCTGAGAAAGGTCCACAGGCCGCGCTGGCGCAGGTATCCGGTCTGGATGCCAACAGCGACGTGGTCGTGGAGGCGGTGAACGACTATAACGCAACCAAATGATGCAGGAACTGGCGCAGGTCATCCTGCGCCCGGAAGATAGATTGTCAGATATGCAGGCAATAATGGAACAAACCCAGGCCTTTGAAAACCGTGTGCTGGAGCGTCTGAATGCTGGCAAAACCGTTCGAAGTTTCCTGATATCCGCCGTCGAGTTATTAACCGAGGCGGTGAATATCCAGGTACTTCAGGTGTTTCGCAAAGACGACTACGCAGTGAAATACGCAGTTGAACCGTTGCTCGACGGCGACGGCCCCTTGGGCGATTTATCCGTGCGTCTGAAACTGATCTATGGCCTGGGCGTCATCAGCCGTCACGAGTATGAAGATGCGGAACTGCTGATGGCGTTGCGCGAGGAGCTCAATCACGACGGCAACGACTATTCGTTTACCGACGACGAGATCCTCGGTCCGCTGGGCGAGCTGCATTGCGTTACCGCCCTGCCCCCGGCGCCGCATTTTGATACCAGCGATCCTGAGCTTTACGCCATGCAGAAACAGCGTTATCAGCAGATTGTTCGCTCCACCATGGTACTCTCCCTGACCGAGCTGATTTCCCGAATCAGCTTAAAAAAAGCGTTTCAGAAGTAAGCCTGCGCACATTCGTGTATCCTTTGTGGTAATTCCCCCTGTTTTTAGAGCCATTTGTTATGAAAGAAGTCGAAAAGAGTGAAATTAAACGTCTGAGCGATCGTCTGGATCTGATCCGCCACCAGCAGGCCAGCCTCTCTCTGGTTGATGCCGCAGAGAAGTACGCCGAACTAGAAAAAGAGAAAGCGACGCTGGAAACTGAGATCGAGCGTCTGCGCAGCGTGCACAGCCAGAAGCTGAGCAAAGAGGCGCAAAAGCTCACTAAGCTGCCGTTCCGCCGTGCGATCACCAAGAAAGAGCAGGCCGATATGGGCAAGCTGAAGAAAAGCGTGCGCGGCCTGGTGGTTGTCCATCCGATGACCGAGCTGGGTCGTGAAATGGGTCTGAAAGAGATGACCGGTTTCAGTAAGACCGAGTTCTGATTTTTTGCCGGGTGGCGCGATGCTTACCCGGCCTACCGCGTTCTTCCCTCTCCACATTGGCCCTACCAATTCACTGAACAACCCTTCCTTGGTTCACATTTCTATAATCTTTGCTCACAAACATATTGCCGAACAATAACATTTGGTTAACCATTTGTTGTCATTAACCCTACATCACACTATTGGCAGGACCACTTTTACACATAATGTGACGCAGAGATGAGCACAGACTCACCGCCTCACAGAAGGTGTGGTCCTCGGGAGACCTGCAATGAGCCTCTGGCAACAAAACTACGATCCGGCAGGAAATATCTGGCTATCTAGCCTGATCGCCTCGCTACCTATTCTGTTCTTCTTCTTCGCGCTGATTAAGCTCAAGCTGAAGGGCTACCTTGCGGCGACGTACACCGTTGCCATCGCCCTGCTGGTAGCGCTGTTCTTCTACAAAATGCCGGTCGATCGTGCCCTGGCCTCGGTGGTATATGGCTTCTTCTACGGCCTGTGGCCCATCGCCTGGATCATCATTGCAGCGGTCTTTGTCTATAAAATCTCGGTGAAGACCGGGCAGTTCGACATTATCCGCTCGTCGATCCTCTCCATCACCCCGGACCAGCGTCTGCAGATGCTGATTGTCGGCTTCTCCTTCGGCGCGTTCCTGGAAGGGGCTGCCGGATTTGGTGCCCCGGTGGCGATCACCGCCGCCCTGCTGGTCGGTCTTGGCTTCAATCCGCTCTATGCCGCGGGTCTGTGCCTGATCGTCAACACCGCGCCGGTGGCGTTTGGTGCGATGGGCATTCCGATTCTGGTGGCCGGGCAGGTAACCGGCCTGGACAGTTTCGAGATCGGCCAGATGGTGGGCCGCCAGCTGCCGTTCCTGACCATTATCGTGCTGTTCTGGATCATGGCGATTATGGACGGCTGGCGCGGCATTAAAGAGACCTGGCCTGCGGTAATGGTCGCGGGTGGCTCGTTCGCCATCGCCCAGTACCTGAGCTCTAACTTCCTTGGCCCGGAACTGCCGGACATTATCTCTTCCCTGGTCTCGCTGGTCTGCCTGACGCTGTTCCTGAAACGCTGGCAGCCGGTGCGTATCTTCCGCTTTGCCGATATGGGCGCCTCGCACGTGGATCAGACTCTGGCCCGCACGGGTTATACCGCAGGACAAATCGTCCGCGCCTGGTCGCCGTTCCTGTTCCTGACCGCGACCGTGACGCTGTGGAGTATCCCGCCGTTTAAAGCCCTGTTCGCTCCGAACGGCGCGCTGTATGACATGGTGGTCAATATCTCCGTGCCGTTCCTCGACAAGATGGTTGCCCGTATGCCGCCGGTGGTACATGACGCCACGCCGTACGCGGCGGTGTTCAAGTTCGACTGGTTCTCGGCCACCGGTACCGCCATTCTGTTTGCCGCCCTCCTTTCCGTGATGTGGCTGCGCATGAAGCCTGTTGCCGCGGTGCAGACCTTTGCCGCGACCCTTAAAGAGCTGATGCTGCCGATCTACTCCATCGGCATGGTGCTGGCGTTCGCGTTTATCTCGAACTACTCCGGCCTGTCGTCAACGCTGGCCCTGGCGCTGGCCCATACCGGTTCAGCCTTCACCTTCTTCTCGCCGTTCCTCGGCTGGCTGGGGGTCTTCCTGACCGGGTCAGATACTTCATCGAACGCCCTGTTCGCGGCCCTGCAGGCGACAGCCGCGCAGCAGATTGGCGTGTCGGATGTTCTGCTGGTGGCGGCCAACACCACCGGGGGCGTCACCGGCAAGATGATCTCCCCGCAGTCCATCGCCATTGCCTGTGCGGCGGTAGGCCTGGTGGGGAAAGAGTCCGACCTGTTCCGCTTTACCGTTAAACACAGCCTGATATTTACCTGCATGGTCGGGGTCATCACCACCCTGCAGGCCTATGTCTTAACCTGGATGATCCCATGATAGTGATGCCCAGACGCCTGTCCGACGAGATTGCTACTCGCGTGCGGGCGCTGATTGAAGAGATGCAGCTGGAAGCGGGCATGAAGTTGCCCGCCGAACGCCAGCTTGCCGCCCGGCTTGGCGTATCGCGTAACTCGCTGCGCGAAGCCCTGGCGACCCTGGTCAGCGAAGGGGTGCTGGTGAGCCGTCGCGGTGGCGGCACCTTTGTGCGCTGGCAGGACGATGACTGGTCCGGGCAGAACATTGTTCAGCCATTGAAAACTCTGATGGAGAACGACCCGGACTACAGCTTTGACATCCTCGAAGCCCGTCACGCCATAGAAACCAGCACCGCCTGGCATGCGGCTATGCGGGCAACCGAAGCGGATAAAGAGAAGCTCAAAGCCTGCTTCGAGGCCACCCAAAGCAGCGATCCGGATATCGCCTCGCAGGCGGACGTCCGGTTTCATCTGGCCATTGCCGAGGCCTCACACAATGTCGTGTTGCTCCAGACCATGCGCGGCTTCTTCGACCTGCTGCAATCGTCCGTAAAGCAGAGTCGCCAGCGCATGTATCTGGTGCCGCCGGTTTTTGCCCGGCTGACCGAGCAGCACGAAGCGGTCCTCAACGCCATTCTGGCAGGTGATGCCGAAGCCGCACGCGCAGCGATGATGGCGCATCTGGGCTTTGTCCATACCACCATTAAACAATTTGATGAAGATCAGGCCCGGCAGGCGCGTATTACCCGCCTACCGGGCGATACCGTTATTTCCAGGGAGAAGAACTGATGATCATTTCCGCAGCCAGTGACTATCGCGCCGCCGCCCAGCGCATCCTGCCACCGTTCCTGTTTCACTATATCGATGGAGGGGCCTATTCCGAGTACACCCTGCGTCGCAACGTGGAAGACCTGTCGGAAGTGGCCCTGCGCCAGCGCGTGCTGAAGAATATGTCCGACCTGAGCCTTGAGACGAAGCTGTTCAATGAAACGCTCTCCATGCCGGTCGCCCTCGCCCCGGTCGGGCTGTGTGGCATGTATGCCCGCCGGGGTGAAGTGCAGGCCGCCGCCGCCGCGGATGCGAAGGGCATTCCGTTTACGCTTTCAACCGTCTCGGTCTGCCCGATTGAAGAGGTGGCTCCGACTATCAAGCGCCCGATGTGGTTCCAGCTGTACGTCCTGCGCGACCGCGGCTTTATGCGCAATGCGCTGGAGCGGGCGAAGGCGGCAGGCTGTTCCACCCTGGTCTTTACCGTGGACATGCCGACCCCCGGCGCACGCTATCGCGATGCTCACTCCGGAATGAGCGGCGCGAATGCGGCGATGCGCCGCTACTGGCAGGCGGTAACGCATCCGCAATGGGCGTGGGATGTGGGGCTCAACGGCCGCCCGCACGATCTGGGGAATATCTCCACCTATCTGGGTAAGCCGACGGGGCTGGAAGATTACATTGGCTGGCTGGCGAATAACTTCGATCCGTCCATCTCGTGGAAAGACCTGGAGTGGATCCGCGAGTTCTGGGATGGCCCGATGGTGATCAAAGGGATCCTCGATCCGGAAGATGCCCGCGATGCGGTCCGTTTCGGCGCCGACGGGATTGTGGTGTCGAACCACGGCGGCCGCCAGCTCGACGGCGTGCTCTCCTCGGCCCGCGCCCTGCCCGCCATTGCCGATGCGGTTAAGGGCGATATCGCGATTCTGGCGGACTCCGGCATCCGCAACGGCCTGGACGTGGTGCGTATGATTGCCCTCGGGGCCGATACCGTCCTGCTGGGCCGAGCCTATCTGTATGCGCTGGCGACCCACGGCCAGGCAGGCGTTGCCAATCTGCTCAACCTGATCGAGAAAGAGATGAAGGTGGCGATGACGCTCACCGGAGCGAAAACCATCCCGGAAATCAGCAAGGAGATGCTGGTGCAGGAGTTGAGTAAACTCCCTGCCGGGCTGGCGCCGCTGGCGCAGGGGAACGCGGCGTAGATGAGTGCGGTCTGATCCCTCACCCTGACCCTCTCCCCAAAGGGGAGAGGGGATGATATTCTGCCCGCGCTATTTAAGGGGGCAGCATGCTTAACATCGTTCTATTCGAACCAGAAATTCCACCTAATACCGGCAACATCATCCGCCTGTGCGCCAATACCGGGTTCCGTCTGCATATCATCGAGCCAATGGGCTTTACGTGGGACGACAAGCGCCTGCGCCGCGCCGGGCTGGATTACCACGAATTCACCGCCGTGGTGCGCCATCAGGATCTGGCTGCCTTTATGGACGCGGAAAAGCCGGAGCGGATCTTTGCCCTGACAACGAAAGGCACGCCTGCCCACAGCGCCGTGAGCTATCAGAAAGGGGATTATCTGCTGTTTGGCCCGGAAACGCGCGGCCTGCCGGCCACCATTCTTGATGCCCTGCCTGCTGAACAAAAAATTCGTATTCCGATGATGCCGGACAGCCGCAGTATGAACCTGTCGAATGCGGTGTCGGTGGTGGTGTATGAAGCCTGGCGCCAGCTGGGATACCCTGGCGCGATATTACGTAGCTGATTTCTTGCCGGGTGGCGCTTCGCTTACCCGGCCTACAGGTTAAATCCCGTCGCCATACTCAAAGGTATGGTGGATGCCGTTGAAGAACTGATCCATATCCATCGCTGGCTTGTCGCTGTCTGGCTTGCCGACGATACGCGCCGGAACGCCAGCCGCGGTGGTATGCGGCGGGACAGGTTGCAGCACCACCGAACCGGCGCCAATCTTCGCGCCGCGCCCAACTTCGATATTGCCGAGGATCTTCGCGCCTGCGCCAATCATCACCCCTTCACGGATTTTCGGGTGACGGTCGCCGCTGGTTTTCCCGGTCCCGCCCAGGGTAACGGACTGCAGGATTGAGACGTCGTTTTCAATCACCGCCGTTTCACCCACCACAATACCCGTTGCGTGGTCGAGCATGATGCCGCGGCCAATCTTCGCCGCCGGGTGAATATCCACCTGGAAGCTCACCGAGACCTGATTCTGCAGGAAGATGGCCAGCGCGCGGCGACCTTCGTTCCATAACCAGTGGCCGATACGGTAGGACTGCAGGGCGTGGAAACCTTTCAGATAGAGTAATGGCGTGGAGTATTTGTCCACCGCCGGGTCGCGGTTGCGTACCGCCTGAATATCGCAGGCGGCGGAGGCGATCATCTCCGGGTCAGCCGCGTAGGCCTCTTCCACCACTTCACGGATGGCGATTGCCGGCATGATCGGTGAAGCCAGTTTATTGGCGAGCATATAGCTCAGGGCGCTGCCGAGATTTTCGTGCTTGAGTAGCGTCGCGTGGTAGAAGCTGGCCAGCATGGGCTCACAGTCAGCCAGAGCCCGGGCTTCGGCTTTAATATTGTTCCAGACGATATCCAGTTCTTCACACGGCATTGCTTACTCCAGACGTAATAATAATGACCGGCCAGTTCTTTGCCGGCCGGGTCATTCAGGGGACAACGCTTTCCTGCGGTTAACGGCTGCTACGCTCGTCCTTGCGTGCACGACCTAATAAGGTCAATGCTGCCTCGCGCGCATTTTTTCCGCAATACAATACCTGATAAATTTCCTCGGTTATTGGCATTTCGACACCAAAGCGGTGTGCCAGCTCGCGGACTTCTTTGGTATTGCGGTAGCCTTCCACCACCTGGCCGATCTTCTCCTGCGCGCCGATCACATCCATGCCCTGGCCGAGCATCATGCCAAAACGACGGTTACGGGACTGGTTGTCGGTACAGGTCAGCACCAGATCGCCTAACCCTGCCATCCCCATAAAGGTGGCCGGATCGGCACCGAGCGCCGCGCCAAGACGGGACATTTCAGTTAAACCACGGGTGATCAGAGCGGTACGTGCGTTGGCGCCAAAGCCGATGCCGTCGGACATGCCCGCGCCGATAGCGATAACGTTCTTCACCGCGCCGCCCAGCTGTACGCCGATAAAATCGGGGTTGCTGTAAACGCGAAAGCTCTTACCGCAGTGCAGCAGCTGCTGCAGATCGTCAGCGAAGGTCTCATCGGTCGAGGCAAGTGAAATGGCCGTCGGCAGCCCTGCCGCCAGCTCTTTCGCAAAGGTCGGGCCGGAGATCACCGCCAGCGGAATGGCATCGCCCAGCGCTTCGCGGGCGACATCCTGTAACAGGCGTCCGGTTTCGGCTTCCAGCCCTTTAGTCGCCCATACCACACGCGCATCGTCACGCATCAGCGGTTTAATCTGTCGCAGCACCAGGCCAAACACGTGGCTTGGCACCACGATCAGAATATTGCGGCTGGCGGCAAGCGCCGTCGCAAGATCGCTTTCAAGATGCAGTGAGTCAGGGAAAGGCACATCGGGGAGGAACGCGACGTTGCAGCGATCGGCTTGTAACGTCGCGATATGTTTGGGATCGTGGCCCCAGAGAACCACTTCGTGTCCATTTCTTGCCAGGGTGATGGCAAGAGCGGTGCCGTAAGAGCCGGCACCGATCACAGTCATTGACGCATTGACAGTACTCATCAGGCATCCTGATGTTGTTCAGTACCTTCGCCAGCTTGCTGCTGCAGATAGTTCATGAACAGCGCATCGAAGTTCACTGGCGCAAGGTTCAGTTGCGGGAACGTACCACGGGAAACCAGGCTGGTGATGCATTCGCGGGCATACGGGAACAGAATGTTCGGGCAGTATGCGCCCAGGCAATGCGCCATCTGATTACCTTCGATGCCGCCGATAGAGAAGATGCCGCCCTGCTGTACTTCACACAGGAATGCAGTCTCTTCGCCCAGAGAGGCGGTTACGGTAACACGCAGCACGACTTCATACACATCTTCCGCCAGCTGGGTGGAAGCGGTATCCAGATCAAGTTTAACCTCTGGCTGCCAGTCTTTCTGGAAAACGTGCGGCGCATTAGGTGCTTCGTAGGAGACATCTTTGGTGTAGATGCGCTGGATCTGGAAAGTCATCTCGGTATTATTTTGTTCTGACATGGAAAAGCCCTTTTTAATTGTCCTAAAACGCCTTAGCGCAGCAGCGGATCGAGTCCACCACGCGCGTCAAGCGCATACAAGTCATCACAGCCACCAATGTGCTGCGCATCGATAAAAATCTGCGGAACCGTCGTACGGCCACTACGTTTAATCATCTCTTCACGCTTTGCAGCGTCGCCATCAATCGGCAGTTCCTGGAAGGTAACGCCTTTGCTGTCCAGCAGCGCTTTTGCACGATGGCAGAACGGACAGGTCGCTTTGGTGTAGATCTCGATATTGGCCATGTTCAGACTCCTGTTTACTTACCGCGAACCAGAGGCAGATTTTCGCCGCTCCAGCCAGAGATACCGTCCTTCAGGACAGTGACTTTCTCAAAGCCAGCTTTGACGAGCGTGTTTGCGGGCTCCTGAGCCTGCATACCGGTGCCGTCAACGACAATAATCGGTTTATCTTTATGCTTTTCCAGTTCGCCAAGGTTATTAGCTTTGATGTCGGTCGGCAGCAGGTTAATCGCCCCTGCAATATGGCCTTTGCGGAAATCATCGCGCTGACGCAGATCGACAACCACTGCATCTTCTTTGTTGATAAGACGCGTTGCTTCGCCGCGGTTGATCACCTTCACTTTCGAGGTGAGGCCTTTGAACGTGGTGAAAAGTACTGCCGCCAGTAGACCAATCCACGCGATACAAAGTATGGGGTGGCGGCTGACAAATTGCATAATTTCTTGCATGGGGGGTAACGACTCCCGACTGAGTGAATAAAAAACCAGGACAGGAGTATACCTGTGCGTTGTGGCAAATACAGCCAGCGACAATAAGCTAATCCATTTTCTGCGTACTGCCACGAAAAAAAAGAGCAAAAATGGCCTAACCTTAGCCCTGCCCCCGCGGTTTCTTTGATCTTCTGCGGCTATTTGATCGATTCAGCTGTAGTAAAATTACGCAAATTTTTTGTCTTTTGAGCAAAGAGGTTGTCGCAATGTCGGTTTCTAAAAAACCTATGGTACTGGTGATTCTTGACGGCTATGGCTATCGCGAAGATCAGCAGGATAACGCCATTTTCAACGCTAAAACCCCGGTCATGGATGCGCTGTGGGCAAAACGTCCGCACACCCTGATTGATGCTTCCGGCCTGGAAGTGGGTCTGCCCGATCGCCAGATGGGCAACTCCGAAGTTGGACACGTCAACCTGGGCGCAGGCCGCATTGTT
The DNA here is from genome assembly GCF_965195605.1 of Leclercia sp. M-A074-M. Taxonomy (NCBI): domain Bacteria; kingdom Pseudomonadati; phylum Pseudomonadota; class Gammaproteobacteria; order Enterobacterales; family Enterobacteriaceae; genus Leclercia; species Leclercia sp. M-A074-M. The sequence goes on along the minus strand of NZ_CBDAHM010000009.1, from coordinate 162,675 downwards.
TATCAGGACCTGACCCGTCTGGATGTTGAAATTAAAGAACGCACCTTCTTTGCTAACCCGGTGCTGACTGGCGCGGTTGAGAAAGCGGCGGCCGCGGGCAAAGCGGTGCATATTATGGGTCTGCTCTCCGCGGGCGGCGTTCACAGCCATGAAGATCACATCATGGCGATGGTGGAGCTGGCAGCAGAGAAAGGAGCAGACAAAATCTATCTGCACGCCTTCCTGGATGGCCGCGATACCCCACCACGCAGCGCTGAATCCTCCCTGAAAGCCTTTGAAGAGAAGTTTGCCGCACTGGGCAAAGGCCGCGTAGCCTCTATCATTGGCCGCTACTACGCCATGGACCGCGACAACCGTTGGGATCGCGTAGAGCAGGCCTACAATCTGCTGGTAGAAGCCAAAGGCGAGTTCCAGGCAGATACCGCCGTTGCCGCGCTGGCAGCCGCATATGCCCGCGATGAAAACGACGAATTCGTGAAAGCGACCGTGATCCGTGCTGAAGGCCAGGCTGATGCCGCGATGGAAGATGGCGATGCGCTGATTTTCATGAACTTCCGTGCTGACCGCGCCCGCGAAATCACTCGCGCCTTCGTGAATGCCGATTTCGACGGCTTCGCCCGTAAAAAAGAGGTTAAGCTCGGCGATTTCGTGATGCTGACCGAATATGCCGCCGACATTAAAGCGCCATGCGCTTATCCGCCCTCTTCCCTGGCGAACACCTTCGGCGAGTGGATGGCGAAGCACGACAAGACCCAGCTGCGCATCTCCGAGACCGAGAAATATGCCCACGTTACCTTCTTCTTTAACGGCGGCGTAGAAGAGTCCTTCAAAGGCGAAGATCGCATCCTGATCAACTCCCCGAAAGTGGCAACCTACGATCTGCAGCCAGAGATGAGCTCCGCCGAGCTGACCGAGAAGCTGGTTGCTGCTATCGAAAGCGGCAAATACGACGCCATCATCTGTAACTACCCGAACGGCGACATGGTGGGCCATACCGGCGTAATGGAAGCGGCAATCAAAGCCATTGAAGCGCTGGATCTGTGCATTGAACAGGTTACCAAAGCGGTGGAAGCCGCAGGCGGCCAGATGCTGATCACCGCTGACCACGGTAACGCCGAGCAGATGCGCGATCCGGCCACCGGCCAGGCGCATACCGCGCATACTAACCTGCCGGTACCACTGATTTATGTCGGTGATAAATCCGTGAAATCCGTTGATGGCGGTAAGCTTTCGGACATCGCCCCGACCATGCTGACCCTGATGGGCATGGAAATCCCGCAAGAGATGACTGGCAAGCCGCTGTTCATCGTGGAATAATCCCTCCCCATGAGGGGAAAGGCGATTGTTTCATTCACATGGGTCGTGAAGCCGTTACGGTTATCAGTCAGGCCTTTACTGTACGCCAGCGCACTCAGCGCTGGCGTATTGTTGTGCGCGGCATCCGCCCAGGCGGACGAGCGCGATCAGCTCAAAAGCATTCAGGCGGATATCGCCGCTAAAGAGCGGGCGGTACGCCAACAGCAGCAGCAACGCTCGTCGCTGCTTGCGCAACTCAAAAAGCAGGAAGAGGCCATCTCCGCGGCCGCACGTCAGCTACGTGAAACCCAGAACACCCTCGCCCAGCTCAATAAACAAATAGACGAGATGAATGCGTCTATCGCCAAACTTGAGCGCCAGCGCGCGGCTCAGGAGCGCAACCTTGCGGCGCAGTTAGACGCAGCCTTTCGCCAGGGCGAACACACCGGCGTTCAGCTGATCCTCAGCGGCGAAGAGAGCCAGCGCGGCCAGCGCCTGCAGGCCTATTTCGGTTACCTCAACCAGTCCCGCCAGGAGACCATCGCCCAGTTGAAGCAGACGCGCGAAGAGGTCACCACGCAGAAAGCGGAGCTGGAAGAGAAACAGAGCCAGCAGCAGACCCTGCTCTACGATCAGCAGGCGCAGCAAGCCAAGCTGGAGCAGGCGCGCAACGAACGTAAGAAAACCCTTGCCGGTCTCGAATCCTCCATTCAGGAAGGTCAGAGCCAGCTGAGCGAAATGCGCGCTAACGAATCGAAATTGCGCAACAGCATCGCCCGTGCAGAGGCGGCAGCGAAAGCGCGCGCCGAAAGAGAGGCCCGCGAAGCGCAGGCCGTGCGTGACAAGCAGCAGGAAGCCTCCCGCAAAGGTACCACCTATAAACCGACCGAAAACGAACGTTCGCTGATGTCCCGCACCGGCGGCTTAGGCTCACCGCGCGGCCAGGCCTACTGGCCGGTACGCGGTTCTATTCTGCATCGCTATGGCGAACAGCTGCAGGGTGAGCTACGTTGGAAGGGGATTGTGATCGGTGCATCGGAAGGCAGCGAAGTCAAAGCTATCGCCGATGGCCGGGTGATCCTCGCCGACTGGCTACAGGGCTACGGCCTGGTGGTGGTGGTAGAGCACGGTAAAGGCGACATGAGTCTTTACGGCTACAACCAGAGCGCGCTGGTCAGCGTTGGTACCCAGGTGCGGGCCGGTCAGGCTATCGCCCTTGTGGGCAGCAGTGGCGGTCAGGGCCGCCCGTCACTCTATTTCGAGATTCGTCGCCAGGGTCAGGCGGTCAATCCACAGCCGTGGTTGGGAAGATAAGTTTTGCTTCAATTTCGTCGTATGGTTTTTCCCCTCGTCAGCGCACTGGCGCTGGCGATGCCGGTTTACGCAGGTAAACTCGCTATCGTTATCGATGACTTCGGTTATCGTCCACACACAGAAAATCAGGTCCTGGCGATGCCCTCCGCCATCTCTGTCGCCGTCCTGCCGAACGCGCCTCATGCGCATGAAATGGCCACCAAAGCCCATAACAGCGGGCATGAAGTGCTGATCCACCTGCCGATGGCGCCGCTCAGTAAACAGCCGCTGGAAAAAGATACGCTGCGCCCGGAGATGACCAGCGACGAGATCGAACGCATTATCCGCGAAGCCTATGGCAAAGTCCCTTATGCCGTGGGGCTGAATAACCATATGGGCAGCGCCATGACTTCCAGCCTGTTTGGCATGCAGAAAGTGATGCAGTCGCTGGCGCGCTATAACCTCTATTTCCTGGACAGCATGACCATTGGCAACAGCCAGGCGATGCGCGCCGCGCAGGGCACCGGCGTGAAGGTGATTAAGCGCAAAGTGTTCCTCGATGACACGCAAAACGAAGCCGATATCCGCTTCCAGTTTAACCGTGCCGTACAGGTGGCCCGCCGATCGGGTTCGGCGATCGCCATCGGACATCCTCACCCGTCCACCGTTCGCGTGTTGCAGCAGATGCTGCCCAACCTGCCTGCGGATATTACCCTGGTACCGGCGAGCAGCCTGCTCAATGAGCCGCAGGTGGATACCTCCCGACCGGTCAGCACGCCGCCCGCTGGCGCTGCGCCTGGCACAAAACCGCGTAACCCTTTCCGTGGCGTGACGCTCTGTGCGCCTAAACAGCCGCCAGAGCCGGTTTACGTCACCCGCTACTTCTCGGTGATTAGCGAAAGCATCAGCCAGAGCACGCTGGTGAAATATGTTCAGTTGCAGTGGCAGGGCTGGGGTAAGAAAAGCTAATCCCGCCTCAGGCGGGATGGCCTACTCAATGACACGAGAGTCCGCGGGCTTTTTTTTGTCCGCGGACGCTTTTTGCTCCTGGTGTTGATACCAGGCTTTGAAATATTTCAGGAAGCTGTAAAAGGTAGCGTAGAGACCGGTCACCACCCCCACTCTTCCCTGACGCCACGCGCCGCTAAACAGATACCACTTAAAGAACGCGCCGATGGCGCTGATGACGCCACGGGCAATCGATGGCCTTATGGTCTGGTACTTCACCAGACGGCTGGTGTAGCTGTTGAGCTTGTTGAACACCTCATGCAGGGAATAGAAGGTGTCGTGCCGAACGCGGCCCGGTATTTTCGCCGACTGGATCACCCCTTCCACTTTGTCATCCACCGGACGCTGATTAAAACGCGCCTGAGTCCGGTTAAACAGCCGCACCGGGAAATCAGGTGAGGAGATGGGATAAATGGTGCGCACCTCTTCCCCCAGCACATGCCAGTAGCGGGCGATACGCCATGCCAGCTGTGGGTGGGGTTCATCACCTGCTTTCAGACGCAGGATAAAATCCACGGTCTCCGCATCCAGAATTTCATCGCTATCCATGCATAACACCCAGTCATTGCTCGCCAGATCGATGGCGTGATTCATCTGTACGCCATGCATGGCATAGGGGTGGTGATGAGGGGTGATGCCATACTCCTGGCAAATCGCTAATGTGCCGTCGTGACTGCCTGAGTCGAGAACAATGATTTCATCGGCGACGACGATCAACGGAGGCAGCACTTCACGGAGCAGCCGGGCGGAATTACAGGTCAACAAACAAACGGTGAGCTTGAACATATGCGCTGTAAAGTTAAGTAAACCTTAGCCAACTCTATAAGCGCAGGGCGAAAAAAGCGAAGAAAAGTTAGTATCAATCCGTTTGTGGACGTAAAAACGTGAGACCAGCGAAAAAAAGCGCCCGCAGGCGCTTTCTAACTTAATCCCAGCTCAGAATAACTTTTCCTGACTGGCCGGAACGCATCGCGTCAAAGCCCTGCTGGAACTCATCGATGGAGAAACGATGGGTGATAATCGGAGAGAGATCCAGACCCGACTGGATCAGCGCTGCCATCTTGTACCAGGTTTCGAACATCTCACGGCCGTAAATACCTTTGATGAACAGCCCCTTGAAGATCACTTTATTCCAGTCGATGGACATATCCGACGGCGGAATACCCAGCATCGCGATACGGCCACCGTGGTTCATGGTGTCGAGCATAGTGCGGAACGCCGGTGGCGCACCGGACATCTCCAGACCGACGTCAAAGCCTTCGGTCATGCCCAGCTCTTCCATCACGTCGTTCAGGCTCTCTTTAGAGACATCCACCGCACGGGTAACGCCCATTTTACGCGCCAGCGACAGACGGTATTCGTTCACGTCGGTGATCACCACGTTACGCGCACCGACGTGCTTCGCCACGGCTGCTGCCATGATGCCGATTGGGCCTGCACCAGACACCAGCACATCTTCGCCCACCAGGTCGAAGGAGAGCGCGGTGTGTACCGCATTACCGAACGGGTCGAAGATGGAGGCGAGATCGTCAGAGATATTGTCCGGGATTTTGAAGGCGTTGAACGCCGGGATCACCAGGTATTCTGCGAAGCAGCCCGGACGGTTGACGCCCACACCTACGGTGTTGCGGCACAGGTGGGTACGGCCACCGCGGCAGTTACGGCAGTGGCCGCAGGTGATATGGCCTTCGCCAGAGACGCGATCGCCAATTTTGAAGCCTTTTACTTCCTGGCCAATGCCTACCACTTCGCCAACATATTCGTGGCCCACTACCATCGGCACGGGGATAGTTTTCTGCGACCACTGGTCCCAGTTGTAGATATGCACGTCAGTGCCGCAGATGGCGGTTTTACGGATTTTAATCAGCAGATCGTTATGACCGACTTCCGGCTCTGGAACGTCGGTCATCCAGATGCCTTCTTCCGCTTTCAGTTTGGATAGTGCTTTCATTATGCGTCCTCAGGCAATCACGCCCAGTTGTTTGCCGATGCGGGTAAAGGCTTCCACCGCACGCTCAATTTGTTCAGGAGAATGCGCCGCAGACATCTGGGTGCGGATACGCGCCTGACCTTTTGGCACCACCGGGAAGAAGAAACCGGTGACGTAAATCCCCTCTTTCTGCAGCTCACGGGCAAAGTTCTGCGCCACGACGGCATCGCCCAACATCACCGGGATAATGGCGTGATCGGCACCGGCCAGGGTAAAGCCAGCGGCGGTCATTTTTTCGCGGAACAGACGGGCGTTAGCCCACAGTTTGTCGCGCAGATCGGCGCCGGACTCCACCATCTCCAGCACTTTAATGGAGGCGGAAACGATGGCTGGCGCCAGGGAGTTGGAGAACAGGTACGGACGGGAACGCTGACGCAGCCACTCCACCACCTCTTTACGCGCGGCGGTGTAGCCGCCGGAGGCACCACCCAGCGCTTTACCCAGCGTACCGGTGATGATATCCACGCGGCCCATGACGTCGCAGTATTCGTGGGAGCCGCGACCGTTTTCGCCGACAAAGCCGACGGCGTGGGAGTCATCGACCATCACCAGCGCATCGTATTTGTCCGCCAGGTCGCAGACGCCTTTCAGGTTAGCGATCACGCCGTCCATCGAGAAGACGCCGTCGGTGGCGATCAGCACATGACGCGCGCCAGCCTCGCGGGCCTCTTTCAGACGGGCTTCCAGCTCAACCATATCGTTGTTGGCGTAGCGGAAACGCTTCGCTTTACACAGACGCACGCCGTCGATGATGGAAGCGTGGTTCAGGGCGTCGGAGATAATGGCATCTTCCGCGCCGAGCAGGGTCTCAAACAGACCGCCGTTGGCGTCGAAGCAGGAGGAGTACAGAATCGCATCTTCCATTCCGAGGAAGGCGGCCAGCTTGCTCTCCAGCGCCTTATGGCTGTCCTGGGTACCGCAGATGAAACGCACGGAGGCCATGCCAAAACCGTGGGTGTCCATGCCCGCTTTCGCCGCGGCAATCAGCTCAGGGTGATTCGCAAGACCCAGGTAGTTGTTGGCGCAGAAGTTGATCACCTGGCTGCCGTCGGCAACGGTGATATCTGCCTGCTGAGCGGAGGTAATGATTCGCTCTTCTTTGAACAACCCTTCCGCCCGCGCGGTTTCCAGGTCACTGTTTAACTGTTTATAAAAATCACCACGCATTGCAATTCTCCAGACTCGGCAAATTTCGGCACATATTACCCAAAGCTATACCCCGATACGAGATGACGCTTTAACAGTTATCGTTTTTGCAGCATAAATCACGTGTACCCCTGCGCTAAGTCGGTGAATGGCTGAAGGGTGGTCATACTAATGATATGATATGAATATCAGTGCCCGGGATTGTCCCCGGGCTCCACACTTCAAAGGTTACAGTTATGATTATCGTTACCGGCGGCGCGGGCTTTATCGGCAGCAATATTGTTAAGGCTCTCAATGACAAAGGCATCACCGACATCCTGGTGGTGGATAACCTGAAAGACGGCACCAAGTTCGTTAACCTGGTGGATCTGAACATTGCCGACTACATGGATAAAGAAGATTTTCTGATCCAGATTATGGCGGGCGAAGAGTTCGGCGATATCGACGCAATCTTCCATGAAGGTGCTTGCTCCTCCACCACCGAGTGGGATGGCAAGTACATGATGGACAACAACTATCAGTACTCCAAAGAGATCCTGCACTACTGCCTGGAGCGCGAAATTCCGTTCCTGTACGCCTCTTCCGCGGCGACCTACGGCGGGCGCACCTCAGACTTTATCGAGTCCCGCGAATATGAGCAGCCGCTGAACGTCTACGGCTACTCCAAGTTCCTGTTCGACGAATACGTGCGCCAGGTGCTGCCAGAAGCGAACTCCCAGATCGTCGGTTTCCGCTACTTCAACGTTTACGGACCGCGCGAAGGTCACAAAGGCAGCATGGCGAGCGTGGCATTCCACCTCAACACCCAGCTGAATAATGGCGAAAGTCCGAAACTGTTCGAAGGCAGCGATGGCTTCAAGCGTGACTTCGTCTATGTGGGCGATGTGGCGGCAGTGAACCTGTGGTTCTGGGAAAACGGCGTCTCCGGGATCTTCAACCTGGGCACTGGCCGCGCAGAATCCTTCCAGGCGGTGGCTGACGCCGCGCTGGCGTATCACCAGAAAGGCACCATTGAGTACATCCCGTTCCCGGACAAGCTGAAAGGCCGCTATCAGGCATTCACCCAGGCGGATCTGACCAACCTGCGTGCCGCTGGCTATGACAAGCCGTTCAAGACCGTTGCCGAAGGCGTAACGGAATATATGGCCTGGCTGAACCGCGACGCGTAAGTATGAAAATTTTGGTGGTAGGCCCGTCATGGGTGGGCGACATGATGATGTCGCAAAGTCTCTATCGCACGCTCAAGGCGCGCTATCCCCAGGCGATAATTGACGTGATGGCACCCGCGTGGTGTCGTCCGCTGTTATCGCGGATGCCGGAAGTGAACGAAGCGATCCCGATGCCGCTCGGCCACGGGGCGCTGGAAATTGGCGAACGCCGCAAGCTCGGCCATAGCCTTCGCGACAAGCGCTACGATCGCGCTTATGTACTGCCGAATTCCTTTAAATCTGCCCTGGTTCCCTTCTTTGCGGGCGTTCCGCACCGCACCGGCTGGCGCGGCGAGATGCGCTACGGCCTGCTGAATGACGCGCGGGTACTGGATAAAGAGGCCTGGCCGCTGATGGTAGAGCGCTACGTGGCGCTGGCCTACGACAAAGGGGTGATGCGCAGCGCGAAAGACCTGCCGCAGCCGCTGCTGTGGCCGCAGCTTCAGGTTAACGAGGGTGAGAAATCCCAGATCTGCAATACTTTTGGCCTGCAGGCCGATCGCCCGATCATCGGCTTCTGCCCGGGCGCGGAGTTCGGCCCGGCGAAGCGCTGGCCGCACTATCACTACGCTGAGCTGGCGAAGCAGCTGATCGACGAAGGCTATCAGATTGTGCTGTTCGGCTCGGCGAAAGATCACGAGGTGGGCAATGAAATCCTCGCCGCGCTGAGCATCGAGCAGCAGGCCTGGTGCCGCAATCTGGCCGGGGAGACCCAGCTGGAGCAGGCGGTGATCCTGCTGGCAGCCTGTAAGGCAGTGGTCACGAACGACTCCGGCCTGATGCACGTTGCCGCAGCGCTGAACCGCCCGCTGGTGGCGCTGTACGGCCCGAGCAGCCCGGACTTCACGCCGCCGCTGTCGCATAAAGCGCGCGTGATCCGCCTGATCACCGGCTACCACAAAGTCCGTAAAGGTGACGCCGCTGAAGGCTACCACCAGAGCCTGATCGACATCACTCCGCAGCGTGTCCTCGACGAGCTTAACGAACTGCTGTTGAGCGAAGAAGGATAACGGATGCGGGTATTGATCGTTAAAACCTCCTCAATGGGCGATGTGCTGCATACCCTGCCCTCGCTCACTGACGCCATGCAGGCTATTCCGGGTATCCGTTTCGACTGGGTGGTGGAAGAGGGTTTCGCCCAGATCCCCACCTGGCATGCTGCCGTAGATCGGGTTATACCGGTGGCGATCCGCCGCTGGCGCAAAGCGTGGTTTTCCGCACCGATTAAGGCCGAGCGTAAGGCCTTTCGCGACGCGCTGCAGGCCCACCATTACGATGCGATCATCGACGCCCAGGGGCTGGTAAAAAGCGCGGCGCTGGTCACCCGGTTGGCCCACGGCATAAAGCACGGTATGGACTGGCAGAGCGCCCGTGAACCGCTGGCGAGCCTGTTCTACAATCGTCGCCACGCGATCGCGAAGCAGCAGCATGCCGTGGAGCGCACCCGGGAGCTGTTCGCAAAGAGCCTTGGCTATGCAAAACCGCAACTGCAGGGGGATTACGCCATTTCGCAGCATTTCCTGCACGATGCAAAGCCACACGCGCCTTATCTTATCTTCCTGCACGCCACCACCCGGGATGACAAACACTGGCCGGAAGCCCACTGGCGCGATCTTATCGGCCTGCTGAGCAGTGCGGGCCTGCGCATCAGGCTGCCGTGGGGCGCCCCGCACGAAGAGGCGCGGGCGAAGCGTCTGGCGGAAGGCTTTGATTACGTGGACGTGCTGCCCCGGATGAGGCTGGATGGCGTAGCGCAGCAGCTGGCGGGCGCGACGGCGGTGGTGTCGGTGGATACCGGTCTCAGCCACCTGACGGCGGCGCTGGATCGTCCTAATATTACGCTTTACGGCCCGACGGACCCGGGTCTGATTGGCGGCTATGGCAAAAATCAATATATCTGCCGCCCGGAACATTCATCGCAGCTGAGCGACCTTTCCGCCGCTGCGGTTTTTGCGCAATTAGAGCCGTTGCTGGCAGCAGAGAGAGCCTATGTCTGATTTTTTCTCAGCGGAGCGCCCACCGAAGCGCGTGCTGATCGTAAAGCTGCGTCACCACGGTGACGTCCTGCTGACCTCGCCGGTCTTTACGGTACTGAAAACGAACTATCCCGATGTGGAAGTGGATGCCCTGGTGTATGACGACACCCAGGCGATGCTCACCAGCCATCCGTTTATCGACCAGGTGCATACCATCGGGCGTAACTGGCGTAAAAAGGGCTGGTTCGCGCAGTTCCGTCTGTATCGTGCGCTGCTGAAGACCCTGAAAGCGCGTCAGTATGACGTGCTGATCAACCTCACCGAACACTGGCACGGCGCGCGTCTGGCGCGCCGTCTGAAGCCGCGCGTCTCCGTCGGCTTTAAGCCCAATAAACGCGGCGGACTGGCGCGTCGCCGCTGGGTGAAATCCTTCACCACCCTCTACCCGGCGATCCAGGATAACAGCCGCCATATGGTGGAGGTGAATCTCGATGCGCTGCGGCGGATCGGCATCCATCCCCAGACCGATGCAGACAAGCACACCCTGTTTGTACCGGGCGATGCGGCGGAAGCGTCGATTGCCGAAAAACTGGCCGGCTTTGGGCTGAGCAGCGGCTCTTACATTCTGGTGCACCCCACGTCGCGCTGGATGTTTAAGGCCTGGGATATCCAAAAGCTGGCGGCGACCATTGATAACCTGGCGGCCCGCGGCCTGCCGGTTATCCTCTCCGCCGCGCCGTCAAAAGAAGAGACCGACTATATGGATGCGCTGCGGGCTGCGCTCACCCAGCCGGTGTTTGATTTAAGCGGTCAGCTAAACCTGAAAGAGCTGGGCGCGCTGATGAAGCACGCGCGGATCTACTTCGGCGTTGACTCCATGCCGATGCACCTCGCCAGCGCGGTGGGCACACCGACCGTCGCCATCTTCGGCCCGACCGGAGCGATTAAGTGGGCGCCGTGGGGAGTGAACTACCGCGTGATTGTGGCTGGGTTTACCTGCCAGCCGTGCGGTAAAGCGGGCTGCGGCGACAGCGGCGTCTCCGACTGCATTACGGCGATCACCCCGCAAATGGTGCTGAGCGCCATCGATACGCTGCTGCTGGAAAACCCGGCATGAAGCTCGCTATCGTCCGACAGACCTATAACCCCAACGGCGGCGCGGAGCGCTTCGTCTCCCGCGCGCTGAACGTGCTGGCGCAGGATACGGCTCTCGACGTCACGCTGATCGCCCGCCAGTGGGAGGATGCCGCCGGCTGGAAAACGCTGACGGTTAATCCATCATTCCGTAACCGTCTCGATCGCGAGTCGGGTTTTGCCGACGCCGCGGCGGCGCAGTTTACGCAGTTCGATATCGTGCAGAGCCACGAACGTATTCCCGGGGCGACCATCTTCCGCGCCGGGGATGGCGTACACGCAACCTGGCTTGAGCAGTACAACCGCATCCAGTCGCCGCTGGCGCGCTGGGCGCAGTCCCTGAGCCGCTACCATCGCTATATTTTGCGGGCGGAAGCGCAGATGTTTACCCATCCTGCGCTGCGCAAAGTGATCTGCAACTCGAAAATGGTGCGGGACGATATCGCCCGCCGTTTTGGCCTGGCCGATGACAAGCTGACGGTGATCTACAACGGTGTGGATACGACCCACTTCAGCCCGGATGTGCGCACGCTCTCCCAGCGGGACGTCCTGGGTATTCCGCAGCATGCGCCGGTTCTGGCCTATGTCGGCTCCGGCTTCAGCCGTAAAGGGGTGGCGACGGCGCTGCGCGCCATTGTGCCTCACCCTGAGGTCTGGCTGCTGGTTGCCGGGCGGGACAAGCACGCCCACAAATTCGAAAAGCTGGCGCAGACGCTCGGCGTCGCTTCCCGGGTGCGTTTTCTGGGGCCGGTCGCCGATGTGCGCCAGGTCTACGGCACCGCCGACGCGCTGATCCTGCCGACGCTCTACGATCCCTTCCCGAATGTCTGTGTCGAAGCGCTGGCCTGCGGCCTGCCGCTGCTCACCAGCCATGGCTGCGGCGCGGCAGAGTGGATTGAAGAAGGGGTGAACGGCTGGGTGCGCGACGCGCTCGACAGTGACGGATATCAGCAGGCGATAAGCCTCTGGCTTCAGGGCCGTGACCAGGGTGTGGATTATTCAGCAGCAGCACGCGCTACTGCTGAGCCTTATACCCTGGAGCGGATGGCGAAAGCGCTGCAGGCGCTCTATCGCGAACTGCTGCGTTGAGCCGCGTTGGAAAAGACCTTTTCCATTGAGGCAAGCATACATTCACGAGTGAAATGGCGGCACAGGTAATCATAGCCCTGCTGCGCCAGCGTTTGGCGCAGCAAAGCATCCTCATACAGTTTCACAATCGCCTCGCGCAGCGCCGTTTCATCGCGCTGGGCGATCAAAATACCGGTTTTGCCGTCGATCACGGCATCTGCCGTGCCGCCCGCATCGGTGGCGATGGTGGCGATCCGCGAGGCCAGCGACTGCAGCACCCCCTGCGGGACGCCTTCCATATCGTGCGACGGGCTAAGCGCAACATCAAACGCCGGGAACCAGCGCTCAGGATCGCTCCGGTGCCCCGCCATCACTACGCGCGCCTGTAATCCCAGGTCGATAATCTCCTGCTCCAGCGTCGCTTTATGCGGCCCCTCTCCCACTATCGCCAGTTTGATCTGCGGATGATCAATGGCGGCCAGGGCGCGTAGCAGTACGCTATGGCCTTTATTAGGCCGCAGATGTGACACCACCCCCAGCCAGAAATCCCCCTGCGACAGGCCGCAGTATGCGCGGGCCTGTTGCTTATCCGCCGGATGAAAACGCTGCGTATCCACGCCACTCGGTACAGATGTACTTTGGTTCATCGGCACGCCGATATCGGCCATCTGCTGGCGTAGCGCCTCCCCGGTAGTGACGATATGCGAACAGGCTTTACGAAACAGCCAGCGGGTAGTCCAGTTGTTGCGCGGCACGCCGGAAGCATGGCGGGTACGCACCAGCGGCACCGGGTTTGAGAGGGTAAGATTGGCCAGCGCCACCAGCCAGGTATCGGCGGAATTATGACTATTTATGACATCAATGGATGAACGGTTCTCTTTCAGCCAGCCGCGCAGCTGCTGCAGGTTCTGAAGGTTCTTGCGCCGAAGCGGCATGGTGACCACCGTTAACCCGGCATCGCGCGCCAGGCCATGCAGCGGCGCACTCTCCGGGCAAAGTATGGTCACCTGATGGCCACGCTGAATCATCCCAAGGGACTCATTAATAATGCGTAACGGCTGGCCGCCCTTACCCCCGTCGGCTTCAGTGTGAACAATATGCATACTTTTCCTGGTTATTGTGCATTAGCTGGCATAACAACAAATTATATACGTTACAGCCCCGGTAATACATAAAGCCCAGGCACTGGAAAGCGTGATATGGATTATTCTTGCTTACAAACATTGTCCTTCTGTAGGTCAGGTATTTGTGATAATTTTCTCTGGCTTTTTATTTCCCACTGAAAAACCGTGGAAATCACTCACTGCCTTGTTAACCAGCCGGTCAAGAACCGAAAAATCCTTAACCAGCCCAAAAAATATGACAAATACTCGTAACATTCTGACAGGCCTGTTAGTCCTTGCTGTACTGGCCTTATGTTTTGTCTGGCCTATTCCTAACGATCAGCTGCCGTTTCACCGTAATGGTTTGATTTATCCCATTGTCGCGGTCGCTCTTGGTCTCTTTTTTAGCAATAACGCAACCAGACAACGGCTGAATTTAAGCAAAATTAAGTTCGTTCTTATCGTGGTATGGGCGTTAACTTTCTTTATTGTGATTAATGGTTTTTTTGTCGCACCAGATATTAAAGAGATGGTTTCTGCCTGGAGCGGTCAGTGGCTACGCCCGGTATTACTGTTCTGTGCAGGGCTGGTATTATTACCGGCGATCCAACGAACCTATCCCTCCATCACCGCCGCCCGCTTCTTTACGCTGGTGATCCTCTTTTTCTGGGGCGTGGTCTGCGTTCATTTGCTGGATTCACTCTGGCTCTACTGGCGCGACGGCTATATACACTGGGGTGAAACACGGATTGTTTATAACCGCACCCGCATGAGCTTCCAGGTCAACATGATCACCGGCTTTTTGATGGCCGAGCTGCTGGCGCGTGGTCTGTTGCATCAACGCTTCCTGCGCCTGAAAACCTCAGTACTGGCGTTAATGCTGTTAAGTAATCTGGTGTGTACCGCACTGGTGGACACCCGCTGGGGCACCATCGGTCTGGTCGGCAGCATTTTCTCTACCTTTATCCTGCTGAGCATGCACAACATGCGGCGCAGCCGGGTTATCGTTACAGGTGGCATTCTTGTGGGCATTACTATTGCCTCGGTGTTACTCGGTTACGCTTCCTGGAAAACAGACCCACGCTGGCAAAATCTGGAAAGTGATGCCATAGCGGGCTGGAACGCTCCCTTTACTAGCTTTTGTTACAATAAAACAGACGGAACGGTACCGGTTAACAGTCTCGGTGTACCTATGAACCATTCCAATGGTTGTCGGGCCAGCTTTTTCCATCAGGGCTGGAAACTGATTGCCGAACATCCGGCAGGCATGGGGGCCAGAAAAGAGGCCTTCCGTTATGTATTACGCCGGGATACCCAGGATAACCGTATTAATATCCCCCATAGCCACTACGGCCTGATCGAATTTGGTATTCAGAATGGTGTGATAGGTATCGCCGGCTGGCTGATCCTGCTGGTGGGCTGCTGGTATATCGGCTGGCGGGAGTTTCGTCGCGGCAACATGATGGTGGGGATGTTCCTGCTGCTCTTTACCGTCGGCTTCTTCTGCCGGACCATGGTCGATCACAACCTTAAAGATCACTACCTTGAGCAGTATATGCTGCTGACCGGCCTGCTGGTTGGTATGTGCGCCCTACGCCCTGCACCGACCGAGAAGTTAACATCCTGATGAAGACGTCACGCCAGCGGTGTTTAACACCCTGGCGTGGAACGCTTTAGCCTGCCGGCTGTCGAAATGCCGTTGCATGTGATGGTTATACCCTTTTATTGTTGCGTATTTTTACGGAGAAAGCATGTCTGAAACGCCTCAATTAAGTCTCATCGTTGCCGTTTATAACGGCGAAAAATTCCTGAGCGCTTTTTTTGACAGCATTAAACAGCAGAATTTATCCAGTCTGGAATTGATTATTGTTAATGACGGATCGACGGATCGCTCAGCTGAAATTATTTCCCGCTACGCCAACGAATTTACCCATTTTAAGGTTATCGACCAGGCTAATGGCGGCGTATCAGCCGCGCGCAACACCGGTCTGGCCGCGGCGGCCGGCGAATACGTTGCCTTCCCGGATATTGATGACGTTATTTACCCTGGCATGTACCCGCGCCTGCTGGAGATCGCCTTTGCGGGCCAGCTGGATGTCGCGACCTGCAACGGCACCTATATTTATGACGATGGCCGTCCGTCGAAAAAAATTTTCCCGTCCGATAAGCTGGCCTCCACTGGCGTACTGGATGGCCCCGAATGGTTGCAGATGGCGCTGGCCTCGCGCAAATTCCTGCATGTCACCTGGCTGAATATTTATCGCCACGCCTTTATCAAGGCACAGGGTTTTACCTTCGAACATGGCCTGCGCCATCAGGATATCCCCTGGACCACGGAAGTACTGCTGACCGCGAAACGGGTGCAATACATTGACGAAGTCTATTACGACTATCTGATCCACTCTGCATCGGTCTCCCATACGCCAGGTACCGACGACACCCGCATGCGTTCGTCACGTCACTATATGAAGATCCTCGAAATGCTGGACGCCATCAATAAGCGCTACCCGGAGCAGGTAAAGCGTGTCCCGGCCTGTCAGTGGCAAATCGCCAAAGAGGGTTTGGGTATTTTGCATAGCATTAACAATATCGAAGACAGCGCGAAGAAACGCGAAATTACTCAGGAACTGTTCGATCGCGGCATCTGGTCGATGATCTGGCAAAACGCGCGCGGCTTACGCCAGCGCTGGCGTCTGGGACGTCGTTACTTCCGCCTTAAGAAAATCATCGGCTAACGGATATTATGAGCAAACTTAAATTACACGCAGTCTCCCGCGCTGATTTCATCGCTAAAAACTACGCAGATTTCCAGACGCTGCTGGATAACCGCGTGAACCCGGACACCATCCCGGAGCGCTTTTACTGCGGCGGGCGCGGCGGCTGGACGTTCCAGACCACCCTGGCGCTGAAGCACTATTACGGCGACGATATTGAGTGTTCTTTTGGCTCAGAGTGTCGCCCGGATGCCATCAACCTGATGCATAACGATGATTTTGGATCGCGCGTTAAACCCTGGCGTGGCGTCACCGTCGTCGCCCGTGCCGATCGTCCACCGGTGATTGGCGCCGACGTGGTGGTGGATCAGAATCCGGAAGCGGGCAACCGCAGCAATGGCGTCTTTGTACCCTACTGGCCGCAACCCGGCGTGAAACCGCGCGAACGTACCGATGAAACTGTCAAAACCGTGGCCTTTTTTGGCCGCGTGGACAGCTTCCCGGAGGCCTTCCGTAGCGACGAATTTAAGCAGCGCCTTGCTGAACAGGGCATCGACCTGCGCATCTCCTTCGATAACTGGACCAACTATCAGGACGTCGACGTCTGTATCAGCTTCCGTAAATCCCATGACCATAAGCTGACGCGTAAACCTGCCAGCAAGCTGATTAACAACTGGCTCGGCAAAACGGTAATGATCTGCGATGACGAACCCTCGTACCGTGCTATCCGCGAAAGTGAGCTTGATTACCTGATCGCCAAAACGCCTGATGAAGCCTTCGAGGCCATTATGCGCCTGAAGAATACCCCTGAACTCTATCGTCAGATGCGTGAACAGGGCGATAAACGTCTGCAGGTTTATTCCCGCGAAGCGGTCGCCGCGCGTTGGTTTAATCTGTTTGAGGATATCTGGCGTAAAGGACTGCATAAACGCCCTACTCTGATCCGCGCCCTGCGTTTTGGTTTTGGTAAAGCCATTCGCCCGCTCACTAAAAAGTTTTGAGTTACATTGAGTCCGTTCATGTTTAAAGCATCCTTACTCTCGCCCCTCACGCCGCGCCGCAATATCCTGCGCACCGTGGTGTTAACCCTGGTTTTCCTGGTGCTGTTTTCACTCTGTGAAATCATCATCCTGCTGAAAGACCATGTTTATCAGCCGAAATCCAGCGACATGTCGCTGTACCTGATTATCTCCCTGCTGGCGGCCATTAGCGCCCGCTTCTTCCTGACCCGGCTACTGCTGGCCGTCACCTTTATCGTCCAGATATCGGAAGCGGTCTATTACCAGTTCTACGGTCAGTTTTACGGCCCGAGCGAAGTATGGCTGGCCTTTGTCGAAACCAAAGATATCGCCAGCGGCATTACGGACAGCCTCGGATCGCTTGGGATTTACTTTGTCATCATGGCCGTCGCGGTGCTCTTTGCGCTGGTCTTTACCCGCCGCCTCGCGCCGCAGTGGCATAAGTGGGTCGCCATGCCTTGCCTGCTGGCTATCATGGTGATGTTTGTCGGCCAGTTCTATAAAGCCATCGACGGGCAGATGTATAAATTCAACCCGGATCTGCGCCACTCCTTACTGCGTAACGGTCTGTCCGCCATGAGCTTCAGTGCCATTCGCCTGATCCCGGAAGCCATTTCCGGCGAAAACCAGAGCCTCACGCATTATGCGCCCTATAAGGTCACGCCGGTTGAGGGTAGTCAGGCCGGGAAATACTCCATCATCCTGGCGATTGGTGAGAGCCTGAACCCGCACCACGTCAGCGCCCTGGGCTATGAACGTGACACCACCCCGGAGCTGAAAGCGCTGATGCAGCAGTATCAGGGGACCGGGCGTCTGATCGTCTCTAACGCGGTCTCGACCCGCGTGGCAATCCCGATGCTGGTGAACAACCTGCGTGAGCCGGATAACTACGGCGCCTATAAGTCGAAGTCGACCAATATCTTCACTAATGCCAAAAAACAGGGCTACCAGACGGCGTTTATCTCCGCCCAGGGCCTGGAAGGGCTGAGCAACTGGATCGGTATTCACGACATTGACCTGTGGGAAGATACGCAGATCCGCCCGGCGCCGGACGTGGGTGCCGATGTGGTGCTGACCCCTTCGGTTGAGCAGGCTAAGCTGGACTGGAACAAACCGTTCCTGATGGTGCTGAACAGCCGTGCGCCGCACATCCCTTACGAGCGCAACATCCCGCAAGGCTTCGCCAAATTCTCTACCCCACGTCTCGATGACGACGTGGCGCAGAAGAAAAACGAGTACGATGATGCCGTTCGCCTGTACGACAGAGAGCTGGCTTCGGCGATCCGTACCGCCATGGCGAAATCAAAGCTGCCGGTGCTGGTCTTTATCACCTCGGATCACGGGGAGCGCGTGGGTGATGGCGGTCTGTTTGGTCACTCTATCGTCGAGATGCCGATTGCCCAGGTGCCGTTCCTCTACTTCAGTAACGATCCGGCGTATGCGATGAGCGCCATCAGCCCGCAGATGCCGCTCAACCATTACCAGATGGCGACGCTGATCAACAAAATGCTGGGGTATACGGTCAGTAATCCGAACCAGAAAGACGACAGCTACTTTATCACCGGGGGTGATATTCGGGGACTGTCGGAGCGTGTCACCTACCACCTGAACGCGTTGCCGGAAGCGGAACGTTAAGCAGAAACAAAAAAACGGGCAGCGAATGCCCGTTTTTTTATCTGTGAACGCACGTAACGCAGGCAAATGGCTGAGCAAACGCGCCAAAGGGATAGCTTTAAACGGCCTAAATGCTTAGAATTTGCCCGCCGAAACTGAAAAAACGGATAATCGCTTGGAATTGTTGTATACCGCTCTGCTCTATATTATTCAGCCACTGGTGTGGCTACGACTGCTGCTGCGTAGCCGTAAAGCGCCTGCCTACCGTAAACGCTGGGCTGAACGCTATGGTTATTGCCGCAACAAAGTTGCGCCGGACGGTATCCTGCTCCATTCCGTTTCGGTGGGTGAAACGCTGGCCGCCATTCCGCTGGTCCGCGCCCTGCGCCACCGCTATCCGTCGCTGCCGATCACCGTCACCACCATGACGCCTACCGGTTCCGAACGCGCCATGTCCGCTTTTGGCAAAGATGTGCATCACGTCTATCTGCCGTATGATTTACCCTGTGCCATGAACCGTTTCCTTAACACCGTGCGCCCTAAGCTGGTGATCGTAATGGAAACCGAACTGTGGCCGAACATGATTTCTGCCCTGCACGCCCGCAAAATTCCCCTGGTGGTGGCTAACGCTCGCCTGTCAGAACGCTCCGCGAAGGGCTACGGCAAGCTGGGCAACTTTATGCGCCGCCTGCTGAGCAAGATCACCCTGATTGCGGCACAAAACGAAGAAGATGGCGCGCGATTCCTGTCGCTGGGCCTGAAGCGCAACCAGCTGGCGGTCACCGGCAGCCTGAAGTTTGATATTTCTGTTACCCCGGAGCTGGCTGCCCGGGCAGTCACATTGCGTCGCCAGTGGGCGCCGCGCCGCAAAGTGTGGATCGCCACCAGTACCCACGACGGTGAAGAAGAGATTATCCTGCAGGCGCACCGCCAGCTTCTTGAACGCTTCCCGGACCTGCTGCTGATCCTCGTGCCTCGTCATCCTGAACGGTTTAAAGATGCCCGCGAGATGGTGCAAAAGGGCGGATTCAGCTTCACGATGCGCAGCAGCGGTGAGATCCCGTCCGCCAGCACCCAGGTAGTGATTGGCGATACCATGGGTGAGCTGATGCTGCTTTACGGTATTGCCGATCTGGCCTTTGTGGGTGGCAGCCTCGTGGAGCGTGGCGGGCATAACCCGCTGGAGCCCGCAGCGCACGCCATCCCGGTGCTGATGGGGCCGCATACCTTCAACTTCAAAGATATCTGCGCCAAACTGCAGCAGGCGGACGGGCTGATTACCGTCACCGATGCGAACGCCATCGAAAAAGAGGTTTCAAACCTGCTGACCGACGAAGATTATCGTCTGTGGTATGGCCGTCACGCTGTCGAAGTGCTGCATCAGAACCAGGGGGCGCTGACCCGCCTGCTGCAACTGCTGCAACCTTACCTGCCCCTGCGGAGCCACTGATGTCTGCGCGTCTGTCGGTGGTGATGATCGCCAAAAACGCCGCCGACCTGCTGCCGGATTGCCTCGCCTCTGTGGCATGGGCCGATGAGCTGATCCTGCTCGACTCCGGCAGTAGCGACGACACGGTTAACATCGCCCGCGCAGCCGGCGTACAGGTCCATATCGATGCCGACTGGCAGGGTTATGGTATTCAGCGCCAGCGGGCGCAGCAGTTCGCCACCGGCGATTATGTCCTGATGCTCGACACCGACGAACGCGTGACCCCAGAGCTTAAACAGGCCATCCAGCGCGTACTGGCGGCCCCTCAGCCTGATGTTGTCTACAGCATCGCCCGGCGAAACTATTTCCTTGGCCGCTTTATGCGTCACAGCGGCTGGTATCCCGATCGCGTTATGCGTCTTTATCCGCGGACGCGCTATCAGTACAACGATAACCTGGTTCATGAGTCGCTGGCCTGCGACGGTGCGCCAGTGACTGCCCTCGATGGCGACCTCCTGCATCTGACCTGCCGTGATTTCGCCAGCTTTCAGCGTAAACAGCTTAATTACGCCACGGCGTGGGCCCAGGAGCGCCATCAGCGCGGCAAGAAAACCTCGCTGGCTGGGATTTTCAGCCACACCGTCGGCGCGTTTCTGAAGACGCTGGTGCTACGTGGCGGCGTGCTGGACGGTAAGCAGGGCTGGTTACTGGCGGTGGTTAATGCCCAGTATACTTTTAATAAATACACCGAGCTGTGGGCGCTGAGCCGCGGCTACTCTGAGAAAGCGTGAGCCATGAGCACAAAAGCGATTTATCCGGGTACCTTTGATCCTGTCACCAACGGCCATATCGATATCGTCACGCGTGCCGCAAACATGTTTGATACGGTGATTCTGGCGATTGCCGCCAGCCCCAGCAAAAAGCCCCTGTTCGATCTCGATGAGCGGGTTGCGCTGGCGAAAGCCGCAACGGCACATCTGACCAATGTTGACGTGGTGGGCTTTAGCGATCTGATGGCGAACTTTGCCCGCGCTCAGCAGGCCAATATCCTGATTCGCGGACTGCGCGCGGTGGCCGATTTTGAATATGAGATGCAGCTGGCGCACATGAACCGCCATCTGATGCCCGAGCTGGAAAGTGTCTTTCTGATGCCGTCCAAAGAGTGGTCGTTTATCTCCTCTTCGCTGGTCAAAGAGGTGGCGCGCCACGCAGGTGACGTCACCCATTTCTTACCCGCCAGCGTGCATCAGGCGCTGATGGACAAGCTGAAATAAGGGTTTTGCCCGGTGGCGCTGCGCTTACCGGGCCTCCGCATCATTTCTGGCACTGACGGCAATAGAACGTTGCCCGTTGGGCATGCTTCGTTGCCACAATCGGTGTGCCACAGACCCGACACGGCTCATCTTTACGGCCATAGACCTGTAGCTCCTGAGCAAAGTAGCCCGGCTTGCCGTCGCTTTGCAGGAAGTCTTTCAGGGTAGTTCCGCCCTGCTCAATCGAACGCAGCAGTACGGCTTTGATCACCCGCACCAGCAGCTCGCACTCCTGCGACGACAGAGATGAGGCTAACCGATCGGGATGGATCCCGGCGGCAAACAGCGATTCGCTGGCGTAGATATTGCCCACGCCGACCACCAGCTTGTTATCCATCAGCCAGGGTTTAATGGCGGTTTTCTTCTTCGCGCACTTCGCCTTCAGGTACTCCGCGTTAAACGCGTCAGAGAGCGGCTCCGGCCCGAGGTGCGCCAGCACATTATGCCCTTCCAGCTCTTTGGTCCACAGCCAGGCGCCAAAACGACGCGGATCGGTATAGCGCAGCACTTTGCCGTTGCTCATCACCAGATCGACATGGTCATGTTTTTCTGCGGGCAACTCTTCGCTGAGGATGCGCAGGCTCCCGGACATGCCCAGATGGATGATGATCCAACCGTCAGGCAACTCAAGCAGCAGGTACTTTGCGCGGCGCTGTACGCTGAGAACCGGTTTATCGCTTAGCGCATGGATCTCGTCAGAGACCGGCCAGCGAAGACGACCGTTACGGACAACAGCGTGAAGAATGGTCGCACCGACCAGATGAGGCTCAATGCCACGGCGGCTGGTCTCTACCTCAGGTAATTCAGGCATGGTTCCTCCGTTGAGATGCAGAATGCAAAAAACCCCGCAGATGCGGGGTTTTTCAATACAAGGAATCTAAAATTATTTGATTTTAGCTTCTTTGTACATAACGTGCTGGCGTACAACTGGATCGAACTTTTTCAGTTCCAGTTTTTCCGGCTTAGTACGTTTGTTCTTCGTGGTGGTGTAGAAGTGACCTGTACCAGCAGAAGAAACCAGCTTGATTTTCTCGCGAATACCTTTAGCCATGATTTATTTCCTCTTTAAGTACTTAGTACTTTTCGCCACGGGCACGCAGTTCAGACAGAACTGTATCGATGCCTTTCTTATCAATTACACGCATACCTTTAGCAGATACGCGCAGGGTGACAAAACGCTTCTCGCTCTCAACCCAGAAACGGTGAGAGTGCAGGTTCGGCAGGAAACGGCGTTTAGTCGCGTTCAGTGCGTGGGAACGGTTGTTACCGGTCACCGGACGCTTGCCAGTAACTTGGCAGACTCGGGACATGTCTATTCTCCAAAAATCAAATTAGCTCGAGCTTCGTATGGGGTATCGGCGCCTCGTCAGGCTTTACAGCCCGGTCATCGCGTAGTTCTTAGTGAACCATCGATTGCCAGGCCCAATTGCCAAACCCGAGATTCTCAAAGGTGGCGTAGTATACGCTGACTCGCGGATGTGCTCAAGTCCCGAACAGACAAAGATCCCGATGGATCGCGAGAAATGGCTTAAATCCACCCACGTTCGGCAAACGAAACGTACTCTCCGCGGCCAATGACCAGATGATCAAGAACACAAATGTCCATGAATTGACAGCATTTAATGATGCGTGCGGTCACGTCTCTGTCGGCTTTGCTCGGTTCGGCGCGCCCTGAGGGGTGATTATGCGCGAGGATCACGCCCGCGGCATTCACTTTTATCGCTTCGCGCACAATTTCCCGGGGATGCACCTCAACGTGGCGCAGGGTTCCCGAAAATAACCGGCTGTGGCTCAGCACCCGGTTTTGGTTATCGAGGAAGATAACCATAAAGATCTCGCGCTCCTCTTCCGCCAGTTGGCTGCGCACAAACTCCCGGGTCATCTGCGGGTCTTTTAGCGGATTGATGCTCCGAATCCCCGAGCAGTAATAACGGCGGGCAAGCTCCGCAATCCCTTTCAGCTGGGCGAATGTCGCCAGGCCAATTCCCTCGACCCGCCTGAAATCCTTCAGCTCTGCGGATAACAAACCGTGCAGCGAGCCGAAATGCTGCAACAGATCTCTGGCAAGCGCAAACACGTTTTTACTCCGCGTCCCGGTACGCAGGAAGAGCGCCAGCAGCTCTTCGTCCGTCAGCCGTGTCGCGCCATCCCGTAGCATTTTCTCCCGCGGCAGCAGCGGGGATAGTGTCTCCATACCCTCTCCTTCTCCATCACCACGCTATGCTGCCACAGCACCTGTCGCCTCACGAGGCTCTGTTTTTCGTATTGCGTAGCGCCTCGCAAAGTGGCGGATGGACAACAGCACGATGCTTTTCGGATTGTGATAAAATGCCCGCCTCTCAGCTGAACCCAACAGGAAAGAATCATGATGAGCCTGGCCGGTAAAAAAATCGTTCTTGGCGTGAGCGGCGGCATTGCAGCCTATAAAACGCCGGAACTGGTGCGCCGTTTACGCGAGCGCGGGGCGGACGTGCGGGTGGCAATAACCGAAGGGGGCAAAGCGTTCATTACGCCGCTGAGCCTGCAGGCCGTTTCAGGCTACCCGGTGTCGGACAGCCTGCTCGATCCGGCGGCAGAAGCCGCAATGGGCCATATTGAGCTGGGTAAATGGGCCGATTTAGTCATCCTCGCCCCCGCCACCGCCGATCTCATCGCCCGCGTTGCCGCCGGCATGGCTAACGACCTGGTTACCACTATTTGCCTGGCCACTCCGGCGCCCGTTGCCGTGGTCCCGGCCATGAACCAGCAGATGTACCGCAACGCGGCAACGCAGCATAACCTGGCGACCCTCGCCTCTCGCGGGCTGTTAATCTGGGGGCCGGATAGCGGTAGCCAGGCCTGTGGCGATGTGGGTCCGGGCCGCATGCTGGATCCGCTGGCGATTGTGGATCTGGCCGCGAGTCATTTTTCACCTGTCAACGATCTGCAACATCTCAACATCATGATTACCGCGGGTCCGACGCGTGAACCGCTGGATCCGGTGCGCTATATCACCAACCAAAGCTCCGGCAAGATGGGCTTTGCGATTGCCGCCGCCGCCGCGTCGCGCGGGGCAAAGGTGACGCTGGTGAGCGGCCCGGTTTCGCTGCCAACGCCTCCAGGGGTGCAGCGCATCGACGTCACTACCGCGCTGGAAATGGACGCCGCGGTTCAGGCCCATGCGCAGCAGCAGCAGATTTTTATCGGCTGTGCTGCCGTGGCGGACTATCGTGCTGCCGCCATAGCCGATGAGAAAATCAAAAAGCAAGGCGATGAAATCACGATAAAAATGGTGAAAAACCCCGATATCGTAGCCGGGGTCGCGGCATTAAAAGATCGCCGCCCTTACGTCGTTGGGTTTGCCGCTGAAACGAATAATGTGGAAGAATATGCCCGGCAAAAACGTACCCGCAAAAACCTCGATTTGATTTGCGCGAACGACGTATCGCTGGCCTCACAAGGATTCAACAGCGACAGCAACGCATTGCACCTTTTCTGGCAGGATGGAGATAAAGTCTTACCGCTTGAGCGCAAGGAACTCCTGGGCCAACAATTACTGGACGAGATCGTTACCCGTTATGATGAAAAAAATCGACGTTAAGATTCTGGACCCGCGTGTTGGTCAGCAATTTCCACTGCCGACCTATGCCACTTCCGGCTCTGCCGGTCTTGACCTGCGTGCCTGCCTCGACGACGCCGTAGAACTGGCACCCGGCGCTACCACGCTGCTGCCGACCGGCCTTGCGATCCACATTGCCGACGCCTCTCTGGCGGCGGTGATCCTGCCGCGTTCCGGCCTGGGTCATAAGCATGGTATCGTGCTGGGCAACCTGGTGGGTCTTATCGATTCTGACTATCAGGGTCAACTGATGGTTTCTGTCTGGAACCGTGGCCAGGAGAGCTTCACCATTCAACCCGGCGAGCGTGTCGCCCAGATGGTGTTCGTCCCGGTGGTACAGGCTGAATTTAATCTGGTAGAAGATTTCGACGCGACCGATCGCGGCGAAGGCGGCTTCGGCCATTCCGGGCGTAAATAAACCCGGCTATACGCATCCCACAACGTATAACGTAATAACAAACCGCAAACAGCCGTTTGCGGTCGTTGTGTGGACGTCAGCCTGACTAGTGATTATTTTCAGGGGTATTTTGTAACATGGCAGAAAAACAAACAGCGAAAAGGAATCGTCGCGAAGAAATACTTCAATCTCTGGCTCTGATGCTTGAATCCAGCGATGGCAGTCAACGCATCACCACCGCAAAACTGGCCGCCTCTGTGGGCGTGTCGGAAGCGGCGCTGTACCGTCATTTTCCCAGCAAAACGCGGATGTTCGACAGCCTGATCGAGTTTATCGAAGATAGCCTGATCACGCGTATCAACCTGATTCTGAAGGATGAAAAAGACACCACCGCACGGCTGCGTCTGATTGTCCTGCTGATCCTCGGTTTCGGCGAGCGCAATCCGGGGTTAACCCGTATCCTGACCGGCCACGCGCTGATGTTTGAACAGGACAGATTGCAGGGGCGTATTAACCAGCTTTTCGAACGTATTGAGGCGCAGCTGCGCCAGGTATTACGCGAAAAGAAAATGCGCGAAGGGGAAGGCTTCACCACGGATGAATCACTGCTTGCCGGGCAAGTTCTGGCCTTCTGTGAAGGGATGCTCTCCCGCTTTGTGCGCAGTGAATTCAAATATCGTCCGACGGACGATTTTGATGCCCGCTGGCCGCTCGTGGCCGCGCAGTTGCAGTAACCCTGTATCCGCCTTATCCGGCCTACGGTTTTCGTAGGCCCGGTAAGCGTCGCGCCACCGGGCCATTGACTTATACGCCGTACGCTTCGCGATAGGCGCGCACTGCCGCCAGGCTCTCTGCCATCTCCGGCTTCTCTTCCATCCAGGCAATCAGATCTTTCAGGGTGATGATTGAGGTCACTTTGCAGTTGTAGTCACGCTCCACTTCCTGAATGGCGGAGATATCGCCACGTCCGCGCTCCTGGCGGTCCAGCGAGATCAGCACGCCCGCCAGCGTGGCGTTATTCGCCTGGATAATCTCCATCGATTCACGGATGGCGGTGCCTGCGGTGATCACATCGTCTACCAGCATCACCCGACCTTGCAACGCGCTACCGACCAGATTACCGCCTTCGCCGTGGGTTTTGGCCTCTTTGCGGTTAAAGCAGTACGGCACATCGCGATCGTGATGCTCCGCCAGTGCCACGGCGGTGGTGGTCGCAATCGGAATACCTTTGTACGCCGGGCCAAACAGCAGGTCGAATTCGATCCCGGAATCCACCAGCGCTTCGGCATAGAAGCGGCCTAACAGTGCCAGATCGCGCCCGGTATTAAACAGCCCGGCGTTAAAGAAATAGGGGCTCTTGCGCCCGGATTTCAGCGTAAATTCGCCAAACTTAAGTACCTGCTTGCTAAGCGCAAACTCAATAAACTGGCGCTGATACGGTTTCATGGATTCGCTCCTTTCTCTTTTCTCTCTTACAGGCAAAAAAAAGGCGACTCATCAGTCGCCTTTAAAATCAATTTTCTAACGCCGCCTTCTGCGTCGTTACGATAGATTCGATCCCCTCTCGGGCCAACGCCAGCAGAGAGAGCAGCTCTTCGTGGGTAAACGGCTCGCCTTCTGCCGTGCCCTGTACCTCGATGATGCGACCATCTTCGGTCATCACCACGTTCATGTCGGTCTCTGCCGCGGAGTCTTCAACGTACTCCAGATCGCACAGCGCTTCGCCATTGACGATACCTACTGATACCGCCGCCACCATGCCTTTCAGCGGGTTCGCTTTCAGTTTACCGGTCGCAACCAGTTTGTTCAGGGCATCGGCCAGCGCCACACAGGCTCCGGTAATAGAGGCAGTACGGGTGCCGCCGTCCGCCTGGATCACGTCGCAGTCCAGGGTGATGGTGAACTCGCCCAGGGTTTTCAGATCAACAGCGGCGCGCAGCGCACGCGCGATCAGACGCTGGATCTCCATGGTGCGACCGCCCTGCTTGCCCTTCGCCGCTTCGCGGGCGTTACGGGTGTGGGTGGAGCGTGGCAGCATGCCATATTCGGCAGTGATCCAGCCCTGCCCCTGGCCTTTCAGAAAGCGCGGTACGCCTTCTTCAATGGAGGCGGTGCACAGGACTTTGGTGTCACCAAATTCAACAAGCACGGAACCTTCAGCGTGTTTTGTATAGTTACGGGTCAGGGTGACGGGGCGCACCTGGTTGGCGCTACGACCTGATGGACGCATGATGATATCTCCGGCTTGAAACGAATGTGGCTGCGCATTATACGGATTAAACGCGCTTATTCCTATCCTGAGAAAGCCCCGAAAGCTATAATCCCCCCATCTCTCCTCTGAAAACGGAAAAGTCTATGATCCGCAGTATGACCGCCTACGCCCGCCGTGAAATCAAGGGTAGCTGGGGCAGCGCTACCTGGGAAATGCGCTCGGTAAACCAACGCTATCTTGAAACCTATTTCCGTATGCCAGAACAGTTCCGCAGCCTTGAGCCTGTCGTGCGTGAGCGTATCCGCGCTCGCCTGACCCGCGGAAAGATTGAATGCAACCTGCGTTTTGAGCCCGATGCGAGCGCGCAAGGTGAGCTGATCCTGAACGAGAAACTGGCTAAACAGCTGGTGAACGCCGCTAATTGGGTCAAAATGCAGAGCGACGAAGGCGAAATTAACCCGGTGGATATTCTGCGCTGGCCTGGCGTGATGGCGGCAGGCGAACAGGATCTGGACGCCATTACCGCTGAGATCCTTACCGCGCTGGACAGCACGCTGGACGATTTCATTTTAGCCCGTGAAACCGAAGGTCAGGCGTTGAAAGCGCTGATCGAGCAACGCCTGGAAGGCGTTAGCGGTGAAGTGGCGAAAGTCCGCGCCCATATGCCGGAGATTCTGCAGTGGCAGCGTGAGCGTCTGGTCGCCAAACTGGAAGATGCCGAAGTCCAGCTGGAAAACAACCGTCTCGAACAGGAGCTGGTGCTGATGGCCCAGCGTATCGATGTGGCGGAAGAGCTGGATCGTCTGGAAGCGCACGTCAAAGAGACCTACAACATCCTGAAGAAGAAAGAGGCCGTGGGCCGTCGTCTCGACTTTATGATGCAGGAATTCAACCGCGAGTCGAACACGCTGGCGTCCAAGTCTATCAACGCCGAAGTCACTAACTCTGCGATTGAACTGAAGGTGCTTATTGAGCAGATGCGCGAACAGATTCAGAATATCGAATAAACATTAGCGCGCGTTTTTCGCTATTAATGGTCCCGCTAAGGGACCATTGTCAATTAATGACTTTAAGTATGTCCTGAATCCCACCTGCGCATCAGAATATAAGAACTCCTTTTCTATTTTTGTTAGAATGCACGCCGCACTCAATATTCTTATCTTTCCTCTCAGGAAACATAATGGCAAACATCAACTTATCCTTAGAGGAAGCCTCCAGCCTCTCAGTTGACCGCGATTTCCGGCAGGACATTAACCTGCTGCGCGGAATAGCCATTCTTTCTGTAGTGTTTTATCACTTTATCGCCACCCTGCTGCCCGGCGGTTTCGCTGGTGTGGATGTGTTTTTCGTTATCTCCGGCTTCTTGATGACCAAAATCATCGCCACAGGCCTTGAGCGAAATAGCTTCAACCTTATTCAGTTTTATGCCGCGCGCTGTAAAAGAATAATTCCCGCGCTGCTGGCGATGTGTCTGATCGTCGCCGCGACGACCTTTTTCTGGTTGCCAACAAATGAGTACCAGAAACTCGGAAATTATATTGGCTATGCTGCCTTATTTATATCCAATCTGAAACTTAACAAAGAGTCCGGGGACTATTTTGCTCCCGACTCCCATGAGAACTGGTTTTTACATACCTGGTCATTGTCCGTCGAATGGCAATTTTATCTGGTGTTACCCTTCATTATGATGGGGCTCTATCCCCTCAGAAAAAAACTGAACACCGGTTTATGCCTGGCCATACTCACCGTTGCGTCGTTTATCGTGAGTGTCACCCACACGCCCAACGCTGCGGCCACCAGCTTCTACCTGATGCCTTATCGCGCCTGGGAGATGTTATGCGGTGGGCTGGTGTGGTATGCCTCGCAGCGCTTTGTGATGCCGTTGATGCTTCGCCCGGTTGCGGCAATCGCGGGTTACACGCTGATCCTGCTGTCACTCTTTTTCATCACCGCTGAGCATGCCTGGCCAGGACCGCTGACCTTACTGCCCGTCGCGGGCGCGATGCTGGTGATCTACAGCGACTACCAGCCGCTGGTGAGCCTGTTCGACCGTAATTTTCGCTGGGCGGGGCTGAGCTCGTACTCCGTCTATTTATGGCACTGGCCTGTGGCGGTGGTTCTGCTCTACAGCGGAAAGCTGCACAACGGGCTGTGGGTCATGAGCGCGATTGCGCTCTCCTTCGCCATCGGCTGGCTGTCGTGGGTGCTGATTGAGCAACCCGGCAAAAATTACCTTAGCCAGCGTTCAAGCCGCGCTTTCTGGTTGATCCTCTTTGCCTGCGTAGGTGTCGCCTGGCTGTTCAGCTATCTGGTGAAAAACCAGATCGTGGTCAGCCAGCCCGACCCGCTCGTCAATAAAATCGCGCTGGAAGCCACCAACAAAAACTACGCTGCCAATCCTAAAACGCACCTGAGCGCCTATGGCACAGGGAAGCCCGTCGCCATCATCATTGGCGACAGCCATGCGGAAGCCACCGCAACCGCGCTGGCAGAAGCGGCGCAAGGTAGGGGCTCTGTTATCGGGATCACCTACTCTGGCTGTCCGACGCTGGCAAGGGGCGAACTGGGGGCGCGCAATCGATGCGGGGAATTTAACCGCTCTCTCCCTTCAAGGCTGAAGGATTACGCGCCGGACGTACCGGTGGTGATTGTGAACCGCCTGACGCACTATGCCGAAAAGCAGCTTGTCACCTTCGGGGCCGGGCAGCAAAACAAGCAGGACTACCTGCGTCAGTACTCTGATGCCATCGTTGATATGGCATGCTCGCTCAACAGTACGCGTCCTGTTTATCTGGTGAATCCGATCCCCGAGATGGCGCAAAACGTTCCCCGCACGTTATCTCATCGCCTGATGACCGGCAAAACCACGCACGACTTATCCATACCCGTCGCGACTTACGCCAAACAAAACGCCGTTATTTTGCAGGCGCAGGCGCGGGCGGCAAAACAGTGTGGCGTTCAGGTGCTCGATCCCACCGCCTGGCTCTGTACGGCGGGCCGCTGCATGGGCAGTAAGAATTTACAACCATGGTATTTCGACGATAACCACCTCAGCGAAACCGGGAATAAGATGCTGGTGCCGATGTTCCGGCAGATTTTTAGCCCCCAGCAGCGTTAAAGGCCAAATTAATCTAATGCAATATCTATGTTAAAAACAGGTAATAGACCTCTTTAAGCCAAAGTTGCATTAGATAATCTAATGCATATTCGATCGCACAAGAAAATCTAAATCGTGAGCCAGAGCACAAAACGTTACCCTGACGCTCTTATTTCTGGGGGTAACATGCTGCTGCATATCCTGTATCTGATCGGTATCACCGCTGAAGCCATGACCGGCGCCCTCGCCGCCGGACGTCGTCGTATGGACACCTTCGGCGTCATTATTATTGCCACTGCCACGGCGCTGGGTGGCGGCTCCGTTCGGGATATCCTGCTGGGCCACTATCCGCTCGGCTGGGTCCAACATCCTGAGTATGTGATTATTGTGGCCGTCGCCGCCGTGTTGACCACCATTGCCGCCCCGGTTATGCCCCATCTGCGCCGTCTGTTTCTGGTGCTGGATGCCCTCGGCCTGATCGTCTTCTCCATTATTGGCGCCCAGGTCGCGCTGGATATGGGCCAGGGCCCGGTGATCGCCACTATCGCGGCGGTGATCACCGGCGTCTTTGGCGGCGTGCTGCGCGATATGTTCTGTAAACGCATCCCGCTGGTCTTTCAGAAAGAACTCTACGCTGGCGTCTCTTTCGCCTCCGCCGTGCTCTATGTCGCTTTGCAGCATTACGTGAGCAATCAGGATGTGGTGATCATCTCCACGCTCTTATTTGGCTTTACCGCCCGCATGCTGGCGCTGCGTCTGAAACTGGGATTACCCGTTTTTTATTACACCCACGATAGTCACTAAAAGCCCTCTACGCCCTGTTCACCCAGCCAGGAAGCCAGGGCGTTAACGGTGGGATGATGAACAAAATCCACCAGCCTGTGCGCCTTTTCCGGGCCGATGCCCGGCACCTGATGCCAGCGTAACGCATCTCTCTCCAGTAACTGCTGCCACTGCCGATCGCTAAGCGCGCGCAGGGCCCTTCGCGGCAGGGGAACGCCAAGCGCATCCAGCCAGCGGGTAAAAGGCTGACGGCGAACCAGATTGAATTGATGCCAGAGCCGCAGGCCCCGCTCTGACGTTATGCCGGGTGTGTGTTGCAACTGCTCCTGACTGAGCGCCAGCCAGGAAAAGAGATGTTCAAAGTGGTGCGCCTGATGCAGCGACTGCCAGCCAGCCTCACCCAGCCCGGCGATATTTAACACCGACGACGAACTCAGCCACTTCAGCCGGGCCATAAACTGCCCGTGGCACTCCGGCGCGGCATAAAAACAGGTGAGCGGGGTAAAACGCCTTTCTGGCGGCACGGGTTTGCGGCGATCGCTCCCCCGCCAGACGACGTTATCCACGCGCGGGATCCCCTGCCCGGCCAGACTAATTTGGATCTGATCCCCCGGCGCAATATCCAGCGCCTGCCAGCGTCCCACTGACCCGAGGTTTACGCGCTGCACCTGCTTATCATCAAGCTGTACGGGCTCCAGGATGGCAACCACCGCGATCCTGCCGGTACGCCCCACGGTGAAATTGATGGCCCGAACTTCGGCAACCCGGGCGACCGGCGCATATTTCCACGCCACGACCCAACTGCCCTCGCCGGGAAGCCAGCGGTGACCCGGAGGCTCCTGCGCCGAGCGGATGATGACCCCATCGGTCACAAACGGCAGGGGCGATGTAAACCAGCGTTCGCGTATTTTTTCTGCTGACTCCAGCGAACTGACTTTATGCGTCCATAACCCGGTAAGGGTGAACCCTGCCTGGGTTAATGCCTGTAGCCGTTCAGGCATCGAGGCGGGGCCGTCCGGCCATGCCCAGATGAAAATACCGATCTTATCCAGCCCTGCGCCGGTATCGTGTCGCATCATCGTCCCGGCGACTTTTGCCCGCGCATTCATCCCACCCATCTGCTTCTGGATATGGTTATCGCGCAGTAAAAAGAGCTCCCCCTGCAACACGCTGTTGGCAAGCGGGCCTTTTACCTGCCCGGGAACCGAGGCGATGCGTTTTACTTTCTCCGTCCAGTCTTCGCCTTTAAGTCCGTCGCCACGGCTGGTGGCCTGCACCAGTTGACCCTGGCGGTAGACCAGCGTGACCGCCACACCATCCACTTTTGGCTGGATCCAGAGATCGCGACGCGACTGCATCCACTGGCGGAGCGCTGTTTTATCGGCTATCTTCGCGACTCCAGTGTGGCCGACCGGGTGCCTGACCGAACCACCCGCAGCCACCGGTACGTCTGCCGCCTGTTCGTCGCCAAAGCAGTGCCGCCACTGTTTAAGCCTTGCCGCCAGCTGGTCATAGACTTCGTCGTTGACGTCGCTGGTGCCCTGTTGCCAGTACGCCTTATCCCAGCGTGCTATTTGCGCGCTGAGCCTGGCTATCTCCTGCTCTGCCTGGGTAGGCGACCAGACCGGGCATATCGCCTGACCGGCACTGCTCCAGATTGCTAACAGCACGCTAAAATATCGCCACATCGTCACTCCTCCCTGTTTTGCAGGGGGTATAACGCGAAGCACAGCCGCAGGCGAGAGGCAAAAAACGACTTTACGAGGCAATCTCAGAATTAAATCTTTGTTGCAGCAAACGCCCCATAAAACCGGAAAAAGGTACGCAAAAATCAACCGGAATGCGGAAAAAGTGTGACAAAGGCTACGTCACGAAGCGGCGACGTGTATAATAAGCCCGTATGTAGGACTTCAA
This sequence comes from Leclercia sp. M-A074-M, assembly GCF_965195605.1. NCBI lineage: Bacteria > Pseudomonadati > Pseudomonadota > Gammaproteobacteria > Enterobacterales > Enterobacteriaceae > Leclercia > Leclercia sp. M-A074-M. Next base: position 129,363 of record NZ_CBDAHM010000009.1, on the reverse strand, counting down.
CGCTATCAACATACAAAGACTCTCATGGCTCAAGGCACGCTTTATATTGTTTCTGCCCCAAGTGGCGCGGGTAAATCCAGCCTGATTCAGGCGCTGTTAAAAACCCAACCGTTGTACGATACGCAGGTTTCTGTTTCTCACACCACGCGCGCGCCGCGTCCGGGTGAAGTACACGGTGAACACTATTTCTTTGTCGATCACGATGAATTCAGAACGATGATTGGCAGAGATGCGTTTCTTGAACACGCTGAGGTCTTCGGTAACTATTACGGCACCTCGCGTGAAACCATCGAGCAAGTGCTGTCGACCGGCGTAAACGTATTCCTGGATATCGACTGGCAGGGCGCGCAGCAGATTCGCCAGAAAATGCCCGATTCACGCAGCATTTTTATTTTGCCGCCATCGAAAGATGAGCTGGATCGCCGTCTCCGTGGCCGCGGCCAGGATAGCGAAGAGGTTATCGCAAAACGTATGGCCCAGGCAGTTGCGGAAATGAGCCATTACGCCGAATATGATTACCTGATTGTGAATGATGATTTTGACGCCGCCCTGAGCGATCTCAAAACTATCCTTCGCGCCGAACGTCTGCGTATGAGCCGCCAGAAGCAGCGACATGACGCATTAATCACCAAACTGTTGGCAGACTGAACCCACATTCAGTATCATGCCCAGTCATTTCTTCATCTGTGGAGCATTTTAAGTATGGCACGCGTAACTGTTCAGGACGCTGTAGAGAAAATTGGTAACCGTTTTGACCTGGTGCTGGTCGCCGCGCGTCGCGCTCGTCAGATGCAGTCAGGCGGTAAAGATCCACTGGTACCGGAAGAAAACGATAAAACTACCGTTATCGCACTGCGCGAAATCGAAGAAGGCCTGATCAACAGCCAGATCCTCGATGTTCGTGAGCGCCAGGAGCAGCAAGAGCAGGAAGCCGCAGAACTGCAGGCCGTTACCGCCATTGCTGAAGGTCGTCGTTAATTAAACCTGCGGGTCGCCCTTGTATCTGTTTGAAAGCCTGAATCAACTGATTCAAACCTACCTGCCGGTAGATCAGATTAAACGTCTCCAGCAGGCGTATCTCGTTGCACGTGACGCTCACGAGGGTCAGACACGTTCAAGCGGTGAACCCTATATCACGCACCCGGTAGCGGTGGCCTGTATTCTGGCCGAGATGAAACTCGACTATGAAACACTGATGGCCGCCCTGCTGCATGACGTGATCGAAGACACCCCTGCCACCTACCAGGATATGGAACAGCTGTTTGGCAAAAGCGTTGCCGAACTGGTGGAAGGGGTCTCTAAGCTTGACAAGCTGAATTTCCGCGACAAGAAAGAGGCGCAGGCCGAAAACTTTCGCAAGATGATCATGGCGATGGTGCAGGATATCCGCGTCATTCTGATCAAACTTGCCGACCGTACCCACAATATGCGCACGCTGGGCTCGCTTCGCCCGGACAAACGTCGCCGTATTGCCCGTGAAACCCTCGAAATCTACAGCCCACTGGCGCACCGTTTAGGTATTCATCACATTAAAACCGAGCTGGAAGAGCTGGGTTTTGAAGCGTTGTACCCGAACCGCTTCCGTGTGATCAAAGAGGTGGTGAAAGCCGCGCGTGGCAACCGTAAAGAGATGATTCAGAAGATCCTCTCGGAAATCGAAGGGCGTTTGCAGGAAGCCGGTATTCCCTGTCGCGTCAGCGGTCGCGAAAAGCATTTGTACTCTATCTACTGCAAAATGGTGCTTAAAGAGCAGCGTTTTCACTCGATCATGGATATCTACGCCTTCCGCGTGATCGTTCATGACGCCGACACCTGTTATCGCGTGCTCGGTCAGATGCACAGCCTCTATAAGCCGCGTCCGGGCCGAATGAAAGACTATATCGCCATTCCAAAAGCGAACGGATATCAGTCTCTGCACACCTCGATGATTGGCCCGCACGGCGTGCCGGTTGAGGTGCAAATTCGTACCGAAGATATGGATCAGATGGCGGAGATGGGTGTTGCCGCGCACTGGGCCTACAAAGAGCACGGCGAAACCAGCACTACCGCGCAAATCCGCGCCCAGCGCTGGATGCAGAGCCTGCTGGAGCTGCAGCAGAGCGCCGGTAGCTCGTTTGAATTTATCGAGAGCGTTAAATCCGATCTCTTCCCGGATGAGATTTACGTTTTCACACCAGAAGGGCGCATTGTCGAGCTGCCTGCTGGTGCCACGCCGGTCGACTTCGCCTACGCCGTGCATACCGATATCGGTCATGCCTGCGTGGGGGCACGTGTCGACAGGCAGCCTTACCCGCTGTCACAGCCATTGACCAGCGGCCAGACGGTGGAAATCATTACTGCCCCAGGCGCGCGTCCGAACGCGGCGTGGCTCAACTTCGTCGTAAGCTCGAAAGCACGCGCCAAGATCCGCCAGCTGCTGAAGAACCTCAAACGCGATGACTCCGTCAGCCTGGGTCGCCGTCTGCTCAACCACGCGTTGGGTGGCAGCCGCAAGCTGGCTGAAATCCCGAAAGAGAGCATTCAGCACGAGCTGGAGCGTATGAAGCTCGCCTCGCTTGATGACCTGCTGGCAGAGATCGGTCTTGGCAACGCGATGAGCGTGGTGGTGGCGAAGAACCTGCAGCAGGGCGAAACCTCTGTGCCGCAGCCGTCATCAACCAGCCATGGGCACCTGCCGATCAAGGGCGCCGACGGCGTACTGATCACCTTTGCCAAGTGCTGCCGCCCTATCCCTGGCGATCCGATTATCGCCCACGTCAGCCCGGGTAAAGGTCTGGTTATCCATCACGAATCCTGTCGTAACATCCGCGGCTACCAGAAAGAGCCAGAGAAGTTTATGGCGGTCGAGTGGGATAAAGAGACCGAGCAGGAATTTATCACCGAGATCAAGGTAGATATGTTCAACCACCAGGGCGCGCTGGCGAACCTGACCGCGGCGATCAATACCGCCTCTTCCAATATTCATAGCCTGAATACGGAAGAGAAAGATGGCCGGGTCTACAGCGCCTTTATTCGTCTGACCGCGCGGGACCGTGTGCATCTGGCGAATATCATGCGTAAAATCCGCGTGATGGCTGACGTCATTAAAGTCACCCGTAACCGAAACTAGTTTTATGAATTCAACGCGTTATGCCCGGATCTGCGAAATGCTCGCCAGGCGTCAGCCCGATCTGACGGTGTGCATGGAGCAGGTGCATAAACCTCATAACGTTGCTGCTATCGTCCGTACCGCTGATGCCGTCGGCGTGCATGAAGTGCACGCCGTCTGGAAGGGGACGCGGATGCGTCCTATGGCCTCGGCTGCCGCAGGCAGCAACAGCTGGGTACAGGTCAAAGCCCACGACACTATTGGCGAAGCCATTTCGCATCTGAAAGGGCGCGGCATGCAGATTCTGGCGACCCACCTTTCCGACAAAGCCGTCGATTTCCGTGAAATTGATTACACCCGCCCGACCTGCATTCTGATGGGTCAGGAGAAGACGGGGATCACCCAGGAAGCCTTAGATCTGGCGGATCAGGACATCATCATTCCGATGATCGGCATGGTGCAGTCGCTGAACGTCTCCGTGGCCTCCGCCCTCATTCTGTATGAAGCCCAGCGTCAGCGGCAAAATGCCGGGATGTACAAACGCGAGAACAGTATGCTGCCGGACGATGAGCAGCAGCGCCTGCTGTTTGAAGGCGGTTATCCGGTGCTGGCCAGAGTGGCGAAGCAGAAAAAATTACCGTACCCCCACGTGAATCTGCAGGGCGAGATTGAAGCCGATGCGACGTGGTGGGCGACGATGCAGGCGGCGAAGTAAATTATGCAGGGCCGTCTGCTGGATGCTGTGCCGCTCAATTCCCTGACGGGTGTTGGCGCAGCCCAGAGCAGCAAACTGGCGAAAATTGGCCTGCATACCGTGCAGGATCTCCTCCTGCACCTCCCCCTGCGTTACGAAGACCGCACTCAGCTTTACCAGATTGGTGAACTCCTGCCTGGCATTTACGCCACCGTTGAAGGCGAAGTCCTGAACTGCAACATCACCTTCGGCGGTCGCCGGATGATGACCTGCCAGATCAGCGACGGCTCCGGCATCCTGACGATGCGCTTTTTTAACTTCAATGCGGCAATGAAAAACAGCCTCGCCACTGGACGACGGGTGCTGGCCTATGGCGAAGCCAAACGCGGGAAATATGGCGCGGAGATGATCCACCCGGAGTACCGCGTGCAGGGCGATCTCAGCACGCCGGAGATGCAGGAGACGCTGACGCCGGTCTATCCGACCACCGAAGGCGTTAAGCAGGCGACGCTGCGCAAGCTGACCGATCAGGCGCTGGAGCTGCTGGACACCTGTGCCATTGCCGAACTTCTGCCGCCGGAGCTGGCGCAGGGGATGATGAGCCTGCCGGATGCGTTGCGTACTCTCCATCGCCCCCCGCCCTCACTGCTGTTGAGCGATTTAGAGAGCGGGCAACACCCGGCGCAGCGACGTCTTATTCTCGAAGAGCTACTGGCGCACAACCTGAGCATGCTGGCGCTGCGCGCCGGGGCACAGCGTTTTCACGCCCTGCCGCTCCCGGCCCGTAACGATTTAAAAGAGAGGCTTCTGGCCTCGCTGCCGTTTAAACCCACCGGGGCGCAGGCCCGCGTCACCGCCGAGATCGAGCATGATATGGCGCTGGACGTACCGATGATGCGCCTGGTGCAGGGCGACGTAGGCTCGGGCAAAACGCTGGTGGCCGCCCTGGCCGCATTACGCGCCATTGCCCACGGCAGACAGGTCGCCCTGATGGCGCCTACCGAACTGCTGGCCGAACAGCACGCCAACAATTTCCGCGCCTGGTTTGCACCGCTCGGCGTGGAGGTGGGCTGGCTTGCCGGTAAACAAAAAGGTAAAGCGCGACAGGCACAGCAGGAGGCGATTGCCAGCGGTCAGGTGCAGATGATTGTCGGCACCCATGCCATCTTCCAGGAACAGGTGCAGTTCCACGGTCTGGCGCTGGTGATTATCGACGAGCAGCACCGTTTTGGTGTGCATCAGCGTCTGGCGCTGTGGGAGAAAGGTCTCCAGCAGGGTTATCATCCGCACCAGCTGATCATGACCGCCACGCCCATTCCCCGCACCCTGGCGATGACCGCCTATGCCGATCTCGATACCTCCGTTATCGACGAGCTGCCCCCGGGCCGCACGCCGGTGACCACCGTCGCCATCCCGGATACGCGCCGCAGCGACATCATCGATCGGGTGCGCAACGCCTGCCTGCAGGAAGGGCGTCAGGCCTACTGGGTCTGTACCCTGATTGAAGAGTCCGATCTGCTGGAAGCGCAGGCGGCAGAAGCCACGTGGGAAGAGTTAAAGCTGGCCCTGCCGGAGCTGAACGTCGGGCTGGTGCATGGCCGGATGAAACCTGCGGAAAAACAGGCGGTGATGCAGGCCTTCAAGCAGGGCGAACTGCATCTGCTGATTGCCACCACGGTGATTGAAGTGGGGGTGGACGTGCCTAACGCCAGCCTGATGATCATCGAAAACCCGGAACGTCTGGGTCTGGCGCAGCTGCACCAGCTGCGTGGCCGCGTCGGACGTGGCGCGGTGGCCTCGCACTGCGTATTGCTCTATAAAGCCCCGCTGTCGAAAACAGCGCAAAAACGTTTGCAGGTGTTACGCGACAGCAATGACGGCTTTGTGATTGCGCAACAGGATCTGGAGATCCGTGGGCCGGGAGAGTTGCTCGGCACCCGTCAGACCGGTAACGCCGAGTTTAAAGTAGCAGATTTGATGCGCGATCAGGGCATGATCCCCGAAGTTCAGCGTCTGGCACGCCATATTCATGAACGCTACCCCGAACAGGCGGCAGCGTTAATCGATCGCTGGATGCCAGAGACCGGGCGTTACTCGAACGCCTGATCAGCCGAAGATAGGCAGCATCAGATAGAGCTTAATCACGATCGCGTTGACGATATCAATAAAGAACGCCCCCACCATCGGCACCACCAGAAACGCCATATGCGACGGACCGAAACGCTCGGTAATGGCCTGCATGTTGGCGATCGCCGTCGGCGTGGCCCCCAGACCAAAGCCGCAATGGCCGGCCGCCAGCACCGCCGCATCGTAGTTTTTACCCATCATCCGCCAGGTAACGAACATGGCGTACAGCGCCATAAACAGGGCCTGCACGATCAGGATCGCCAGCATTGGCAGCGCAAGCGAGGCCAGCTCCCACAGCTTCAGGCTCATCAGCGCCATCGCCAGGAACAGCGACAGGCAGACGTTGCCCAACACCGACACCGCCCGCTCAAAGACGCGATAAAAGCCCATCAGGGCCAGGCCGTTGCTGAGGATCACCCCCACAAACAATACGCAGACAAAGACCGGCAGCTCCAGCACGGTGCCAGCCAGCAATTGCGCAATCACCTTGCCCACCGTCAGGCAGATGGCGATCAGGGCGATGGTTTCAATCAGCACCAGGGAGGTGATCATGCGTCCGACGTCCGGCTTTTCAAATGCCGATGGCGTCAACTCATCGTCCGGGCAGCCATTCGGGTTGGTGGAGCGCTTCACCAGAAAGCGCGCGACCGGTCCGCCGATCAGGCCGCCCAACACCAGCCCGAAGGTGGCGCAGGCCATTGCCACTTCGGTGGCATTCTGGAAGCCATAGCGTTCAACAAACAGCTTGCTCCAGGCCGCGCCGGTACCGTGACCGCCCGACAGGGTAATCGAACCGGCCAGCAGGCCCATCAGTGGGTCCAGCCCCAGCAGCGACGCCATGCCGATGCCGATGGCGTTCTGCATCACCAGCAGACCGACCACCACAATTAAGAACACCCCAAGCACCTTCCCGCCTGCCCGCAGGCTGGAGAGGTTGGCGTTCAGGCCGATAGTGGCGAAAAAGGCCAGCATCAGCGGGTCTTTTAAGGTCATATCAAAGTTGATTTCCCAGCCCATGCTTTTTTTCAGCACCAGCAGCGCGATGGCGGCCAGCAATCCGCCCGCAACGGGCTCCGGGATGGTGTATTTTCTGAGGAAGGGAACGCTGTGAACCAGTTTACGGCCAAGCAGTAAAACGAGAGTTGCCGCAACGAGGGTCGACAACGTATCGAGATGAATCATAGTGGGCTCCTTTTAAGGCACGTGCTCCATCAACATGCGCGTTTTCCTGTAACGTTTGCGTGTTATAAGCGCAATCGGGAGCAGGAGTGTAATGAACTTTGCCGCATCAGGACAGAAAAAGCCGTCCTGGACGGGTGAATTTATCAACGTTTTTTGTTAGCAATCGTTTGCTTTTCTCATCCACTCGGCTAAAATGCCCGCTTTTCCTCCAGGGGTTTGCAGCAGATGTCCGTTAACGCCATTGAACAGCAGGATGCGCAACCGATTGCGCAGACGCAAAACAGTGAACTGATTTACCGTCTTGAAGACCGTCCGCCGCTGGCGCAGACCTTGTTTGCCGCCTGTCAGCATCTGCTGGCGATGTTTGTGGCCGTTATTACCCCCGCTCTGCTGATCTGCCAGGCTCTCGGTTTACCGGCGCAGGACACCCAGCACATTATCAGCATGTCACTGTTTGCCTCGGGCGTGGCCTCCATCATTCAGATTAAAGCCTGGGGGCCGGTGGGCTCCGGTCTGCTGTCGATTCAGGGTACCAGCTTTAACTTTGTTGCCCCGCTGATCATGGGCGGTACGGCACTGAAAACCGGCGGCGCGGATGTGCCTACCATGATGGCGGCGCTGTTCGGCACCCTGATGCTGGCAAGCTGCACCGAGATGGTGATCTCCCGCGTTCTGCACCTGGCGCGCCGCATTATTACCCCGCTGGTCTCCGGCGTAGTGGTGATGATTATCGGCCTGTCGCTGATTCAGGTGGGTCTGACCTCCATCGGCGGCGGCTACGCGGCGATGAACGACCACACCTTCGGCGCCCCGAAAAACCTGCTGCTGGCGGGCATCGTGCTGGCGATCATTATTCTGCTTAACCGTCAGCGTAACCCGTACCTGCGCGTCGCCTCGCTGGTGATCGCCATGGCGGCAGGCTACCTGGCCGCCTGGGCGATGGGCATGCTGCCGCAGTCTGTTGCGCCGACCGACAGCCCGCTGATCATGGTGCCGACGCCGCTCTACTACGGCCTGGGCATTGACTGGAGCCTGCTGCTGCCGCTGATGCTGGTGTTTATGATCACCTCGCTGGAAACCATCGGCGACATTACCGCGACCTCTGACGTCTCTGAGCAGCCGGTCTCTGGCCCGCTGTATATGAAGCGCCTGAAAGGCGGCGTGCTGGCAAACGGTCTGAACTCGTTTGTCTCCGCCGTGTTCAACACCTTCCCGAACTCCTGCTTCGGCCAGAACAACGGCGTGATCCAGCTGACCGGCGTTGCCAGCCGCTACGTGGGCTTTGTCGTGGCGCTGATGCTGGTTTTACTGGGCCTGTTCCCGGCGGTGAGCGGCTTTGTGCAGCACATTCCTGAGCCGGTCCTGGGCGGCGCAACGCTGGTGATGTTTGGCACCATCGCGGCATCGGGGGTGCGTATCGTCTCCCGCGAGCCGCTGAACCGCCGCGCTATCATGATCATCGCCCTGTCGCTGGCGGTGGGTCTGGGTGTTTCTCAGCAGCCGCTGATCCTGCAGTTTGCCCCGGACTGGGTGAAGAACCTGCTCTCTTCCGGCATCGCCGCCGGTGGGATCACCGCTATCGTCCTGAACCTGATTTTCCCGCCAGAAAAGAACTGATCTCCCTTTACGGCAGCAGGCAACTGCTGCCGTGACACGTAATTACACCATTCCCGCCTTGAGCATTGCGTATAAATCGTGCATAACTCCTTTATGTTCGTTTTACGTGATGGAAGACCATGAAATTTATTGGAAAGCTTCTCGTCGGTATTCTGGCCGTTCTGCTTATTGCGATCCTCGCGCTCTATATCCTTGTACAAACGCGCTGGGGCGCGGCGCAGGTCAGCAGCTGGATCACGGTAAACACCGATTACGAACTCAATTTCGACCTGATGGATCACCGTTTCTCGTCGCCCACGCACCTGGTGCTGAAAAACGTCACATTCGGGCGCGACGGCCAACCCGCGACGCTGGTCGCCAAAATGGTGGATATCGGCGTGAGCAGCCGTCAGCTCACCGATCCGCTGCACATGGATACCATCACCCTGTTTGACGGCACGCTGAACCTCTCGCCCCAGACCGCTCCGCTCCCCTTCCAGGCCGATCGCCTGCTGTTAAACAACATGGCGTTTAACAGCCCGAATACCGAATGGGATCTGAGCGCCCAGAAGGTGACCGGCGGCGTGCGTCCCTGGGACCCCGAAGCGGGCAACGTGCTGGGGAAAAAAGCGCAGATCCAGATCAGCGCCGGGTCGCTGACGCTGAACGGCGTCCCGGCCAGCAACGTGCTGATTGAAGGTGAACTGAACGGTAAAGAGGTGGTGCTGACCACCATCGGCGCAGATATGGCCCGGGGCTCGCTCACCGGCACCGCGCGTCGCGACGCCAACGGCGGCTGGAAGGTGGACAATATGCGCCTGAACGATATCCGCCTGCAGAGCGATAAATCCCTTGCCGACTTCTTCGCCCCCATCACCACGCTGCCGTCGTTGCAGATTGGCCGCCTGGATGTGACCGACGCCCGCCTGCAGGGGCCGGACTGGGCGGTCACCGATCTCGATTTAAACCTGCGCAACCTGACCCTGAGCCAGGGCGACTGGCAGAGTGAGGATGGCCGCCTGTCGATGAACGCCAGTGAGTTTATCTACGGTTCACTGCATCTGTTCGATCCCATCCTGAACGCTGAATTCTCCCCGCAGGGGATCGCCCTGCGCCAGTTTACCTCACGCTGGGAAGGCGGGATGGTACGCACCTCCGGCAACTGGTTGCGCAGCGGTAAAGCACTGATGCTGGATGATGTCGCCGTCGCCGGGCTGGAATACACCCTGCCGGAAAACTGGAAAACACAGTGGATGACGACCCTGCCGGAGTGGCTGCACAGCGTCACGCTGCGCAAATTTGGCCTGAGCCGTAACCTGGTGATCGATGTCGACGCCACCTTCCCGTGGCAGATCACCGCCCTCGACGGTTATGGCACCAACCTGCAACTGGCGAAAGATCGCGAGTGGGGAGTCTGGTCAGGCACTGCCACCCTGAACGGCGCGGCCGCCACCTTTAACCGCGTGGACGTGCGCCGTCCGTCGCTGTCGCTCTCGGCTAACGCCTCGACCATCTCCATCAGCGACCTGAGCGCCTTCACGGAGAAAGGCATTCTGGAAGCGAAGGCCAGCGTGTCGCAGACCCCGGTGCGCCAGACTACCGTTAATCTGACCGGGCGCGGCGTGCCGTTGAACATTATCCAGCAGTGGGGCTGGCCAGCGCTGCCGGTGTCCGGCGACGGCAATCTTCAGCTCACCGCCAGCGGCAATGTGCAGAAAGATTCCCCGCTGAAACCGACGGTCAACGGCAGGCTGAATGCGGTAAATATGGATAAGCAACAGGTGACCCAGACGATGACGGGCGGGGCGGTAAATACGGTGGCACCACCACCCGCACCATAATGTGGGCCCGGTAAGCGCAGCGCCGCTGGGCATCAGACCGCACTGCATTGCCGGGTGAAGGCTTCGCCTTACCCGGCCTACACAACCTACAGCCTGCGCGACCCGTAGGCCCGGCAAGCAACGCGCCGCCGGGCATCAGACCGCACTGCATTGCCGGATGGCGGCTTCGCCTTACCCGGCCTACAAAACCCACAGCCTGCACGATCCGTAGGCCCGGCAAGCGCAGCACCACCGGGCAACAGACCGCACTGCATTGCCGGGTGACGGCTTCGCCTTACCCGGCCTACAAAACCCACAGCATGCACGACCCGTAGGCCCGGCAAGCAACGCGCCGCCGGGCTTTTCCAGACAACTCAGAGGTGAACCACCACCTCATCCCCTTCGGCTTTCACCACCACGCCCCACTCGCTACCGATGTTGGATGCGCCTTTCACGCCGCTAATCTGCGGCACATTGCGCAGGCAGACCGTCCAGTTCCGCGCCTCGCCGCTCCCTTTCAGGGTGACGGTATCGCCGCTGCGCGTCGCGGTCAGGGTAAAGGCCACATCACCGTTCGCCGCAGGGACTTCGCATATTGCCGTGGCGCCATCGGCCAGGTTAAACAGCTGGAAGGCGGTGCCTTCGTTCCAGGCGTAGTCCGGTTTCTGGTCGTTGTTACCCAGCGCCAGCAGGGTGTTATCGCGCACGTAGACCGGCAGGCTCTGGAAATCGTGCTGCTGTTTGTGCCAGCGGCTGCCCTGCACTTCGTCGTTATGCCACAGGTGCGTCCAGCGCCCTTCCGGGAGGTAAAACTGCACGTCACCCGCCTCGCTGAATACCGGCGCAACCATCACCGCATCCCCCAGCATATACTGACGATCGAGATAGTCGCAGGCCGGATCGTCCGGGAACTCGAGCATCATCGCGCGCAGCATCGGCGTGCCGAACTCGCGGGCCAGCGCCGCCTGGCGATAGAGGTACGGCATCATCCGGCATTTCAGCTGGGTAAAGTGGCGCACCACATCACAGGACTCGTCATCATACGCCCACGGCACCCGGTAGGATTTGCTGCCATGCAGGCGGCTGTGGCTGGAGAGCAGCCCGAACGCGCACCAGCGCTTATAGACGTGCGCCGGGGCGGTGTTTTCGAACCCGCCGATATCGTGGCTCCAGAACCCAAATCCGGAGAGCCCAATCGACAGCCCACCGCGCAGGCTTTCGGCCATCGATTCGTAGTTGGCGTAGCAGTCGCCGCCCCAGTGAACCGGGAACTGTTGCGCCCCCACCGAGGCCGAGCGAGCGAACAATACCGCCTCTTCCTCGCCCACCGTCTCTTTCAGCACGTTCCACACCAGTTCGTTATAAAGGTAGGCGTAATGGTTGTGCATTTTCTGCGGATCGGAACCGTCGAACCACTGCACGTCGGTCGGGATGCGCTCGCCGAAGTCGGTTTTGAAGCAGTCGACGCCAATATCCACCAGGCCTTTCAGCTTATCGGCGTACCAGGCACAAGCTTCCGGGTTGGTGAAGTCGTAGATCGCCAGCCCCGGCTGCCATTTGTCCCACTGCCACAGGGAGCCATCCGGACGTTTCAGCAGATAGCCCTTCTCTTTCAGCTCTTTAAATACGGGTGATTTCTGCCCGATGTAGGGGTTGATCCACACGCAGACCTTGAGCCCTTTCTCCTTCAGGCGGCGGATCATCCCTTCCGGGTCCGGGAAGGTAACCGGGTCCCACTCGAAGTCGCACCACTGGAAGGCCTTCATCCAGAAACAGTCGAAGTGGAAGACATGCAGGGGCAGGTCGCGCTCCGCCATGCCGTCGATAAAGCTGTTCACCGTCGCTTCGTCGTAGTTGGTGGTGAACGAGGTGGTGAGCCACAGCCCGAACGACCACGCTGGCGGCAGCGCCGGACGCCCGGTAAACCGCGTATAGCGGTTCAGCACCTCTTTCGGCGTCGGGCCGTCGATGACGAAGTACTCCAGATATTCACCCTCGACGCTAAACTGCACTTTCGACACCTTCTCGGAGCCGATTTCAAACGAGACGTTTTCCGGGTGGTTCACCAGCACGCCGTAGCCGCGGTTTGTGAGGTAGAACGGGATATTTTTGTATGACTGCTCGGTGCTGGTGCCGCCGTCGCGGTTCCAGGTCTCGACCGTCTGGCCGTTGCGTACCAGGGCGGTAAAACGCTCGCCCAGGCCATAGACGGTCTCCCCTACGCCCAGATCCAGACGCTCAAACATATAGTTGCGATCGGTATTGCCGTCCTGCACGTAGCCGTTGTTTTTCAACTGGCTGCCGGTGATGCGCTGCCCGTCGCGGAAGAAATCCAGCGACCAGAACTCGCCTTTGGTGACGCGCACGCTGATATTGCCGCTTTTCAGCCCGGCAAACTCCGCGTTGTTTTCAATCTGCACGTTAACGTCTTTCAGGACGTTGAGCGGGTAGTGCGGGCCGTTATTCAGCGCCCCCTGGAAGTGCTCGATACGCACCCCGACAATCCCCTCCTGCGGCGCAAACAGGCGCACGGTGAACATCAGGGTGTCGAGCTGCCAGGTGCGCTCGCGCACGTCGCGTGGCGCCACATAGACCACCAGGTCGTTGCCCTGCTGCTCCACATCGAATACCTGAACCGGATAGGTCACGTTCAGACCCGGTTGAATTAGCCAGTTTCCATCACTGATTTTCATGCTTTCGTCCTCTTAGTTCTGCAATTCTTTGCTGACCGGCAGGGTGTTAAATTCCTGCTCGTTACGTCGCGCGCCCTGCGCCAGATCGTTCATGATTTTGACCAGGAATGGCGTCTTCAGGCTGTAGTAGCGTTTGGCAATCACCGCGCTCAGCAGGTAGCAAGCGGCGGGTACCAGGGTAAACAGGGCGATGATAATGCTGATGGTGGCGCTGTTCTGGGTTTTTGCTGCGGCATCGTAGCCGCCGCCAGCCAGCATCCAGCCGATTAACGCCCCGCCCAGCGCCAGACCCAGCTTGAGCACGAACAGCGTGCCCGCAAAGCTGATGCCGGTGAGGCGTTTGCCGTTGGTCCACTCGCCGTAATCGACGGTGTCGGACATCATCACCCACTGGATCGGGGTCACCAGCTGGTGCAGCACGCCAATCACGAAGATAAAGCCGAACATGATGATGCTGGCCTGCATCGGCACGAAGAACATCGCCACGCTCGCCACCGCCAGCAGGGCATTGGTCCACCAGAAGACGCTGACTTTGCATTTCCAGTCGGTGAGCGGTTTCGCCATCGCGGAGCCAATCAGGTTGCCGACGCAGTAGGTGGTGAGGAAGGCGACAAACAGCTCCGGCGAGCCCATGATCCAGGTGACGTAATACATCATCGCCCCGCCGCGCACGCAGACCGCCAGAATGTTGAGGATGGTAAGCAGCCCGACGATGCGCCACTGGTCGTTCTTCCAGATGTCGCGCAGATCTTCGCGCATGGAGGTGGTGCTCGGCGGAACCTGGATGCGCTCTTTGGTGGTGAAGAAGCAGAACGCCAGCATCAGGAACGCCACCACCGACAGCACCGCGATACCGCCCTGGAAGCCGAGTGCTTTATCCTCGCCGCCAATCATATTCACCAGCGGCATCATCAGTACCGTGGAGAGCATGCCGCCCGCCGTCGCCAGCACAAAGCGCCAGGACTGGAGGGAGATACGCTGCGTTGGGTCATTGGTGATCACCCCACCCAGGGCGCAGTACGGGATGTTGACCACGGTATAGAGCACGGTCAGCAGGGTGTAAGTGACAGCGGCGTAGATCATTTTACCGTTCAGGCTGAGGTCCGGCGTGGTGTAGGCCAGCACGCAGACCAGACCAAACGGGATCGCCCCGAACAGTATCCACGGGCGGAACTTACCCCAACGGCTGCGGGTGCGGTCGGCTATCAGCCCCATGCAGGGGTCGGAGACAGCATCCAGCGCACGCGCCAGCAGGAACATGGTGCCGACAAACCCGGCGGGGATACCGAAGATATCGGTATAGAAAAACATCATGTAGAGCATAACGTTGTCGAAAATGATGTGACTTGCGGCGTCACCCATGCCGTAACCAATTTTCTCTTTGACGGATAAGACTTCGCTTTTCATTGTTTTTCCTTCACGCGTAGGGCGCTGAGACCGGTTACATTTTTTGTAAACCATTCACCCACGGGCAGGTATTGCGTTTTCTGGTTACTTTTTTACGTTTCTTGTTTTTTGTGATCGCGGTAAAAGTGCGGAGGCGGAAAATGTAAGCTGAGGATTTTCTTAAGGTTTACGCTGGCGGCATAACACAGGTCAAAAAAGGAGTGAAATAAGTGAGGGAAAAGATGGGGTAAATGATTGAAAGTAGCTATAATGCGCCCCGCCTCCATGTAGCAATCGAGGCGCGGAAGATCGTCATCTCCGGTGAGGTGGCTGGACTTCAAATCCAGTTGGGGCCGCCAGCGGTCCTGGGCAGGTTCGACTCCTGTGATCTTCCGCCAAAATTGCTGTTTTAGATCCCTTTTTTAATTCTATATAGATCATCTATGTGATGGTCATCACTTTAATTAGCTTAAAATTTTTATAATCATCTCATTTCAACTCCCAAATAATAAATGAGATCGTTATGCAACATATTCAAAAGGAACATCTTTCGCCTTTTTTCTCGATTCTAGTTGGCCTAAATAAATCATATTGTGCAGCTGAAATTTTGCATGAAGCAGTGATGAAAGTCATAAACAAAGAAATTTATAATGAAGGGGAGATACAAGAGTATTTAACTTCATCTGAAATCATTAACGAAGCTTCAGTATTCATTACACCTTATTCAATAAGTAAAACCCCGAGCTGGACTAAAAGAAGCGATATACAAGATATAGAAAACCATGTTGTGTTAACAGTATCCTTAGGGAAATATGCTGCCTTTTATTTTTCTGAGAAAGGCATGAAAGACTCTGTCAGATCATTTTTTAAAAGCCCCTCCTTAGAAAAACTACATCCTGTAGAAATATCGCATCTAAATCACCTTTTCATTAATGAAGATAACATTAAAATGCTTTGGCTTTTAGGAATACATGGAAAGAACACCTTTAAAGCAGACTCCAAAGTTTTAGGAGGAAATAGCGTAGCAGAATCTTTAGATCCTCTTGAAGATCAATCTTATATGATGTCTGCAGTCCGTACTGAAATCGGAAAAAATAATAAAACTATCGGGCTCAATCCTTTTAAATCATCAATTTGGAGAGGTCCATGTAAGGATTGGGAAACATTTGAAAAAAACGTCATTGAAATTTTGGATACATTAAACTCAAATAACCAAAATAATTCAACACCTATAAGTATTTTAGCGAGTCCTATTAATGACCTCAATGGTGTCAAAGATGCCTATGATTTTTCGGTAATAGATCCTGATTTCGTCCCATATGAAATGAGTACTACCAAAATTGATTTACTAAGAAAAATAAGCTCAAAATATAAAACTGAAGTTATACCCATATTAAACTCATCTTTTTCTCTTAAAGTCTATTATGAAAATGTATTTTGTGGAGATATCAATGTAAAATTAATAATTAAAGAATATGAAATTAGCTTCTCCATTGATAGCCAAAACCCCGTGGCGCAGAAAAAAGAAATACTTAATAACTATGCAAAAGTGCTTAAATATCCTGAACTAATAAAATGCTGGTATGAATCCGGGCATGCTATAGTAAACTCTTGGATATTTAAGACTGACTATAAAGATGTAATTTATAATGGATTTATTTGGGCTGATTTTGAAAACTTTGATATATGCCAAGAGAAGCCATTAGTCTCGGGCATGCTTGACTTGTCAAATATAGGAATGCAAAAATCACTTTTTTGCTGGGTTAAAAATCGCTGGAATAGTCGTTGGGATTCCATAGAAAAATTCAATACTACAGAGAAACCCACAGGATGGTTATATTGTGATGATGGTGCTGGTGAAAAAGCCGATTTTATTCATATTGATGACTACAATGATAAGACTATAGTATCTTTAATTCATATTAAAGCGGCTAATAGTGACAGTAATAAAAGAAGAGTATCCGTAGGAGCTCATGATATTGTATTAAGCCAAGCCGTTAAAAATTTAAGATATTCGAACCGTAAGAATCTCATTCAGGACCTCACCGAAAGAGCCAGTACCTCTCAAAACAAAATGTGCTGGCAAGAAAATAAGCCAATACAACCTTCTGATTTTATTACAAAACTATCGTCATTGAATACAAATCCAAACAAACTTAAAACAAGAGTAATTGTCATACAACCCCATACAATCAAAAGCTATTACACACAGTTACAAGGCAATAACATTAAAAGGCAGTTAGATGTATTATTGGTAAGTTCGGATAATGCTATTAAATCATCAGGCGCAGAGTTTCATATTATTGGTTTTAACGATGACTGATTCATATACCATTTCTTAACCTTTAGGTTCGATTCCTTTGGTTCGCAAAGCCTCCCTCGCCAGTTCTTTCAGCCAGCTAGCGAGGCTCACCCCTTCCTTAGCCGCCACAGCATCCAATTGCTCCTTCAATGCCGGATCAATACGCATTTTAAACTGCGGGGATTGCCCACCGCCTTTTGGTTTTTTTTCGCGCGCTATGATTGACATGGGGCCACCTATCCATCTAATCTGAACCATATAGGAGGCCACCTAAACCTCCAATTTTATCAACGCCCCAGTGTGCAGGAACACACGGGAGCGTCTAACCTCACCAACTATCAAGGAGTTGATTATGGCTGATTCGCATTCTACCCCAGACACTACCGCAACCGGAACTGAGCGTACATTAATTGTGGGATATCGCCCGCAAGGTCGCGATCGCAGTACGCCAAACCTGATCCTTTCCGGCAAATGGCTGCGTGCGGCGGGATTTGATACCGGAGATAAAGTCACAGTGAAAGTCATGGATGGCTGCATCGTTGTGATGTCGCACAACCCGCATGAGAAGGCACTTCTCACCGAATTAAAGCAGGCGCAGCAGAAGCTGAAAGGGATTGAAGGGGCGCTGTCCATGGTGTAATCACAGGCTGATCACCTGATTATTACTTAACCTGTAAGTCAGGCTTACAGGTTCGGCAGACGCGAAACCAAAGCAGATATGCAGTTGTTCAGCAAAACCGAACAACTGCCGCAGCCCGTAACCTTCATCTCAAACCCATCACCAGGCAAAAATCAGAATTTTATAAACAAAGACTGGCAAGCGGCCAGTAAATAGCCCGGTATACTCACGACGATACAAATCAGAATGAGTGCCAGACATGAAAACAATAGCTAATGTCAAAATTAAATGCTTATCGTTCCTGACTCTTATATTACTTTCAGCCTGCCATCACGCTTTCGCGGCCAAAATGACAGGCTTTGCGGAACAATATTACCGGGATGACCTCTCTTCCCAAGAAGTTGTATCACAACAGCCTATCTCTCCCACCATTACTATCGGCACCAAAGCCATACAAATGGAGGCGACTTCCCTGACGGATATTGCTGACATACCTATTCAGACAGACAGCTCTGCTCACTGGCTCTGCCTGCATTCAAAAGAGGGTATAAATTATTGGTTTATTTCCGATAATGAAATGGGGAGGGGGTTACTCACTGCTATTGCGATAGCTAAAGACGGCAATCATAAAGAGTGTGTGGCATCGCCAGAATCCATTCGCGTTTCCATAGGGAAGATATCTTTGCTTGATACCACTCGTCAGGATATCGCTCAGTCATTTGGAAATAATGAGGTTATAAAAAAGGAGGCTGTTCTTTTCTATCAGGATACCCCCGTTCAGGAGGGATTTACCCAAAGCAATACCGTCTCTTATTCCTTCGACGGTGAGAAAGTGCGTGGCGTGATCGTGGGGCAAATTACGAGTAACTGATCGGCTTCAGGAAAGGGTTAAGGGGTTATTTCCCCTCCCCCCATAGGGGCGAAGGGGTAGTACGCGCTTTAATTAACCCTTATAGCGCATATGCAGCAGCGGAAACGGATTCCCCTGCCCGTCCCGCTCCGTTCGCCCGACCTGCTCAAACCCCATATAGCGATAAAACCCAACCCCCTGCGGGTTCTGCTCATTCACATCCACTTCATTGGCGCCAAAGTGTTCAATGGCGTGCCTCAGCAGCAGCGTGCCGACGCCTTTCCCCCGGCTCGCATCATCAACAAACAGCATTTCAATGCGGTTCTCATCCACACCTAAAAAGCCATGAATGACGCCGGTTTCATCCCGCGCAATAACAACGGTTAAGTTCGGTAAATAGGCGTTAAGCAATAACGGGCGTAATGTCGCGATATCGCTCTCCTGCAAAAAGTGGTGAGTGGCGCGAACGGAAGACTCCCAGATCGCGACAAGACGGTCAAATTGTGAGGGGAATGCGGATTCGATTTTCATGATGCGAGCATGGTCGAAAAACGAATCTACATCAAGCAACAGCACGTGCATTTATAAGTTGTAGCTTATACATTCCCTAGTATAAGCTACAACTTATCAAGGATGACAACATGTGGACGGTAATCTTAGGAGAAGTGTTTGAAGCGTGGCTGGAAGATCAAGAACAAGGCGTTCAGGAAAAGGTATTTGCAGCTCTCATAAACCTGCAAACCTATGGTCCCCGCCTTCCACGTCCCTATGCCGATACAGTCAGAGGCTCGCGACATAACAATATGAAAGAATTACGTATTCAATATTATGGCCGTCCGATTCGTGCATTTTTTGCTTTCGATCCCGTGCGTCAGGCTATTGTGCTTTGCGCAGGCGATAAAAGTCATGACAAAAAATTCTATGAACGACTCATTCGTATTGCAGATGATGAATTTTCGGCTCACCTGGCAGCAATGGAGACAAGAAATTGAAAACCTTGAATGAAGCGATCGCTTCGCGTTCCCCTGAAAGCCAAAAACGCATCAAAGAAATGGCCGACGAAATGATTCTGGAAACGGGCCTGCAAATGATGCGCGAGGAACTGAAATTATCGCAAAAACACGTTGCGGAAGTGATGGGCATCAGCCAGCCCGCTATCACCCAACTTGAGCAGCGTGGCAATGAACTGAAAATCACCACGCTAAAACGCTATATCGAGGCGATGGGCGGTAAACTAAGCCTGGATGTTGAACTCCCGAACGGAAAACGCGTGGCGTTTCACATTTAGTCAATTCCTGGCGAGCCAGTCCTTTTTATCCCTCTCCCCACAGGAGAGGGCGGCATCAGCGGGTCCGCTTTTACCGCCCCGGAAAGCACGATATTTACTGCTTAACCCATACCAGCTGATCGACCCGGAAGCCCAGGCTGCGCGCGGTATTGAGGTAATCCTCTTTCACCGCATCCGGAATGGTCGGAGTGCGCGACAAGAGCCACAGGTAGTCGCGGTTCGGGCCGCTGACCAGCGCGTACTGGTAATTATCGTCCAGCTTGATGACGTTATACCCGCCGTAGAACGGGCCGAAGAACGAAACCTTCAGCGCGGCGGTGGTCGGCGCGCCGGTGAAGGAGGCTCTCCCCTCGCTCTCGTTCCACTTGCGTTTCACCGGATCGTATCCGCGGTTGATGACGCTGATCTGCCCGTCGCTGCGCTTGCCGTAGGTGGCGGTAACCTGCTCCAGACCACGTTCGAAGCGGTTTTCCAGGCGGGCGACTTCGTACCACTTGCCGAGATAGCGGCTGGCGTCAAAGTTGGTTATCGGCTGCACGCCTTTCGGCGGCGTAGGGGATTTACAGGCAACCAGGGTCAGCGCAATGGCGACACCGGTCACAACAGGCCATAGTTTCATGAGAGCTCCTTTCATTTGCGCGTCTGGATGTAAAGTGTAGTGCACCGCTCTGGTGCTTCATCCCGCAGGCAAATATTCGTAGTATATTGAGATTAATCCTTTCCTTCGGACGCAGACATGGCCTACTCCATCGGCGAATTCGCCAGACTCAGCGGGATCACCGCCACCACCCTGCGGGCGTGGCAGCGCCGCTACGGTTTACTCAAGCCGCAGCGCACGGAGGGCGGCCATCGCCAGTACAGCGAGGAGGATGTCCAACAGGCGCTGAAAATCCTCGACTGGGTGAAAAAAGGCGTCCCGATTGGCCAGGTGAAGCCGCTGCTGGAGCGCCCTGCTCCGAGCCGTACCAATAACTGGCAAACGCTGCAACAGAACATGCTGGACCGTCTGCAGGCGGGCAAAATCGAATCCTTGCGCCAGATGATTTACGATGCCGGCCGCGAGTACCCCCGGCCAGAGCTGGTCGCGAAGGTGTTACGCCCCCTGCGCAGCCAGGTCTCGGCGAACGTTCCCGCCGCCATGACCCTGCGCGAGATCCTCGACGGCATCATCATCGCCTATACCTCGTTTTGCCTTGAGAGCGACAAAAAAGCGCCGGGCGACAACCTTCTGCTCAGCGGCTGGCACCTGAACGACCCGTGTGAAATCTGGCTTGAAGCCCTGGCGCGCACCGGCCAGGGCCATCGAATCACCCTCCTGCCCATTCCCCCTGCCGCGCTGGCACCGGAGATCTTCCCGGACCGCAAGTGGCTGTTGGTCACCAGCGGTAAGCTCAATGCCGCGCGCAAAAGGCAGGTTGAGCAGTGGCAGCAGCAGGTTTCCCTTGAGGTGATTATCCTCCGATGATTTTCTCCTGCGGGAATTGTCACGAAAAGTTGAATATTTTCCCGCGCAGCAAATGCTAACGTTTTCCTGTGACTTACTACTCCACAGGAAAACCCAATGAAAAAAAGTGTCCCTCTGCTGATCCTGGCCTCTATGGCCTTTGCTCCTGTCGCCTTTAGCGCCCCTGTCGGTACGCTGAGCGTGCATATTCTTGACCAGCAAACCGGTACGCCGCCGCCGGGCGTCAGCGTCACGCTGGAAAAACAGCAGCAGGACAAATGGACCCCTGTTGCCAGCGGCAAAACCGACCAGGATGGCCGCATCAAGTCGCTCTATCCAGACGATCAGGACATGCAACCTGGCGTCTATAAAGTGACGTTTAAAACCGCAGAGTACTTCCAGGCGAATAAGCTGCAGTCATTCTTCCCCGAGATCCCGGTGCTGTTTACCGTGACCCGCACCAACGAGAAGCTGCACATCCCTCTGCTGCTCAGCCAGTACGGTTACTCGACCTATAAGGGCAGCTAAAAATCGTTGATATTTATACACATTAAAAAATAGTTTCGCCAATACTTGGACAAAATAGTCAAGTTGTGTAACTTTTAGATATAGGCTCTGGAGGTACACACCATGACAACGAAACCTGTACTGGGTATTAGCGGATGTTTAACCGGTTCCGCCGTTCGCTTCGACGGCGGTCATAAGCGTATGGGCTTTGTCATGGATGAGCTGGCCCAGTGGGTCAACTTCAGGCCCGTCTGTCCGGAAATGGCTATTGGTCTGCCGACGCCTCGTCCGGCGCTGCGTCTGGTTCTGACCGACAGCGGTGAGACGCAGATGCGGTTCAGCAAAGCGCTTCACGAAGACGTTACGCAGAAGATGGCCGATTTTGCGGCGGGTTATCTGCCAAAAATCGGCGATCTTGCTGGCTTTATCGTCTGTGCCAAATCCCCCAGCTGCGGCATGGAACGCGTGCGGCTTTATGATGAAAACGGCAACCGGGGCCGCAAGGAGGGTGTCGGGCTGTTCACCGCTGCGCTCCTTGAAACCTGGCCATGGTTACCGGTGGAGGAGGATGGACGCCTGCACGATCCGGTACTGCGGGAGAATTTTGTTGAGCGCGTCTTTGCCCTTCACGAACTGAACACCCTGCGCGCCAATGGTCTGACGCGCCGCGCGCTGCTGGACTTCCACAGTCGTTACAAACTCCAGCTGCTGGCCCATCATCAGGCAGGCTACCGGGAGATTGGCCCGTTCGTCGCTTCGCTGCACGAGTGGGAAGATCTGAACGCTTTCTTCGAGGCGTACCGCGAAAAGCTGATGGCGATCCTGAAGCAACCCGCCTCGCGCAAAAACCACACTAACGTCCTGATGCATATTCAGGGCTATTTCCGTAACCAGCTTAACAGCCGCCAGCGCGGCGAACTGCGCGACGTGATCCTGCATTACCGTGACGGATTACTGCCTATTCTCGCCCCGCTCACGCTGCTGAAGCACTATCTGGCGGAATACCCTGACCAGTACCTGATGACGCAAAACTACTTTGATCCCTACCCGGATGATTTAGGTCTGCGTCTCGCTGTAGCCTGAAATTCACAATGCGAAGGCCCCATTGACCCCGAGAGGCCCAAAGCAGTACCCCGTTTAGACGACACCCTCACTGTCGTCTTTTTTTTGCAGTTTGCTTAAAATACTGTAACTTTATACAGGTTTAAGCCGCAAAAGGGTCTGCCCATGATCAACACCCTGCACATTCAAAACTACCGTTCGATTCGCGACATGTCGCTGGATCTGGAGCAGCTCAATATCGTTTTCGGCCCGAACGGCAGCGGAAAATCGAATATCTATAAAGCCATCCACCTGATGCACAGCGCGGCGCAGGGGCAGTTTTCCCAGGCGCTGGCGAATGAAGGCGGCATTCTGAAGGTGTTCTGGGCAGGCAAAACCCGCAGCGACCAGCTGCGGCGGATGAATCTGGCGGTGGAAACCGAAACTTACGAGTATGAACTGCAGGTGGGTTTTGTCGAAAAGCTGCCTTATCCCTCGCAGTTTCAGCTCGATCCGGTCATCAAAGAGGAGTCCATCTGGCTGAGCGGCCATCAGCGGCGTCCCTCCGCACGCCTGATGCAGCGCAAAAACCAGACCGTGTTTCTGAATAATGTTCATCACGAGAAGGTGACCCACAGCGGCACCCTGTATGAGAACGAATCGGTCTTCGGCCAGCTCGGCGAGCCGCACCTCTACCCCGAGGTGTCGCAGATGCGCGAATCCCTGCGTAACTGGCGTTTTTATCATGAGTTTTCTGTCTCATCCGGTTCGGCGATGCGCGCCCCGCAGGTGGGGTTCCGTTCGCCAGTGCTGGCCAGCGACGGCGCAAACCTGGCGGCCGCGTTTCAGACTATCGTCGAGATTGGTGACGAGATGCTGCTGATGCGTATTCTCGACCAGGCTTTCCCCGGCTGCGTCTTTTACAGCGACAATACGGGCGGACGTTTCCGGATGATGATGCAGCGCGAAGGCTTAAGCCGGCCGCTGGAGCCCGCAGAGTTTTCCGACGGCACGCTGCGTTTTCTCTGTCTGGCGGTGGCCCTGCTCAGCCCGCGCCCGCCCGCTTTTATCGCCCTCAACGAACCGGAAAACAGCCTGCATCCGCAGATGCTGCCTGCTCTGGCTAGCCTGATTGCTGAGGCCAGCCGCTATTCGCAGATCTGGCTCACCAGCCACTCGCCGGAGCTGGCGAACCTGATTGAGAAGCATCGATCGTTTTCGCTGTATCAGCTGTCGATGGTGGAAGGCGAGACGAGAATGGCGCGGCTGGGGTAAATGCCGGATGGCGCTACGCTTATCCGGCCTGGGCCTGCGTGCGGAAGGTTTTGCGCCACTCCGCCGGGCTGACGCCAAAGCGGGCCTTAAACTGCTGACGCCAAGTTACGGCTGAGAGATAGCCCACCTGCTCTGCCACCGCCTCTATCGGCAGATTGCTGCTCTCCAGCAACAGCTGGCTACGCCGCAGGCGTTCGGCGGTGATCCACGAGGCCACACTCATCCCGGTGGCTTTCATAAAATGGCGGGTCAGGGTGCGGCGACTCATCGCCACGCTCTCTGCCAGCGCATCCAGGCTGAGCGGCTGGCTGATATTACGCTGGAGATAGTCGATCAGGTAGTTGATCCGCGCATCGCGGGTGGTTTCCGGCACCGGCTGGGCGATAAACTGCGCCTGCCCGCCCTCGCGGTGGGGCGGCACGATCATCCGCCGGGCAATCTGGTTGGCCACCACGCCGCCAAAGCGCTGACGGATAATGTACAGGCAGCAGTCCAGCGCGGCGGCGGTACCGGCAGAGGTGATGATGCGGTCGTCATCAACGTACAGCGCGTTGATATCGAGCTGCACGTTCGGGAAAAGCGTCTGAAACTGGCGTTCGAACTCCCAGTGGGTTGCCGCGCGTTTGCCGTCCAGGATACCGGCATAGCCGAGAACAAATGACCCCAGACAGAGCCCGACGATCTCCGCCCCGTGGTCTTTGGCCTGCACCAGGCTGTCGAGCAGCGCCTGCGGGGGACGCGCCAGTACGTGTTGCCAGTAAGGCACCACCACGATATCGGCCTGCCCGATGGCAGAATAATCCTGCGTTGCGTTGAGCGCGAAGCCGTCAGGCGAGGTCAGGAGTCCGGGCTTTTCGGCGCAGATCGTCACATTAAAACGCTTTTTACCGGAAACGGTATCCCCAAACAGAATGCAGGGGACGGAGTAGTGGAACGGGCTGAACCCGTCCACGGCGACAATGGCAACGTGAGTAAGCGGCATTGATCTCTCCTTTCCCCTGATTGCCTCAGAATATAACGGATTCACCGTCCTGAGGAATGCTCAGCACGTCGCTGACCTGATTATCCTCTGCATACTGGCGCAACGCGCTGCGGGTCAGCAGGCAGTGGTTGATGGCCTCCATATGGACCGCCACAATTTTCGCCTGCGGTAGCAGGAAGTGGATATTCAGCACATCCTCCTGACCCATGATGATCGGCCCAAACCCGATCACGTGGGCATAACCGGCGTTGATGACCACCACATCCGGCTGATGTTTTTGCAGGTCGGTTGCTACCGCCTCGCGCCAGATCGTATCCCCAACAATGCAGAGCGTCTTTTCGTCAGGATGACGAAACACCACGCCGCAGGCTTCGCCCAGCCGCTCCGCCAGCTCCGGCACCGCATAGGCGCGATCGGTACCGTGCTGGCCGCCGTCGGTTTTACTTAGCTGGATATCGCCAAACGGGCTGTTGTCCGTCAGCACGCTGAGTTGGGTGAAGCCCTGGCTGCGCAGCAGCTGCGCGTCATCTTCGTTCTGCACGAAGATCGGTTTGTCTTTGGCGATCCGCTCGATGGCGTACTGATCCCAGTGATCGGGGTGGGTATGGGTTACGATAACGGCATCGACATCCAGCAGGGTTTCAATCGCACAGGGCAGTTCCACCATCGGGTTGCGGATCGCCTCCCGGGCAGTGCCCGGAAAGCCGGGGTAAGTCCCTTTAGGTGCCAGCATCGGGTCAACCAGAAAGCGCTTTCCGGCATAGGTGATAAGCTGTGTCGCGTTACGAATGTGGGTGATGTTCATGAGCTCTCCTCCGGTCTGTATTGCAGAAAGAATAGCCGGAGGAGGAACGGCAGAATGTGGGCTAAAGGGCATTCAACGATGGGATTGGGCCAACTTATCTTCATGCCGCAGTGAGCGGCATGATGATTTATTCCCAGCCCGGCACTGCCCCGCCGTTAAAGATGGACTCTGCCGCCTTCGCGACCTCTGGCGACTGGTACGCCTGGATAAACTCCTTCACCTTCTGGGCATCTTTATTATCTTCCCGCGTCACCACAATGTTCACGTAAGGCGAGTTTTTATCTTCGATAAAGACGCTGTCATGCACCGGCGACAGCCCGGTTTGCTGGAGATAGGTGGTGCTGATAATCGCCACATCCACTTTCGGATCGTCCAGCACGCGCGGCAGTTGCGCCCCCTCCAGCTCCATGATTTTCAGGTTTTTTGGGTTGGCGGTGATATCCAGCGCCGTCGGCAGTAAACCAACGTCCGGTTTCAGGACGATCAGCTTTTCGTTTTGCAGCAGCAACAGCGCACGGCCCAGGTTGGTGGGGTCGTTCGGAATGGCGATGGTTGCGCCATCTTTGAGTTCAGAGACCGATTTGATCTTGCGGGAATAACCCGCCATCGGGAAGACAAAGGTGTTCCCCACTGCCACTAGCTTGTAGCCGTGTGCTTTGTTGTCTTCCGCCAGGAATGGGCGATGCTGGAAGACGTTGGCGTCCAGCTCACCGTGGTTAGTGGCGTCGTTTGGCAGCAGCGAGCCGCTAAAGCCCACCAGCTCAACGTCGAGGCCGAACTTCTCTTTCGCCACTTTTTTGGCGACTTCCGCCACGTCCTGCTCGGCGCCGTTGATCACGCCGACCTTAATGTGTTTAGCATCGCTGCCGCTTTGGTCGCAGCCCGCCAGCAGCAGGCCAGCAAGAAGAAGAGCACCCAATCGAAGTTTCACCGGTCAGTCCTTTTGAGAAATGTTTTATCGACTATATCGGCAACCCAGCGGCAGGTTAAAAAACGAAAAGGAATCAATAAGAAGGATAAGTTATATGCGGGTTTTGCCGGGCGGCGCTGCGCTTGCCCGGCCTACGTGCTGAGACGGAGAACTGTCGCAGGCCCGGTAAGCGTCGCGCCACCGGGTGGGGGGAGTCAGGCTGCGGTAGTCCAGTCTTCGACTGTCAGTTCCTGCACCATGGCGAAAGCCTGATCGTTAGTCACAATCGTTGTGCCCCGGCTGATTGCGTGCGCTGCGATCAACTGATCGAGATCGCCCATGACTTTCCCGCGCTTTTCCATTTCGGCGCGCAGCTTGCCGTATATTGCCGCGGCGTCACTGTCCCAGTCGCAAACGGTGATAGTTTTAAGAAATTCCGAGATGGTTTCGTGCAATCTAAGACTTTGCTTTTTGGCAACGCCGTAAAGCAGCTCAGCCTCCGTTACGCTTGAAATACACATATCTTCTGGCGCCAACCGGGAATAGTGATTTACCACTCCTGGATGCTGCCTCACGAGATGGCTTACTATGTTAGTGTCCAGCATATGCAGCATTTTCTATAATCCTTCAAAAGGATCTCTTGTCGTATAGCTCTGATTGCGTTCCTCTTTACTCAGGAAAGAATCAGGGACATGAGTCTGCTTCAGTAAACGCAAAAAATTTTCCCTGTGCCGTTCCTTCTCTGACATAGCCCTCAACACAACATTCCCCTCTTCATCCCGCCGGATCCAGACATTCTCTGAGTCAAACGCGAACTCAGCAGGCAGTAAAACCGCCTGGTTTCGCCCTTTTTTGAACAGTTTTGCTTTACGTTCCATCGCAACCTCTGCTGATTTATTAACCAGGACAAAGCATGCGCCAGCAGCGTCGGGAATGACAAGCCAGAGCGTCAAAATTCGGAAAGCGACTCGCAACAAATAGCTGACCCGCTAACTTTACGCCTCCCGCTTGCGCAGCGGCGCCTCACGCAGGAACCACGACAGGACAAAGGCCAGCACCATGATCGCGGCAGCCATCAAAAACACCGCATGAATGGCGGAGCCAAAGGCGTCCAGGTAGTCCAGGCGCAGGGCATCCGGCAGGTGATGAATGGCGGTGGGGTTCATCTCCCGCGGCAGTTCGGTCCCCTCGGGGATCCGCGCCATCAGGCCCGACTGCAATACGTGGGTGAAGACCGCGCCAAACAGCGCCACGCCAATCGCCCCGCCGATGGAGCGGAACAACGTTACGCCTGAAGTGGCCACACCGTACTGGCTGGATGAGACGCTGTTCTGTACCGCCAGCACCAGCACCTGCATCACCAGACCCAGCCCCGCCCCCAGCACGCCGGTAAACAGGTAAAGCTGCCAGATCGGTGATTCGATGGTGATCCGCGTGAGCAGGGCCATACCGACCACACCCAGCAGGGTACCGAGGATGGGGAACAGGCGGTATTTCCCGGTGCGGCTGATAATGCGCCCGCTGATAATTGAGGTCAGCAGCAGTCCGCCCATCAGCGGGATCAGCTGTAAACCGGCTTCAGTCGGGGTCGCCTCTTTGACAATCTGCAGATAGAGCGGCAGGAAGGTGACCGAGCCAAACAGCGACATACCGATAATAAAGCCAATCAGGCTGCACAGCAGAAAGCTGCGATCCCGGAAAAGCGACAGGGGAATAATCGGCTCCCACGCCAGACGCTCCTCGTAGATAAACCCGGCGATACCCGTCAGGCCAAAGGCCAGAATGCACCACAGCTGCGGGTCACTCCACTCGCGTACCGTGCCCCCTTCGCTGGTAAACAGAATGATGCACAGCAGGGCCATGCTAAGGTAAATCGCCCCCAGATAGTCGATCTCATGTTTGTTGCGCTTCGCGCTGCCGCGGAAGACCGCGCCAATCACCAGCAGGGCAAACAGGCCCAGCGGCAGATTGATGTAGAAAATCCAGCGCCAGGAGGCGTGCTGCACCAGAAAACCACCGACCAGCGGACCAATCACCGTCGCGAGCCCAAAGACCCCGCCGAATAAGCCCTGATAGCGGCCACGCTCCGCGGGGGGAATAACGTCGGCCACCGCCGCCATGCTGATCACCATCAGCCCCCCGCCGCCCAGCCCTTGCAGGGCGCGCATCAGTACCAGTTGGGTCATATTCTGCGCCAGCCCGCACAGGGCGGAGCCCACCAGAAAAAGAACAATCGCGATTTGCAGCACGATTTTGCGGCCAAAGAGATCGCCAAACTTACCGTACAGCGGCACCACAATCGTGGAGCTCAGAATATAGGCCGTCACGACCCAGGAGAGTTTATCCAGGCCGCCCAGCTCGCCCACAATGGTGGGCAGCGCCGTGGAGACGATGGTCTGATCGAGAGCCGAGAGCAGCATCACCAGCAGGAGCGCGCTGAAGAGCAGCCGCACCGGGGGCGCGTTTTTGGTTTGCGTTGTTGAATCGGAGACCATAAAACACCGCTTGAAATTAATTAATTGGATAATTAATATTTAATGAAGTTATGAATCAGGTCAAGGGATCCTCCGCGCATGTCAGCACATAAAGATAATTCCGACCCTACGCCACAGGCTCGCCGTCCCGGACGCCCACGCGGAAGTAAACCCACCGCCACCAGCCGGGAACAGCTGCTGGATATCGCCCTCGATCTCTTTGCGCGCCAGGGTATTGCCCGCACCTCGCTTAATGCCATTGCCAAAGAAGCGGGCGTGACGCCGGCGATGCTGCACTACTACTTCAACTCCCGGGAACAACTGCTTGATGCGATGATCGAGGAGCGTTTTCTGCCGCTTCGCAGCGCCATCGCGACGCTTTTCAGCGCTCACCCGGACGATCCGGTTACCGCCCTGAGGTTGATGGTGGAAAAGCTGGCCGAACTGGCCGTAAAGCATCACTGGTTCGCGCCGCTGTGGATGCAGGAGGTGATCGGTGAAATGCCGGTACTGCGCGCGCATCTGCAGGCCCGCTTTGGCGATGAGAAATATCAGGGGACGCTGGATACCGTTGCCCGCTGGCAGCAGGAGGGTAAACTGAACCGCGATCTGGCGCCGGAGCTTTTATTCACCACGCTGTTGAGCCTGGTGCTGGTGCCCTTTTCACGCATGCGCAATGACGAGAGGTTAAGCGCCCTCTCGCCGGAACGTATTGTGCGCCATGCTCTGGCGGTGATGGGCAGTGGTATTGGCGGTTAAAGCGCCTTCGACAGGTAATGTCGTTGTATTCCCGGGTAGGGAAAATCGTTGAGCGTCATTTCCAGCTTATAGCCCTGCTTTTCATAAAACGGACGCGCCTGAAAACTGAAAGTGTCCACCAGTGCATGTCGGCACCCCTGCTTCCGGGCCTCCTCTTCAGCGGCATGCATCAACTGGCTGCCAAGCCCGCTTCCACGCAATTCATCGGATACCCACAGGTATTTGATATTCAACCACTCGCCCTGGCGATTGCCGATGAGTCCGCCGCGCATGTTGCCGCTGTCATCGCGGGCATAGACGGCGAGATCGCTCCCCACGCGGGAAAAATCAATAAACTGGCTGTTATAGATCCGCAGTAGCTGGAGTAACTCTTCCTGCTCGTGTTCGGTAATGGTGTCGGTAATACTCAGTTGCATATCAATCCCCCGTTACGTTGCAGATCGACTATCGCATACTCCGCCCGGGATACAAACGCCAAATTCTGGTCCTGTATGGGTTAAAAAATGTAACTGAAATCAACGAAAAATTGCCTTTGCGAGCACTATCACCCCTTGTTACCTGTCACCCGCCAGCCGTCACACATTTTTCTTCTGCGCTTCCCTCTCCGGCAAATTCTGCGGCTACGCTTAGTCGTACCCCTGCGCAACTATTGGCAAAATTAATACTTTCGGCTTGGGTCGCAACGGCGGATGTAACGATATATTTCATAAACGTGTGTGTTTTTTTCCGGAGGTTTCCATGAAGTCAGCGCACCTGTTTTGCCTCATCGTCTGCCTGCTTTTCGCCGCCTTCGTTCATGCTCAGGAGATGAACGATCCGGCAAAGCTAGAGCAGATGAAACAGGCGGTTTTAAAGGATGTGAAAAAAGCCTGTGCCCCGCAACGCAAGCAAACCGATAAAGAGTGGCAGGCGATGATTATGGCGTCTGAGGCGAATCAGATGCTGGTCAAAAACGCGGTGGTGGCGATGGAGCGGAACAATCAGGAAGGTTACTGGGATGCCGTCAGTCAGGTGGACTGCATGGAGGATTACTGATTACGCATAAAGGGGCCATGCAGCCCCCTTAATTTTTTAGCGACGCACATCCGGAATAATTAAATCCCCGCGCAGCACATACGAACCCAGCATCTGGGTCTTCTCATTCAGCCAGCTGACGATCCGTGCCGCCATGGCATCCATTGAGTACTCAATCGCCGGAATGGTTGGAATACCCGGCAGATGCAGTGAACCCGCCAGACTGAAGACCATGATGTCGCCCGGCACCGATCGGTTGAACGCCTGGAGCTGGGGGATCACCCGCTGCGCTTCCTGCTCGTCGGCCACCAGTAAGGCGTTGAAATTGAGCGTAGAGGCGTTATTGAGCAGCTCCTGCAGGGCCACGGAGGATGAGGTGGCTTCCATAAAGACCAGGTTGCGATTAAACGGCAGGAAGTTCTTTTCCAGCCCATGCTTGTAGCCCAGCAGCACCTGATCGGCAAAACCACTGCCGTACGGATGGATCAGGGCAATCTGGCGTCGCCCCTGGCTGGCGAGGAAATTACAGGCGGTTTCCGCGGCGAAAGCGTGGTCATACTGGATACTGTTGACGTTACCGGTTTCCATGCAGTCCACCAGGATGACATTCTCCTGATCGATATGCAGTGGAAAACGGGCGCCGATAATCAGAATGTCATCGCATAGCCCGCAGGAGAGTTCATCCAGCGCGCCCATGACTTCGGCTTTGGTGTTGGCGAAGCGAAGCAGCAGGTGCTTCTGGTGCTGGCTAAGGTGTTTTTCCAGCGCGTAAAGGTAACCCGTAGTCTGGTTAATGTTGTCGTGGGCGCAAATCACGCCGATACAACCGGTTGTCTGGCTCAGCAGCGACTGGGCAATCACGTTTGGCCGGTAGTTCAGCTCTTCAACTGCTTTCAGTACGGCCTGACGGCTGGCTTCCTTCACGCCGCGCGACCCGCTCAACACCCGTGATACCGTGGCTTTGGACACCCCGGCCAGACGTGATACATCGTTGATTGTAGACATCTTTATCCCCTGACAGGTCTCTCCAGGCCCCTGTAATTCCTGATTCCACTTCGGCTCATATTATAGCCACTCAGGAGTATATCTGTTTCCGTTTTCTATGGAAACCGATTTTCCGTTTCCACTCTTAGTGATGTAAAAGCAGCCAAAATATGTGACCCAAATCCGATAAACAGCCCCTATAAGTAATGGATCTTGATGGCTGTCACACTTCTGTCTTATATGCATGGAAACCGGTTTCCATATGTTATCCAATCATCTCCGCAATAACTATTTACATTTTGAGGATGGTTGTCGATGTTCAAGATTATGCTGTGCTGTTCTGCCGGGATGTCCACCAGTCTGCTGGTACGGAAAATGGTCGAAGCCGCGGAAGAACGCGGACTCCCCGTCAAAATCGATGCGTACGGTGTTTCAGAATTTGATACACAGTTTCCGCAATATCAGGTCGTGCTTCTCGGACCGCAAGTCAAATACATGTTAAAAACGCTCTCAGATAAGGCTGCCACTCAGGGCATACCCGTTCAGTCCATCGATACAATGGATTACGGTATGCAACGTGGCGATAAAGTGCTGGACTATGCTCTGTCGCTCATCGAAGCGGCACACTAAGAAGGTGTTCTCATGAGTTCGTTATATCAATCTATGGTTGCCGTCATTGAGCAGTCCATCGCGCCGCTGGCAGGCAAGCTGGGCCAGCAGAAGTACGTGATTGCCATCCGCGACGGCTTTACCGCCGCGCTGCCGTTTATGATCATCGGCTCGTTTATGCTGGTGTTCATCTTCCCGCCGTTCTCCGCGGATACCACCAACAGCTTTGCCCGCGGCTGGCTCGATTTCTCTGAAACCTACCGCGACCAGCTGATGTTGCCGTTTAACCTCAGCATGGGCGTGATGACCTTCTTTATCTCGGTAGGGATTGGCGCCAGCCTGGGCCGCCAGTTTAATCTCGACCCGGTAATGTCCGGCCTGCTGGCCTTTATGGCATTCCTGCTGGTCGCCGCGCCGTATGCCGACGGTAAAATCTCCACCCAGTATCTGTCGGGCCAGGGGATCTTCACCGCGCTGATCACCTCTATCTATGCCACCCGCGTCTACGCCTGGCTGAAGGATCATAACGTCACTATTCGCCTGCCGAAGGAAGTGCCGACCGGCGTGGCGCGCTCGTTTGAGATCCTGATCCCGGTGGTGGTGATAATCGGTACGTTGCACCCGCTGAACCTGTTTATCGAAGCGCAAACCGGGATGATCATTCCGCAGGCGATTATGCACCTGCTGGAGCCGCTGGTTTCCGCCTCTGACTCCCTGCCTGCCATTCTGCTCTCCGTGCTGCTGTGCCAGATCTTCTGGTTTGCCGGCATCCACGGCGCGCTGATTGTCACCGGCATCATGAACCCGTTCTGGATGGCTAACCTTTCTGCCAACCAGGCCGCACTGGCTGCCGGCGCAGCACTGCCGCACGTCTATCTGCAGGGCTTCTGGGATCACTACCTGCTGATTGGCGGCGTGGGCTCTACCCTGCCGCTGGCCTTCCTGCTGCTGCGTAGCCGTGCAACGCACCTGCGCACCATCGGCAAAATGGGCATCGTGCCAAGCTTCTTTAATATCAACGAACCGATTCTGTTCGGTGCGCCGATCATCATGAACCCGATGCTGTTTATTCCGTTCGTGTTCGTTCCGATGATCAACGCTTGTCTGGCGTATACCGCCACCAAACTCGGCTGGCTGGCACAGGTTGTGTCGCTGACGCCGTGGACGACGCCGGCTCCGATTGGCGCCTCCTGGGCGGCAAACTGGGCCCTGAGTCCGGTGGTGATGTGCGTCATTTGTATGGTGATGTCGGCGCTGATGTATTTACCGTTCCTGCGTGCTTATGAGCGCTCCCTGGTGAAAACCGAAGAGCAGAAAGCGCAGGCGTCCGTAGGTGCAGCAGGGACCGTCGGCAATTAAGTCAAAGAGGACGTTTTATGAAATATGCATTTCCCGAAAACTTCTGGTGGGGTAGCGCCTGTTCTGCACTGCAAACCGAAGGGGAAAGCCAGGGCGGCGGCAAAGGATTAACCACCTGGGATCACTGGTTCGCCACACAGCCAAATCGCTTTCACAACGGGGTGGGGCCGCAGAATACCTCCACGTTTTATCAGCACTGGAAAGCCGACATTCAGCTGTTAAAGCAGCTGAACCACAATAGCTTTCGCACCTCGATAAGCTGGGCGCGCCTGATCCCGGAAGGTACCGGTGAAGTGAACCAGGAAGCGGTGGCGTTTTACAACCAGGTGATCGACGAACTGATCGCCCAGGGCATTACGCCATTCATCACCCTGTTCCACTTCGACATGCCGATGGCGATGCAGGAGATTGGCGGCTGGGAAAACCGCGATGTGGTCGCGGCCTATGCCCGCTACGCAGAAACCTGCTTTGAGCTTTTTGGTGATCGGGTAATGCACTGGTTTACCTTTAACGAGCCGATTGTGCCGGTAGAGGGCGGGTATCTGTATGACTTCCACTACCCGAACGTGGTCGATTTCCGTCGCGCCGCCACCGTGGCTTATCACACCGTGCTGGCTCATGCGCAGGCGGTTCGCGCCTTCCGCGCCGGGCATTATGCCGGTGAGATCGGCATCGTACTGAACCTGACGCCGTCCTATCCGCGTTCGCAGAACCCGGCGGACGTGAAAGCTGCGCACCATTGCGATCTGCTGTTTAACCGCAGCTTCCTCGACCCGGTGCTGTGCGGTGAATACCCGGCAGATCTGGTAGCGATGCTGAAAGCGCACGATCAGTTGCCTGCCTGTCTGCCAGAGGACAGCGCGCTGATTGCCGACGGTAAAATCGACCTGCTGGGCATTAACTACTACCAGCCGCGTCGGGTGAAGTGCCGTGATACGGCCATTAATCCCAACGCGCCGTTTATGCCGGAGTGGTTCTTCGACAGCTACGAGATGCCGGGCCGCAAAATGAACCCGCATCGCGGCTGGGAAATCTACGAGCCAGGTATTTACGATATTCTTATTAACCTGCGCGATAATTACGGCAACCCACGCTGTTTTATTTCTGAAAATGGTATGGGAGTTGAAAACGAGCAGCGTTTTATTGAGAACGGTCAGATTAACGACCAATATCGTATCGAGTTTATTTCTGAACATCTTAAATGGCTGCATAAAGGCATTAGCGAAGGCTGTAATTGTCTTGGCTACCATATGTGGACATTTATTGATAACTGGTCGTGGTGCAATGCGTATAAAAACCGATATGGCTTTGTCCAGCTCGATTTAGAAACGCAGCAACGCACCATTAAAAAGAGCGGAGAATGGTTTGCCGAAACCTCTCTGAATAATAGTTTCGATAAATAGAGTGGAAGATGATGATTGCCTTAGAAGAAGCAGTAATGGAAATCATCGTCAATGCTGGTCAGTCGCGCAGCCTGTGCTTTGAAGCACTGCATGCTGCGCGGCAGGGCAACTTTGACGAAGCAAAAAGCCTGCTGCGCGAAGCCGATGGCTACGCGCGCCAGGCGCACCATATGCAGACCAAACTCATCGAACAGGACGCAGGCGAAGCCCGTCAGCCGATGACCTTAATTATGGTGCATGCTCAGGATCATTTAATGAACTCGCTGCTGGCCCGTGAATTATCCGAAGAGATTATTCATTTATACCAGCGCTAATATTTAAATATCAGTAATGGAGATAGCTTTACGATAATAGTGTAAACCCTCTGTGCCCAAAAAAATAAAATCAACTTGTTCTGATGATAGCGACATATTTTGTCAATACGGAACGGGATGGTTATTGTCTGAATAAAATTTAAATATATATTGAGATAACCATGAATATGATTAAAAAACTTCCATTAACAATGGCGGTTATCGCCGCGCTTTGCCCAATGACGGTACTCGCACAAGAATTTACGCAGGAGCAAATC
The DNA here is from genome assembly GCF_965195605.1 of Leclercia sp. M-A074-M. Classification (NCBI taxonomy): domain Bacteria; kingdom Pseudomonadati; phylum Pseudomonadota; class Gammaproteobacteria; order Enterobacterales; family Enterobacteriaceae; genus Leclercia; species Leclercia sp. M-A074-M. The sequence continues at coordinate 93,581 of NZ_CBDAHM010000009.1, read as the reverse complement.
GACGCCATTGTCGCCAAAGCGGTGGATAAAGCCCTGGCAGAACGCCAGGCAAAAATGGATGCCGCGGTAGCGAAAAAAGCCGACGTCATCAACGAACCGCAAAGCGCCGCGCAGTCTCCGGATATGGCGATCCCGTTCGGCATTAAATTTACCGGTTATGCCCGTTACGGCGCCCACTTCCAGGCCGCCGATCAGAAATACGTTGCCGTAGATGGCTCCTATAACGGCGCCTCGGCGATTGGTCGTCTGGGTAACGAAAGTAACGGCGGCGAGTTCCAGCTTTCCAAAGCCTTCAAAGGCGAAAATGGCGCCATCTGGGACGTCAACGTGATGATTGACCACTGGGGCGACGAAGTTAACCTGAAAAAAGCCTACGCCGGCGTGACCAATATTCTGGAATCCAACCCGAACGCCTATATCTGGGCGGGTCGTGACTTCCACCAGCGTCCGCAGCAGGGCATCAACGATTACTTCTGGATGAACCACGACGGCCAGGGCGCCGGGGTGAAGAACTTCGACATCGGTGGCGTGCAGTTTGACGTGGCCACCGTGGCGGCAGTGGAATCCTGTAGTCCGGAAGTGATGGACGATGAAGCGAACCCGTCGCGCATCACCTGTACCGGCGGCTCCGGCACGGGCGACAAGGGCAACTACGCGGCCACCTCCAAAATTCACGGCATGAAGCTCGGCCCGATCGATCTGGAGCTGTACGCCAACTACGGCTTTGACTCCAAAGCCATCGACACCGAAGAGCGTACTAACGCCTGGCAGGGTGGCGTGGTGCTGAGCCACACCAACGACAGCGGCGTGAACAAAGTGATCGCCCGTTACTCTGATAACTCTGACAACAGCGTGTTCAACAAAACCGAGGATCTGACCACGGTGTACGCCAGCTTCGAAGGGCTGCACAAGTTCACCCCGGCGACCCAGGTGGAGTACATTCTGGCCTTCCACGACTATGACAACAGCCGTGACAACACCGACAACCGTAAGAACTACAACGCCATCGTGCGTCCAATGCACTGGTGGAACGACGTTCACTCCACCTGGCTGGAAGCGGGCTGGCAGCACGTTGATTACGACAACGGCGGCGATAACAAAGGCTGGAAGCTGACCCTGTCGCAGAACATGTCTATCGCTATGGGCCCGGAATTCCGTCCGATGCTGCGCTTCTACGTCACCGGCGGCAAGGTGGATAACGAACGCACCGCCCGCGTGAACAACACCAAAGACGAAACGCTCGACGACTTCAACGTCGGCGCGATGTGGGAAGCCTGGTTCTAACCCCTGCTGCGCCCGGCGGCGCTGCGCTTGCACGGGCCTACAAGGTTTTGTAGGCCGGGTAAGCGTAGCGCCACCCGGCAGGCCCCGTGTTATGCTGCTGGCCTTTGAAAAGCCAATATCGCAGGGGAGAACATGGGTTCCACACGTAAAGGGATGCTGAACGTCCTGATCGCCGCCATTTTATGGGGCAGCTCAGGGGTTTGCGCGCAGTACATCATGGAGAAAAGTCATATTTCCTCGCCTTACCTCACCATGGTTCGCCTGCTGTTTGCTGGCGTGATCCTGCTGACACTCTCATTCGTTCACGGCGACAAGATTTTCTCGGTCATCAAAAATCGCAAAGATGCCCTCAGCCTGCTGATTTTCTCGCTCTTCGGGGCGCTGATCGTCCAGCTCACCTTCCTGGTGACGATTGAAAAATCCAACGCCGCCACCGCCACCGTGCTGCAGTTCCTCTCCCCGACCATTATCGTGGCGTGGTTTGCGCTGGCGCGTAAAAAGCGTCCGGGGATTTTCGTGCTGGCGGCGATCATGACCTCGCTCATCGGCACCTTTTTACTGGTCACTCACGGCGATCCGACTTCGCTGACCATCTCCCCTGCCGCGCTCTGCTGGGGCATCGCCTCCGCCTTCTCCGCGGCGTTCTATACCACTTACCCCTCGGCGCTGATTGCCCGCTACGGCACCCTGCCGATTGTCGGCTGGAGTATGCTGCTGGCCGGGTTAATGCTGACGCCGTTCTATGCCGGGCGCGACACCACCTTCGTGGTCGACGGCAGCCTGTTGCTGGCCTTCTTCTATCTGGTGGTGATCGGCACGTCGGTGACCTTCAGCCTCTATCTGAAAGGCGCGCAGATGATTGGCGGGCCAAAGGCGAGCATTCTGAGCTGCGCCGAGCCGCTGAGCAGCGCCCTGCTGTCGGTGATTTTACTGGGGGTGGCGTTTACCCTGCCAGACTGGCTGGGCACGCTGCTGATTGTGTCGTCGGTGGTGCTGATTTCGATGGATTCGAGAAGAAGGGCTCAGACATCGTCGTAGCCTGATGCCCTCTCCCGGCGGGGAGAGGGCCAAAAACTTACTGCGCCTTCACCTTCCCGGCCACCAGCAGCGCCGTCAGCAGCATCAGGGTGCCGGAAATCACCACCGGTGAGGTGAGCCCTAAATTATCCAGCGCCAGGCCGCCCAACGCCGCACCGCAGGTATTCGCCAGCTGGATCACCGCCACCTGAATGGACCCGGCTTTTTCCGCCTGATCGGCCAGCGAGCGGGTGATCCAGGTCGACCAGCCCACCGGAATCAGCGCAAAGGCAAAGCCCCAGATAATCGCGATCGCCGAGGCAACCCATTTGTCGCTGCCCCACAGAATCAGTACAAGCGCGCTGACCGCCAGCACCAGCGGCGCCCCCGCCAGCGCCACCTTCAGGGAGCGTTTAAGGAACTGCGCCGACAGCGAGGTGCCGACAAAGCTGGCGATACCGAAGCTTAACAGCACCAGCGTCAGGCCATCGACGTCAAACCCGGCCATGGTCATAAACACCGGGCGGATATAGGTGAAGAAGGCGAACTGTCCGGCGAAGGCCATAAAGATGGCGGTCATCCCCGCCAGCACACCCGGGCGTTTCAGCAGGCTGAACATGTTCTGCTTGTGGTGCGCGGCTTCGCCCGGCAGCGACGGCAGCGCTTTCCAGACCCACAGAATACAGAGCACGCCCATCACCGCAGCACCGTTAAAGACGTTGCGCCAGCCGATGATCCCCCCGAGGAAGCTGCCGAGCGGCGCGGCAATCACCAGCGCGATGGAGACCGCACCGAAGATCACCGACAGCGCTTTCGGCACGGTACGCGCGGGCACCAGTCGCATGGTGAGCGAGGCGGACATCGCCCAGAAGCCGCCGAGTCCCAGCCCGAGGCAGGCGCGCCCTAACAGCAACAGGGTGAAACTATCAGCAAAAGAGACCAGCAGGCAGGAGAGGGTCAGCAGCACGCTGAACAGGATCACCACTTTGCGACGGTCAACGGTGCCGATCGCCTGGGTGATAAACAGGCTGGCAAACATCGCCACAAACGCAGTAACGGTAACCGACTGGCCCGCCAGCCCTTCAGATATGCCCAGATCCTGCGCCATCGGCGTCAGCAGGCTGACCGGCAAAAACTCCACGGTAATCAGGCAGGCGACGCAAAACGCCACGGAAAAAACCGCCGACCAGTTCGGGCGAGAAACCGTTTTGGCCTGCGGTTGAATCGTGGGCTGGATATGTTCTGTCATGGCATCACCTGAGATAAAAACGTGCGGAAAAGTCGCGCAGTTTATCATCAAAAGTGTGACATATTTAACGTTTCGACAACTTTTCTTGCATTGCCGCCTTCGCCAGCCCGACGATCCACTCCTGATGCCCGTTAATCATTGGATTCGGCACGGTGCGCGCCAGCTCTTGTGCAGGAACGCCTTTCTGCGACTCCTGGGTCAGGATGCGCACGCGATTTCCCGGTAAATCTTCAAACAGCCAGGCGTGGATCACATCCAGACGTGAGCTGGCATCGCCCTCTACCCAGCCGTGCCAGGCGATGCGCGCGGCCTGGCCTGCGACCGGCGGCACATATTCCGTAACCTGCGCTTCTACCGGAAAGCCGAAGGTTGTGAAACGGAAGCGCGCGCCGTCGCTGAGCAGCGGGCCGCTGCCGTCGTGAAAGCGAATATCCTCGGCATTGCTGTAATACTCCGGCCACAGACGGGTGTCGTTCAGCTGGTCCCAGACGGCCTGCGCGGTCAGCCCAGCGACGATGATTTCGTTGGATGCAAAATTATCGGTAGTGCCCGGCAGGTACTCCTGCGGCCAGATAATGGCGGATTGATTCATGGTTCACCTCATCGTTTGTTAATGGGGTGATGGTGCGCCGGTTAGTGGTATAAATATAATGACGATGATTTATAATCCTCATCACGAGGCGTGATATCAGTGCAGGAAGAAGACCCCCTCTTCCGGCAGGAAGAGTTGGTTATAACGCAGCTGGAAGGCATTCAGTTCGTACGGATCCGGCTCCATATCGCGCATAAAGCCAAGCGCCAGGCGAACCTGCGCATCGGTGATCGGCGCGGCAAGACGCGCCTTGCGCAGCAGGCGATACCAGTTCTGCAGGTTGTTTTCACTGCTGTCGACGATGCACACCTGCCAGATCAGCAGCACCTGCGCGGCATTGAGCAGATGCGCCTCGTCAGGACGTTCAAGGTAGCGGATAAACTCATTGCCGGCGCTTTTGCCAAACTGATCGATCATCGACTCCAGCGGCACAGGGGCGATCCCCAGCCGTTCGCTGAGACGACGAATGGCGCGCCGGGAGCCCGACGTCATGACGCGAAAGCCCACCACAAATACCACGGCAAGCGTAGCCAGCATTATCCAGACCATGAATTCTCCTTACGGTTAGTCGAGCATAATATCGGGAAACGCAGCGCGTCGACAGCGGACAACGTCGTATTAATGTACTGAAAACAGGTAGTAGAGGACTATGAAAACGGATATCCGCACGCTGGATTTGAATCTTTTGAAAACTCTGGATGCTCTGATGGATGAGCGCAGCGTCACCCGCGCGGCATCACGCTTATCCCTGACCCAGCCCGCGGTCAGCGGCATGCTCAACCGCCTGCGCGATTACTTTGACGATCCGCTGTTTATCCGCGCCCCGCACGGCATAGTGCCAACCACGCGCGCCGAAGAGCTGGCCGCCCCGGTAAAACGTATTCTGGCGGATATCGACGTGCTGCTGCAGCCCACCGGCTTCGATCCCCTGAGCGCCAGCATGACCTTTACCGTTGCCGCCACCGACTACGCATTGCGGGCAGTAATGGTGCCCTTTATCGCAGCCCTTAAGATACGAGCGCCCGCCATCCGCGTGCGGGTGGTACCGGTGGAATCCGACCGTCTGGTCAGCCAGCTTGAGCGGGGCAGCGTTGACGTGGCGCTGATCACTCCACACACCACGCCGGCCGAATTGCATAGTCGCGCACTTTATGATGAACGGTACGTTTGCATGATGCGTGCCGACCATCCGGACGCGGGCAAACCGCTTTCGCTGGCACGTTTTTGCGCCCTAGAGCATGTGCTGGTCTCTTACGAGGGAGACGGTTTTCGCGGGGTGACCGATAGCGTGCTGGAGAAAATTGGTCGAATGCGGCGTGTGGGACTTTCGGTGAGCCATTTTTTAGTACTACCGGACGTGCTGGCTCTCAGCGATATGATTGCCACCGTACCATCACGCATCGCCGAAAATCAGACGGAGATGTTCGTCTGCGAGACACCCGTTTCCGTGCCAGGCTTTACCAAAAGCATGGCCTGGCACGGCAGAACGCACCGCAATCCCGCGCAGGCCTGGTTGCGCGAGCTAATGCTTAAGACCAGTCAGCGCGCCTGAAGCCCTTTCAGCAGCGCCTCATGGAAACGCTGCGGATCCTGCATCTGCGGGGCATGGCCCATATCGTCAAACTCCACCAGCGTGGCGTGTGGGATACGTTTCGCCGTCTCCTTCCCCAGTACCGCATAGTTGCCGAGCGTTTTACGGATCTCCTGCGGGGCGAGATCTTTGCCGATGGCGGTGTTGTCCTTCGTGCCGATCATCAATAATACCGGCATCTTCAGTTCACTAAATTCGTAGATCACCGGCTGGGTGTAGATCATGTCGTAGAGCAGCGCCGAGTTCCAGGCCACACGTTCTTTTCCCGGCCCGTTGTTCAGCCCGGCGAGCATGGTGACCCAACGCTCGTACTCCGGCTTCCACTCTCCGGCGTAGTAGGTGTTTTTTTCGTACTGGCGGATGCCGTCGGCGCTGGTTTTTAGCTCGCGCTGATACCACTGGTCGACCGTAATGTGCGGCACGCCGCGCGCCTTCCAGTCCTCCAGCCCAATCGGGTTGACCATCACCAGCTGTTCCACCTCCTGGGGCCACATCAGCGCGTAGCGGGTCGCCAGCATGCCGCCGGTGGAGTGACCAATAACGGTAACGCGATCGATCCCCAGCTCTTTCAGCAGGGCATGGGTGTTATCCGCCAGCTGCTGGAAGGTGTATTGATAGCGCTCCGGCTTGGTGGATTTGCAGAAGCCCACCTGATCGGGTGCCACCACGCGATAGCCGCTGGCGGTGAGGGCGCGGATGGTGCCATCCCAGGTGCCGGCGCAGAAGTTTTTACCGTGCATCAGCACCACGGTCCGGCCGTTGGCGTTTTCCGGCTTCACGTCCAGATAGGCCATATCCAGAGACTGTTCTTGCGAGGTGAAGGTGAAGTGTTTTACCGGCCAGGCGTAGTCAAAACCTTCCAGCTTTTCGCCGTAGGTGGGGGTATCGGCCGCCATCGCGGGTGAGGCCAGCGCCACCAGCAGCGCAAGGCAGGACAATCGTCGGGTCAACATGCAAGCTCTCCGTTAGCAAAAGGGCTGAGGCTGCGCGAAAGGCGGCAGCAAACTAAAACTGTAGAGCATAGGACGGAGCGGATGTGTAAAGCGGGGTAAGGTAATCGGGGTGAGAATGTAAAAAAGCCCGGCATCACGCCGGGCAAAAAGTGACCTGCATACTCAGGCTGCTTTCAAACGTTGTACGCGTTTTTCGCGGCGGATCTTGCGCTCTTCCAACACCGCAACCATCGCCATCAGGACGATACAGCCGATGGCTGCCGCATCCAGCGCGGCAAAAGTGCCTGCCCAGCCGGTGAGGCCGAAGATCGGCGTGCCGTCGGCAATCATCCCCAAACCGAGCTTGGCGAAGCTGTCGCCGATCAGGTAAGCGAAGGTGCCTTTAATCCCATCGGCAGCGCCGATCGCTTTTTTCGGCACAAAACCTACCGCCGCCACGCCGATCAACAGCTGCGGACCAAAGACCAGGAAGCCGAGCGCGAACAGGGAGGCGAGATAGACGTACTGGTTGCTTGCATGCTGATAAATACCCAGCGTGGCGATAATCAGCGCCAGCGCGACGCAGGCCACCAGCGCACGACGGCCATTGGCGAGATCCGAGAGCCAGCCCCACAGCAGGGTGCCGACCAGCGCGCCTACTTCAAACAGGGTGAAGCCCTGGATCGCCACCTCTTTGGAGAGCTTCAGCTCCTGGAAGGCATACACGGTCGACCACTGGTCGATACCGATGCGCACCACGTAGAGGAAGATATTGGAGAAGCAGAGCAGCCAGATCACTTTGTTTTTCAGCACGTACTCAACAAAGATCTGCCATTTGGTCATCTCGTTCTCTTCAGTCTCTTTGTCCTCTTCGCTGATCTCTTCATTAAACAGCTCTTCGGCTTTACCCAGACCGTATGATTCCGGGGAGTCACTGCCGAAGCGCAGGCCGATAAAGCCGACGATCAGGGCGATAATCGACGGGAAGATAAACATGCCGATCACGTGGCCGTCGAAGAGGTAGTTCGCGCCGAACAGCGCCACCCCTGCCGCACCCGCCCCGCCGAGGTTGTGGGAGATGTTCCACATGCCGAGGTACGAGCCCCGCTTGCGGCGCGGGGTCCATTTGGTGATGGTGGAGTAGCTGCACGACCCGCCGGTACTCTGGAAGAAACCGCTCAGGGCGTAGAAGGCGATCATCAGAAACAGGCTGACGGAGCCCGCGCCCATGCTGGCGCTGAAGCCGAGCATACAGATGGCGGAGAGGATCAGCATAAACGGCAGGAACTGCTTGGTGTTTTTGCCGTCCGCATAGTACGAGACAACGGTTTTCCCCACCCCGTAGGTGATGGAGAAACCGAGGCCAATCATCCCCAACTGGGTCATGCTCAGCCCGTAGGTCGAGATCATGTCGTTCTGCGCGATGTTAAAGTTTTTGCGGATCAGATACATGGTCAGGTAGCCGATAAAGACCACCAGGTAGGACTGCATGAAGGGTTTGAACCACATTTTGCGCCGCACATCGAGCGGCAGATCCAGGGTCGGCTTGCGCACCTGATTGAGGAAGGCCAGCATGGTTTGCTCCTGAGCTGATTTTTACCTGCGAATGGCAGGCATTGTAAAAATCAGCCAGGAGAGATGCCTGAGACAGCGTCCAGGCGGAACCGGGAAAATTTCTTAGTTTCGCGCCACTCGCGGTGAAAAGGTGAGGCGCATCACATCACACTGGCTTCACGCGGGGCCTGGGCATTAAGGAACGGCAGCAGCAGCAGGGCCGAAATCCCCGCCGCGATGGCGATCACCGCGAAGAACCCGCTCCAGTGCCAGGTGTCGATCACCCTGGCCAGCGGCCAGCCGGAGAGCGATGCCCCGAGGTAGGCGAACAGCCCGACAAAACCGGTCGCCGCCCCTGCTGCGTCCTTGTGGGAGCACTCCGCCGCCGCCATGCCGATCAGCATCTGCGGGCCAAATACAAAGAAGCCGATGGTAAAGAAGCACGCCGCCTGCATCACGTAGCTGGCGAACGGCATCAGCCACAGCGAGCCGACCGAGAGCAAAATCCCGGCGGCAAAAATGAGATTCATCGGGCCTCGGTTGCCGTTGAAGAGCTTATCCGAGCCCCAGCCCGCCACCAGCGCGCCGATAAACCCGCCCAGCTCAAACATCGTCACCGCCGAGTTGGCGGTGACCAGATCCACACCCAGCGTCTCGGACATGTACAGATTGCCCCAGTCATTGATCGCCGCGCGCACCACGTAGACCAGCACGTAGCAGAGCGACAGCAGCCAGATATAGGGGTTTTTCAGCACATATCGGGTGAGGATCGCCTGGCGGGACAGCCCGGCCCCCTCCTGCTGCTGGGCAATCTCCAGCGCGTCGTGCCGCCAGTCGCCCACCGCCGGCAGACCCACGGTTTGCGGCCGATCGCGCAGACGCCAGCAGAGAAACAGCCCGGCGAGGATCGCGAGACAACCGGCAATCATCATCCCCGCGCGCCAGCCGTAGTGCAGCGCTGCGGCACCGACCACCATCGGGATCAGCGCCCCGCCGACGTTATGGGCGGTGTTCCAGATCGCCCACCAGCCGCCGCGCTCGTTGCGCGAATACCAGGCGGTGAGCAGGCGGGCACAGACCGGCGCGCCCCAGCCCTGGAAAAAGGCGTTCAGCGCCCACAGCAGGGCGAAGGCCCACAGCGAGGTGGAGAAGCCGAACAGGATGTTCACCACCCCGGTGGCGATCAGGCCAAAACCCATAAAGTAGCGGGCGTTGGAGCGGTCGCTGACGATGCCGGAGAAGAACTTCGACAGGCCATAGGTGATGTAAAACAGCGTCGCCAGCAGGCCGATATCGGTGCGGGTCATCACCCCGCTGGCGAGGATCTCCGGCGCGGCGGCGTTAAAGCTTTTGCGGGTGAAGTAGAACAGCGCGTAGCCGAGCCAGAGGGTGATCAGAATATGGCGTCGCCAGTAACGATAGCGGGCGTCGATTTCCGCCTTATCGCTTATCGGGACTGCATCGACAGGGGGTTTAAACATGGTGACTCCGAAGCGGTAAACTGACGCTGACGCGCGTCCCGTGTGTGCAGGAGATAGTCAGCGTGCCGCCCAGCGCCTTCACGCGTTCGCGCATCCCCGCCAGGCCAAAGCCTTGTTGCCCTGAGCCCGGCGGCAGGCCGCAGCCATCGTCTTCAATCACCAGCCTGAGGCTTTCATCCTGCTGCCAGCCCTGCAGCGTCACCGCGCTGGCGTTGGCGTGTTTGACGATATTGTTCAGCCCTTCCTGACAGACGCGAAACAGCGTGACGCGCTGGCCTTCACTCAGCAATGATTCATCAATGCACCAGTCGAGATGGCTGACGATGCCGCGGCTCTCCAGCTCCATCTCACGCATCAGGGAGCGCACCGCCTGTTCCAGGGTCAGATCGTCCAGCTGGCGCGGACGCAGCCTGCCCAGCAGGCGACGCACCGAGTCATACACGCCCAGCGAGAGCTGTTCGATATGCGCCCCGCCCTGCTTCACCCCGGCGTTGTCCGCCGCCAGACGCTGGACGATACCCGCCTGGGTACGAATGGCGGTAATGGTCTGGCCGATGTCGTCGTGCAGTTCACGCGCCACCTCCTGGCGCACGCTCTCTTCGGTCTCCAGCAGGCGTTCTGCCAGGCGGCGATTGCGCGACAGCTCGGTTTGCAGGGACTGGTTCAGCTCACGCAGACGCTGAATGCCCGCGCCGAGCAGCAGCCCGGTCAGGCTCTGGGCCAGCAGAGAAAGCAGCAGATCCACCGGGTGATCGTGCCAGGTCTGGCTGGCAATCAGCGCGATGGCGTTCATCAGCGTGGCGATCAACGCCCCCTGCCAGCCGTAATGCCAGGCGAGCGCGATGATCGGCAGCGCCAGACAAAACGGCGTAAAGCGCGACAGCTCTGCGGGCAGGCCAAGCTGCAACCACAGGCTCACCACAAACAGCAGCAGATACCAGATGAGATGCCGGGCGCGCCAGTTGACGGGCTGAGAAACCAACGCCGGGCCAAGGGGCTGCCAGACGGTGCTGGTGAGGTAATGCCAGATGACGAGGCAGGTCGGGGCCAGGGTCAGGCCGCCGGTCAGGGTCAGCAGCAGGGTGTTCAGCATCTCCTTTTCGCCCACCCACGGCAGGGACTGCAACAGCGCGGCGGCGATCAGCGCCGCCCCCTGGCGCAGCAGGGTGCGCCAGTCGCGCTGGTGACGATAGCGGGAAATAAGCGCAACCGGGAGGAGCGTGAGCAGGCTTCCGGTCATCAATAAGGGCAGATACGCGAGGGCGACTTCCTGCGACAACCAGATCAGCATCAGCCACTCTGCACCCAATAAAACCGGCCAGTAGCCGCGCGGGCATTGCAGCATCAGCCCCAGCCGCAGGCCGAAAGGGAACAGCAACACCGCCAGCTCCGGGCGTTCTACCAGGTGCAGGCTGATGCTCCACAGGCAGAACCAGGCGGCGGAGAAGATAAAGAAGCTGGCGACCACCGCCACCAGCCGGGAGAAAAAGGCGTGCATTACCAGCCGTCAAACATGCGGCGCGCCAGCTCAACGTCATTGCTGACGCCCAGTTTTTCCATCAGGTTGGCGCGGTGAACGTGTACGGTTTTTGGCGACAGGCCAAGCTCAAGGGCGATCTCTTTCACCGCCATTCCCTGAGCCAGCTTTTCCGCCACCTGGCGTTCGCGTCGGGTAAGCGGGTCCTGGCGTCCGGCCGCCAGCTTGAGGGCGATATCTGGCGTCAGGTAGCAACCGCCGGTGGCGACGGTGCGCACGGCGGCAATCAGCTCGTCCGGGCTGCAGCGTTTGGAGAGAAACCCGCGCGCGCCCGCGTTCAGCGCCTGCTCTACCAGCGCCGGACTGTCGTGAACCGAGAGCATGATGGTCGTTATTCCTTTCGGCAGCTGGCTCAGCAGCTCCAGCCCGGAGAGGTCCGGCATTGAGATATCGCAGATACAGACCTGCACCCCGCATCCCGGCAGGCCGGCCAGCGCCTCGCGGCCGGAGCCGAACTCGGCCACCACCTGAAAATCGGGCTCCAGGCTCAGCAGCTGGGCAAATCCGGAGCGGACGATAAGGTGATCGTCGATAAGGGCGATGGTGGTCATGGTGCATTCCTGGCGGGATTAAAAAACGCGCTTACCTTAGCGATAAGCGCGTTACTGTTCAAGCGATGAACGATTCGTGCCGTCAGAGGATGCCTGTGGTCACCGTAAAGCGGCGGGTTTCGGCCGGAGCCAGCGAAATCAGGCTGCCGCTGTGCTGTGCCGCCAGGAACCCTTCCGGGCGGCAGGTGGCCGGAAGCACGAACGCCGCCACCTGCTGATCGCCGTTGTAGAGTATCCAGCGGGTGGCGTAGTTCAGTTCGGCGCTGGCAAAACGCGTAACAAAGGTGACGCCATCCGGGGCGATCATGCGGAATTCCGGGCTATCCGTATAACGATCGAGCTGGTCGGTGAAGAAGACAATCTCCGGATCGTAAAATTGCGGTTCAGAGAGGGTCTTCAGGGTCGCTTCGCCCTGCTGTACACGCTGGTTGAACGCCAGCCACTGTTCGGTAGGTTTAACGTGCGCCGGGATCGACTCGCGCAGCTGAATGGCTTCATCCGGGACGTTCTGGCTGAAGGTGGCCCCCTCAACATACGCATAGTTCATATGGCACATGTACTGGAGCGGCATGGGCACCGTCGCCAGGTTGGTTACCGCCATGGTGATCTCAAACAGGGCGCTGGCTTTACGTAACGTCACCGCCGGCTGCGCCTGATAATGATGACCGAAGCCCATCACATATTCATAGCGTCCGGTCACCGTCAGGCTGTCGCCCTTCAGCTCCAGCCAGGCTTCATCCATTGGCGCGCAGGGCATTTCGCCGTGCAGCGGATGGGTATCTTCCGGGGACGGGCAGCCGTTTGCCAGCAGGCCCGAGTGGAAGGCAAAACAGCCATAGGTTTCCACCACCTCTTTTGCCGCTTTGGGCTGGCGGAACATATTGCGCATCGTCAGGTCGCGGCCATCAAACTCCGCATCCCAGATCATCTGCCCCAGCCAGGGGAGGATCACCAGGTGGCCGCGGCTGTTTTGCACCCGCAGCCCCTCCACGCCGCTGGCGTAGCGAAACGCCGTCACCGTGAAGTCATCGTTTTGCAGCAGGGTGCGCGGCTGTTCGGTAAAGAGCGCGCGCCACAGGGGAAGTTGCGTCATGGTGTTTCTCCTCAGGAAGCGGTGGCTTCGGTCAGTTCACGGCGCACTTTGCTCTCACGCCAGAAATAGACGCCCACGTAGACAAAGCACAGCATCGAGACCAGGAAAGAGGCCTGCAGCGAGTGGAACAGATCGGCGACATAGCCCTGCACCGCAGGCACGACTGCCGCACCCACAATCGCCATCACGATCACCGCGCCCGCCATTTCGGTATGTTCGTTGTCCACGGTATCCAGGGTTCCGGCGTAGATAGTGGCCCAGCATGGCCCGAAGAGAATACTGACCAACACCGCAACGTAAACCGCGCTAAAGCCTGGCGCCAGCGCCACATAGGCCAGGAACAGCGCGCCGACCACCGAGTACATAATGAGCACCTTCGCCGGGTTAAAGCGGGTCATCAGAACGTTGGCGATGAACTTGCCGATGAAGAAGCAGGCAAAGCTGTAGACCATAAAGTTGGAGGCGTCGCGTTCGTTGATATCGCCCAGCTCCAGCGCCAGACGGATGGTGAATGACCACACCGCCACCTGCATGCCCACATAGAGGAACTGCGCCACAATACCGCGACGGAAGCGGGCATTGGTGGCGAGGTAGCGCAGGGTATCCATCGCCGACGGGCGCTTACGCTCCGTGGTTTGCGCCACTTTGCAGGTGGGGAAGCGGGTTAACAGAAACAGAACCATCACCACCACCAGAACCATAATCATATACTTGTAAGGCTCCAGCGTGTTCTCCAGCATCAGGATCTTAAAGTTGTGGATCTGCTCGGCGTTCATGCCTGCCATCTGTTTTTCCAGGCTGTCGCCTTCGGAGAAGACCAGATATTTACCCAGCAGGATGCCTGCGGCAGCGCCAATCGGGTAGAAGGTCTGGCTAACGTTCAGGCGCAGCGTGGCATAGGCTTTCGAGCCGATCATTGAGCTGTAGGTATTAGCCGCCGTTTCGAGGAAGCTCAGACCAATCGCGATGGCAAAGATGGCCGCCAGGAACATGGTGTAGGTTGCCATGTGCGAGGCCGGGAAAAAGAGCGTACAGCCTACGATATAGAGCGTTAATCCGATTAAGATCGCCACTTTATAGCTGGTCTTTTTAATTACCAGCGAGGCCGGAATAGCTATCAGGAAATAACCGCCATAAAATGCGCTTTGCACCAGCGCCGAGGCAAAATTGCTGAGTGCAAAGACGCTTTTAAACTGCGTAATTAAAATATCATTTAAAGCAGCAGCGCATCCCCATAATGGGAATAAGCAGGATAACAAAATAAACTGGAACAGAGGGGTTTTATTCAGATAGCCGTCAGGCATCTGAATGATGTTTTTATCGTTCATAGTGCTACCTTTTATTTCGCAGGGTTTTATTATTCGTTCAATGCCAGAAACTCATTGAATTGTTCGATGCTGGGGTAAGAAGACTGGGTGCCTTTCCCGGTGACGCTGAAGGCGGCAAAGAGGGAGGCTTTTTTCATGGCGGCTTCAACGTCGCCGCTCTGGACATAGTAGTGGGCGAAGCAGCCGATAAAGGCATCACCGGCCCCGCTGGTATCGACGGCATTTACTTTAAAGGCCGGGACTTTAACTTCCCGGTCGCGCGTCATCCATAGCGCCCCTTTTTCACCCATGGTGACAATAATATTATTCAGCCCTTTATCTACCAGCGAACGCGCCGCGAGGCAGATATTTTCGTAGGTATTTACCGGCATGCCGGTCAGAATTTCCAGTTCGGTTTCATTCGGCACAAAGAAATCACATTTGCAGGCATAGGACATATCTAATTCACGTAATGCCGGGGCCGGATTTAATAACACCTGAATACCGTGTTTTTTACCAAACTCGATGGCGTGATAAACCGTCTCCAGCTGCACTTCAAGCTGTAAAACAATCAGCTGACACTTTTTCAAATCCTCTGCCGCGCGGTCGATATCTTCCGGCGAGAGGAATTTATTGGCGCCTTTCACAATCAGAATGCTGTTGCTGGAGTTGGCGTTCACAAAGATGGGCGCCACGCCGCTGCTGGTGCATGGCACTTTTTCCACATAGGTGGTGTTGATGCCCCAGGACTCCAGATTGCGGATGGTGTTATCGGCAAAAATATCGTCACCGACTTTGGTCAGCATCATCACCTTCGAATTGAGCTTGGCCGCCGCCACCGCCTGATTCGCGCCTTTGCCGCCACAGCCAATTTTAAACGCCGGGGCTTCAAGGGTTTCGCCCTCTTTCGGCATCTGATTGATATAGGTGATGAGATCCACCATGTTGGAGCCGATAACCGCGATATCCATGTTTACTACCTCTCTGAAACAATCACTCAACAATGATATTATCGTAACATTATCATGTTATTTTCGTATCATTTGTGACTGCGATCGCGATTAGCGGATCCATTGACGTCGGTTAATGTTTAATCTTCGCGCGGAGTTAAAAGTGAAAAGCAATGTCGGGAATTTAAAATTAACTCATTAATTACAACAGATTGGATGATAATGACAGTTTCAGAAGCGGCTTTTCTTTCCGGCCGGGCGGCAGTATAGTATGACGCAACAAAAATGTTCCTGACGCATCATGCATGTGTTTAAAGGAACATCCTACTGTGCGGAGAGGGTGAATGGAGACGAAGCAAAAAGAACGAATCCGGCGTCTGGTGGAGCTGTTAAAAAAAACCGACCGCATCCATCTGAAAGATGCCGCCCGGATGCTTGAAGTCTCCGTTATGACTATCCGTCGCGATCTCAGCCCGGATAACCATGAGACCGTGCTGCCCCTGACCCTGCTGGGCGGCTATATCGTGATGGTTAATAAACCGGCCACCGCGCCTGCCGCACCGGTGGTACGCAGCCAGACTCACCACCCCGACGATCTGCCTATCGCCATTCTGGCGGCGGGCATGGTGGCGGAAAACGACCTGGTCTTTTTTGATAATGGCCCGGAGATGCCGCTGGTGATTAGCATGATCCCCGACGACATTACCTTTACCGGCATCTGCTATTCCCATCGCGTATTTATGGCGCTTAATGAGAAGCCCAACGCCACCGCCATTTTGTGTGGCGGCACCTACCGGGCAAAAAGCGATGCGTTTTATGACACCAGCAACCCGTCGATACTGGACTCCCTGAACCCGCGCAAGGTGTTTATCTCCGCCAGCGGCGTGCATGAGCACTATGGGGTTACCTGGTTTAACCTTGACGATCTCGCCACCAAGCGCAAAGCCATGCAACATGGCATCCGCAAGATCCTGCTGGCCCGTTACGCCCTGTTTGATGAAGTGGCCCCCGCCAGCATCGGGCCGCTGTCGGCATTTGATGTGCTGATCAGCGACCGCCCGCTTCCGGCAGACTACCCGGCCCACTGCCGGAACGGCTTTGTGAAAATCATCACCCCGGACGCCGCCGGGGAGTAAGTTACTCGAAGAACACCGCAATTTTGTTAAACATGGTCGGATCGGACTGGTTACGCACCACTTTCACCACATCTTCCAGCTTGTCGATCTGGGCCATCATCTGCTCCAGACGCTGGTCATCATTCACCAGTAGCCAGATACGGCTGTGCTCGCTGCCCTGGATTGGTAAACAGAGGATGCCTTCCACGTTGAACGCCCGGCGGGCAAACAGCCCGCAGACGTGGGTCATGACGCCTGGGTGGTTGCGGACGGTGAGTTCCAGAATGACATTATCATTTTGCTTCTGCATGGCTTATTCCCCCACCATTTCTGTATTGGCCGCACCCGGCGGTACCATCGGATAAACTTTTTGTTGTGGATCGATACGCACGTGGATCAGTGCCGGGCCTGGGCGCGAGATCGCCGCCTGAAGTGCGGCCTGCGCATCCTCTTCGGCATTCAGATCGCAGGTGTGCAGGCCAAACCCGGCGGCAATCTGCATAAAGTTAATCATCCCCGGATAGGTGGCGGCAAAGACGCCCTGCTTGTAGAACAGGCTCTGCTGCTGATGCACCAGGCCCAGCGCTTCGTTGTTCATCAGAATGATTTTCACATCCAGCTGGTTTTCCGCCGCGGTGGCCATCTCCTGGATGTTCATCATCAGGCTGCCGTCGCCGGAGAAGCAGATCACCTTGCGGTCCGGATTCGCCAGCGCCGCGCCCACTGCCGCAGGCAGGCCAAAGCCCATGGTCCCCAGCCCGCCGGAGGTCAGCCACTGACGTGGACGGTTCAGTGGATAGGCCTGGGCGGTCCACATCTGATGCTGTCCCACATCGGTGGTGATAATGGCGCTGTCGTCCACGCAGGCGGCCACGGCGTTAATCAACCCGTAGTGGCTCAGCGGATCGCCGCCGGTCGGGATAGCGCCCGGGAACTCCTGCTGCAGACCGGTAACCTGCTCACGCCACGCGGTGCGCGGAGTGGCGTCGATGTGCGGCAGCAGCTGCGCCAGCACCTCGTCAACGTCGCCCTGGATCGCCACGTGCGGCTGCTTGATTTTGCCCAGCTCCGCGCGGTCGATATCCACGTGAATGATTTTGGCGTTCGGGCAGAACTGCTCGGTTTTGCCGATCGCCCGGTCATCAAAACGCGCCCCGAGAACAATCAGCAGGTCAGCTTCCTGCAGAATAAAGTTGGTGCTGCGCGCGCCATGCATCCCGAGCATACCCAGCGACAGCGGGTGCGCTTTGGGCAGCATACCCAACGCCATCAGGGTCATGGTGGTTGGCAGGTTGGCCTTTTCTGCCAGGGTACGCACCGCATCAGGCGCGTCGATCACCCCGCCGCCCAGATAGAGCACCGGACGCTGGGCGGCGTTAATCATCGCCGCCGCCTCGCGCACGCTCTCCGCGCTGAATGCCGGCGATGGCGCACGGGTGCCTGGCTCTGGCAGTACCTCGATCTCAATTTCAGCGGTCTGCACATCCTTAGGAATGTCTATCCACACCGGACCCGGACGACCGGACTGGGCGATACGGAACGCATCGCTGATAACCTGCGGTAATTCGCTGATATCGCGCACTAAATAGTTGTGCTTGGTGATGGGGATAGAGATGCCGTAGGTGTCCACTTCCTGAAACGCATCGGTGCCGATCATCGAGGCAGGCACCTGGCCGGTAATGCAGACTAACGGAATGGAGTCGAGACGCGCGTCGGCGATGGCGGTCACCAGGTTGGTGGCCCCCGGCCCGCTACAGGCCATGCAAACCGCCGGTTTGCCCTGGGTACGCGCCATGCCCTGGGCGATAAAGCCTGCGCCCTGTTCGTGTCGCGCCAGCACGTGACGGATCTGCGTGCTCTGGCTTAAGGCGTCATACAGCGGGAGTACCGTTCCGCCAGGGATACCCGCAACCGTGGTAATGCCCTGACGTTCCAGCAGATGAACGATTAACTGCGCGCCTGTGAAACGCGTCTTGTGTGATGTTGTGCCCGAACTTGCCATGCTCCAGTCCTCTTATTGTGATCTGAGCCGACTTTCCGGGGGGCTTTAAACGAAAAACCCCGCCGGTTTGCGCCGGCGGGGTTTGGAATCGTGTGTTGATCCAGTCCCTACGGCGCATTGCCGACGACGACCACCACACGCACGACGACCACTGCGGCTGGTTGCGCAGTTTTTAGTAGGGTCGAGGTCAGCATGGAAGAGGTCATTAGGAACCTATCTCTGGAATCATTGATAGAATTTATACAAACACAGGTTTTCAGGCGTGACAATGGAAATATTTTCATCTGCGCAAAAATGCGTCAGGGATCACGTTTCGTTTATTAGGTGATGAAAACAAAAAACCCCGCCGGAGCGAGGTTTTTTTTACAGCGTTTGCGGCTGGTGACCGCAGAGCACACTGTGTTACGTCAACGCCCGAAGTATACGCGATCGCACAGGAACGCGCAATTTGGGGCACGGATTTTGACGCATTTGAGTATGGATCGCCCTTCACGTTTTGTCCATAAATTACTGTTCATATATACAGTATTTATCTATACTGGTGGTGTTCACAGGGTGTGAGGGGAGCCGCTCGTAGTACACCGGCGCAACGAAGTCCTGGCTGAAACGGGTGGTGCCGTCAGCGCCTCCACTCCCCAACTGAGCACACTGTGTTACGTCAACAAAGGTGCTGGTCACAGGCGGCGGAAAGGTAAGCCAGCATCGTGCTCCTTAACCAGAGGAGACGCGTATGAGCGTAGTGGATATGGTTGTACTTATCCTCAAACTCATTGTTGCAGCACTGCAACTGCTTGATGCTGTCCTGAAATACGTGAAGTAATTCAGGTTCAAGTCGCACCGAAGAGGGGCGGGAAACCGCCCCTCTTTAACAACGATAATAACGAGGGAATGCTATGTCGCGTTTGCTAATTGAACCCGTTACGCCGGACGAACCGGGGTATATCGCGCTTAAGGCCGAGAGCGTCGCGCGCAATTTCAACATGCTGCGCAGGCTGGAAGAGAACTGGCAGCGCGGCGAAAACCGCTTCAATGCCCCCGGCGAAAAGCTGCTGGGTGCGTTTCTCAATGGCAAGCTGGTAGGAATTTGCGGACTAAACCGCGATCCGTTCAGCCAGCAGCCGCGGGCCGGTCGCATCCGCCATCTCTATATCAGCGAAAAGTGTCGCGGGCAGGGTATCGGCAGGCAGCTGCTCGATGTGGTGATGGCCGATGCCAGCATCTGGTTCGATTTTCTCAATACCCATGCGCCGCAGGCCGCCTGGGCCTTCTACCAGCGGTCAGGCTTTACGCTGGTCGCCGATGAACCGCGCGTGACGCACCGGCTGTTTTGCGCGGTTTAAGCAAATGAATTAACGCTGGCAACATTCGTTGCCGCTGTCGTTTAAAAATCCTGCCTTCTTGCCTCTTCCCGTTATTCAGCCGGGTACTTAACTTGTCATTTTCCTGTGGTAGATTCCTCGCGCATTTATGGGAATGCGTAGTCACTTATTCTTTATTTCTCACTTTTGGCAAAAGTATTCAGCGACATGAAAAAACAGCGGAACGTTAATTTACTCTTGATGTTGATCTTGCTGGTCGCCGTCGGTCAGATGGCGCAAACCATCTATATCCCGGCCATCGCGGGCATGGCGAAGGCACTCCAGGTGCGCGAAGGGGCAATCCAGAGCGTGATGGGCGCCTATCTGTTGACCTATGGGGTATCGCAGCTCGTCTACGGCCCGCTTTCGGACCGCGTGGGTCGCCGCCCGGTGATCCTGGTCGGCATGACGATTTTTATGATCGCGACGGTCATCGCCATGACCACCCACAGCCTGAGCGTGCTGATTGCCGCCAGCGCGTTGCAGGGCGTCGGCACCGGCGTCGGCGGGGTGATGGCACGCACGCTGCCGCGGGATATGTATCAGGGGAGCCAGCTGCGTCACGCCAATAGCCTGCTGAACATGGGCATCCTGGTGAGCCCGCTGCTGGCGCCGCTGATTGGCGGCCTGCTGGATACCGTCTGGTCCTGGCGGGCCTGCTATGGCTTCCTGCTGGTGCTGTGCGCCATCGTCACCTTCAGCATGGCGCGCTGGATGCCGGAAACCCGGCCTACTGAGGCGCCTCGCACCAGACTGCTCACCAGCTACAAAATCCTTTTCGGCAACGGGGCGTTTAACTGCTACGTGCTGATGCTGATTGGGGGCCTGGCGGGTATCGCCGTATTCGAAGCCAGTTCGGGCGTGCTGTTGGGCGCCGGGCTGGGTCTCAGCAGTATGGTGGTAAGTATTCTGTTTATTCTGCCGATCCCGGCGGCGTTCTTCGGCGCCTGGTTTGCCGGACGCGCCAATAAACGCTTTACCACCCTGATGTGGCAGTCGGTGGCAAGCTGCCTGCTGGCGGGGCTGATGATGTGGATCCCGGGGCTGTTCGGGGTGATGAATGTCTGGACCCTGCTGATCCCGGCTGCGCTCTTCTTCTTTGGCGCGGGGATGCTCTTCCCGCTGGCGACCAGCGGCGCGATGGAGCCCTTCCCGTTCCTCGCGGGCACCGCCGGGGCGCTGGTGGGAGGATTGCAGAATATCGGCTCCGGCGCGCTGGCCTGGCTCTCGGCGATGATGCCGCAAAACGGACAGGCCAGCCTTGGTCTGCTGATGACCTTAATGGGGCTGCTGATTGTGCTGTGCTGGCTGCCGCTGGCCTCCCGCGCCTCACATCACCAGCAGGCGGTGTAGCGTTCACTTGCCCTCGCGTCCGTTTCCTGTTTTCTTAAGGGGATAACGCCTGCGAGGAACCTATGACGCCACAGACCCAGACATTAATCGCGCAATATCCCCTGCTCAATGCGCTGATCGCCCTGAAAGAGACCACCTGGCTTAACCCCAAAGCCACCACGCTGGCCGAAGGGTTGCCGCACGTTGGCCTGACCCAGGCCGACGTGGATGATGCCCACGCGCGCCTGGCGCGGTTTGCGCCGTACCTGGCGAAAGCGTTCCCGGAAACGGCGGCCACAAACGGGATTATCGAATCGGAGCTGGTCGCCATACCGGGGATGCACAAGCGGCTGGAGACGGCGTTCGATATCACCCTTCCCGGCACGTTGCTGTTGAAAAAAGACAGTCATCTGCCGATCTCCGGCTCCATCAAAGCCCGCGGCGGCATCTATGAGGTGCTGACCCACGCGGAAAAACTGGCCCTCGCCGCGGGCCTGTTAACGCCGGAGGAGAATTACAGCATCCTGCTGGAGCCGCGCTTCAAAGATTTCTTCAGCCAGTACAGCATCGCCGTGGGGTCGACCGGCAACCTGGGGATGTCCATCGGCATCATGAGCGCCCGCATCGGCTTTAAGGTGACGGTCCATATGTCCGCCGACGCCCGGGAATGGAAAAAAGCGAAACTGCGCAGCCACGGCGTGACGGTGGTGGAATATGAGCAGGACTACGGCGTGGCGGTGGAGCAAGGCCGCAAAGCGGCCGAAAGCGATCCGAACTGCTTCTTTATCGACGATGAAAACTCCCGCACCCTGTTTTTAGGCTATGCCGTGGCAGGCGCACGACTGAAAGCGCAGTTTGCTGACCAGGGCCGGGTGGTGGACAGGGATCATCCCCTGTTTGTCTATCTGCCATGCGGCGTCGGCGGCGGCCCTGGCGGCGTGGCGTTTGGGCTGAAGCTGGCCTTTGGCGACCATGTGCACTGCTTCTTTGCCGAACCTACCCATTCACCGTGCATGCTGCTGGGGGTTTATACCGGGCTACATGACCAGATTGCCGTGCAGGATCTGGGGATCGATAACCTCACCGCGGCCGATGGCCTGGCGGTAGGCCGCGCGTCCGGTTTTGTTGGCCGCGCCATGGAGCGCCTGCTCGACGGGTTCTATACCCTCTCCGATCAGAGCATGTATGACATGCTGGGCTGGCTGGCGCAGGAAGAGCATATTCGTCTTGAGCCCTCCGCGCTGGCGGGAATGGCCGGGCCGGTACGTCTTGCCACTGCCGGGCACTATGCGCTGGACAACGCCACCCACCTGGTGTGGGCCACCGGCGGCGGCATGGTGCCGGACGAGGAGATGGCGAAGTATCTGGCAAAAGGGCGGTAACTTACTGGCTCTGGCGTAACAGGGTCATTAACTCGATGGGCGAACGGTGATGGCGGATAAGATCGCGCATCACCCGCATATGCGGGGCACAATGGCGAAAGAACGCCAGATACCCCGCGCACAGCGCGCTTTTGCCCTCCACCCGGTGTTTCGGGCAGTCGCCGTTGCACAGGTAAAGCGCCGGGCAGGCCTGGCACTCACCGGGTAAAGTGGTTTTTTTACGCTGGCCAAAGGCGATGGCCGCCTCACTGTTATTAAGCTCTGCCAGCGGCGTCTGGTGGATGTTACCCAGCCGGTACTCGGGGTAGACATAGTGATCGCATTGATAGAGATCGCCCTGCGCCTCCAGCGCGAAGGCGTGGCCGCAGGTGACGGCGAGGGAACAGATCTGCGACGGATAGCCGCACCAGACCCCTAACGTCGAGTCGAAAAGCTGCACAAAGATGCGACCAATATCCTCCCGCACCCAGATATCAAACACCGACGACAGGAATGCTCCCCACTGCGCATCGCTGACTGATTCCGGGTTGTCGTGCTCCAGCAGGGGAAGAAACTGCAGATACGGCGTGCCCAGCGCGCGCAAATAGCGATACATGCGCTCCGGCTGGCCGCTGTTCTGCCGGTTGATGACCGTCAGAAGATTAAACGACACCTGATGCGCTCGCAGCTTCTCTATCGCCGCCAGCACCTTATGATGAGTAGGGTTGCCGCTGCGGCTGACGCGATAAGCATCATGCAGCGCCGCAGGCCCATCGAGAGAGATACCCACCAGCCAGCCCTGTTCACGAAAAAATACACACCAGGCGTCATTGAGCAGGATGCCGTTGGTCTGAAAAGCGTTGTGGATACGTTTTCCTGCGCCATGCCGCTGTTGCAGTTCCACGACACGACGAAAGAAATCCAGCCCGCACAGGGTCGGTTCCCCGCCCTGCCAGGCGAACTGTACCTCTGGTCCGGGCTGGGCGGCGATATGCTGTTGAATAAAGGTTTCCAGGGTGGCGTCATCCATGATCGCCTGTTTAGGCTTATCGATATAAAAACAGTAGCGGCAATTCAGGTTGCATCGTGAGCTGGCTGGCTTGGCCATAACCTGACATCCTGTCATGTAATACCCCTGATAAAAATAATGAGATGGTGGACATGGCTAGCAGCAAACAGTAATGCGAGGGATAACACTGCGAGGGCGATCAAAAATTTAATATGCACCGGTCGGGATGATGAAAAATCATACAGAGAAACATCCATTTGCGCCCTGCTGCGGGTGTAATACCAGAGGATCAGCGCCGCGATTGCCAGTACACCCAGCGCCACCCAGAACAGCTGCCCTGCCTGCTGCCAGTTGTGTTTAACCGCCAGCACCATCAGGGCGCCGTAGCCCAGCAGGGTGCGCAGCCAGGCGAGCGAGGTCCGCTCCGGCTGCAGTCCCGGATCGGCCAGGCGGCGGGCTTTGCGATTATCCGCCATAGAGCACCAGTCCCATGACAATCACCGCCACCACCATCAGGATCAGGCTGATAATCAGCAGGCTGTGGGTATAGGGCAGGTCTTCTTTCAGGCGCATCGCCTTTTCATTACGCAGCCAGCGCAGGTAACCGTAGATCGCCAGCCCGCCGGAAAAGAGGCACAGCAGCAGCGCCAGCAGCTGGCGGATCACCGGCGTGGCAAAGTCGGGGGCCAGCTGGTCAAGGCCGACACCGGCTGCCAGAAAGCCCAGTGCGGTGCGGATCCAGGCCAGAAAGGTGCGCTCGTTTGCCAGCGAGAAGCGATAATCCGGCGCTTCGCCGAGGCGGGAAATTTTCATAACTACTCCTGTCTGGCTGCTCATCGAATAAAACTCAGGCAATAGTAACGTATACAGAGAAGTCATTCCCACCCGCAGGATCCGGTGGTGACAGCCGTATAACCACAGCCAGGGAAACGGGTTACAGGTGGTGTAAAGGCGGCAAGTAACACCAAGCCTTATCTTGCCGCTAAGGTTAATTTTAGATTAATGAGCGCAGCTCATCGTAAGTAAATATTCTGCCGCGATAGCCTAAGCCGGTATCAATATTGTAAACCGACACACCAATATTATTATCGGTATCAAAAACGAAGAAAGATTGTTCGGCACCAAAATAAACATTGTAATATTCGTTCCCGACATCAAATACCGATGATGTGAGTTCGCTGCGCTGGCCTGGGAAATGAAACTGATCCAGGCGCTGAACCGTCGAGGCGGTTAAATCTATGGCAAGAATGGTAGGTAAGGAATCCAGTGCGGCAGCGGTATAAGTAACCGGGTCCGATTCAATCGTCCGGACCAGTTCCTTGCCCTGTTCATCTGCGCAGGAGTTGTTATTGAACAGGGAGACAACGAACTTGTTTTCACCCCGCCACGCCTGGTACCGGCTGTTGTGTGTGACAAAGACGGCATGCTCGCCGTTGGGATAGCTGAAGTTATCCTCATCCACCACCTGCAGATTCAGGGCACTATTCAGCACAGGAAAAGCTGGGTTATCAATAATCCACTCCGGATCCCCGGAGGCACTATTAAGTCCCAGCACAGTACAACTGGAGCGGGAATTGATCATCAGTTGCCCGGTCTCTGCGACATATTCCAGACTATTGAAATGCACGTCGTTGGTGTCGGTATTATCCAGCACCGTGGCACCCATAAATTCCCGGGAATAATCACGTTGCCAGAGCAACGCCCCGCTGTTGATGTCGTATTTATAGAGGATGCACTCCAGTTTTTGCTCGTCACTCCAACCATCCAGCAGCGAGCCTAACACCCAGAGATTGCCTTGCCCGTCAGTAGTGATGTCGTGATGAAAACCGTAACCCGCTGGAGCAGAGTAGGTTTGCGTGACCTTACCGGCAAGGTTAAAGCGGTACAGTGTTGGCGCAAAAGCATGCTTGTCGGGATCCCAGGTTTCACTGGCTTCGGCTGACCAGAGCGAGTTTTCAATAATTTTTAGGTTGCCGTACATCCAGGGGAACAGGCCGGTAATACGCAGATCGCCATTGATGTCATAGCCATTCCACGCGCTGGTGACAAACCAACCCTGCCCTAAGGTATTCTCTGCCATCGTGCCGTCAGCAATATTGATTGCCAGCGACAGGGGCACTTCGCCATAGTCCTGTCCCTCTGTTGATATCGATATAAGGAGGGTTTCTACGGCATTGTCAGCGGTATAAAGATTCAACGTGACCGAATTTAAATAATTGGCATACAACCCCACCACGACAATCTCTGGATTAACGCTGTATTGATCGGTGCCGTAATGAAAACTGGTGTTCACCGTTTTACCCTTGACGGTGTAGTCAAAGCGTACCGCCTCGGTACTAGCAATAGAAATTAATGCGCACAGTTTGTTTTTATCGTAGGGATTCAGATTAACAGTATAGGTTGCGTTCATTTTTTCATTCCTTTGTTTAATAATGATTGGAAAATTACTTGGCCGTGCGAAAGCTAACTTATACTTCGGTTTAATATAATTTTGTGGCTGAGCCCGCAAAATAAAATCGTCGCCTTTAATTTACTAAATATATCTTCAAAACACTTCCCACCTCAATAATTAAGGTTAAATTATTGACCGTTTATATATTGAATCATCCAATAAGGGCATCCCGGCTTATTCACAAATCCATTGTATATATAAAAAGCTTATCGAATAGAAATTTAAATAATCGAAAGTAATACATCAGTAATTTTGCAAATAGAATCACAAAAAATCAAAATCAATCTTCTAATGACTAAATATGATTATTAAAGTGCATTTGCTGCCAAAAATGTTTGCCTTTATCACCACTAGTCGTTCCGTTATTAAATAAGAAGCAACAAAAAAGTGGATTTTATTAATCTGGAAGCGAATATCACGGAGGTTGACTGCATTATGTTTTCAGACTTCATTTCAGTAATACAATCTTTTTTAACTGAACCCGCTATTTTAATTGGGTTGCTGGTGGGGCTGGGTTATGCCCTCGACAGGAAATCGCCGATCAAAATTATTACCGGTATGGTTAGCGCCATGGTGGGATTAATGATGGTGCTCTTTGGCGGATTTCAGTTCTCAGCCACATTTAAACCCGTTGCCGATGCGGTCAGTAAATCTTATGGCATTCATGGCTATTTAATGGATTCCTATGCCATGAAAGCAGCAACCCAGATTGCACTCGGCGATAATTTCGGTTTTGTAGGTTATGTGTTTGTGCTGGCCTTTTTTACCAACCTGGTGCTGGTCTTACTTGGCCGCTACACAAAGGTGAAAGGCATTTTCCTCACCGGCAATACCGGGGTGTCTCACTCTCAGGCAGTGCTGTGGTTGATCGTCTTCTGGCTGGGCTTTGGCTGGGTGCCGTCGATTATTATCGCCGGGATTTTAACCGGCGTATTCTGGGCGTTTGCGACTACCCTGATAGCCAAACCGGTGGCGAAAATCACCAATAATGCCGGCTTTACCATAGCCCATAACCAGATGCTGGGGATCTGGTTTTTCTCGAAATTCGCCCACCTCTTTGGCGACGCCGAGAAGCAGGATGCCGAGAATATGAAGCTACCCGGCTGGCTGGCGATTTTTAACCATAACGTTACCTCCATCGCCATTGTCATGACCGTGTTCGTCGGCGGGTTCCTGTTGACGACCGGCATCGATAACGTTCAGGTCATGGCAAAAGGTAAGCCCTGGTATATCTACATTATTAATCTCGGCCTGCAGTTCTCCATGTATATGGTGATCCTGCTCCAGGGCGTTCGTATGATGGTCGGGGAAATTAACGCCTCGTTTAAAGGCTGGCAGGATCGTTTAATTCCCGACGCGATTCCCGCTGTCGATGTTGCAGCATTACTTCCCTTCTCCCCGAATGCCGCCACCCTTGGTTTTATTTTCTGTACCTTCGGCACGATTTTTTCGATGGGGATCCTGCTGCTTACCCATAGTCCGATTATGGTATTGCCCGGTTTTGTGCCGCTATTTTTTGCGGGCGGCCCGATCGGCGTATTAGCCAACCGGCTGGGCGGTTACCGCGCCGTTATTATTTGTACTTTCTTGCTGGGAATTATTCAAACCTTCGGCACCGTATGGGCAATTCCCTTAACTGGCCTCGCTGCGGAAGGGGTGGGCTGGACCGGTATTTTCGACTGGGCGACCTTATGGCCAGCGATTTGCGAAGTACTTAAGTTTATTGCCTTAACGTTCCATCTTGGGCCTTATGCGGGCTAACTCATCTCATTGTGAAAAGGATATCGTTATGAAAGACAAAATTAATATTCTGTTTGTTTGCGGCTACGGTGTCGGCAGCAGCGTGATGTTGCAGACGGTGGTAAAAAAAGCGTTAGCTAAATATGACATTGATTTCGCCATGGAGCACACCGCCGCCGGCGAAGTCGGTGGGTTCACCGAATGGGCCGATATCTATGCCATTTCGAAAAAACTGATTGATGTGGTAAGCCTCGATCCGCGGCACGGGCAGTATCTGATCCCCATCGAAAATATTATGGACGGAGAGACCATCGGGAAGCAGATCTACGCCGTGGTTGAAGAGCATTTCCCGCATCTGGTAAAGGCCCGTTAAGGAGCGACGATGAAAGCGATCATTCTGCTCTTCGACAGCCTGAATAAGCACTATCTGCCGCCTTACGGGGATATGATCACCCAGGCGCCAAATTTCCAGCGTCTGGCGGCCCGCTGCGCCACCTTCAACAACAGCTATGTTGGCAGTATGCCCTGCATGCCCGCACGTCGCGAGTTACATACTGGCCGGTATAATTTTTTGCACCGGGAATGGGGGCCGCTGGAGCCGTTCGACGACTCCATGCCGGAGCTACTGAAAAAAGCGGGCATCTATACCCACCTGATCAGCGACCACCTGCACTACTGGGAGGATGGCGGCGGCAACTACCATAACCGCTACAGCTCATGGGAAATTATCCGTGGCCAGGAGGGGGATCACTGGAAGGCCAGCGTCGCCGACCCGGCCATCCCGGAGGTGCTGCGCGTGCCCCAGAAACAAACCGGGGGCGGGGTCTCCGGGCTCTGGCGACACGACTGGGTCAACCGCGACTACATTCAGCAGGAGGCGGACTTCCCGCAAACCCAGGTCTTTAACGCCGGGTGCGAGTTTATCGACAAGAACCATCACCAGGATAGCTGGCTATTGCAGGTGGAAACCTTCGACCCCCACGAGCCGTTTTATACCACCGAGGCGTACCTCTCGTTATACCAGGATGCCTGGAACGGCCCGCACTACGACTGGCCCCGCGGCAAAGTGGAAGAGAGCCCGGAGGCGGTAGAGCATATTCGCTGCCGCTATCGCGCCCTGGTCTCCATGTGCGATCGCAACCTGGGGCGCATTCTGGACCTGATGGACCGCCACGATCTGTGGCGCGATACGATGCTCATCGTCGGCACCGATCACGGCTTTTTGCTCGGGGAGCATGGCTGGTGGGCGAAAAACCAGATGCCCTATTACAACGAAGTGGCGAATAACCCGCTATTTATCTGGGATCCGCGCAGCGGTCATCAGGGGGTGCAGCGAGATGCGCTGGTGCAGATGATTGACTGGGCGCCAACGCTGCTGGAGTTCTTCAACCAGCCCATTCCACCTGACGTTCAGGGCCGTCCGTTAGCCCGCATTCTTGAAGATGATACCCCGGTGCGTGACGCTGCGCTGTTTGGGGTCTTCAGCGGCCATGTCAACGTCACGGACGGGCGCTATGTCTATATGCGCGCCGCACTGCCTGGCCGTGAGAATGACATCGCCAACTACACCCTGATGCCCATCAAGATGAATACCCGCTTTACCCCGGATGAGCTGGAGGCGATCGCGCTGGCGCCCCCCTTCCGCTTTACCAAAGGGGTTAAAACGCTGCGTATTCCGGCTCAGGAAAAATACCCCGGGGTGAACCGCGTCGGTAATCTACTGTTCGATTTATACACCGACCCGCACCAGCAGTGCCCGATAGAAGATAAAGCCATCGAAGCGCGGATGATTGCCCTGCTGGTGCGTCTGCTACATGAGAGCGACGCCCCGGCAGAGCAGTTCACCAGGCTGGGGTTAGAGGTTTAACCTATCCCCCAGAACAGCACCGCCAGTAGCTGCGGTGTGATAATGCGCATAAACATCACCAGCGGATAGACCGTGGCGTAGGAGAGCGCCGCCGCCCCGCTGGTGGCGTGCAGGTTGTTGGCAAAGGCCAGCGCCGGGGGATCGGTCATCGAACCGGCCAGCATGCCGCAGAGGGTGAGGTAGTTCATCTTCGCCAGTAGCCGCGCCAGAATGCCCATCGTGATCAGCGGGACGGCGGTAATGAGGATGCCGTAACCAATCCAGCTGACGCCGTCACCGCGGGCGAGCGTCTCGACGAAATCCCCGCCAGATTTCAGCCCCACCACCGCCAGAAACAGCACGATCCCCAGCTCACGCAGGGCAAGGTTGGCGCTCGGAGGCATAAACCAGTAGAGCTTACCGACACAGCCGATACGACCGAGGATCAGCGCCATAATCAACGGCCCGCCTGCCAGCCCCAGCTTGAGCGCCACCGGGAACCCCGGTACATAGAGGGGGATAGAGCCGAGCAGGACGCCGAGTCCGATACCGATAAACACCGGTAGCATCTGCACCTGCTGCAGTTTTTGTTGTGCGTTGCCTACCATATTGGCGACGGCGTCAATGGAGGCCGGGCGCCCGACGAGGTTAAGGATGTCGCCAAACTGCAGGCTGGCGTCCGGGCTGGCCACCAGCTCGATCCCGGCGCGGTTCAGGCGAGAGATCACAACGTCGTAGCGCTCTTTTACCTGCAGTTCGCGGATTTTCTTGCCTAATACCTTCTCGTTGGTCACCACCACGCGCTCGACGCGCATATCGGTGCCGCGGGTAGAAAGAGAGGTATCGACCTCCTGGCCAATCACCAGTTGGGCGTTATGCAGGTCCGCCGGTTGCCCCACCAGATGCAGCAGGTCGCCTATCTGGATCACCGTGCCGGGCAGCGGCACCATCAGGGTTTCCTCACGCTTCAGGCGGGAGCAGATAATATTGGCGCTGTTAAGGATCGGCACATCCTGAATCGGCAGGTTGTTGAGGTTGGGGTTGTCGACGCGGATGTTGATGGTTTTAATCAGCGCCTGTCCGTTCGTAAGGGTAGATTCATGCTCCCGGGCTTCCTGTTCAACGTTAACGCGAAACAGGATACGCATCAGCCACATGGTGAGCAGGATGCCGCAGATGCCGAACGGGTAGGCCATGGCGTAGCTCATCCCCATCTGATCGACGATGTCGGGGGCGATGCCCAGATCGCGCAGGATTTGCTGCCCGGCACCCAGCGCGGGAGTATTGGTTACCGCCCCGGAGAAAATGCCCAACACCACCGGCAGCGGAATGGCGAAGAGTTTATGCAGCAGGGCGGTGACTAGCCCCCCCATCACCACAATCCCCATCGCAAAAAGATTAAGCCGCAGGCCAGAGACGCGCAGCGAGGCGAAAAAGCCGGGCCCGACCTGGATGCCGATAGTGTAAACGAAGAGGATCAGGCCAAATTCCTGAATGAAGTGCAGCATTTCCGCGCTGAGCGTAATGCCAAGCTGGTCGGCAAAATGGCCGACAAAAATCCCGCCAAAGAGCACGCCGCCAATGCCGAACCCGACGCCGCGGATTTTGACATTGCCTATCCACAGCCCGACCACCGCAACCACCGCCAGAATACTGACCGTTAACGCTATATCACTCATGACAGCATCCCTGTGAATAACAATATAATTAGCAGGGATTTTCGCAGAGCGCAGGCGGGTTGTATGGGCGATGGCGCACAAAAAAGCCCCGCCGGGGCGGGGCTTTGATTTTGCCCGGCGACGCTTCGCTTGCGCGAGCCTGCGGGTCTTGTAGGTCGGGTGAGCGTAGCGCCCCCCGACACAGTCTATTAACTGTTCAACGCCGGACGTTCACTGATGGCGATCCGCTGCGGAGCAATCGCTTCCGGCACGTTGCGGGTGATGTCGATATGCAGCAGCCCGTTGGTGAAGGTGGCGCCCGTCACCTCCATATGTTCAGCCAGGGTAAAGCTCAGGCTGAACGGCTGGGTCACCAGCCCCTGGTGCAGCCATTTGGTTTCGGTTGCTGGTTTTTCCGGGGTGCCTTTTACCGTCAGGCGTGTGCCTTCCAGCTGAATATCGAGGTTCTGCTGGCTGAAGCCGGCCACTGCGAGCGTAATGCGATAGTGGTTATCGTCGATCTTTTCGATGTTATACGGCGGGAAGGTCTGGCTTTCGGTGGTGCTTTGCAGCGCGGAGGCCAGTTTGTCAAAACCGATCCACTGACGCAGCAGCGGGGATAAATCGTAATTACGCATACTAAATCTCCTTCTGAGAAGCGAGTTCGGTACAATTTATTTTTGTACACACTTGTTCCTGCAAATCCTTATGGATTCACATATGCTCCCGATATCGGCAAGCATTTATATTTGGGCCGCGAAAGCGACCCGGACAATTAATTAATTTCGATACGGCGCGGTTTTTTCGCTTCCGGGATAACACGTTCCAGATCGATATAGAGCAGACCGTTAACCAGGTTCGCGCCATGAACGTGGATGTTCTCAGCTAACTGGAATTTACGTTCAAAGTTACGTTCTGCGATGCCCTGATAGAGGTAGGTACGTTCTTTCTGCTCGCCCGCATGAGCGCCTTTCACCACCAGCAGGTTATCCTGAGCGGTGATCTCCAGTTCGCTTTCAGCGAAACCGGCCACGGCAATCGCAATGCGATAATGGTTTTCGTCAACCAGTTCAACATTGTATGGAGGGTAGCCATTGCTCTGGCTTTGGTTGTTTTCTAAATGGTTGAACAGACGATCGAAGCCAATGGCTGAACGATAAAGCGGAGAAAGATCAAAGTTACGCATACAGTTAAAACTCCTGAAATCAGCAAGAATTGTCGCCTTCCACCATGGACAGGCAGGAGTATCCCAAACGCCCCTCAGGCACGTTTGTTCATCGATACATCCTTAAAATGGGTCCGTTTGCGATCTTTTCAAGCATGCCGTTGCGAGAATTTTTTGCACTTTACGGGTACTGGAATAGACTGGGTCTACAGCACGTAAGGTTAAAATGCGATAGGTGCCACAGAGCGGTACTTTTCAACTATTCATTTTGAGAATGGCCCGTTATAAACCCGGTAGCAGGTTTATGCCGTGCCATTGATGATGACTAACTGATGATGAAAAATGTTCTGATAAAACTGACGACGTTCAGCGCAGTGGTTGTGCTTTGCGGGTGTTCGAGCGTGATGTCTCACACCGGCGGTAAAGAAGGAACCTATCCCGGCACGCGAGCCAGCGCGACTATGCTGGCTGACGACGATACCCACTGGGGAACGAAATCGCTGGTGGTGCTCGATATGCCATTTACCGCGGTGGTCGATACCCTGCTGCTGCCGTGGGACCTCTTCCGCACCGATAAATCCGTTCGCTCCCGCGTGGAGCAAAGCGAGCAAGAGACCCTGGCGACCAACGCCGTGATCCCGCCCGCCGGGATGCCCTCTCGCTGATTAGCGTCCGGTCTCTGTCACCCACAGCTGCCGGAATCCGTCGATCTCCTCCATCCAGGCAATGGTGTGCCCATCCGGAGAGTAAATCACCGCATCACCCGACGGCGGATTGCCGTGATCGGACGTCAAAAACGTCACAGCACCAGACGCCGCATCACAGGTTGCAATGCGATCCTCCAGCACAAATCCCAGTGAATGGCCCGCCGGATGCCAGTTAAAGGCCGACTGAATATCGCTTGGGTTATGGGTAAGCTGACGGGGTTCACCCCCTTCAGGGGCGATCAGCCACAGCTGCACCACGCCGTTATCATCCCGCATCAGGAACGCGATTTGTGTCGCCTGGGGGTTGCTGCGCACCCAGTGGCGCGGCACGTTCACCAGCCCCGGATAGCGGTTGCCGTGAGTAAAGGTTAAACGGCGCTGCATGACCCCGGCAGGCGGGGCGGGCATGCGATCTGCCGTGCCCTGAAGCGGTAGATCGCCCGCCTGTTTCCAGCCCTGTTCCTCTTTCGGCAGGTCAACGATAAACAGCTCCGGCACCTTCTTGCCGCTGGCGGTAAGGGTATCGCCGATAAAAGCCAGTTGATGATTACCGACCCAGCCCTCTTCGTAGGCACGGTTGATCTCATCGCTGCCCGGCTGTGGCGCGGGGGTGGTACGGCTGACCAGCACGCTCCAGTGCGTACCGGCATACTCCCGCGGATGGTGGCCCGCAGGGGTCACCGGGCCATAAGGCGCGGCCACGCCCACGTTACGTAAATCCAGCGTCGGATCGAGCATGTGCAACACATGGTCGTTATAGGTAAAGCTGACGAACTGCCCGTCCGGGCTATACACATGAACATGACTGCCACCGCGCAGCGCGCCGGAGGTGAAAGGCGGGGTGATATCCATCGCATCAAGATTGCTCACCTGCCCGCGCTCTGCAACCACCCCCTGACGGTGATGGAAGTCGTACTGCCAGTGGGCGTCGGGATGTTGCGGGCCGTGGATAAAAACGTATTTATCAGCCGTCGGATGGACGGTGACAACCCCCACATGCGCACCGTTGCTGGCGCGATAGATCACCTCGACGTCGCCGGTTTTAACATTCACTCGTTCAATGGTTTCGCCGGTAAACGACGCCCCGGAAGGCCGGACGTCAAAAGCCAGCCACTGGCTGTCTGCGGTCCAGGTACGGGTATTGGTGAGCTGATGGTTGCGGGGAGCGAAAGTGATTTGTTTCATGAGGATACCCTGATGCGCGACAATTTTATTAATCATACTCAACAAGCACATCACTTTCAGTGCGTAGGTAACGCCGCCCTAAACGATGCGAACAACACGTAATGGCACATATTGCTCAGAAGGAAAGATGAGAGCAGGCGGCAAGTACGTCGAGCGTACTTGCCTGACAGGTCTTAATTCAGCACAAACTTCTCAATCGCGTAGGCCACGCCATCTTCGAGGTTAGATTTAGTGACGAAGTTAGCCACCTCTTTCACCGACGGGATCGCGTTCTCCATCGCCACGCCTAAGCCAGCATATTCCAGCATCGCAATGTCGTTTTCCTGATCGCCGAGCGTCATGATCTCTTCCGGCTTGATCCCCAGCGTTTCGGCCAGCGACTTCACGCCGGTGCCTTTATTGACGCGTTTATCGAGGATTTCGAGGAAGTACGGCGCACTTTTCAGCACGGTGTACTTCTCTTTTACCTCATCCGGAATGCGGGCGATGGCCTGGTCGAGAATGGCGGGCTCATCGATCATCATAACCTTCAGGAACTGGGTTTCGGGATCCATTTTTTCCGCTTCGCAGAACACCAGCGGGATGGTGGCGACGTAGGATTCATGTACCGTGTAGTAGCTGATGTCGCGGTTCGCGGTGTACAGCGTGGTGCGGTCGAGGGCGTGGAAGTGCGAGCCTACCTCGCGGGAGAGTTGTTCCAGATAGCGATAGTCTTCATAGCTCAGCGCCGTCTGCGCCACCGTGCTGCCATCGGCCGCTTTCTGCACCAGCGCACCGTTGTAGGTAATGCAGTAATCTCCTGGCTCGTTCATGTGCAGCTCTTTCAGGTAGTTATGCACCCCCGCATATGGGCGACCGGTGCAAAGCACCACGTTCACGCCCTTCTCCCGGGCTGCGGCAATCGCATTTTTAACGGCAGGAGAGATGGTGTGGTCTGGCAGCAGCAGTGTGCCGTCCATATCGATTGCAATGAGTTTGATAGCCATGAGATCCCCGGTTGGAATGAGTCTTTCCTCATGCTAGCGCGATTCCGCTCAAAAAACACGGTAAGAAAGGGGATGGGGTCTGGAGAGGAAATTCCTCTTTTGCATCTAAAGAAAAGCCCGGTGACGCTGACGCGTACCGGGCCTACGAAACCTGTAGCCCCGGTAAGCGCAGCGCCACCGGGGAACAAACGGCTTAGATGTCAATATTCGCCGCTTTCAGGGCGTTCTCTTCGATGAAGGCGCGACGGGGTTCAACCGCATCGCCCATCAGGGTAGTGAACAGCTGGTCGGCAGCAATCGCGTCCTTAACGGTAACCCGCAGCATGCGGCGGCTTTCCGGATCCATGGTCGTTTCCCACAGCTGATCCGGGTTCATTTCGCCCAGACCTTTATAGCGCTGAATGGAGAGGCCACGACGGGACTCTTTCACCAGCCACTCCAGCGCCTGCTCGAAGCTGGCAACCGGCTGACGGCGTTCGCCACGTTCGATGAACGCATCGTCTTCAATCAGGCCACGCAGCTTCTCGCCGAGGGTGCAGATACGACGGTATTCCGCGCCGGTCACGAACTCATGCTCCAGCGGATAGTCAGTATCCACGCCGTGGGTACGCACGCGGATCACCGGCTCGAACTGGTGGGCGGCGTTCTGCTGAATATCGAACTTCCACTGGCTGCCGTGCTGCTCGTTCTCGTTCAGCTCGCTGACCAGGGTATTTACCCAGCGGGTCACCGCCTGCTCGTTATCGAGATCGGCTTCGTTCAGGGTCGGCTGGTAAACCAGCGCCTTCAGCAGCGCTTTTGGATAACGGCGCTCCATGCGGCCAATCATCTTCTGGGTGGCGTTGTACTCGGAGACCAGACGCTCCAGCGGCTCGCCCGCCAGCGCCGGGGCGCTTGAGTTGGCGTGCAGGGTGGCGCCATCAAGAGCAATAGCGATCTGGTACTGATCCATCGCCTCGTCATCTTTGATGTACTGCTCCTGCTTGCCTTTTTTCACCTTGTAGAGCGGCGGCTGGGCAATGTAGACGTGGCCACGCTCAACGATCTCCGGCATCTGACGGTAGAAGAAGGTCAGCAGCAGGGTACGAATGTGCGAGCCGTCGACGTCCGCATCGGTCATGATGATGATGCTGTGATAGCGCAGCTTGTCCGGGTTGTACTCGTCGCGGCCAATACCGCAGCCCAGGGCGGTGATCAGGGTTGCTACTTCCTGAGAGGAGAGCATCTTGTCGAAGCGCGCTTTCTCAACGTTGAGGATTTTACCCTTCAGCGGCAGGATCGCCTGGTTCTTACGGTTACGGCCCTGCTTCGCAGAACCGCCCGCAGAGTCCCCTTCCACGAGGTACAGTTCGGACAGCGCCGGGTCGCGTTCCTGGCAGTCCGCCAGTTTGCCCGGCAGGCCTGCTAAGTCCAGCGCGCCTTTACGACGGGTCATTTCACGGGCTTTACGCGCCGCTTCACGGGCACGCGCCGCATCGATAATTTTACCGACGACGATTTTGGCGTCGGACGGGTTTTCCTGCAGGTAGTCGCTCAGCAGCTCGTTCATCTGCTGTTCAACCGCCGATTTCACCTCAGAGGAGACCAGCTTGTCTTTGGTCTGGGAGGAGAACTTCGGATCCGGTACCTTCACGGAGACAACGGCGATCAGGCCTTCACGGGCATCGTCACCGGTGGCGCTGACTTTCGCTTTTTTGCTGTAGCCTTCTTTGTCCATGTAGGCGTTCAGGGTACGGGTCATCGCCGTACGGAAGCCGACCAGGTGCGTACCGCCGTCGCGCTGCGGAATGTTATTGGTGAAGCAGTAGATGTTTTCCTGGAAACCGTCGTTCCACTGCAGCGCCACTTCCACGCCGATACCATCTTTTTCGGTGGAGAAATAGAAGATATTTGGGTGAATTGGCGTTTTGTTCTTGTTCAGATACTCAACGAACGCCTTGATACCACCTTCGTAATGGAAGTGGTCTTCTTTGCCGTCGCGCTTGTCGCGCAGGCGAATCGAGACGCCGGAGTTCAGGAATGACAGCTCGCGCAGACGCTTCGCCAGGATGTCATATTCGAACTCGGTCACGTTGGAGAAGGTTTCGAGGCTCGGCCAGAAACGGACCGTGGTACCGGTTTTCTCCGTCTCGCCCGTTACCGCCAGCGGTGCCTGCGGCACGCCGTGGGTATAGACCTGACGGTGAATTTTACCTTCGCGGTTGATCACCAGCTCCAGCTTCTGCGACAGGGCGTTAACGACAGAGACGCCCACGCCGTGCAGACCGCCGGACACTTTATAGGAGTTATCATCGAACTTACCGCCCGCGTGCAGAACGGTCATGATCACTTCCGCCGCAGAGACGCCCTCTTCCGGGTGGATGCCGGTCGGAATGCCACGGCCATCATCCTGTACGGAAACAGAGTTATCGGCGTGGATGGTGACGATAATGTCTTTACAGTGACCCGCGAGCGCTTCGTCGATAGCGTTATCTACCACCTCGAATACCATGTGGTGCAGACCGGTGCCGTCATCCGTATCGCCGATATACATACCCGGGCGCTTACGCACCGCATCCAGCCCTTTCAGGACTTTGATACTGGAGGAGTCATAAGAATTCGACATCAACGTTTCTCGCTCATTTATTCTTGGGTTAATCCGTTATTTTACCCTTTTCCACGTTAAACATCTTCGAATTTTCGTCCGACATGTCTATTACGTGTTCAGCGCTAATCGCACTGACGAAAACCTGGGACTGTGTGGCTTTTAAGCGGCTGGCAAGCAGCCCGCGCCGCGCGTCGTCAAGTTCCGAGGCAAAATCATCAATCAGATACAGACAGCGTCGCCCGCTCTCACGGGTTAGGTACTCGCCCTGCGCCAGGCGCAGGGCGCACATCAGAAGTTTAAGCTGCCCGCGTGATAAGGTGTCTTCCACCGGCGCGCCATCGGCACGAATGCGGAAATCCGCCTTGTGCGGGCCATGCGCGGTGTAGGTCAGCATGCGATCGCGCTCGAAGCTTCGCTCCAGCACCTCGGCATAATCTGTCTCTTTCTCCCAGCCGCGCTGGAAGGAGAAGCTCAGGGAGAACTCGGGTAAAAACTGCTGGCAGGTGTCCGCCATGTCTTCCGCGATCCCGGCGCTGTACTCCGC
Organism: Leclercia sp. M-A074-M; assembly: GCF_965195605.1. Lineage (NCBI taxonomy): Bacteria > Pseudomonadati > Pseudomonadota > Gammaproteobacteria > Enterobacterales > Enterobacteriaceae > Leclercia > Leclercia sp. M-A074-M. The sequence goes on along the minus strand of NZ_CBDAHM010000009.1, from coordinate 55,396 downwards.
ACGCCAGCGGCTAATCTGCTCCGCCAGCGGGATCAGCTCTTTATCCCACGCCCGCAGTTGGGCGTAGCGGGTCACCTGGCGCAGCGCGGCATTGCGCTGTTTCAGCAGCCGCTTGAGGTTGCTCCAGGCGTTAAAGAAACCGGCTTCGTTGTGAAAGCATCCCCAGTCGAGGAAGGCTCTTCTGTATTTGGGGCCGCCGTTGAGTAAAGTAAACCCCTCGGGGGTGATTAGCTGCATGGGCATCAGCAGCGCCAGCTCGGCCACTTTGTGCCCGTCGGTGCCGTCGATGCGTACCTTGCTGTCACCGTGCTTGTCTTTGGTCAGGCCGATGGCGGTCTCGTGCTCTTCGCCCCGTAAACGGCCATGAAGCACAAACGCGTCCTGCTCGTGGCGAATGACGCGGCCAATCTGCAAACTGCGAAACGCCCGGCCATGGCCGAGCGTATAGATGGCTTCCAGCACGCTGGTTTTGCCGCTGCCGTTGGCGCCAACCAGGAAGTTAAAGCCGGGGGATAAAGCAAGATCCGCGCTTTCGATATTGCGAAAGTCGCGGATCAACAGGCGGGTGAGCGACATTACAGTCTCATTGGCATGACAACATAAGCCGCACTCTGGCTGGCAGCATCTTCAATTTGTACGCTCGACACGGAGTCGGTCAGCAGAATACGCACGTTCTCGCACTTCAGCGCGTTCAGCACATCCAGCACGTAACTGACGTTAAAGCCGATTTCCATCTCGGTGCCTGCGGCATAGGTGACATCCAGAATCTCTTCGGCCTCTTCCTGTTCCGGGTTGTTGGCCGTGATCTTCAGCTGGTTTTCGCTCACATACAGACGCACGCCGCGGAACTTCTCGTTGGAGAGGATTGCCGCGCGGGCAAAGGCCTGCTTGAGGATATCGCAGCCCGCTTCCAGCGTTTTGTCCGGGTTCTTCGGCAATACGCGGCGATAGTCCGGGAAACGGCCATCTACCAGCTTGGAGGTAAAGATGAAGTCGCCCACGTGAGCGCGGATATTGTTGCTGCCAATCTGCACGCGCAGCGGGGTTTCACCGCCGTCGAGCATACGCATCAGTTCAATCACGCCTTTACGCGGTACGATCACCGAATGGTTCGGCAGCGTCACGCCAACCGGCATGGAGCAGACCGCCAGGCGGTGACCGTCGGTGGCAACGGTACGCAGCTCTTCCCCTTCGGTTTCGAACAGCATACCGTTTAAGTAGTAGCGAACGTCCTGATGCGCCATAGAGAACTGGGTGGCTTCAATCAGGCGTTTCATGGTGGCCTGTGGCAGGGTGAATTCGACTTCACTTTGCCAGTCGTCCAGGTTCGGGAAGTCAGCAGCAGGCAGCGTAGAGAGCGAGAAACGGCTGCGGCCAGAGCGCACCAGCATACGGTCGCCTTCCAGCTGCACGGCAATCTCTGCCCCTTCAGGCAGTCCGCGGCAGATATCAAAGAACTTACGCGCCGGAACGGTGGTTGCGCCCGCTTCGTGAGGCTGAGAAAGCGTCACACGTGCGACCATTTCCATCTCGAGATCGGTCCCGGTCAGCGACAGCGTGCCGTCTGCCACCTGCAGCAGCAGGTTACCAAGAATAGGCAGCGTCGGGCGGCCGCCTAAGGGGCCACTCACCTGTTGCAGCGGTTTTAATAAATGTTCACGTTCAACGGTAAATTTCATAGCATCACGATGATAATGTTCTGATTAAATTGGAGAAGTCTTCTTTTATGTCGTGGCTTTCTTCACGCAGCTGCTCGATCTTACGGCAGGCGTGCAGCACGGTGGTATGGTCACGGCCACCAAACGCATCGCCGATCTCCGGCAGACTGTGGTTGGTTAACTCCTTTGCCAGCGCCATCGCCATCTGACGCGGTCTCGCCACCGAGCGGGAACGACGTTTAGACAGCAAATCTGCCACTTTAATTTTGTAGTACTCCGCCACCGTCTTCTGAATATTGTCGATGGTGACCAGTTTTTCCTGCAGCGCCAGCAGATCGCGCAGCGCCTCACGCACGAAATCGATGGTGATCGCCCGTCCGGTAAAGTTGGCGTTAGCAATAACGCGGTTCAGTGCGCCCTCAAGCTCACGAACGTTGGAACGCAGACGCTTGGCGATAAAGAACGCCACCTCACCCGGCAGACGAATGTCGTTCTCGTCGGCCTTTTTCATCAGGATCGCCACGCGGGTTTCCAGCTCCGGTGGCTCGATCGCCACGGTCAGGCCCCAGCCGAAGCGCGATTTCAGACGATCTTCAACCCCGTTGATCTCTTTTGGATAGCGATCCGAGGTCAAAATGATCTGCTGATTGCCTTCCAGCAGCGCATTGAAGGTGTGGAAAAACTCTTCCTGGGATCGTTCTTTATTGGCAAAGAACTGGATGTCATCGATCAGCAGCGCATCAACGGAACGGTAATAGCGTTTAAACTCTTCGATCGCATTGTTTTGCAGGGCTTTTACCATATCCTGAACGAAGCGCTCGGAGTGCATATACACCACTTTGGCATTGGGCTTACGCGCCATAATGCCATTGCCTACCGCATGCAGCAGGTGCGTTTTACCCAGACCGGTACCGCCATAAAGGAACAGCGGGTTATAGGCGCCGCCCGGGTTATCCGCCACCTGGCGCGCCGCCGCGCGGGCCAGCTGGTTCGATTTACCTTCGACGAAGTTATCAAAGGTGTGTTTGACGTTAACGTTAGAGCGGTAGGTTGGCTCTGCCGGTGCCGGGACGTTATCCCAACCCGCACGCGGCGCAGGCGCGACGCGCGGCATCTGAACCTGCGCGGTCTGCGCGGGCGCAGCGGCGACGTTAACGGTCTCTTTGAGGGTTTGGGTGACCGGTTTAGTGCCCACTTCAAAACGCAGCTGTGGGGCATCGGCACCGCAAAATTCGTTTAGCAGTCCGTTGATGTTATTGAGGTATTTGTCCCTGACCCAATCGAGCACAAAACGGTTTGGCGCATACAAAGCCAGCGTGTTATCGCTCAGTTCCGCCTGCAACGGGCGGATCCACATACTGAATTCTGTGGCTGGTAACTCATCCTGCAATCGGGCAAGACACTGCTGCCAAAGCGAAAGTGACACGGCGGACTCCACTCGAACAAAAAAGAAAGCTATTGAATAGTCATGATTGTAGACACACGTCGAAAGAACCCGGCGTTTAGGGGGACGTGCGAACCGCTGTCTGCGGTTTTTTTTACCTGCTCTGGATCCTGGGATCGCGATCAGGACCGCGGATCATAGCCTAAACTGAGCCAGAGATCTTCTGTTTCTCACAGTTTCTTCCCGATTTATCCACAGGAGGATCGAAACGGGGTAAGTGTAAACGATCCTGGCGAAGCGACCCCGCGATTTAGGCCGCATATTGGAAAAATTAATGAGTAGCGACAAATTTTTGCTTAAATGATCTAACGAAGATCCTGGACGATCCTTGCGATTTGCCCGGGAGCCCGTATAATTCCCCACCCGGCGCGTGGGACTCGATTTCCTGCGTCTGACGCTGCTCAATTTGCACGCTAAAAACGTGCGGAAAGACGCGGGAAATAAGGAAAGAGAATTGACTCCGGAGTGTACAATTATTACAATCCGGCCTCTTTAATCACCCATGGCTTCGGCGTCCATCGTTCGTTATTCGTTCGGACTCCACAAAAAGTCATTGAATTTATTCAAGTTTAGGTAGAAATCGCCATGAAACGCACTTTTCAACCGTCTGTACTGAAGCGCAACCGTTCTCACGGCTTCCGTGCTCGTATGGCTACTAAAAATGGTCGTCAGGTTCTGGCACGTCGTCGTGCTAAAGGCCGTTCACGTCTGACCGTTTCCAAGTAATTAAGCTAACCCCTGAGTGGTTAAGCTAGCATTTCCCAGGGAGTTACGTTTGTTAACTCCCACTCATTTCACTTTCGTCTTCCAGCAGCCACAACGGGCTGGCACGCCGCAAATCACCATTCTCGGCCGCCAAAATTCGCTGGGGCATCCCCGTATCGGTCTCACTGTCGCCAAGAAAAACGTTAAGCGTGCGCATGAACGCAATCGGATTAAACGTCTGACGCGTGAAAGCTTCCGTTTACGTCAACATGAACTGCCTTCTATGGATTTCGTGGTGGTGGCTAAAAAAGGGGTTGCCGACCTCGATAACCGTGCTCTCTCGGAAGCGTTGGAAAAATTATGGCGCCGCCACTGTCGCCTGGCTCACGGGTCCTGATCGGCCTTATCCGGGTCTATCAACGCCTGATTAGTCCGCTACTCGGGCCACACTGCCGTTTCAGACCGACCTGTTCGCAATACGGAATTGAGGCATTGCGCAGGTTTGGAGTGATAAAAGGCAGTTGGTTGACGGTGAAACGCGTATTAAAATGCCACCCTTTACACCCAGGTGGAGACGACCCCGTCCCTCCAGGACCTTTTGATACCAGAGAACACTAACGATGGATTCGCAACGCAATCTTCTTATCATCGCTTTGTTGTTCGTGTCTTTCATGATCTTCCAGGCTTGGGAGCAGGACAAAAATCCTCAACCTCAGCAGCAGGTCACGCAGACAACGACCACCGCAGCGGGTAGCGCCGCCGACCAGGGCGTACCGGCCAGTGGCCAGGGGAAACAGATTACGGTTAAGACCGATGTGCTTGAGCTGACTATCAACACCCGTGGTGGTGATATTGAGCAGGCGCTGCTGTTGACCTACCCGAAAGAGCTGAAGTCTTCCGAACCTTTCCAGCTGCTGGAAACCACGCCTGAGTTTATCTATCAGGCACAGAGCGGCCTGACCGGTCGTGATGGCCCGGATAACCCGGCTAACGGTGCGCGTCCGCTGTATAACGTAGACAGCGATACCTTTGTGCTGGCCGATGGTCAGAACGAAATCACCATTCCGCTGACCTACACCGACGCCGCGGGTAACACCTTCACCAAAACCTTCACCCTGAAACGCGGTGAGTTTGCGGTAAACGTGGGCTATAACGTACAGAACGCCGGTGCGAAGCCGCTGGAAGTGTCGACCTTTGGTCAGCTGAAGCAGTCCATCAATCTGCCGTCGCACCGCGACACCGGAAGCAGCAACTTCGCGCTGCACACCTTCCGCGGCGCAGCGTACTCTACGCCAGACGCGAAATACGAGAAATACAAGTTCGACACCATCGCCGATAACGAAAACCTGAACGTCAGCTCCAAAGGCGGCTGGGTTGCGATGCTGCAGCAGTATTTCGCTACCGCGTGGATCCCGAATAACGACGGTACCAACAACTTCTATACCGCGAACCTGGGTAACGGTGTTGCCGCTATCGGCTATAAGTCTCAGCCGGTTCTGGTTCAGCCGGGTCAAACCGGTACGCTGGCCAGCACCCTGTGGGTCGGCCCGGAAATCCAGGACAAAATGGCTGCCGTGGCGCCGCACCTGGACCTGACCGTAGACTACGGTTGGTTGTGGTTCATCTCTCAGCCGCTGTTCAAGCTGCTGAAGTGGATCCACAGCTTCCTGGGTAACTGGGGCTTCTCCATCATCGTTATCACCTTTATCGTTCGTGGCATCATGTACCCGCTGACCAAAGCGCAGTACACCTCCATGGCGAAGATGCGTATGCTACAGCCGAAGATTCAGGCGATGCGTGAGCGTCTGGGCGATGACAAGCAGCGTCAGAGCCAGGAGATGATGGCCCTGTACAAAGCCGAGAAAGTGAACCCGCTGGGTGGCTGCTTCCCGCTGCTGATCCAGATGCCTATCTTCCTTGCGCTCTACTACATGCTGATGGGCTCCGTTGAGCTGCGCCACGCGCCATTCGCGCTGTGGATCCATGACCTCTCCGCACAGGACCCGTACTACATCCTGCCGATCCTGATGGGCGTGACGATGTTCTTCATCCAGAAGATGTCGCCGACCACCGTGACCGACCCGATGCAGCAGAAGATCATGACCTTTATGCCGGTCATCTTCACCGTGTTCTTCCTGTGGTTCCCGTCAGGTCTGGTGCTGTACTATATCGTCAGCAACCTGGTAACCATCCTTCAGCAACAGCTGATCTACCGTGGTCTGGAAAAACGTGGCCTGCATAGCCGCGAAAAGAAAAGCTCCTGATCCCAAGTAGGCTGTAGCTAAAATAAAGGCGGTCATCAGACCGCCTTTTTTATTGCGTTAAGAAGAGACAAACCATGAGCCATAACGACACTATCGTCGCCCAGGCAACCCCACCGGGACGCGGTGGTGTGGGCATTCTGCGTATCTCCGGCCTGAAGGCGCGCGAGGTAGCAGAAGCGGTGCTGGGTAAACTGCCAAAGCCACGCTATGCCGATTATCTGCCCTTTAAAGATAGCGACGGAACGGCGCTGGACCAGGGCATCGCACTCTGGTTCCCGGGCCCGAACTCCTTTACCGGCGAAGATGTGCTCGAACTGCAGGGCCACGGCGGGCCGGTGATCCTCGACCTGCTGCTGAAACGCATTCTGACCCTGCCGGGCGTACGCATCGCTAAACCGGGCGAGTTCTCCGAGCGGGCGTTTCTGAACGACAAGCTGGATCTGGCCCAGGCAGAAGCGATTGCCGACCTGATCGACGCCAGCTCCGAGCAGGCCGCGCGCTCGGCGCTGAACTCGCTGCAGGGCGCCTTTTCCGCGCGCGTTAACCATCTGGTGGAAGCACTTACTCACCTGCGCATCTACGTGGAAGCAGCCATTGATTTCCCGGATGAGGAGATCGACTTCCTCTCCGATGGCAAAATCGAAGCCCAGCTTAACGCGGTGATGAACGATCTCGACGCGGTACGTGCCGAGGCGCGTCAGGGCAGCCTGCTGCGCGAAGGGATGAAGGTGGTGATTGCTGGTCGCCCTAATGCCGGGAAATCGAGCCTGCTGAATGCCCTGGCGGGGCGCGAAGCGGCAATTGTCACCGACATTGCCGGCACCACCCGCGACGTGCTGCGGGAACACATTCATATCGACGGTATGCCGCTGCATATCATCGACACCGCGGGCTTACGCGATGCCAGTGACGAAGTGGAGCGTATCGGTATCGAGCGCGCCTGGCAGGAGATCGAGCAGGCCGACCGGGTGCTGTTTATGGTCGACGGGACTACCACCGCCGCCGTTGACCCGGCCGAGATCTGGCCGGATTTTATCGCCCGCCTGCCGGCAAAACTGCCGATCACCGTGGTGCGTAACAAAGCGGACGTTACCGGCGAAATGCTGGGTATCAGCGATGTGAATGGTCACTCACTGATCCGCCTGTCGGCGCGCACCGGCGAGGGCGTGGATGAGCTGCGCAACCATCTGAAGCAGAGCATGGGCTTTGATACCAGCATGGAGGGCGGCTTCCTCGCCCGTCGTCGCCATTTGCAGGCACTGGAAGAGGCGGCACAGCATCTGGATCAGGGTAAAGCGCAGCTGCTCGGCGCCTGGGCCGGAGAGTTGCTGGCAGAAGAGCTGCGTCTGGCGCAGCAGGCGTTAAGCGAGATCACCGGGGAGTTTACCTCGGACGATCTGCTGGGTCGCATCTTCTCCAGCTTCTGCATCGGGAAATAAACCCGTTGCAGTTAACTGCAAAAAAGCCGCAATAGCATCGCTGTTATTGCGGCTTTTTCTTTTCTCATATTACCTGAATAAATACCAAATACGCCTGTTATATTCTCTGTGATTACAATCACAATTAATATCACCGCGCATAGACAAATATTCTCATTCGAATAGTGTAGTAGCGTGTCTAATGAGGATAAATCAATGATGATTATCTTAAATACATATATCACTTCTAAGTGGTTCAATATTGACAATAAAATTGTCAATCACCATCCTTAATCTCCCTTCGCTTCTCATTCTCTATGCAACCTGAATAGATTAACACTCTATTTATCCGGTATGCCTGAAATCATTGCGCCCATAAGGCTGCAATTGTGCCTCTGCACGTCTCTGTCGGTGAAATATATTCTCCCGGTTGCGTAGCGGTATGGCAGGCCCAGGCATGCCTGTATTAATGGTTATTAAAATAGCCACCAGCACCGCTGCAATAAAAACAGGAATGATATAATGGAAAACTTCAAACATTTACCAGAGCCATTTCGCATCAGAGTTATTGAGCCAGTTAAACGCACCACAAGGGAGCATCGCGAAAACGCTATTATTAAATCGGGGATGAACCCTTTCCTGCTGGATAGCGAAGACGTGTTTATTGATTTACTGACCGACAGCGGCACTGGCGCTGTCACACAAAATATGCAGGCCGCCATGCTGCGCGGTGACGAAGCCTATAGTGGAAGCCGCAGCTACTATGCGCTGTCCGACGCGGTGAAAGAAATTTTCGGCTATCAATATACTATCCCGACCCATCAGGGACGCGGCGCCGAGCAGATTTATATTCCTGTGTTAATCAAAAAACGCGAGCAGGAGAAGGGGTTAGACCGCTCGAAAATGGTTGCCTTCTCGAACTACTTCTTTGATACCACGCAGGGGCATAGCCAGATAAATGGCTGCACCGTCCGTAACGTCTATATTAAGGAAGCATTCGATACCGGCGTCCGTTACGATTTTAAAGGCAACTTTGACCTGCAGGGTCTGGAAAACGGCATCGAAGAAGTGGGGCCGAGTAACGTGCCTTATATTGTCGCAACCATCACCAGCAACTCCGCCGGTGGGCAGCCAGTGTCGCTGGCGAACCTGAAAGCGATGTATGCGATTGCCAGAAAATACGATATCCCGGTGGTCATGGATTCGGCGCGCTTCGCAGAAAACGCCTGGTTTATTCAGAAACGCGAAGCGGAATATAAAGACTGGACTATCGCGGAAATAACCCGGGAAACCTATAAGTACGCGGATATGCTGGCGATGTCCGCCAAGAAAGATGCCATGGTGCCCATGGGCGGGTTGCTGTGCATCAAGAACGATGACTACTTCGATGTCTACACCGAGTGCAGAACATTGTGCGTCGTTCAGGAAGGGTTCCCGACTTACGGTGGCCTTGAAGGTGGCGCGATGGAGCGTCTGGCTGTCGGCCTGCATGATGGCATGGGCCAGGACTGGCTGGCCTACCGGATTAATCAGGTGCAGTACCTGGTTGACGGCCTGGAAGCCATCGGGGTGGTTTGCCAGCAGGCGGGGGGCCATGCTGCCTTCGTGGATGCGGGTAAGTTATTGCCGCACATTCCAGCAGAACAGTTCCCGGCGCAGGCGCTGGCCTGTGAGCTCTATAAAGTAGCAGGTATCCGCGCAGTTGAGATCGGTTCGTTCTTATTAGGCCGCGATCCGAAAACAGGTAAACAATTACCTTGCCCGGCAGAGCTGCTGCGTTTAACGATTCCGCGGGCCACGTATACGCAATCGCATATGGATTTCATCGTCGAAGCCTTTAAACACGTTAAAGAAAATGCGAAGAATATAAAAGGGTTAACCTTCACCTACGAACCTAAAGTATTACGCCACTTCACTGCAAAACTCAAAGAAGTTTAACCTTCTGTCCCCGGGTGGCTAAATAATGTTAGCCACCCACAAAGTAAATATATCAATAACATCAGGCTTACCATAATTGATGGGGGCACCATGGATAACGCTTTAGAATTAGAGACTAAACACTCTTCGGTTTGGGGTGTCATGGTTATAGCAGGTACCGTTATTGGCGGGGGAATGTTTGCTTTACCCGTGGATTTGGCAGGGGCATGGTTTTTTTGGGGTGCCTTTATTTTAATTATTGCCTGGTTTTCAATGCTTCACTCCGGGTTATTATTGCTGGAAGCAAATTTGAACTATCCTGTCGGCTCAAGTTTTAATACGGTCACCAAAGATCTGCTTGGCAATAAATGGAATATCGTAAGTGGTTTCACGGTCGCCTTTGTGCTTTATATCCTGACCTATGCCTATATCTCGGCCAATGGCGCAATCATAAGTGAAACCATCGCCATGAATCAGGGCACGCATGTGAACCCGCGCATTGTGGGTGTCAGTACGGCGCTCTTTGTCGCGGCGGTGTTGTGGTTCAGCTCATTAGCCGCCAGCAGGATTACCTCGCTGTTTTTAGGCATTAAGATCATCGCCTTTATCGTTGTTTTTGGGTCATTTTTCTTTCAGGTTGATTACTCGATATTACGAGACAGCAACGTTATCTCTGCCAGCAATACCAGCTACTTCCCCTATATCTTTATGGCCCTGCCCGTCTGCCTGGCGTCGTTTGGTTTTCATGGCAATATTCCCAGCCTGATCATCTGCTATGGGAAGCGGAAAGATAAACTGATAAAAAGCCTTGTGTTTGGCTCGCTGCTGGCGCTTTTTATCTATCTGTTCTGGTTGTATTGCACGATGGGGAATATCACCCGCGACAGCTTCAACGAGATCATCTCATCCGGGGGCAACGTCGATTCGCTGGTGAAATCTTTCCTTGGCACCCGCCAGCACGGGGTCATCGAATTTTGCTTACTGGTGTTCTCCAATTTAGCCGTCGCCAGCTCCTTCTTTGGCGTCACGCTAGGCTTGTTCGATTACCTTGCCGACCTCTTTAAACTGGATAATTCCCCCTCCGGTCGTCTGAAGACAATCATGCTGACCTTCCTGCCGCCCACTTTGCTCTACCTTATCTTCCCGAACGGCTTTATCTACGGAATTGGCGGTGCCGGGCTGTGTGCAACCCTATGGGCGGTCATTGTCCCGGCCCTGCTGGCGTTGAAAGCGAGACAGAAATTCCCGGATAAGATCTTCACCGTCTGGGGAGGGATGGCGATCCCTTCTCTGGTGATCCTCTTCGGTATCGTGGTCATTTTTTGCTGGTTCGGTAATACCTTTAATTTCCTGCCGCGCTTCGGTTGATCCTGCCTGCGTTCCTGTAAGCCACCTCACGCTGAGGTGGCTTTCCTGCCAGGAAATCACCTTTGTCCAAATGGCAACTCGCTAAACCTTCCTTCTCCCCCTATGCTTCATGCCTGCATTTATGGGGGATTTATGGCTCGTTTTCTGTTTTGTAGTTTTGCGCTGGTGCTGCTTTATCCATCGGGCATTGATATGTATCTGGTGGGGCTGCCGCACATCGCCCGCGATCTGGGCGCCAGCGAAGCGCAGCTGCATATCGCGTTTTCAGCCTACCTCGCGGGGATGGCGTCATCGATGGTGTTTGCCGGAAAGATTGCCGATAAAGCCGGACGGCAGCCCGTCGCCATTACCGGGGCGGTAATTTTTGCCCTGGCATCGGTGCTCTGCTCTCTGGCGCAGGAGAGTACGCTGTTTCTGGCCGGGCGCTTTATCCAGGGCATCGGCGCGGGCGGCTGCTACGTGGTGGCGTTTGCGATTTTGCGTGACACCTTAAGCACCCAGCGACGCGCCAAGGTGCTCTCCATGATAAACGGTATCACCTGTATTATTCCGGTGCTGGCACCGGTGGTGGGCTACCTGATCATGCTGCAATTCCCGTGGCAGAGCCTCTTCTGGGCCATGGCGGCGATGGGAATGCTGGTTTTTATCCTCTCTATCGCGGTGCTGAAAGAGACCCATCCGGGAGCGCAAAACCCTGGTCACACGGCGTCGGTTCCGCCGGAGGAGACGCTGCTTAACCGCTTCTTCATTAGCCGGCTGCTGATCACCACCCTGAGCGTGGCGGTGATCCTGACCTATGTAAACGCTTCCCCGGTGTTATTAATGGAAATCATGGGTTTCGATCGAGGCGAGTATTCCACAGTGATGGCGTTAACCGCGCTGGTCAGCATGGTCGTCTCCTTTTCGGCGCCGTTTGCACTGAATATCTTCCGCCAGCGCACGCTGATACTGACCTCGCAGGTACTGTTCCTGGCGGCGGGCGTGGTGCTGGCGACAGCCAGCTCTCCTGCCCTGATGCTGGCCGGTATTACCCTGGTTTGCGCCGGGTTCTCGATGGGGTTTGGCGTGGCAATGAGCCAGGCATTAGGGCCGTTTGCGCTGCGAGCGGGAGTGGCAAGCTCGGTGCTGGGTATTACTCAGGTCTGCGGCTCGTCGCTGTGGATTTGGCTGGCGGCGATAATCGGGCTGAATGCACTGAATATGCTGATCGGGGTTCTGATTGGCTGTAGCATGCTCAGCATCACCCTACTTATGGTCATCCGGCCCGCAGCACATCATGAAGAAGCACCTCAGCAGTCTCGATCTTAACCTGTTGTTGTGCCTGCAGCTTTTGCTGCAGGAACGCAGCGTCACCAAAGCCGCGAAACGGATGAACGTTACCCCGTCCGCGGTGAGTAAATCACTGGCGAAGCTGCGCGACTGGTTCGACGATCCGCTGTTTGTAAAGACCCCTCTGGGGCTGCTGCCTACTCCGCTGACGATGAGTCTGGAACAGGATCTGGCCGACTGGATGCAGATTGGCAACCAGATCCTCGATAAATTCCACCATGACTCTCCCGGCGGCCTGACCTTTGAGCTGGCGGCGGAAACGCCGCTGATGCTGATCCGCTTTAACGCGCTACTGGAACAGGTGAATCAGCGTTACCCACAGGCGACCGTGAAGATGCGCCACTGGGATTACGATTCGCTGGACGCCATTACCCGCGGGGAGGTCGATCTCGGTTTTACCGGACGTGAAACGCACCCGCGCTCCCGGGAGTTACTGAAGCTGATGCCGTGGTTTATCGACTACGAAATTCTCTTCAGCGACCGTCCGTGCGTCTATCTGCGTGAGGACCATCCAGCCCTTCAGGAGACGTGGGATCTGGAGACCTTCCTGCGCTATCCGCATATCAGCATCTTCTGGGAGCGGAGCGACACCTGGGCGCTGGATGAGGTGCTGAGAGAGATGGGACGTACGCGTAATATCGCCATGAGCCTGCCTGGATTCGAGCAGTCGATGTTTATGGCGGCGCAGCCGGGCCATAATTATATTGCCACCGCGCCGCACTACTGCCATCACTATAATCAGCTCCACCAGCGGAAGCTGGTTACCCTGCCAATCCCCATCGATGAAACGCAGGCGCAAAAGCTCACCGTTCCCTTCACCCTGATCTGGCATAAGCGTAACAGCCACAACCCTAAAATCCTCTGGCTGAGAGAAACCATTAAGGCGCTGTATGGTTCTCCATTGCGCTAATGGTCCGGTTTTTGGCTAAGAAAGTGTAAAGTTCCGCTGCAAAACTTCCCTTACCCCCATTTAGCCATTAAAACAGTAGATCAGTTAAGCGATAATGATGTAAACGTTTAACCCGTCTACTGACCATTATCATGGAGCGAAAAATGGCAACGCATTTTGCAAGAGGGACGCTGACCGAGGGGCGGCTGGTTTCGACCAGACTCTCTCCATCCTGTCATATCGAAGCGCGGAAGCTTCCGGAACATCGTCGGGCGCGATTTTTGGCTTCCCGATCGCTGCTTGCTGAACTGATGTTTATGCTTTACGGCACCAGCGAGCTGCCGGACGTAATTACCGAACCTGAGGGTCGCCCGGTTTTTGCCGATCCTGCGCTTCCCCGTTTTTCTATTGCCTACGCCGGCAATATCGTGGGTCTGGCGCTGACCACTGAGGGCGACTGCGGCCTGGATATGGAGCTGCAGCGGACCATTCGCAGCATGGATGGTACCCACGCTCACGACACCTACCCCTTGTCCAGCAACGAGAACTTATGGGTGCGTAATCAGAACGACCCCAACGAAGCCAGAGCACAGCTCATTACCCTGCGCCAGAGCATTCGTAAACTGTCAGGCGACGCCAGCGACTGCGCCAGCCTGCTGCAACTGTTACCGGGCTCAGGTCGTCTACGGGCATCCAGAGCCGCGCAGGTGGAAGCCTTAAGCGATGCCGAAGATGTGCTGATCTGGTCTGTTGCCGTCACCCCGGTTATTGAACGGTTAAAAATCTGGGCATTCGATAGCCGCCTTGGATGGAACGGTCTGCCGGATGTTCCTGCCCGCGCCAACGAGCCGGCAGCACGCCTGATGCGACTCACCAGTTTACCGGCGGAGAAAGCAATTACCCTTACCTGACCCTTCAGCAGGGCCATCATGATGAAGAAGGAGTAGTGATGTCTGATACGTTGAATGTTGTTACGTTACTGGGAAGCCTGCGCAAAGGTTCATTTAACGGCATGGTTGCCCGCACTCTGCCGAAGCTGGCGCCTGAGGGGATGGCAATTAGCGCCCTGCCGTCGATCGGCGATATCCCGCTGTACGACGCCGATATACAGCAGGAAGAGGGATTCCCTGCTGCCGTAGAAGCGCTGGCAGAACAGATCCGCCAGGCAGACGGCGTGGTGATTGTGACTCCGGAATATAACTACTCCGTGCCGGGTGGCTTAAAGAATGCTATCGACTGGCTTTCTCGTCTGCCGGAGCAGCCGCTGGCAGGCAAGCCGGTGCTGATCCAGACCAGCTCAATGGGGGCGATTGGCGGTGCGCGCTGCCAGTATCATCTGCGCCAGATCCTGGTCTTCCTGGATGCGATGGTAATGAACAAGCCGGAATTTATGGGTGGCGTGATTCAGAACAAGGTCGATCCGCAGACGGGTGAAGTGATTGACCAGAGCACGCTGGATCACCTGAGCGGACAGCTGAGCGCGTTCGGGAAGTATATTCAGCGGGTTAAAGCGTAAAAGAACGGACAAAAATTAAAGCCCTTTTCTCAGAAAAGGGCTTTTTTTATTACGCGTCGATAAACGCAATCTTCAGAATGAACAGCAGCGCAACGACCATCACGCACGGGCTGATTTCACGCCAGCGCCCGGTCCCCGCCTTCATGACACAGTAAGAGATAAAGCCCAGCGCAATGCCTTCGGTGATGGAGAAACTGAACGGCATCATCACCGCAGTGATAAACGCCGGCACCGCTTCGGTCAGGTCATCCCACTTCACGCGCGCCAGGCTGGAGGTCATCAGCACACCCACGTAAATCAGCGCGCCTGCGGCAGCGTAGGGCGGCACCATACCGGCCAGCGGAGAGAGGAAGATCACCAGCAGGAACAGCAGGCCGACGACGACAGCGGTCAGGCCGGTACGGCCACCCACGGAGACCCCGGAAGAGGATTCGATGTAGGCGGTCACAGAGGAGGTACCGATAAAGGAGCCGGTGACGGAGGAGATGCTGTCCACAAACAGCGCCTGCTTCATGCGCGGGAATTTGCCCTTCTCATCCGCCAGACCGGCCTTGTCGGTCACGCCAATCAGCGTCCCGGAGGAGTCAAACAGGTTCACCAGCATGAAGGAGAAGATCACCCCGGCCAGACCCAGGTTCAGCGAGCCCGCCAGATCGACGTGGCCAATCACCGTGGAGACGCTCGGCGGCGCGGAGACGATACCGTTGTAATGTACGTCGCCCAGCATCCAGCCCAGCAGGGTAGTGACAATAATCGACACCAGCACCGCCGCATGGATATTGCGTGAGGCCAGAATCGCGATGATGAAGAAGCCCAGCACACCCAGCAGCACGCTGTGGGAGGTGAGTTTACCGATACTGACCAGGGTCTCCGGGTTCGCCACGATCACGCCGGCGTTTTTCAGCCCCATCATGCCAATAAACAGGCCGATACCGCTGGTGATACCTACGCGCAGACTGACCGGGATATTAGCAATCATCCAGTAACGCACGCGGAAAATGGTCAGCAGCAGCAGACCGACCGCGCCCCAGAAGATGGCGCCCATGCCCACCTGCCACGGCAGGCCCATCGCCTGAACCACGACGAAGGCGAAGAAAGCGTTGAGGCCCATCGCCGGTGCCAGGGCAACCGGCAGGTTAGCGAACAGCCCCATCAGGATGCTGCCGAAGGCGGCGATAAGACAGGTCGTAACGAAGACGGCGCTGGTGTCCATGCCAGCAACGCCCAGAATTTGTGGGTTCACGAAAACGATATAGACCATCGTCAGGAAGGTGGTGAAACCGGCGATCACTTCGGTGCGTGCCGTCGTGCCGTGCTCGCGCAGTTTAAACACGCGCTCAAGCAAACCCGCGCCAGAAGACTGGGTAGTGTGTTGTTGACTCATTATCTATTTCCGAACAGGGAGGGAAAATCCGTCGCTATCCTATACCAAAATGCGACAATAAGGGCGGTTGTGAGGTACTTTTTTTCATTGCATCTGCTTATACGGCAACGATTGCGTCACACCGTTATGCATTACGTAAACGTTAAACTTGTTAAGAAAGGGAAAGGCATGTCTCAGATTGATGCGGTATTTTTCGACTGCGACGGTACGCTGGTCGACAGTGAGGTCATCTGTTCCCGGGCGTATGTCACCATGTTCCAGGAATTTGGTATCACGCTCGATCTCGAAGAGACCTTCAAACGCTTTAAGGGCGTAAAGCTCTACGAGATCATCGACATCATTAATGCCGAACACGGCGTCAGCCTCGCGAAAGCGGATCTGGAGCCTGTTTACCGCGCCGAGGTCGCACGCCTTTTCGACTCGGAACTGGAAGCGATCGCCGGGGCCAGCGCCCTGCTGGATGCCATGGCGGTGCCGATGTGCGTGGTCTCTAACGGCCCGGTGAGCAAAATGCAGCACTCCCTTGGCAAGTTACAGATGCTGCACCATTTCCCGGAAAAACTGTTCAGCGGCTACGATATTCAGCGCTGGAAGCCCGATCCGGCCATGATGTTCCATGCGGCGAAAGCGATGAACGTCAACGTGGAGAACTGCATCCTGGTGGATGACTCCAGCGCAGGCGCGCAGGCGGGGATCGCCGCGGGCATGGAGGTGTTCTACTTCTGCGCCGATCCGCATAACCCGCCGCTCGACCATCCGAAAGTCACGACCTTTACCGATCTGGCGCAGCTGCCGGCACTCTGGAAGGCACGCGGCTGGAATATTACCCGCTAAGCAAATGCCCTCCCCGAACGGGGAGGGCTGATATTTTTACTTAAAGAGTTTTTGTACAAATTCCGCATAGGCCGGACGCCAGACGTCCATTTCGTGATTCAGTCCGGGATACAGCTTGTAGTCAAATTTGATGCCCTGCTTTTCCAGCTCCGCTTTCAGCCCGGCGATATCTTTTCCGGTAACCGAATCATGCTCTCCTACCACTACCGTAAAATTACGCAGCTGTCCGTTGATAACATCGGGCTGCTTAAATCTTGCGGCTACGCCCGCGTCAGGTACGGTAGTTGTGGTAACGCCGCTGAAGGTTCCCAGCCAGCCAAAGCTGTCCAGGTGATTCATTCCGGACACCAGCGCCTGATATCCCCCCTGCGACAGACCCGCCAGCGCGCGGCCCTCCGCCTCTTTACGCACGTTGAAGCGGGTATCAATCAGCGGAACTATCTCGCTCATCAGCTCTTGATCTGCCGCTTTAGCGTTGAGGTGATAAAAGGTTTTGCGTCTTTCGGCAGGCGGGAAGTTTTCAGGAATCGCCTCCGGAATGTCGGTCTCCGTGTCGGGCACGACCACCAGCATAGGTTTGATTTTACCCTCGGCCATCAGGTTATCCATGATTTGCGGCAGGCGGCCCTGATCGATGGCTGAAAGGCCGGTATCCCCAAACCCATGATAGAAATAGAGAACCGGTAACGGTTCGCCTTTACCGTTATATCCCGGCGGGGTCCAGACATAGACGCGGCGTTCAGCGTTGAGCGCCTGCGAATGCCAGGTCAGGGTGGTCAGATCGCCATGGGGAACCGGACGATCGTCCAGAATGCTGCCGGGGACCAGAATCAGGCTGGTATTGACCTGGCGCTGGGGTTTTGGATAGCGGCTGCCCGTGTCGCTGGAGCGAAAACCATCAATATCGTAGAAATATTCATACAGGTTCGGAGCCATAGGCTCGCTTTTCCATGACCAGACGCCGTTTTTATCTTTCGTCATATCATGGGAAACCCAGGTTTCCGGCATCGATCCCGTCACCACGGAGACCCGCTTCGCAGCAGGTGCAAACAGGCGAAAGGTAATACTTTTATCCGTATTAACCTGCGTGACATAGTGGCTAACCGGCATCGCCGGATCGGGTGTGGCAGGAAAGGGGGCGGCGTTAACCGGCATTCCAGTACTTATTCCAATACTGATTGCCATAGCCAGGCATGCTAATGATTTTTTCATGTTCCATCCTTTGCTGTTTTTTCGTCCCACGTTAGCGCGTTTCGGTCGTCAGGCAACGGATGAAGGTAAATAATGTGATTGCACCAGAAATAATCACGCCAGTAAGTACTGGCGTGATGAAAGGAGGTTATTACTCTTTCGGATCTTTACCCGCCAGCATCTTGTCCAGCTCGTCTCCACCCACATGGCGGAAATCCTGGCCCTTCACGAAGTAGAAGATGTATTCGCAAATGTTCTGGCAACGGTCACCGATACGCTCGATAGAACGGGCGCAGAACAGCGCGGTCAGTACGCTTGGAATGGTTCGCGTATCTTCCATCATGTAGGTCATCAGCTGGCGCACGATGCCTTCGTACTCCTGGTCGACTTTCTTATCTTCCCGATAAATACGTACCGCTTCATCCAGATCCATACGCGCAAAGGCATCCAGCACGTCGTGCAGCATTTGCACGGTATGGCGCCCCAGCGACTCCAGGCTCACCAGCAGCGGCTGGTGCTGCTGGGAGAACTTCTCCAGCGCGGTGCGGCAAATTTTGTCCGCCACGTCGCCAATACGTTCCAGCTCGGCGATAGTTTTGATGATCGCCATCACCAGACGCAGGTCGCTCGCTGTCGGCTGACGCTTGGCGATAATGCGCACGCAGGCTTCATCGATCGCCACTTCCATCATGTTGACGTGTTTGTCGCCTTCCACCACGCGCTTCGCCAGCTCGCTGTCCTGGTTATGCATTGCGGTGATCGCGTCAGAAAGCTGCTGCTCTACCATACCGCCCATGGTCATCACCTGGGTGCGGATACTCTCCAGCTCTGCGTTAAACTGGCCGGAAATATGTTTATTAAGATTGAGATTATCCATTGCGCACTCCTGAATCAGCCGTAGCGTCCGGTGATGTAGTCTTCTGTTTGTTTCTTCGCAGGCTTGGTGAACAGGTCGTCCGTTTTACTGAACTCAATCAACTCGCCCAGGTACATAAATGCTGTGTGGTCGGAACAACGGGCAGCCTGCTGCATGTTGTGGGTCACGATCACCACGGTGTAATCCGCCTTAAGCTCGGTGATCAGCTCTTCAATACGCCCGGTGGAGATCGGGTCCAGCGCTGAGCACGGCTCATCCAGCAGCAACACTTCCGGGCGAATGGCGATACCGCGCGCAATGCACAGACGCTGCTGCTGACCACCGGAGAGAGAGTACCCGCTCTGGTGAAGTTTATCTTTGGTTTCGTTCCACAATGCGGCCTTGGTCAAAGCCCACTGCACGCGTTCATCCATATCGGCGCGGGAGAGCTTCTCGAACAGGCGCACGCCAAAGGCGATGTTGTCATAAATCGACATCGGGAATGGCGTAGGCTTCTGGAACACCATACCCACTTTCGCGCGCAGCAGAGCGATATCCTGGGTATTGGTCAGAATGTTGTCGCCATCCAGCAGGATCTCGCCTTCGGCGCGCTGCTCCGGATAAAGCGAATACATTTTGTTAAAGGTACGCAGCAGCGTGGACTTACCGCAGCCAGACGGACCGATGAACGCGGTAACCTGGTTTTTAGCAATATCCAGGTTGATGTTCTTCAGGGCATGGAACTTACCGTAGTAGAAGTTCAGGTCACGAACCGAAAGTTTACCCGGAGCAGTATTCACCATACTCATTGACTCATTTCCTCATCCGGCGCCGCAGCGTGCCACGCCGTCAATAATTAACCGTGTTTCTTCTTCGCGAAAATAACGCGCGCCAGAATGTTCAGTAACAGTACGCACAGGGTAATAATCAGTACCCCGGCCCAGGCCAGTGACTGCCATTCGGCAAACGGGCTCATCGCAAATTTAAAGATCGTCACCGGCAGGTTGGCGATCGGCTGCATCATGTCCGTGCTCCAGAACTGGTTTGAGAGCGCGGTAAAGAGCAGCGGTGCCGTTTCACCGGCGATACGGGCAACGGCCAGCAGCACACCTGTCAGGATCCCCGAGATGGAGGCTTTCAGGGTGATGGCAGAAATCATCTTCCACTTTGGCGTACCCAGTGCGTAGGCCGCTTCACGCAGGCTGTCCGGCACCAGTTTCAGCATGTTCTCGGTGGTACGAATAACGATAGGCACCTGCAGCAGCGCCAGCGCAATCACACCCGCCCAGCCGGAGAAGTGTTCCATCTGCGCCACCACGATGGTGTAGACGAACAGGCCGACCACAATCGATGGGGCAGAGAGCAGGATGTCGTTAATGAAGCGAATCACTTCAGCAATCCAGGATTTACGGCCATACTCCGCCAGGTAAATGCCCGCCATGATGCCAAGTGGCGTGCCGAAGACGGTCGCCCAGAGGATCAGCAGGCCGCTGCCCGCCAGGGCGTTCGCCAGACCACCACCTGCCGTATTTGGCGGCGGTGTCATTTCGGTAAACAACGCCCACGACATGCCGTCGATACCACGCGCCACCGTGGAGAACAGGATCCAGATCAGCCAGAACAGACCAAACGCCATGGTCGCCATGGAGAGCGTCAGGGCGAGGCGGTTTTTCATGCGGCGTTTCGCCTGCATTTTGCGGCGGGATTCCGCCAGCTCCGCGGTATTTTGCATTTCGAGCGTAGCCATTAGCGTGCCCCCTCATTTTTCGCCAGGCGCATGATCATCAGTTTGGAGATCGCCAGAACAATGAAGGTGATAACAAACAGAATTAAGCCCAGTTCCATCAGCGCGGCAACGTGCAGGCCCGATTCCGCTTCGGCGAATTCGTTTGCCAGCGCCGAGGTAATGCTGTTACCCGGCATATAGAGCGAGGCGCTGTCGAGCTGGTAGGTGTTACCGATGATAAAGGTCACTGCCATGGTTTCACCCAGCGCACGACCCAGACCCAGCATAATGCCGCCGATTACCCCATTTTTGGTGAACGGCAGGACGATACGCCAGATAACTTCCCAGGTGGTGCAGCCGATACCGTAGGCCGACTCTTTCATCATCACCGGGGTCTGTTCGAAGACATCGCGCATGACCGCCGCAATGTACGGAATAATCATGATGGCGAGGATCACGCCAGCCGCCAGGATGCCGATACCGAAAGCCGGACCGGAGAATAGCGCGCCCACAAACGGGATGGCGGAAAGGACGTTACCTACCGGCTCCTGAAAATAGGTCGCGAACAGCGGAGCGAAGATAAACAGACCCCACATGCCGTAAACGATACTTGGAATGGCCGCCAGTAGTTCAATGGCAATACCCAGCGGGCGTCGCAGCCAGTTTGGCGCCAGTTCGGTCAGGAACAGGGCGATACCGAAGCTCACCGGCACCGCAATCAGCAGCGCGATAAACGAGGTCACCAGCGTGCCGTAGATAGGCACCAGCGCACCGTAGATATCGTTCGGCGCATCCCACTCTTTGGTCCACAGGAAGGAGAAACCAAATTTCTGGATGCTCGGCCAGGAGGAGAAAATCAGGGACACGATAATGCCGCCCAGCAGCAATAGCACAATCAGCGCAGCCAGTTTTACCAGCGCGCTGAAAATCATGTCACCTTTTTTACCCGGAGGGTTAAATGCAGGCTTGGTTGCAGCCATAAATTACTCTTCTGTTTGAGACGTCTTACGAATATGCCCGGTGACGCTTACGCTTGCCGGGCCTACAGTCGGAACCGTAGAGCGGGTTAGCGCTAGCGCCACCCGCCATCTTCGTCAAAAATATCCTGTTAGTACAGCGCTTTACCGCTGCTGTCTTTCACGTTGGTTTTCCATGCAGCACGAATCTGCTCAACCACGCTGTCCGGCAGGCTGGCGTAATCCAGGTCGTTAGCCTGTTTGCCGCCATTTTTGTATGCCCAGTCGAAGAACTTCAGCACTTCAGCACCCTGCTCTGGCTTCTTCTGATCCTTGTGGACCAGGATGAAGGTGGTAGAGGTGATTGGCCATGCATTGTCGCCTTTCTGGTTGGTCAGATCCTGAGCGAAGGATTTGCTCCAGTCAGCGCCTTTAGCCGCGTTAGCAAAGTTCTCTTCAGTTGGGCTGACCGGTTTGCCGTCGGCAGAAACCAGTTTGGTGTACGCCAGGTTGTTCTGCTTGGCGTAAGCGTATTCTACGTAGCCGATTGAGCCTGGCAGACGCTGTACGAACGCGGCGATACCGTCGTTACCTTTACCGCCCAGGCCGGTCGGCCAGTTAACGGTAGAGCCGGAACCGACTTTGGATTTCCACTCTTCGTTCACTTTCGCCAGGTAGCTGGTGAAGACGAAGGAGGTACCGGAGCCGTCAGCACGACGAACCACAGCGATGTTCTGCGAAGGCAGTTTCACGCCCGGGTTCAGTTTAGTGATGGCTTCGTCATCCCATTTTTTGATTTTGCCGAGGTAGATATCACCCAGGGTTTTACCATCCAGCACCAGCTCGCCGGACTTCAGGCCAGGGATATTTACCGCCAGCACAACACCACCGATAACGGTCGGGAACTGGAACAGGCCTTCCTGATTCAGTTTCTCATCCGACAGCGGAGCATCAGATGCGCCGAAATCAACGGTATTTGCGGTAATTTGTTTAACGCCACCGGAGGAGCCGATACCCTGGTAGTTCACCTTGTTACCAGTCTCTTTCTGGTAAGTATCAGCCCATTTGGCATACACCGGCGCAGGGAAGGTTGCACCAGCGCCAGTCAGGCTTGCCTCTGCAAATACAGAGAACGCGCTCATCGATAAGGTCGCGGCGACAACAGTTGCGACAGTGGTACGCATAACTTTCATAATGTCTCCTGCAAGATTTTCGTAAATCGTTGTTTAGTGGCTACGATGAGCAAAATAGGACAAAGAGGTGACAGATAAATGTACGAATTATGACAGTTTTATGACAACGAAAATTGCGCAGAAAATTAAGCAAATTAAAGCATCTTTATCAATAAGTTAAAGCGAAATATGACGCATTGATTTCAGAAAAATTTTCTTTCTGTGAAACTGAAAAAAATAGCCGAAGATGACAGATTGTCATAGAACGCAGGGCAAAAAAGCAGGCGAAAAAACGGGCAGGAAGGATAAAAAAAGCTCCACCCAAAGGTGGAGCCTGAGAGGATTACTCTACGGTAACGGACTTCGCCAGGTTACGCGGCTGGTCGACGTCAGTGCCTTTGATCAGCGCAACGTGGTAAGCCAGCAGCTGCAGCGGAACGGTATAGAAGATAGGAGCAATGACCTCTTCCACATGCGGCATCTCGATGATGTGCATGTTGTCGCTGCTGGTAAAGCCAGCATCCTGATCCGCGAAGACATAGAGCACGCCGCCACGGGCGCGGACTTCTTCGATGTTGGACTTCAGTTTTTCCAGCAGTTCGTTGTTCGGTGCCACCACGATAACCGGCATATCCGCATCGATCAGCGCCAGTGGGCCGTGTTTCAGCTCACCTGCCGCGTAGGCTTCAGCGTGGATATAGGAGATCTCTTTGAGCTTCAGCGCACCTTCCAGAGCAATCGGATACTGATCGCCACGCCCCAGGAACAGGGCGTGATGCTTGTCGGAGAAATCTTCCGCCAGCGCTTCAATGCGCTTGTCCTGGGAGAGCATCTGCTCAATACGGCTCGGCAGCGCCTGCAGACCGTGCACGATATCGTGCTCAATCGCCGCATCCTGACCTTTCAGACGGGCCAGTTTCGCCACCAGCATCAGCAGGACCGTCAGCTGGGTGGTGAACGCTTTGGTGGAGGCCACGCCAATTTCGGTACCGGCTTTGGTCATCAGCGCCAGGTCAGACTCACGCACCAGCGAGGAGCCCGGTACGTTGCAGATGGCCAGCGAGCCCAGATAGCCCAGCTCTTTGGAGAGACGCAGCGCCGCCAGGGTATCAGCGGTTTCGCCGGACTGAGACAGGGTGATCATCAGGCTGTTACGACGCACGGCTGATTTGCGATAGCGGAACTCGGAGGCGATCTCCACGTCGCACGGCACGCCTGCCAGCGCTTCAAACCAGTAGCGGGAAACCATACCGGAGTTGTAAGAGGTGCCGCAGGCCACGATCTGAATGTGCTCAACTTTTGCCAGCATTTCGTTGGCGTTAGCCCCCAGTTCGCTCAAATCCACTTCGCCGTGGCTGATACGCCCGGTCAGGGTGTTTTTGATGGCATTCGGCTGCTCGTAGATCTCTTTCTGCATGTAGTGACGGTAAGCGCCTTTATCACCCGCGTCGTACTGCAGGTTGGATTCGATATCCTGACGTTTTACCGGCTCGCCAGATTTATCAAAGATTTTGACGTCACGGCGGGTCACTTCTGCAATATCGCCCTCTTCCATGAAGATAAAGCGACGGGTCACCGGCAGCAGCGCCAGCTGATCGGAGGCGATAAAGTTCTCCCCCATCCCCAGGCCAATCACCATCGGGCTGCCAGAGCGGGCTGCCAGCAAGGTAGACGGGTCGCGGCTGTCCATGATCACGGTGCCGTAGGCGCCGCGCAGCTGTGGGATCGCACGCAGTACGGCCTCACGCAGCGTACCGCCCTGCTCCAGCTCCCAGTGAACCAGGTGGGCAATCACTTCGGTGTCGGTTTCAGAGACGAAGGTGTAACCACGCGCGATAAGCTCTTCACGCAGCGGTTCATGGTTTTCGATGATGCCGTTATGCACCACCACAATGTGTTCAGAGACGTGCGGGTGCGCGTTGCCTTCCGAAGGTTCACCGTGGGTCGCCCAGCGGGTATGGGCAATACCTGTGCCACCGTGCAGCGGGTTCTCTTCCGCGGCCTGTGCCAGCATGTTTACTTTACCGAGGCGACGCAGACGGGTCATATTCCCTTCTGCATCCACCACTGCCAGACCGGCAGAGTCATAACCACGGTATTCCAGACGACGTAAACCTTCGAGAAGGATTTCAGCAATATCACGCTGCGCGACTGCGCCAACAATTCCACACATAGTTTTAGATTCCGAATAGAGGCTTTCGCCTGCGTTGTCGCTGACCTGTTATGCCCTTTCCGGGCGCCCCGAGCCTTGTAGAGAGTGGGGTTATATTTATGGGTACTGCTGATGGGCGGGGGATTATGTTATCCCCTCATCCCGAACCCTCTCCCGGAGGGGGAGAGGAAATAATCCACTTACTTTTTCTTCACCGGGCGTTTCCAGCCCTGCTTATGCACCTGCGGCACACGGCTTAACACCAGCTCGTTCTCCGCCACATTGCGGGTAACGGTCGTGCCCGCCGCAATGGTTACGCCTTTACCAATCGTCACTGGCGCCACCAGCTGTGAATCCGATCCCACAAACACGTCGTCACCAATAATGGTTTTAAACTTGTTCGCACCGTCATAGTTACAGGTGATAGTCCCGGCGCCGATATTCACGTTATCGCCAATCTCCGCATCGCCCAGATAGGTCAGATGGCCAGCTTTCGAGCCTTTGCCCAGACGCGCCTTTTTCATTTCGACGAAGTTGCCGACATGTGCGCCTTCCAGCAGCTCAGCGCCCGGACGCAGGCGGGCAAACGGCCCGATAGTGCAGGCGGCGGAGAGATGAGCATCTTCAACCACGCTATAAGGGCTGATTTCGCAGTCGTCGCCAATGATGCTGTTTTTAATCACACAACCGGCGCCAATTTTGACGCGGTTACCCAGCGTTACGTTGCCTTCCAGAATAACGTTAGTATCGATTTCGACGTCGCGCCCGTGGCTCAGCACCCCACGCAGATCGAAACGCGCTGGATCGCGCAGCATCACGCCCGCCAGCAGCAGCTTTTCAGCCTGCTCGGACTGATATACGCGCTCCAGACGGGACAGCTGAAGACGGTTGTTCACCCCTTCCACTTCGCTTAAGCGATCCGGATGAACGGCAGCGATCTCGCGGCCTTCCTGATACGCCATCGCGATGATATCGGTAATGTAGAATTCGCCCTGGGCGTTATTGTTGTTCAGCTGTGACAGCCAGCGCTTCATGTCCGCGCCGTTGGCGATCAGAATGCCGGTGTTAATTTCCTGAATTTCACGCTGTGCCTCGGTGGCATCTTTGTGCTCAACGATGCCCGTCACCTTGCCGTTATCACGGGTGATACGGCCATAACCGGTTGGATCGTCCAGCTTAACGGTCAGCAGACCGATCCCGCCCTGCGGTTTTGCAGCACGCAGGCGGGTCAGCGTCTCAACTGAGATCAACGGCACGTCGCCGTAGAGCATCAGGATGTCTTCGTCGTCAGAGAAGAACGGGGAGGCCTGCTGCATGGCGTGGCCGGTGCCCAGCTGTTCTGCCTGCAGAACCCAGTTGAGTTTGTCATCGCGTAGCGTCTGCTTCAGCAGATCGCCGCCGTGACCGTAGACCAGATGCACCTGGCTGGCGCCAAGATCGTTAGCTGCGTCAATGACATGCTGCACCATCGCTTTCCCTGCAAGGGTGTGCAGCACTTTAGGAAGATCGGAATACATGCGGGTGCCTTTGCCTGCGGCAAGGATGACCACGCTCATTGCAGTGTTCAACATACACGTCCTGACTGTAATTTGAGTGAAAAGTAAAACCCTTTGGCGTTGAAAATTCTACATATTTTGCGCCAAAAAATGGAGTGGCGGTAAAACGCACAACGTTGCCTGTTTCGGGCAAATTAAAGGTCCTTTTTACCGCAGATTAAAGGGCTTTGCCTGTGAAATATAGCGCCCTTTAGCGAACTCTCCAGCCCTCCCAACATGTTAGCTATTTTTTCGCTCTATTAATAAAGCCTGTTATAAGCAAAACACTGTTTTAATTATCTGAATGTGTGACACACAAAAAAGAAACACTGTTTTATTCTGATGATAATAGCGCTCAATTATTACTCAGGAGAATAAGATGAAGTCTAAAATACCTCTGGCCCTGATGATGTGTAGCGCCTTTTCCGCTATGGCAACAGAACAACCTCATGTCTGGAAAGCCATTGCCTTTGGGCAATCAACGGATCTGAATTTTTCCTCCAACGTGCTGCCCGAGAAAATCGGCGTCAATGATGTGACTATCGACGGGAAAAAGCTCTCGCCCCAGGAGAGCGCTGACCTGGCAAAAGCCATCACCCTGGAAAGCCGGGGCGGCAAAATCGCCAACTCCCATGACGGCTTAACGTTTTTCTATACCGAGCTGCCAACGGGAGAAAATTTTGTTTTGCAGGCCACTGTCCGGGTCGACCAGTTTGGGCCGGAGAATGGCGCGAAACCTGCCGCGCAGGAGGGCGCCGGACTGCTGGTACGTGATGTCCTCGGCAACCCGCGCCAGCAACCGCTAAAAATGGGTTATGAAGAGTTTCCGGCGGCATCGAATCAGGTGATGAACGCCATCATGACCCAGGATAAAAAAGACCATCAGCGGGTAAAAATGCAGGCTATCACCCGGGAGGGGATCAGCCATCCGTGGGGTGATGCCGGAGCCGCCATTAAAAAACAGAGTTACAAGGAAGAGGTGGATCTGAGCCAGACGCCGGAATTTCGCCTGAAACTCCAGCGCACCGACGACGGCTTTATTACCGCCTGGGCCCCGCTGGACAGCGACACCTGGGTGAGCAAGCGCGTGCCGCGCGCTGACCTGATTTCGGTACAGAACAAGGACCACTATTACGTCGGCTTTTTTGCCTCCCGCAATGCCAAAATTACGGTCACTAACGCCTCGCTCATCACCACCAGCGCCCATACCGTGCCTTCGGAGCCCTGGCAGGCAGAGCCACTGCCGGTCGTGGTGCAGCTGGCGTCCGGTACGGTCAGCGCTTCGCCAGATTACCTGCTGCAGGCGCGCGCTAATGAGGACGGGGTATTTAGCGTAAGACAAAACGAAGTGGTGATCGGTAATGAGAAAGCGGTGAAAGCAGGCGAGATGTACACCCTGCCAGCCCGCCTGGAGCAGACCAGCACCTTCACGGTGACCTTTACGCCTGCTCATGGCACGCCAGTGAACCAGCAGCTCACCGTCGAACGCATTGCAGACAGAGATACGACGCACCTGTATGCCGCTCCGGACGGAAAAGCGGATGCACAAGGCACTGCCGATGCGCCACTGGATCTCGCCACCGCCATCGCCCTGCTGGCGCCCGGCGGCAAGCTGGTGCTGAAAAGCGGCGATTACCCGCAGAGTGAGATCCCCGTCGCTGCCAGCGGCAGCAGCGATAAACTCAAAACCCTGCAGGCAGACGGGAAAGTGGTGATCCACGGCCTGTTGCTTGATGCCAGCTACTGGCATATCAACGGTATCGACGTGACCGGCAAAAGTCTGCGCGTTCAGGGTAGCCATAACCTGATCGAGCGCGTCACGGCCTACCGCAATGACGATACCGGGATCCAGATCTCCTCCCCGGATAAGATTGGCCGGCCATTATGGGCAAGCTATAACCGGGTTGTGGATTCTGAATCTTACGGCAATGAAGATCCCGGCAAGATTAACGCCGATGGCTTCGCGGTGAAAATGCGGGTAGGGGAAAGTAACCGGCTGGAGCGTTGCTATTCTCATGACAATATCGACGACGGTTTTGACCTGTTCAACAAGATTGAAGATGGCGCAAACGGCGTGGTCGTGATCGAGAACTCGGTTGCCAGCAACAATACCAGTAACGGCTTTAAGCTCGGCGGAGAAGGGCAGCCTGTGGCGCATCAGATCCGCAACAGCAAAGCCACGGGCAATCACCTGGACGGCTTCACCGATAACTTTAACCCCGGCAGGCTGGTGGTGGAGAACAATATCGCGGTAGATAACCAGCGCTTTAACTACATCTTCCGTCCAAGCCCATACGGCGATGTGACAACTCAGGGAACCTTTACCGGCAACGTATCGATCCGTAATCAGCCAGGCGAGTACGACGATGCGGTGACAGGAAACGTTGATAACACGAACTACTTTATCGCGAAGGGTAAAAGCGTGAACAGTGAAGGGAAGGAACTGGATAAAACGCAGGTAAAAATGTAGGTACCAGAGAGGCGCTTCGCTTATCACACTACGGTAAGCGTGGCGCCACCCGGCATATCAGCACTTAGTGGTTGAACGTACCGAAAGAGACGTTCATGTTGCTGAAAAGGGCGATGATTTTGTTGATCGTTTTCATGATGGCATCCTGATATTTTTGGAGTTCAGTTATGTGACATTCATCACAAAACGAAGTCTACTCCTGACAATTCTGCCGATCAATCTTTTTGTGAGCTAAATCACAAAATAATAAAACATCGTTTTAGTTTCAGATTTAATGAAACAGATCCATAAAAAAAGCCAGTCTGGAGACCAGACTGGCTTTCGTGCTTTCAAGCCGGTGTTACATCGCTTTTTTGGTCAACTCGATAACACGCAGTTTCGCGATCGCTTTGGCCAGCTCTGCAGACGCCTGAGCGTAATCCACGTCGCCATGAGAGCTCTTAATGTGCTCTTCTGCTTTACGCTTCGATTCCAGAGCTCGCGCTTCGTCGAGATCCTGGCCACGAATTGCGGTATCAGCCAGTACGGTCACGCTACCAGGCTGCACTTCAATAATGCCGCCAGACAGATAGATAAACTCTTCATGACCGAACTGTTTAACGATGCGGATCATACCAGGCTTAATGGCGGTGAGCAGCGGGGCGTGACCCGGGAAAATACCCAGTTCACCTTCGCTACCCGTTACCTGGATTTTCTCGACCAGACCAGAGAACATTTGTTGCTCTGCGCTGACGACGTCCAGGTGGTAAGTCATTGCCATATCACCCTCCGATTAAGGCGTTAAAGTTTTTTGGCTTTTTCTACGGCTTCGTCGATGGAACCCACCATATAGAACGCCTGCTCCGGCAGGTGATCGTATTCGCCTTCCATGATGCCTTTAAAGCCACGGATGGTGTCTTTCAGCGCAACGTATTTGCCCGGAGAACCGGTAAATACTTCTGCTACGAAGAACGGCTGGGACAGGAAGCGCTGGATCTTACGCGCACGTGCTACCACCAGTTTGTCTTCTTCAGACAGTTCATCCATACCCAGGATGGCGATGATGTCTTTCAGTTCCTGATAACGCTGCAGCAGGGACTGTACGCCACGCGCGGTGTCGTAGTGTTCCTGACCTACTACCAGTGGATCCAGCTGACGGCTGGTGGAGTCCAGCGGGTCAACGGCCGGGTAGATACCCAGAGACGCGATCTGACGGCTCAGTACCACGGTTGCGTCTAAGTGCGCAAAGGTGGTTGCTGGGGATGGGTCAGTCAAGTCATCCGCAGGTACGTATACCGCCTGAACGGAGGTAATAGAACCGGTTTTGGTAGAGGTGATACGTTCCTGCAGAACACCCATCTCTTCCGCCAGGGTCGGCTGGTAGCCTACCGCTGATGGCATACGACCCAGCAGTGCGGATACTTCCGTACCGGCCAGGGTGTAACGGTAGATGTTGTCGACGAACAGCAGTACGTCACGACCTTCGTCACGGAATTTCTCAGCCATGGTCAGACCGGTCAGCGCAACGCGCAGACGGTTTCCAGGTGGCTCGTTCATCTGGCCGTAAACCAGGGATACTTTATCCAGAACGTTAGAGTCGGTCATTTCGTGGTAGAAGTCGTTACCCTCACGAGTACGCTCACCTACGCCCGCAAACACGGAGTAACCGGAGTGCTCGATCGCGATGTTACGGATCAGCTCCATCATGTTTACGGTTTTACCTACACCCGCACCACCGAACAGACCAACTTTACCGCCCTTCGCAAACGGACACATCAGGTCGATAACTTTGATGCCGGTTTCCAGCAGTTCCTGAGAGCTGGACAGCTCTTCATAGGAAGGTGCTGAACGGTGGATAGCCCAACGCTCTTCTTCGCCGATATCGCCTTTCATGTCGATCGGCTGACCCAGGACGTTCATGATACGACCCAGGGTTGCTTTACCTACTGGTACTTCAATTGGGTGCTCAAGGTCTTTTACTTCCAGACCACGACGCAGACCGTCGGAAGAACCCATGGCGATGGTACGCACGATACCGCCACCGAGCTGCTGCTGAACTTCCAGCACCAGATTTTCGTTACCATTCTGAACCTCAAGAGCATCGTACACGCGCGGTACGGCATCCTGAGGGAATTCGACGTCAACTACGGCGCCGATTACCTGGACAATCTTTCCAGTAGCCATCTTGAATCCTCTACGTAATTCGTAAACCTGGTTAAACCGCGGCGGCCCCCGAGACGATCTCGGTGAGTTCCTGAGTAATGCTGGCCTGACGAGCTTTGTTGTATACCAACTGCAGCTCTTTGATCAGGCTGCCACCATTATCGGTAGCGGCTTTCATCGCCACCATACGTGCGGCCTGCTCGCTAGCCAGGTTTTCTACCACGCCCTGATAAACCTGAGATTCAACATAACGACGCAGCAAGGTATCCAGCAGCGGTTTTGGATCCGGTTCATACAGGTAATCCCAGGCTTTATGCTGTAACTCTTCATCTTCTGATGCCGGTAACGGCAGCAGCTGAGTGAGGGTCGGAACCTGTGACATGGTGTTAATAAATTTGTTGTTTACAACGTACAGCCTGTCCAGACGGCCTTCATCATAGGCCTGCAACATCACTTTAACCGGACCGATCAGTTCGGACAGGGACGGGTTATCACCCATACCGGTCACCTGGGCGACGATATTGCCGCCTACGGAATTAAAGAAAGAGACGCCCTTAGAGCCAATCATCGCGATATCGCTTTGAACGCCTTTATCGGACCATGCTTTCATATCCGCCAGCAGTTTTTTGAACAGGTTAATGTTCAAGCCGCCGCACAAACCACGGTCGGTAGACACCACCAGGTAGCCCACGCGCTTAACGTCGCGTTCTTCCAGGTAAGGGTGCTTATATTCCAGATTACCGCTCGCAAGGTGACCAATCACTTTGCGCATGGTATCTGCATAAGGACGGCTGGCCGCCATACGTTCCTGCGATTTACGCATTTTGGAAGCGGCGACCATCTCCATCGCTTTAGTGATCTTTTGCGTGTTCTGGACGCTTGCGATCTTACTACGTATCTCTTTTGCGCCGGCCATGAGCTTCTCCTCAATGCCTTGCGGTCTGTCCTAAGACAGACCGCCAGACGTTACCAGGACTGGGTTGCTTTGAAGGAATCGAGCAGGCTCTTCAGCTTGCCTTCGATTTCGTCGTTATAGCCACCGGACTGGTTGATCTCTTGCATCAGTGGAGCATGGTCACGGTCAGCGTAAGCCAGCAGTGCGGCTTCAAAGCTACCGATTTTCGCCAGTTCTACATCCCCCAGATAACCACGTTCTGCTGCGAACAGTACCAGGCCCTGCTGTGCGACTGACATAGGGGCATACTGTTTCTGTTTCAGCAGTTCGGTCACTTTCTGACCGTGGTCAAGCTGTTTACGGGTTGCATCGTCAAGATCGGATGCAAACTGGGAGAACGCTGCCAGTTCACGATACTGTGCCAGTGCGGTACGGATACCACCGGACAGTTTCTTGATGATCTTGGTCTGCGCTGCACCACCCACACGGGATACGGAGATACCCGGGTTAACCGCCGGACGAATACCGGAGTTAAACAGGTTGGTTTCCAGGAAGATCTGACCATCGGTAATGGAGATTACGTTGGTCGGAACGAACGCAGAAACGTCACCCGCCTGGGTTTCAATGATCGGCAGAGCGGTCAGAGAGCCCGTTTTACCCTTCACTTCACCTTTGGTGAAGTTCTCAACGTATTCCGCGTTAACGCGGGATGCACGCTCCAGCAGACGGGAGTGCAGATAGAATACGTCGCCCGGGAATGCTTCACGTCCAGGTGGACGACGGAGCAGCAGGGAAACCTGACGGTAAGCAACAGCCTGTTTAGACAGGTCATCGTATACGATCAGTGCATCTTCACCGCGGTCACGGAAGTATTCGCCCATTGCGCAACCGGCATACGGTGCCAGATATTGCAGTGCAGCAGATTCAGAAGCGGTCGCCACAACAACGATGGTATTGGACAGCGCGCCGTGCTCTTCCAGTTTACGCACCACGTTAGAGATGGTGGACGCTTTCTGGCCGATAGCTACGTACACACATTTGATGCCGGAATCGCGCTGGTTGATGATCGCATCGATTGCCATCGCGGTTTTACCGGTCTGACGGTCACCGATGATCAGCTCACGCTGGCCACGGCCGATTGGGATCATGGCGTCAACGGATTTATAACCGGTCTGCACCGGCTGGTCGACGGACTGACGATCGATTACGCCCGGTGCGATAACTTCGATTGGGGAGAAGCCATCGTGCTCAACCGGACCTTTACCGTCGATTGGCGCACCCAGGGTGTTCACCACGCGACCCAGCAGGCCGCGGCCAACTGGAACTTCAAGAATACGGCCAGTACACTTAACCTTCATGCCTTCGGCGAGGTCAGCGTAAGGACCCATCACAACTGCACCTACGGAGTCGCGCTCCAGGTTCAGTGCGATAGCGTAACGGTTACCCGGCAGGGAGATCATTTCACCCTGCATACAATCGGCCAGGCCGTGGATGCGGATAACACCGTCGCTTACAGAAACAATAGTACCTTCGTTGTGAGCTTCACTCACAACACTGAACTGAGCAATGCGCTGCTTGATCAGTTCGCTGATTTCGGTGGAATTCAGTTGCATGCTCCAGTCCCCTTAAGACTGCAAGACGTCTGCAAGGCGCTCAAGACGGCCGCGTACGCTGCCATCAATGACCATATCACCCGCACGGATGATTACGCCTGCCATTACAGACTTATCGATATTGCAATTCAGCTTCACTTTGCGTGACAGACGTTTTTCCATCGCGGCGGTGATTTTCGCAAGCTGTTCGTTACTCAGTTCAGTCGCAGAAGTTACGTGAACTTCAACAGTGGCTTCACTGAGGGCACGCAAGTGCTCAAACTGCTCGAGAACATCCGGGAGCGCTTTCAGACGACCATTTTCTGCCATTACCCGAATCAGGTTCTGGCCGTTGGCGTCCAGCTGCTCACCGCAAATGGCGATGAACGAATCGGCGAGGGTTTCAGGCGCCAGGGCGCCAGAAAGCATCTCAGCCATATGTTCGTTTTTCGTTACCTCAGCGGCAAACGCCAGCATGTTCTGCCAGCGATCGACATTTTGGTGTTCGATAGCAAAGTCAAAAGCTGCTTTGGCGTAGGGGCGAGCTACCGTAACAAATTCAGACATCAGCCCCTCCCTCCTTACAGTTCAGCGACAAGTTTGTCCACGATGTCGCTGTTAGCAGCTTCATCCACGGAACGTTCGATGATCTTCTCGGCGCCAGCAACAGCCAGAATCGCGACCTGCTTACGCAGCTCTTCGCGAGCACGTTTACGCTCGGCATCAATTTCTGCCTGCGCTTGTGTCACGATTTTAGTACGTTCCTGTTCTGCTTCAGCTTTCGCTTCGTCCAGGATCTGAGAACGACGTTTGTTCGCCTGCTCGATGATTACCTGGGCTTCCGCTTTCGCTTTTTTCAGCTGGTCGGTCGCGTTGGCCTGTGCAAGGTCCAAATCTTTCTTAGCGCGTTCTGCAGAAGCCAGGCCGTCAGAAATTTCTTTCTGACGTTTTTCGATGGCAGCCATTAAAGGCGGCCATACATACTTCATGCAGAACCAGACAAAGATAACAAACGCGATGGCCTGGCCGAGGATTGTTGCGTTCATGTTCACAGCACAATACCTCTTTAAATTTACAACTGTGGCTTAGGGTTTAAACGACTTACTACGCGACAGCAAACATCACGTACAGACCCAGACCTACAGCGATCATCGGGATAGCATCCACCAGACCCATAACGATAAAGAACTGAGTACGCAGCAGAGGAATCAGATCTGGCTGACGCGCTGCGCCTTCCAGGAATTTACCCCCGAGGATGCCGATACCGATCGCAGCACCGATAGCCGCCAGACCCATCATCACAGCGGCAGCCATGTACAGCAGATCCATATTCAGGTTTTCCATGACAGTCTCCAGTTTGTTTCAGTTAAAACGTAGTAGTGTTGGTAAAGAATCAGTGCTCTTCAGACGCCATCGACAGATAGACGATCGTCAGAACCATGAAGATAAAGGCTTGCAGCGTAATGATCAGGATGTGGAAAATGGCCCACGGCACATTCAGAACCCACTGTGACCACCACGGCAGAAGACCCGCGATCAGAATGAAAATCAGCTCACCCGCATACATGTTGCCGAACAGTCGCAGACCGAGGGAAATCGGTTTGGACAGCAGGCTAACGCCTTCCAGAATCAGGTTGATCGGAATAAACGCCCAGTGGTTGAACGGCTGCAGGGTAAGCTCTTTCACGAAGCCGCCTACACCTTTCATTTTGATGCTGTAGAAAAGAATCAGGATGAATACGCCCAGCGCCATAGACAGGGTGATGTTCACGTCAGCAGACGGCACCACACGCAGCGCAGGCAGACCGAAGATATGCTCGCCGATAAACGGCAGCAGGTCGATCGGCAGCAGGTCCATCAGGTTCATCAGGAAGACCCAGACAAAGACGGTCAGCGCCAGCGGCGCAATTACCTTGCTCTTACCGTGGTACATGTCTTTGACGCTACCGTGGACAAAGCCAATGATCATTTCGATAAACGTCTGGAATTTCCCTGGAACGCCGCTGGTCGCACGTTTCGCAACGCCGCGGAAAATGGCCAGGAACAACAGACCCAGTACCACCGAGAAGAACATGGAGTCGATATTAATCGTCCAGAAGGTGGCTGGGGGGTTATGCGGATCCACCAGCGAGAATGTACGTAAGTCCAACTGAAGGTTGTTCAGATGGTGACCTATGTAATCCTGCGGCGTCATATTTTCTGAAGCCATGATGCCTTTTACCCTTTGTTATTGATTACAGCTGGCGCCAGAATTTGTACCACCAGCACCAAAACCCACGTCACTATCAGCGGCAAAAATACCACTTTAAAAACCGCCAGCGCCACCACCAGGAGGGCAAAGGTCAGCAACACCTTACACACTTCGCCGAGGGCGAAGGACCAGGCCATGCGGCCTTTGGCAGGTGTATGCGCCTGATGACGCCAGGCAAAAATCATAAACAACATGTTTGGCACAACCACTGCCAAACCTCCGCTTACCGCAGAGATGCCCCAGAAGGGGTCTTTGAGGCAGAACAGCAATCCACTTGCCATCACCGCCAGAAACTGAATGAACAGAAGCTTACGAGCAACGTTTCGACTCAAGAGCGACACTGATATCACGTTTTTACTCCTGCTCACTTCGAGGTATGTCGCGTGTCGTATAAAACGTTCTTTAAGGCTCAGAGTCAAGCAGCAAAAAGCGGACAAATTATACGGTGCGTCCCCGTGATTTCAAACAATAAGTAGCGAAAAGGTGAATAAATGTTTAAATATTTTTCCCCGGCGCTATTTCTTAACTTTTCGTCAAACTATGAATGGCGCGTCAAAACTGCAAACAACGCGGAAACGTTGACGATAAAGCGTGCACGAGATCACAAAATACACATTTACGATAAGGTCGAATAAATTAAAGCGGTAAAACGTTATATTTCATCTTTATGATATTAAAGATTAATTTCAGCAACTATTCTCAAAACAGCCCTGTATACAACAAAAACCTTTTATTGACATTTTTAATAAATATTTAACATTACAATCTGATTACTCTTCCCTACTTTTAGCAAGCTGATATTTTCGGTGTTTATTATCTTTTGGGTTAACTACATGTCCAGGTTAACCCAAAGAAAATCCCCAGTAAAAAAGTGGTTAAATTAACCTTGTCTATTTCTTAGCCTGTCGCGTAATTTTTAACATCCTAAGAACAGCACAAATTCCACATTTTTTATTATATTTTTAAAAATATTTTGGCTTAACGATCACCAGATGACGCTCGCCTTCCAGCTGGGGAACATGCAATTTAATCGCCTCTTCCACCTCAAAACCTTCAGGCATCTGCGCGATTTCGTCTTCCGGCAGCACCCCTTTCAGGGCATAGAAGCGGCCATTTTCCGCAGGCAGATGCTTACACCAGTCGATCATGTCATTGAGCGAGGCAAAGGCCCGGCTGATCACACCATCAAATGGCGGCTCGGCGGGGAACGCCTCTACCCTACTCTGCACCGGATAAATGTTTTCCAGCTTCAGTTCATGCTGAACCTGACGCAGGAAGCGTACGCGCTTGCCCAGGCTGTCCAGCAGCGTGAAATGGCTCTCGGGACGAACGATAGAGAGTGGAATACCTGGCAGACCCGGCCCCGTTCCCACGTCGATAAAACGCTCTCCTTTGAGATGCGGCGCCACCACGATGCTGTCGAGGATGTGACGAATCAGCATCTCGTTCGGATCGCGAACCGAGGTGAGATTATAGGCCTTGTTCCATTTGTTCAGCATGTCGACATACCCCACCAGCTGATTTTTCTGGTGATCGGTGAGCGAAATACCGGCTTGTTCCAGCAGACGAGTGAGTTTGTTGAGCACGGCGAATACCTGTTGAGATAGGTGTGGGCGGGTGGCGCTACGCGAGCCCGCCCTACGGAATTCTGTAGGCCCGGTAAGCGCTGCGCCACCGGGCAGTTCTTACAATTAAGCGCTGCGGCGCAGCATACCCTGTTTTTTCAGCCACACCAGCAGAATGGAGATGGCCGCAGGCGTGACGCCTGA
The DNA here is from genome assembly GCF_965195605.1 of Leclercia sp. M-A074-M. Classification (NCBI taxonomy): domain Bacteria; kingdom Pseudomonadati; phylum Pseudomonadota; class Gammaproteobacteria; order Enterobacterales; family Enterobacteriaceae; genus Leclercia; species Leclercia sp. M-A074-M. The sequence goes on along the minus strand of NZ_CBDAHM010000009.1, from coordinate 17,963 downwards.
AATACGCGATGCCTGGCCGATAGACGACGGTTTATGGTCATTCAGCTTGGCGATCACCTCGTTGGAGAGGCCGTTAACCAGACGGTAATCCAGCGTGGCGGGCAGGATCGTACTCTCGTTACGCTGCTGTTTCTCGATCTCATCCTGCTGACGGGCGATATAGCCTTCGTATTTCACCTGGATTTCGACCTGCTCAGCAGCCTGGACATCCTCCAGACCCGGCGCAAACGGCGTCATCTGGATTAGCTGGTCGTAGGTCATCTCCGGACGGCGGAGCAGATCTTCCCCGCTGGCTTCACGGGAGAGCGGCGCAGACAGGTGAGCATTCACTTCGTCTACAGACTCGGCTGTTGGGTTGACCCAGGTCGATTTGAGGCGCTGACGTTCACGCTCGATGTTCTCCAGCTTCTCGTTGAAGCGCGCCCAGCGTGCATCATCCACCAGCCCCAGCTCACGACCGATTTCGGTCAGGCGCAGGTCGGCGTTGTCTTCACGCAGCATCAGACGGTATTCCGCGCGGGAGGTAAACATGCGGTACGGCTCTTTGGTGCCGAGGGTGCAGAGGTCGTCCACCAGTACGCCCAGATAAGCCTGAGAACGACCCGGCGCCCAGCCCTCTTTTTCGGCCGAGAAGCGCGCGGCGTTCAGACCAGCCAGCAGCCCCTGAGCGGCAGCCTCTTCGTAACCGGTTGTGCCGTTGATCTGACCGGCGAAGAAGAGCCCCTGGATAAATTTGCTCTCCAGGGTTGGCTTCAGGTCACGTGGATCGAAGAAGTCATACTCAATGGCATAGCCCGGACGGACGATCTTCGCATTCTCCATCCCCTGCATGGAACGGACGATCTGCATCTGCACGTCGAAAGGCAGGCTGGTGGAGATACCGTTCGGGTAGATCTCGTTGGAGGTCAGCCCTTCAGGCTCCAGGAAGATCTGGTGCTGGTTACGATCGGCGAAGCGCATTACCTTGTCTTCGATCGACGGACAGTAGCGTGGGCCGATCCCTTCGATCACACCGGCATACATCGGGCTGCGATCGAGGTTACTGCGGATCACGTCATGTGTTTTCTCGTTAGTGTGCGTGACATAGCACGGCACCTGGCGCGGATGTTGATCCACGCTACCCATGAACGAGAAGACCGGCATCGGGTTATCGCCGTGCTGTTGGGCCAGCACGCTGAAATCAATGGTGCGGGCGTCGATACGCGGTGGCGTACCGGTTTTCAGGCGGCTGACGCGCAGCGGCAGCTCGCGCAGACGGCGTGAAAGGGGAATGGACGGCGGATCGCCAGCACGGCCACCGCTGTAGTTGTCCAGTCCGATATGAATTTTGCCGTCAAGGAAGGTCCCGACGGTCAGCACGACGGCTTTGGCACGGAACTTCAGACCCATCTGGGTCACGGCGCCAACGACACGATCGTTTTCCACAATCAGATCCTCAACCGCCTGCTGGAAGATCATCAGGTTCGGCTGATTCTCCAGCGCGGTACGCACGGCCTGGCGGTAGAGCACGCGGTCCGCCTGAGCACGGGTCGCTCGAACGGCGGGACCTTTGCTCGCGTTTAGTATCCTAAACTGGATACCCGCATGATCGATCGCGGTTGCCATCAGGCCGCCAAGTGCATCCACTTCTTTTACCAGGTGTCCTTTCCCAATGCCGCCAATCGCCGGATTACAGGACATCTGTCCTAGCGTGTCGATATTGTGTGTCAAAAGCAGGGTCTGCTGACCCATTCGCGCCGCGGCCATTGCGGCCTCGGTGCCTGCATGACCCCCGCCAATGATAATGACGTCAAAAGGATCCTGATAAAACATGGTGGTCTGCCTCGCGTAAAGCGGTAAGAAAATGGATTGAAGCCCGGGCCGTGGATTCTACTCAACTTTAGTCGTTCGAGAAAGCACTGGGATCCTGGCTATTAAAAAGAAGATCTTTTTATTTAGAGATCTGTTTTATTGTGATCTCTTATTAGGATCGCGGGTTTCTGTGGATAAGCCGGATCTCCCAAAGAAGATCATGTGCTTAGAGAGGATCGTTTGCTGTGAATGATCGGTGATCCTGCGACGTATAAGCTGGGATCAGATCGTGATGTTATACACAGCACAAAAAGTCATCACGGGTTGTTCTTTGGATAACTACCGGTTGATCCAAGCTTTTAACCAGAGTTATCCACATCTGATCGCACGATCTTTAATCTGTTTTGAGTAAATTTTTCCATTCCGCCAGCCAAAGTTCGGCTGGATCTTCCGGAATATCATGATCGAGGATGTTGATCTTCAGCGTTTCACCGATCTGTTGTGCCCCGCAGGACTTCAGTTCGGTCTCGACCTTCTCAACGGCGCCGCAGAAGGTGTCGTACTCCCGGCTGCCAATACCAATGGCACCAAACCGGACGTTCGTCAGGTCGGGCTGCTGCTCTTTTAACTCTTCATATAAAGGAAGAAGGTTATCCGGAAGATCCCCCGCACCGTGGGTGGAGGTGATCAACAGCCAGATCCCGTCGAGCTGGAGATCCTCTAATAACGGTCCATGCAGCGTTTCAGTAGAAAAGCCCGCGTCTTCCAGCTTTTCGGCCAGGTGTTCCGCGACATATTCAGCGCCGCCAAGGGTGCTGCCGCTAATAAGAGTAATGTCCGCCATTGATCGCTCGCTCAGATAAACAGGAGGACATTGTACGCTGTGAACGAGCTGGGATCTACCTGTGGAAAATGTGGTAATTATTTTGCCCGGCTACGGGCGGATGGTACGCATGATCGGGTTCTGCAGGGAGATCAACGTCTCGGTGGACTGAATTTCATCGATTGTTTGGATCTTGTTGATAAGTACCTGTTGCAAAGCGTCGATCGATCGGCACATCACCTTAATAAAGATGCTGTAGTGGCCGGTGGTGTAGTAGGCCTCGGTCACTTCATCCAGCGCATTCAGTTTTGCCAGCGCTGAAGGGTAGTCTTTAGCGCTCTTAAGGATGATGCCGATAAAACAGCAGACGTCATACCCCAGCTGTTTCGGACTGACGTCAATATGGGCGCCGGTAATGATCCCCGCCTGTTTCATCTTCTCTACGCGCACGTGAATGGTCCCCGGGCTGACGCCAAACTGTTTTGCCAGTTCTGCGTAGGCGGTACGTGCGTTAGCCATCAGCGCCTCGAGAATGCCGCGGTCCAGATTGTCGATCTGATAATTTTCCATAGCTTTTTCTTATGAAGATTAATGAATCACTCTATTTTAGCGGGTAATTTTAGCGATTTAAAAGTGAGTCGGGAGTTTTATTGTTGGATTATTGAAAGAGGCTCTTTTTTGTTGCTTAATCAATGCCAACAGGACGCAGGAGTATAAATAATGAAAACCGCTTACATCGCACAACAACGCCAGATCAGTTTCGTTAAATCCCACTTTTCCCGCCAGCTGGAAGAGAAGCTGGGCCTGGTTGAAGTCCAGGCACCTATCTTAAGCCGCGTGGGCGACGGGACGCAGGACAACCTGTCTGGTTGCGAAAAAGCGGTTCAGGTGAAAGTGAAAACACTGCCAGACGCCCAGTTCGAAGTGGTCCATTCCCTTGCGAAGTGGAAGCGTCAAACCCTGGGACAACACGACTTCAGCGCGGGCGAAGGGCTTTACACGCACATGAAAGCCCTTCGCCCCGATGAAGACCGTCTTACCGCGATTCACTCTGTTTACGTTGACCAGTGGGACTGGGAACGCGTTATGGGTGATGGCGAACGTCATACCGGTACGCTGAAAGCGACGGTAGAAGCCATTTATGCCGGGATCAAAGCCACCGAGGCGGCGGTCAGCAAAGAGTTTGGCCTGACCCCGTTCCTGCCGGAGACGATCCACTTTGTCCACAGCCAGGAGCTGCTGAGCCGCTTCCCGGATCTGGATGCCAAAGGGCGTGAGCGTGCGATCGCCAAAGAGTTAGGGGCCGTATTCCTGATCGGGATCGGCGGCAAGCTGTCTCATGGTCAGCGTCACGATGTACGTGCGCCGGATTATGATGACTGGAGCAGCGAAGGCGAGAGCGGCCTGGCGGGCCTGAACGGCGATATTCTGGTCTGGAACCCGGTGCTGGAAGATGCGTTTGAACTCTCTTCCATGGGGATCCGCGTGGATGCCGAGGCGCTGAAGCGCCAGCTGGCTATTACCGGTGATGAAGATCGCCTTAAGCTGGAGTGGCACCAGGCGCTGCTGCGTGGCGAGATGCCGCAGACCATCGGCGGCGGTATCGGCCAGTCTCGTCTGACCATGTTACTGCTGCAACTCTCCCATATCGGCCAGGTTCAGTGTGGCGTATGGCCGCAGCAGGTTCGTGACAGCGTCGACGCCCTGCTGTAATTAGCGTTTCCAGCGCTGCAGCAGGCGGCTACGCAACCCGGTATCAAAGCGCCAGATATGATCGAAGATGCGCATGATGCCGGGTTTTCCATGTGTGGACATCGCCACGGCATGAAAACGATGCTGGTGGACCTGCTGCAGTACCTTCACCTTACTCACCACCTCTTCCGGCAGCCGCTGGGAAATAAAGTCTGAAATCACCACCGCGTCGGCGTCATACCACTCGCCGCCCTGCATCCGCTCAATAATGGCGCGAAAACAGCTGGCGAGATCGGTACCGCCGCGAAAGCGCTGGCTTAAGAAACGGATCGCCTGCTCCAGACCGTGCTGGCCCGAGAGTTCGTAGCCCACCACCTCGCTGGAAAACAGCATGATAAAGCAACGTCGTCTGTCGGCGAGCGCCACGCGCATCAGGGCCAGACAGAAGGCTTTGGCGCACTGCTCGTTGAATCCTCCCATCGAACCGGACGTATCCACGCAGACGATAAACGGCCCGCGGGGTTGTTCGTCGAAATCCTGATGCACAGCCGGGCGCTGGCTCACCTTCTCCCGCCAGGCATCGCCTTGCAGACGGTAAGTGAGGAGCTGCTTCTCCACTAGCCGACGGTAAAATTCGTACTCAAGTTCTGTGATGCCGAGGGTCGCCAGCTCTGGCGGCAGCAGGCGCAGAATGTCATCGCTCTGCTGCAGTCCGTCCACCTGCTCCGGCACCGTCGCCGGTTCGCGCACCAGGGTGCGGAAGGTTTCCAGCGGGGCATCCTTTTTTGGCACCGACTTCGCCTCCCGCGAACGGCCCAGCTGTTCCGCCAGTTGCATCAGCTCCGGCTGCTGTGCCAGAAAATCGCCGTAGCGAACGATAAGCTGATGATCCCCCCGCTTGAGCTGACCGGCGCTCATATCCCAGAGGCGACCGGCGGAATTTTCATTCTCCACCAGTACCGGCTCCAGCGCCCCGGCCAGGGTCATCCGCTCCTGTACTTCGCTGAGCAGCTGTTCGCGCTCCTCTTCCAGTAACTGCTGATTCAGGGAGGTGGCCTGCACCACCAGGCTCAGCCGCCAGCGCTGTAAAAAGAGGGTATGCAGGGCGGGGGTAAAGGTGGCGTTATCCACCACCAGCTGCCGCGCCTGGCCGGCAAAGGGGGAGTGAACCTTGTCCAGCAGGGTTAAAATCTGCGGCAGCTGGACGATAAGCTGGGGGGTAGAGAGTAACTGGCTCTGCTGATAACACATCACCTCTTCGGTGAGTTCCGGCGGGACGCGGGTATCTTTCAGCCTTTTACGGAGATTTTCCCGCCAACGAGGAAGATCGTCGGTAATGGCGGTTTTAAGGCGCGGGAATTTTTCGAAAAAGATCGCCAGCTGCGGCGAGGCCAGCAGAGTGAGGATGATCTCTTCGATCATGCCCTCCTCGCCGACGGCAAGCATGACGTTGAGGGTATCCAGCGTCAGCATTGACGCGCCTGTTTGATCTGCGCGCTCACATCCTGCAGGCTGGCTTCAATCCGCCCCAGCCAGTCGCTGTGGATGAACAGACATTTTTGCTGCTCGCTGAAGCGCGTGTGCTGGAGGTGCCACTGATTATCCAGCGCTTCCAGCTGCTGTTTGATCTCTTCCGGCACGCTTTCCGACGCGGTTCCGGGCAGCGCAAGACGCGATCCCTGCAAACTGACGTCGCGGATCACCAGATGCAGGCTGCCGTCCACTTCCATGTTGAGCGGCTGGGCGAAACCAATGCCGTTGAGTTTGCCGCGGATCTCGCCGCCTTTGGTCAGCCACTGCGCCAGCGTTTCCCGCTCGAGGGTGATGTGAATTACCTGCATATCGTGGAGCTTGAGCGGCTGCTGGAGGAGCAGCGTCAGGGTGGTATCACTCAGTTCTGCCGGTAATTCATAGTGTGGGCGACGGGCGAACATGCCGCTCTGACGGATAACGCGCAGGGCGGTTTTGTCGCTCTGCTGCTGCTGAAGCTGAAGGCGGCGCTGGGTAATGGCCCCGAGCTGGTTCAACATCTCCTGCTGTCCCCACGCGTGTCCGGTCATCAATATTTCCAGCTGCTGCTGCATCAGATTCATGCCGCTGGCGTCGTGCCAGAGGCAATCCTTCAGCAGGATCAGATCGATTGGCGCCACCGCATCGCGACCGCTGAACAGCGCGCTGGCCTGCAGCAGGCGGATGGCTTTCTTCCAGCGGCGATCGGAGACGTAAGGCGCCCCCGGCAGGGCATCAAGCTGCTGGCGCAGCATAAAGACCAAGTCGAACACCGCATCAGGCAGGGTGATTTTGCCAATGTCCTGCTGCCACTGCTGATACTCCTCGTCCGTCACCTGCAATGCGGCAGGCACCGGGTTATCGTTTTCATCCTGCTGGCTGGTCAGCAGCGAGCGGAAGTTCGCTTTGTCCTGCACCTTATCGAGCCACAGGCGGATCAGCATACGGTCATACAGCGCTTCGAGGCTGCTGTCGGCTTCGGGCAGTTCGTTGGATGCTGCCACCAGCAGGCGCATCGGAATTTTCTCCTCATGCGCGCCGTTGCGAAACCGGCGTTCGTTAATGGCGGTAAGCAGGGTATTCAGGATCGCCGGGCCGGCTTTCCAGATCTCATCGAGAAAGACAATTTCCGCTTCCGGCAGATAGCCGGTGGTTAACCGTTCGTACCGCCCTTCATCTTTTAACGCCTGAATGGAGAGCGGACCAAAGACCTCTTCCGGCGTGGAAAAGCGGGTCATCAGGTATTCAAACGCCCTGGCTTGCTGAAAAGCGAACTTCAGCCTGCGGGCAATCAGGCTTTTTGCGATGCCGGGCGGCCCCAGCAGAAATACGCTTTCGCCGCTCAACGCCGCCAGTAAACAGAGGCGAATGGCGTGGCTACGTTCATAGAGCCCTTTCTCCAGTGCACCGCTGAGACGGGAAATTCTTTCTGCTAATAAATGAGTGTGAGCCATAATTGTTTTTGCATCCTTTCGCCGTACCCCCGGCTAATTGAAGCGAGTATAGACGTTTCGTTCCGGGCTGGTAATAGACTGAACCACGGTGCTATTTTCTTTGCGCTACGTTAATGAGGTGGCATTTAGGGGTACGATTCTAAGATTAATCGTGCATACTGTGCGCTTTTTGTGGGCCAAGGGACTAAGCACACATTTGTTATTTAAACGAAAAGACTAGTCTATGAGCACTGATAATAAGCAATCATTACCCGCAATTACGCTCGCGGCGATCGGCGTTGTCTACGGTGATATCGGCACCAGCCCGCTTTATACGCTGCGCGAATGTTTGTCCGGTCAGTTTGGATTTGGCGTTGAACGCGACGCTGTGTTTGGTTTTCTGTCCCTGATCTTCTGGCTGCTGATCCTGGTGGTTTCTGTTAAATATCTCTCCTTCGTGATGCGTGCAGATAACGCCGGTGAAGGTGGGATCCTGACCCTGATGTCGCTTGCCGGACGCAATACGTCCGCCAGAATGACCTCGTTCCTGGTCATCATTGGCCTGGTGGGTGGCAGCTTCTTCTATGGTGAAGTGGTGATCACCCCTGCTATCTCGGTGCTGTCGGCGATAGAGGGGCTTGAGATTATCGCGCCGCATCTTGATGAGTGGGTTGTCCCGCTGGCCATACTTGTTTTGACCCTGCTGTTTGTTATTCAGAAACACGGTACCGGGCTGGTGGGCAAACTCTTCGCGCCGATTATGCTCTCCTGGTTCCTGATCCTGGCGGCGCTGGGGTTACGCAGCATCATTGCTAACCCGGAAGTGCTGCATGCCCTGAATCCGATGTGGGCAGTGCATTTCTTCCTCGAATACAAAACCGTGTCGTTTATCGCGCTGGGCGCGGTGGTGCTCTCTATTACCGGTGTTGAAGCGCTCTATGCCGATATGGGCCACTTCGGTAAGCTGCCTATTCGCGTGGCCTGGTTTTTAGTGGTGCTGCCGTCGCTGGTGCTGAACTACTTCGGCCAGGGGGCGCTGCTGCTCAAACATCCGGAAGCGATTAAAAACCCGTTCTTCCTGCTGGCACCTGACTGGGCGCTGGTGCCGATGCTGATCCTGGCGACGCTGGCGACGGTGATTGCTTCTCAGGCGGTGATTTCCGGCGTCTTCTCCCTGACCCGCCAGGCGGTACGTCTGGGCTATCTTTCGCCAATGCGTATCATCCATACCTCCGAGATGGAGTCGGGCCAGATCTACATTCCTTTCGTTAACTGGCTGCTTTATGTCGCGGTGGTAATTGTTATCGTCAGCTTCGAGCACTCCAGTAACCTGGCGGCGGCCTACGGTATTGCCGTTACCGGTACGATGGTGCTGACCTCGATCCTCTCTACCACGGTGGCGTACCGGAACTGGCACTGGAATAAATTCCTTGTGGGGATGATTCTGGTCGGCTTCCTCTGTATTGACGTGCCGCTGTTCTCCGCGAACCTCGACAAGATTGTCTCCGGCGGCTGGCTGCCGCTGACGCTGGGTCTGGTGATGTTCATTGTGATGACCACCTGGAAGAGCGAGCGTTTCCGCCTGCTGCGCCGGATGCATGAACACGGTAATTCTCTGGAGGCGATGATTGCCTCGCTGGAGAAATCTCCGCCGGTGCGCGTACCCGGCACTGCGGTCTATATGTCGCGCGCGCTGAACGTGATCCCGTTTGCCCTGATGCACAACCTCAAGCACAACAAAGTGCTGCACGAGCGGGTGATCCTGTTGACCCTGCGTACCGAGGATGCGCCCTATGTGCATAACGTCCGCCGGGTGCAGATAGAGCAGCTGTCGCCCACCTTCTGGCGGGTGGTGGCCAGCTACGGCTGGCGTGAAACCCCGAACGTGGAAGAGGTGTTCCACCGCTGCGGTCTGGAGGGTTTAAGCTGCCGGATGATGGAGACCTCGTTCTTTATGTCCCACGAGTCGCTGATCATCGGCAAACGCCCGTGGTATCTGCGCCTGCGTGGGAAGCTCTATCTTATTCTCCAGCGTAACGCCCTGCGCGCGCCTGACCAGTTCGAGATCCCGCCTAACCGCGTGATTGAGCTGGGGACGCAAGTCGAGATTTAATCCCTCCTGAAAATGCCGGGTGGCGCTTCGCTTACCCGGCCTACAAAACCCCTGCCTGACCGCCATATTTATCTCCCCATTTCACTTAGCGAAACGTTTCGACAACGATCACAAATCTGTTACGTCATGGTGGTTTTCTGCGCATCGGTAAGATAAAACTGATGTCAGCGAAACGTTTCGCTAGTGGAGCAAGAAAATGAAGAAAGGCACGGTACTCAACTCTGAAGTCTCATCGGTCATCTCCCGTCTCGGGCATACCGATACGCTGGTAGTTTGTGATGCGGGTTTACCCATTCCCCACAGCACAACGCGTATTGATCTGGCATTAACGCAGGGCGTGCCCACGTTTATGCAGGTGCTGGATGTGGTGACAACCGAGATGCAGGTTGAGGAAGCCATTCTCGCAACGGAAATCAAACAACATAATCCGCAGCTCCACGAAACGTTGCTTGGCCATATCAAGCAACTGCAACAACACCAGGGAAACACCATAAAAATAAGTTACATAACGCACGAGCAGTTCAAGAAAAATACCGCTGACAGCCAGGCGGTGATTCGCAGCGGGGAGTGTTCCCCGTATGCGAATATCATTCTCTGTGCTGGCGTCACCTTCTGAGGCCATCATGGACGCACTACTGCAACTGAAAGGGATCGATAAATCGTTCCCGGGCGTCAAAGCCCTCTCCGGGGCCGCGCTGAATGTTTACGCCGGGCGCGTGATGGCGCTGGTGGGCGAAAACGGCGCTGGCAAATCCACCATGATGAAAGTGCTGACCGGGATCTATCAACGCGATGCCGGTTCGCTGCTGTGGCTGGGAAAAGAGACCACCTTCAACGGCCCGAAATCCTCCCAGGAAGCCGGGATAGGCATCATCCACCAGGAGCTGAACCTCATCCCGCAGCTCTCCATCGCGGAGAACATCTTCCTGGGGCGTGAGTTTGTTAACCGCTTTGGCAAAATCGACTGGAAACAGATGTATGCCGAAGCCGACAAACTGCTGGCGAAGCTGAATCTGCGCTTTAAGAGCGATCGTCTGGTGGGCGAACTCTCTATCGGCGATCAGCAGATGGTCGAAATCGCCAAGGTCCTGAGTTTCGAATCCCGGGTTATCGTGATGGATGAACCGACCGACGCCCTCACCGATACCGAAACCGACTCCCTGTTCCGCGTGATCCGCGAGCTGAAAGCGCAGGGGCGCGGCATTGTCTATATCTCCCACCGTATGAAAGAGATCTTCGAGATTTGCGATGACGTCACCGTCTTCCGCGACGGGCAGTTTATTGCCGAGCGTGAAGTGGTGACCCTCACCGAAGATACGCTGATTGAGATGATGGTGGGACGTAAGCTGGAAGACCAGTATCCACGTATCGATAAAGCGCCGGGCGAGATCCGCCTGAAGGTCGACAATTTGTCTGGCCCTGGGGTGCATGATGTCAGCTTTACCCTGCGTCAGGGGGAGATCCTCGGCGTGGCCGGGCTGATGGGCGCCGGGCGTACCGAGCTGATGAAGGTGCTGTATGGCGCCAACCCGCGCACCAGCGGCTATGTCACCCTTGATGGTCATGAAGTTGTCACCCGTTCTCCGCAGGATGGCCTGGCGAACGGTATCGTCTATATCTCCGAAGACCGTAAGCGCGATGGCCTGGTACTGGGCATGTCGGTGAAAGAGAACATGTCCTTAACCGCGCTACGCTACTTCAGCCGCAGCGGCGGTGGTCTGAAGCATAAAGACGAGCAGCAGGCAGTCAGCGATTTTATCCGCCTCTTTAATGTTAAAACCCCGTCGATGGAACAGGCTATCGGGCTGCTCTCCGGCGGGAATCAGCAGAAAGTGGCGATTGCCCGCGGTCTGATGACCCGTCCGAAGGTGCTGATTCTTGATGAACCGACGCGCGGCGTGGACGTTGGCGCCAAAAAAGAGATTTACCAGCTCATTAACCAGTTTAAGGCTGACGGGCTAAGCATCATTCTGGTCTCTTCCGAGATGCCAGAGGTATTAGGCATGAGCGATCGCATTATCGTCATGCATGAAGGGCATCTCGGCGGTGAATTCAGTCGCGAGCAGGCCACCCAGGAAATTCTGATGGCTGCCGCTGTGGGCAAGCTTAATCGCGTGGATCAGGAGTAAGAAGATGACTACCCAGGCTGTTTCTGGACGCCGTTATTTCACGAAGGCATGGTTGATGGAACAAAAATCGCTGATTGCCCTGCTGGTGCTGATCGCGATTGTCTCTACCATGAGCCCGAACTTTTTTACCGTTAATAACCTGTTCAACATTCTCCAGCAGACGTCCGTGAACGCCATTATGGCGGTGGGCATGACGCTGGTGATTCTGACCTCGGGTATCGATCTGTCCGTCGGTTCCCTGCTGGCGCTCACCGGCGCGGTTGCTGCTTCAATTGTAGGGATTGAAGTCAACGCGCTGGTGGCCGTTGCAGCGGCGCTGGCGCTGGGTGCGGCTATTGGGGCTGTTACCGGTGTTATTGTGGCGAAAGGTCGTGTTCAGGCGTTTATTGCTACCCTGGTGATGATGCTGTTGCTGCGCGGTGTGACCATGGTTTACACCAACGGCAGCCCGGTTAACACCGGCTTTACCGACAACGCCGATCTGTTTGGCTGGTTCGGTATTGGCCGCCCGCTGGGTATCCCGACGCCGGTCTGGATCATGGGGTTAGTCTTCCTCGCGGCGTGGTACATGTTGCATCACACCCGCCTGGGCCGCTATATCTATGCCCTGGGGGGGAACGAAGCGGCGACGCGTCTGTCCGGTATCAGCGTCAATAAAGTCAAAGTTATCGTCTACTCCCTGAGCGGCCTGCTGGCTTCGCTGGCGGGGATTATCGAAGTGGCGCGTCTCTCGTCTGCGCAACCGACCGCCGGTACGGGCTATGAGCTGGATGCCATCGCCGCGGTCGTGCTGGGCGGCACCAGCCTGGCCGGGGGGAAAGGCCGCATCGTCGGTACGCTGATCGGTGCGCTGATCCTCGGCTTCCTGAATAATGGATTGAATTTGTTAGGTGTTTCTTCCTATTACCAGATGATCGTCAAAGCGGTAGTGATTTTGCTGGCGGTACTGGTAGACAACAAAAAACAGTAACTGACGACACTACAGGACATCTTTGATATGAACATGAAAAAACTGGCTACCCTGGTTTCTGCTGTCGCGCTGAGCGCAACCGTGAGTGCAAACGCCATGGCGAAAGATACCATCGCGCTGGTGGTTTCTACCCTGAACAACCCGTTCTTCGTCTCCCTGAAGGATGGCGCGCAGAAAGAGGCCGACAAACTGGGCTACAACCTGGTGATCCTCGACTCCCAGAACAACCCGGCAAAAGAGCTGGCTAACGTGCAGGACTTAACCGTTCGCGGCACCAAAATTCTGCTGATCAACCCGACCGATTCCGATGCGGTAGGTAACGCTGTGAAGATGGCGAACCAGGCTAACATCCCGGTGATCACCCTGGACCGTCAGGCATCTAAAGGCGAAGTGGTCAGCCACATTGCCTCTGATAACGTGCTGGGCGGCAAAATCGCCGGTGACTACATCGCCAAAAAAGCAGGCGAGGGCGCCAAGGTTATCGAACTGCAGGGTATCGCCGGGACTTCCGCAGCGCGTGAGCGTGGCGAAGGCTTCCAGCAGGCGGTTGCTGCCCACAAATTCAACGTACTGGCCAGCCAGCCGGCAGACTTCGACCGTACTAAGGGCCTGAACGTCATGCAGAACCTGCTGACCGCGCACCCGGACGTTAAAGCGGTATTCGCACAGAACGATGAAATGGCGCTGGGCGCGCTGCGTGCACTGCAGACTGCGGGTAAATCTGATGTGATGGTGGTTGGATTTGACGGCACGCCTGATGGTGAAAAAGCGGTAAACGATGGCAAACTGGCTGCGACCATCGCTCAGCTGCCAGAGCAGATCGGCGCCACTGGCGTGCAGACTGCTGACAAAGTGCTGAAGGGCGAGAAAGTTCAGGCCAAATACCCTGTTGACCTGAAACTGGTCATCAAGCAGTAATATGCGATTCAGGCAGTCGCAGGCTGCCTGAGGGACAACATATAAAGAAAAGAGTGGCATACGCCACCGGGGCATCCCGGTGGCACTCTCTGATGGACACTTCAACTATGAAAACCGCAGGTAAGCTCGTCGTCCTTGGCAGTATTAATGCCGATCACATTCTTAACCTTGACGCTTTCCCGACACCGGGCGAAACCGTAACGGGTCATCGCTACCAGGTCGCCTTTGGCGGCAAGGGCGCGAACCAGGCGGTCGCTGCCGGACGTAGCGGGGCGAACATCGCCTTTATCGCCTGTACCGGCGATGACGATACCGGGGATCGCGTTCGCCAGCAGCTGGAAAGCGACAATATCGATATTGCGCCAGTGAGCGTGGTGGACGGTGAATCAACCGGCGTGGCGCTGATTTTTGTCAACGGAGAAGGTGAGAATGTCATCGGTATTCATGCGGGGGCAAACGCGGCGCTGATACCTGAACGAGTGGCGGCGCAACATGCGCTTATCGCCAGTGCCGACGCCCTGCTGATGCAGCTGGAATCCCCGGTAGAAAGCGTGCTGGCGGCAGCGAAAATTGCTCATGAAAATCATACCACTGTCGTACTAAATCCCGCGCCAGCCCGTGTATTATCAGACGAGCTTCTGGCGCTGGTGGACATTATTACCCCGAATGAAACCGAGGCCGAAAAGCTGACGGGCATTCGCGTTGAAAACGATGAGGATGCGGCGCGCGCGGCGAAAGCCCTGCACGACAAAGGCATCCACACGGTCATCATTACTCTTGGCAGCCGCGGCGTATGGGCCAGCGTTGAGGGAGAAGGGCGTCGCATTCCTGGCTTTAAGGTGAAAGCTGTCGATACCATCGCTGCGGGCGACACCTTTAATGGTGCGCTGGTGACGGCGCTGCTGGAAGGCGAACACCTGGATGACGCAATCCGCTTTGCCCATGCGGCGGCGGCCATTGCGGTGACCCGTCCAGGTGCACAGCCTTCTGTACCATGGCGTAATGAGATCGATGAATTTTTAAGTCAGCAGAGGTAACGCTTGGCCACAATGAAAGATGTCGCCCGCATGGCGGGCGTCTCTACTTCGACGGTCTCCCACGTCATCAATAACGATCGCTTCGTCAGCGACGCGATTCGGGAGAAGGTCGAGGCTGCCGTTAAATCCCTCAATTATGCGCCTTCCGCCCTGGCGCGCAGTCTGAAACTCAACCAGACGCGTACCATTGGCATGCTCATTACGGCCAGTACCAACCCCTTTTATTCTGAACTGGTGCGCGGCGTTGAGCGCAGCTGTTTTGAGCGTGGCTACAGCCTGGTGTTATGCAATACCGAAGGCGACGAACAGCGGATGAACCGCAATCTGGAGACGCTGATGCAAAAGCGCGTCGACGGATTGCTATTGCTGTGCACCGAAACGCACCAACCCTCCCCCGAGATTATGCAGCGCTACCCCTCCGTTCCCACGGTGATGATGGACTGGGCGCCGTTCGACGGTACCAGCGATCTCATCCAGGATAACTCGTTGCTGGGCGGGGACATGGCGACACAGCATCTGATTGATAAAGGCCACACCCGCATCGCCTGTATTACCGGTCCGCTGGATAAAACCCCCGCCCGCCTGCGGCTGGAAGGGTTCCTGGTGGCGATGGCGCGTGCCGGTTTGCCGGTGCCTGAGGGCTATCAAATCACCGGTGACTTTGAATTTAGCGGCGGGTTTGAGGCGATGCAGGCTCTACTGGCCCAGAAGGAGCGCCCGCAGGCGGTCTTTATTGGTAATGATGCGATGGCGGTAGGGGCTTACAAGGCGCTTTATCAGGCGGGACTGCGTATCCCGGACGATATCGCCGTGGTGGGGTATGACGATATCGAACTGGCGCAGTATATGACGCCGCCGCTCACCACCATCCATCAGCCAAAAGATGAACTGGGCGAGCTGGCGGTTGATGTCCTGATCCACCGTATCGCCCAGCCCGCTCTGCAACAACAGCGGCTGCAGCTTACTCCTGTTCTGATGGAACGGGGGTCTGTTTAGGTTTGTGCCGATCTTTAATAAGATTACGACCATCCTTCGGTTTTAGCAGCATAAAGACCAGCGCCGAGATCACCGTCAGCACGCCCATGGTGATAAAGGTGAAGTGAAACTGTTCGACAGTATTTGTGCTGTCGAACCCTTCATAAAAACGCAGTACTGCCGCACTTACCGCCACCCCCAGACTGATCGACAGCTGTTGTGTCACCGCCAGCACGCTGTTACCGCCGCTGGCATTCTCGTCGTTGAGATCGGCAAGGGTAATGGTGTTCATCGACGTGAACTGGATGGACATCGCCATCCCCAGCACAAACAGCGGCAGGATCAGCAGCCATACCGGCAACGCCGCCGACTGCAGTGAGAACTGTGCAATCATCACACCGATAAATATTGTCACGCCAACCAGCGTCCTGCGGTAGCCCAGCCGGCGCAGCAATTGCGTCACGCCGGATTTGGCGAGGATCGAGCCCACCGCCGTAGGCGCCATCATGCAGCCCGCAATCAGTGCCGGGTAACCAAACCCGACCTGTAGCATCAGCGGCATAAGGAAAGGAACACAACCGGTACCCAACCGTGAGGCAATGTTGCCGGCAATACCCACCGAGAAAGTTCGAGTATTAAACAGCGACAGCGAAATAAGCGGCGTCGGATGACGGCGCGCGTGACGGATATAAAGAAGGAAGAGAACGATGCCGCTGAAAATGATGGAGATAGCCAGCCAGGTCGCCACCACTTTCTCACCGAACAGCTCCATACCGCTTGAAAACAGCACCAGGCTCAGGCCAAACAGGAAAAACCCGCCCATATCAAATTTACGCCGTGGGGTGGTGAAGTTCGGCATAAATTTGCGGGCATAGAAAAGCCCGGCGATCCCAATCGGAATATTAATGAGGAATATCCAGTGCCAGCTGGCCCAGGTGACCAGCACGCCACCCAGTACCGGTCCGAGGATCGGCCCGACCAGGCCCGGCATGGTGACAAAGTTAAGCACCGGCAACAGCTCGCTGCGCGGGTAGGCCCGTAACAGGGCCAGGCGCGCAACCGGCATCATCATCGCGCCGCCTATCCCCTGGATTACCCGGAAGACAACCAGCTCTCCCAGAGAACTGGAGAGTGCGCAAGCCAGCGAGCCCAGCGTAAACAACGTTACCGCCAGCATAAAGACACGGCGGGTGCCGAAGCGATCGGCCAGCCAGCCGCTCACCGGGATCAGCATCGCAACGGTCAGGGTATAACTGATGATGGCTGACTGCATCGCCAGCGGAGAACGGTTCAGGCTTTGGGCTATTGCGGGAAGGGCAGTATTAAGGATGGTCGCATCCAGGGCCTGCATAAAGAAGGCCATTGCCGCTATCCACGGCAGGCCCGCCATACTGCGTGCTTTTTTTACTGTCATTCGAGTTCCTGTTGTTATGGCTACCGTGCTGGTGGGGCAAGCAGCGCCTGGCTGGCTGCCATGGCGCGTGGCCCGTCACTGTCCTGAATGGCATCGACAATGGCCTGATGTAAATCCAGCTTAACCACTTCATCCTGGGTAATAGAGGTAAAGTAGGTGTGATAGACAGAGTGAAAGAGCGAGGCAAAAGAGGTCAGGAACGGATTACCGCTCATCTCATAGATATGCTCGTGCCAGGCCATATCCACATCTATCCAGCGTTCCCGGTTAAAGTTTTTCTTCAGATGAACCATCTCATCCATCAGGGTGTTTAGTCGGGCCTTTTGCTCTGCCGTTCCGATCGTTGCGGCCAGCAAGCAGGCCTGCGGCTCCAGGCTACTGCGCATAACAAGGAAGTGATCAATAACCTGCTGGAAGTTATCTTCCGTCATCCACCAGGAGAGCAGCTCCTGATCGAGGAAGTTCCAGTTGCCCTGAGGCATCACGCGCGTACCGATGCGCGGACGGGGCAGCACCATTCCTTTCGCGGTTAACGTTTTCACAGCTTCACGAACGGCCGTTCGGCTCACGCCAAACTGTTCCCCCAGTTCCAGTTCGCCCGGCAGGATGCTGCCAGGCATGTAAACACCTGCCAGGATCCGCTGTGCCAGTTTTTCTGCCAGCACATAGGAAAGGTTTTTTTGTGCCGCCAGCTGTTGCGCGCTTAAAGGCATAAAGCATATTCCTTAAATCTTGATGCCAGTAAGTATGCCACCTGCAGGCGGGTTGTGGTGACGAAAACAGCAATTAGCACCGTTTCTGGCTAAAAGATGAGGCTTTTGGCGAAAAAAAACACGGTTGGTAGTTTTTTTTAATTTTACGCTTGTCAGCGCCGGAGAACTCCCTATAATGCGCCTCCACTGACACGGAACAACGGCACGCAAGCCGCCGGGTCAGCGGGGTTCAGCGATGAATGCCCGGCAGAGAAAAGCGCGAAATAATCGCTTGACTCTGAATGAGGAAAACGTAATATACGTCACCTCGCAACGGTGAGCGAAAGCCGCGTTGCACTGCTCTTTAACAATTTATCAGACAATCTGTGTGGGCACTCAAAGTGACATGGATTCTTAACGTCCTCGGACGAAAAATGAATACCAAGTCTCTGAGTGAACACGTAATT
>NZ_CBDAHM010000008.1:0-299272 GCF_965195605.1 Leclercia sp. M-A074-M | reverse complement strand
GGTAAGGGGGGATTGGGTGTAGGGGTAGGAATAGGGCCTTTTCCAACAGGCGAGATCCATTGGTTAGGTAGATCTCAGTCTTAAGGGCTGAACCAAAAAAAAGCGGCCGTATCAGCAAGGTAGTACGAAAGCTGAAGGCGCAGAGAAACGAGGAAGGTTCTTCCTGGAAGAGTGAATTTCAGGGGAGCTGATTCAGAAGGGAGGCTGGCAACCTTTGGGGAGGCCGCCAGCCATGTGAGGGGAATCCATGAAAACCACATCACAAAATTATTATCTCATCACCGCGGGGGCAGCACAATGCAGCTGACGATAACACCGAATTTTGCACAGGAGCGCGCGCTTAACATGTTGCGCCGGAACTGGAAGGCAAACGACACCTTCATGGTGTACTCGCCAACCGGTAGCGGCAAAACGGGGCTGGCCGCTTTCATCGTCGCCGGGTTCGTCAGCCGCGGTATGCGCGTTCTGTTCTGCGCGCCATACACCATCCTGATAGGTCAGACGGCTAATCGCTTTGTTGAATATGGCCTGCCGGGTGATGAAATTGGCTATATCTGGGCGGATCATCCGAATTACGATCCGTCTCTGAAAATCCAGATTGCCAGCGCCGACACGCTTATTCGCCGCGTGTTCCCTGACAACATCGATCTGCTGATTATCGACGAAGCGCACCTGCGTAAAAAACGCATCCTGCAGGATATCGAGCGCCTGCGCGCTAAAGGCGTGAAAGTGATTGGCCTGTCAGGTACGCCGTTTTCACCGTTCCTGGGTAAATACTATGACCGGCTTATTAAACCTACCACCATCGGCGAGCTGATCCAGCGCGGGGACCTGAGCAAATACGAGTTCTACGCGCCCACTAAGCCGGATCTGAAAGGCGTTAAATCGGCCCCATCACTGGAGTTTGGCAGCGATTACAACGAGACGCAGCTGGCCGAGATTATGTGCGGCTCCACGCTGGTGGGCGATATCGTCCAGAACTGGCTGGAGCATGGCCGGGATCTGCCGACAATCGCGTTCTGCGTGAACGTAGCCCACGCCAATTTCCTGACTATCCGGTTTAACCAGGCTGGTGTTAACGCCGAGGTTATGACCGCTGACACCCCGGTGGAAGATCGCCAGACCATCATTCATCGCTTCGAAACCGGCGCTACAAAGGTCATCGTCAGCGTGGGCGTCCTGGTGGCCGGGTTCGACAGCGACGTTCGCTGCATCATCTACGCCAGGCCAACCAAAAGCGAAATTCGCTGGCTGCAGGCGCTGGGCCGCGGTCTGCGCACCGCGCCGGGCAAAGAGTCCTGCCTCATCTTCGATCACAGCGGCACCGTACACCGCCTGGGTTATCCGGATTCCATCGAGTATGACGATCTGCCCGGCAAGTCAGATGGTATGGAAGAAAGCGCGCGCCGCGCAGCTGAAGAACGCGAAGAGAAGCTGCCACACGAGTGCTCGCAATGTCATTACATGAAACCAGCTGGCGTCTACGTCTGCCCTAAATGCGGCCACAAGCCGCTGGCCGGTGAAGATATTGATACAGACACCGGGCGCAAACTCAAAAAGCTGGGCACCGAGCAGCGCCAGCCCACAAAGGCCGAGAAACAGGCCTGGTGGAGCCAGATCAAGTTTTATCAGCGTCAGCGCGAATCTCTGGGCAAAAAGCCGGTAAGCGATGGGTGGTGTAAGCACACTTTTCATGATCGCTTCGGAGAGTGGCCCAACGGCCTGAGCGACTACCCGATGGACATCACCCCAACGGTTTCGAACTTCATCAGGCACAAACAGATCGCCTTTGTGAAAGGGAAGGCTAAACGCCAGCAGGATGTAGCAGCAGAACCTGCGACTTCCCGTATTCTCCACGCGCATAACACGATTAACGAAATCAGGCAGCAGTTAGGGAAACAAGCATGAAGACGGCAGCAGCGGCTAAAGGCCAGTGGGCCATGATTTTTGAACATTATGGGCTTCCGCCGATCACCGGCAAAAACCACTTCAAAGGCAAATGCCCGCTATGTGACTCAATTGGTAAGTTCCGTATCGATGATCGTGACGGTGCCGGCACCTGGATCTGTACCTGCGGCAGCGGTGATGGATTAAAACTGGTTACGCAAACCCAGGGCAAACCCTTCAATGAGATCTGCCGTGAAATCGACGAGCTGATCGGCAATACCTTTGCTCGGGAAAAAATACCGGTCACCAGTAACGCTGGCAGCCTGCGCAAAAGGGTGATCAGTAAGTTTTCGAAGCTTGCACCGCTGCGCGGCACGTCCGGCGCTGAGTATCTCAGCTCCCGTGGTGTCTACCAGCTTCCGCAGGACGCTATCAGATTCAACGACCATGAGCGCTACGGCGGAAAGGTTTTCCAGAGCCTGTATTCACTCGCAACAGATGACAAAGGCGAGCTTTGCTATCTGCATAGAACCTTGCTGGACGGAAACCGGAAGGCTCAGTTGAAAGATTCATCAGGGGCGAAGCGTCAAAAATCACTTCAGGAAGAAAGTTACCTGGATCACGCCCGTTCGGTGGCGATCCGTATGTTCCCAGTTTCCACCACGCTGGGCATCGCCGAGGGCATCGAAACAGCCCTGTCAGCGCACCAGCTTTACGGGGTCAACACCTGGGCAACCATGACCAGCGGATTCATGAAGAAATTCCGTGTGCCGGCTGGCGTGAAGAACTTCATCA
This sequence comes from Leclercia sp. M-A074-M, assembly GCF_965195605.1. Classification (NCBI taxonomy): domain Bacteria; kingdom Pseudomonadati; phylum Pseudomonadota; class Gammaproteobacteria; order Enterobacterales; family Enterobacteriaceae; genus Leclercia; species Leclercia sp. M-A074-M. Next base: position 296,590 of record NZ_CBDAHM010000008.1, on the reverse strand, counting down.
TTTTTGCAGATCGTGACGTCAACAGTGCTACCGGTTTAGCGGCTGCTATGGAATGTGCTCATGCCAATTTGATGGCAAAAAACGACCTCGAAAAGGTCAGTATCTACTGGCCGGATAATGGGGACTTTAACGACATGCTCATGAACGGCGATCAGGTTCGTGAAATGGTTTTCTATAAAAAACAGCAGGTGGCCGCATGAAACTGGAAGCAGCACTTAAACATTTTAGTCCTCAGGGAATGCATATCAGCGACGACGTAAAAGGAACCTCTCCGGACCGTCTTACCGGCACTGACGTTATGGCGGCGATTGGTAGCACCAGCAGCCGTGCGCGTTTCGGCCTGGCTGCTTTCTTCGGAAAGGCTGGCATCAGCAAAACAGATGAACAGCTCGCAGTTCAGGCGCTGGCTCGTTACGCGATGGAAACGGCACCAAAGAATGTTCGCAAAGCAGCTGGTGGTGAGCTCGGCTGGTGCATGCAGGTCCTGGCGCAATTTGCCTTTGCTGATTATTCCCGTTCGGCGGCCACCAGCGCGGCGTGCAGCAGCTGCGGCGGTACCGGTTTTACGTCACAGCTCGAGGATGTAATCAAGCATCCTGGGATTTTCGATGCAGACGGCGCTGATGTTGTGGCCCCGAAGATTAAGCGTGAGCTGGTGAAACGGGTCTGCGGCACATGCGATGGCAAGAAATTGATCCATGCCCGTTGCCGCTGCGGAGGTAAAGGCGAGGTGCTCGACCGCGCAGCGACGAAGGAAAAGGGGGCCCCGGTGTTTAAAACCTGTGGTCGCTGCTCTGGTAATGGCTTCTCTGCTGTCTCTTCTGCCACGGCACACCGAGCCATTCTGAAGCGTCTCCCGGATCTCCATCAGTCCTCATGGTCACGAAACTGGAAACCATTCTATGAAATGCTGGCGGACACGCTGCGCCAGGGAGAGCGGCAAGCAGCTGTAGAATTCGAGAAGGCTACAGCTTATTAATGTGATCGGAACAAATAGCCACATTTTATTGCACGATGGCGTTGACTTTGCATAAAGTTGTCCTATATGCTTTCCATCGTGGGATATTACGCCTGCACGACATCAAACCCGCCTCTGTGCGGGTTTTTTTATGCCTGTAATTCTTCGCGCCACGCTCGGCGCAATTCAACCACAGAGCCTTTCAGGGGTGAGCCATAGGGAACGGTCGGTGTGACTGTCTCTGTGGGCCGATCATTCCTGAGCGCTGGCTCACCCGCTAAAAGGAAAGTCACTATGTTCGGTTTCGGTAAAAAAGCCCGTAAAGCAGTAAGCGACATCAAAAAGTTCGAAAAGCGCGATCTGGCTCAGGCAGTGGTTAACGCTGCTTACCTGGTGGCTTATGCAGATGGTGAATGCGAAGCATCAGAAAAGGCGAAGATTGAGCAGGTGCTGCGCAATCAGCCATCACTGGCAGCGTTCACCTCTGAAATCAACGCCATCAGCGCAACGATCGTCGGTCAGCTGGACACCAACTTTAAGATTGGTCGCCGTGCTGCGCTGCGTGAGATTGAAGATGTTAAGCACGACACCCGCGAAGCTGAAGACGTTCTCGATGTGGCCGTGGCCATCGCAGAAGCTGATGGTGAAGTAGAGCCAGAAGAGCGCAAGGTGCTGGAAGAGATCGCCAACGTCCTCGGCCTGCGTCTGGAAAACCATCTGTGATCGGCAATCTCCGCTGGGCCGCTGCCGGGGTGCTGTTGTTCCTTGTGGTGGCTATCGACTTTAACAGCAAGATGATGTCGATTCTGGCAGACGGCGTGATGGTGGCTGGGGTGGTTGCCCTGCTCTGGCCCCTGATTAAATCCAGTAAATAACACTGTGCAAAAGGTCATTCCGATGGCCTTTGACAGAGTGACACCCAGCCGCACAGCGGCCTTCTTTCCCCTCATATTGAGAGGATTCACAGCACTGAGGGGGACCAATGTCCGATCCAATTTCCGGCACGGGGTTAGCCGGTGGCACCCTGGCGGGAGCCAGCGTTTATGGACTGCTGACCGGGACCGATTACGGTGTAGTTTTTGGCGCATTTGCAGGGGCGGTCTTTTATATCGCCACGGCAGCCGACCTGGGCGCAGCACGCCGACTTGCTTATTTTATCGTGTCCTATATCGCCGGCATTCTGTGCTCCGGCCTGGTCGGGTCGAAGCTGGCTAACCTGACCGGTTACAGCGACAAACCCCTGGACGCCATTGGTGCCGTTATCGTTTCTGCTTTAGCCGTCAAAATCCTGACGTTCCTGAATAACCAGGATGTCGGCTCGCTGGTGGCGCTGATAACGCGCCGGGGAGGTTCAGGTGGTTCTAAATGACCCGACAGCAACTATCAACGCGCTGATCTGCGCTGGCGTAGTTCTGACTCTGATGTTTTACCGCCGGGGTGATTCACGGCATCGCCCGTGGGTTTCCCGCCTGGCATGGCTGATTACTGTGACGTACAGCGCCGTGCCACTGGCCTACCTTTGCGGCATTTATCCTCATTCATCGTGGGCCACCATTGGGGCCAACGTCGTTTTCCTTTCCGTGCTGGTGGCCGTCAGGGGCAACGTTGCGCGTCTGGTTGATCATCTGAGGCAATAATGAATCAAACACAATTTCAGAAGGCGGCTCGTATCAGCGCCGGGCTGGCCGCGCGCTGGTTTCCGCATATTGACGCTGCAATGAAAGAGTACGGCATAACCGCTCCGCTCGATCAGGCCATGTTTATTGCCCAGATGGGGCATGAGTCCGCCGGGTTTACGCGGGTAGTTGAAAACCTGAACTATGCAGCCGAGAGCCTGGTACCAACGTTCGGTAGTCACCGTATCACCGCACAGCAGGCCGCTGCCCTCGGCAGAACGGCAACGCAGCCGGCAAACCAGAAGGCAATCGCCAATCTGGTTTACGGGAATGAGTGGGGCAAAAAGAACCTGGGTAATCAGGTGGCGGGCGATGGGTGGAAATACCGCGGGCGCGGATTGAAGCAGATCACCGGGCTTAGCAACTATCGCAGCTGCGGCCTGGCGCTGAAGCTCGATCTTGTGACCCACCCGGAACTGCTGGAGCAGGATGTCTACGCCGCCCGATCAGCTGCATGGTTCTACGCATCTCGCGGCTGCCTTCTTCACTCCGGCGATGTGGAGCGCGTTACGCTGATCATTAACGGCGGTCGCAACGGACTGGATAAACGCCGCATTCTGTTCAACCTGGCAAAATCCGTGCTGGTGTGAGGTCAATATGGGTATTGAAACGATCATCGGTCTGGCCGCGGCAGTGATAGCAGCCATTGCTGGCGCTTTTGGCCTGGGCCACGTTCGCGGCACCAGCAAAGCCGAAGCAAAAGCAGACCAGCAGCGAACCGAAGATAACGCCGCGGCCACGGTCACTGTGGCAGAACGCCGGGTTGAAGCAACGAAAGAGGCCAGCAATGTACAGCAGACTGTTAACCATATGCCTGGCGACGATGTTGATCGCGAGCTGCGTGACTCGTGGCTGCGCCCCGGTGGTAGTTGATACCGCCTGTGAATGGGTGAAGCCAATCTACCTGACCGATCATGATATTGATGTGCTGGATAAGCAGACGAAGAAAGACATCCTGGCGCATAACAAAGCGTGGCAGGCGAACTGCCAACAACCTACCGATAGGGCAGCGAAATGAGTGAAGCAAAACCGCAAGATGACAGTACCGTAAAGGGATACCGCTCGTTAACTCCGGGCGACATCGAACGCATGAACCGCCTGAAGGACGCCAGTCGTCACTTCTGCAACCTGCTGGATACAGAGCGCGGCGAGCTTCTTGCTGTCCGTAATGGGCCAGCAATGCTGAGCACTGAGCAGGCACGTGAGATTGATGACGCTATGCGCAGCCTATCTATTGCCCGCACGAAAATGCAGGAAGCCTGTATGTGGGCTTGCCGCGCTGTTGCACGACCTGACGCAGATTGCTAGTCATTACAGAAGCTCTTCACTGAGGAGCTTCGATAATGCTTTTTCAATATATATTATGAGGTTATTCTGAGTGTCCCCTATACGTAAGGAGATGCTCACGATGGATTTAACCCCCTTAGACTCTTGGTTAAGAGTAGATACTTGGGATACCCACCACCCTAGCGATCAAGAGCGGTTCTACAAATCAGTGTATAAATTGATTACAACAAACGACAAGCCGGTAGAGTCGCAGTATGTAAAAGACTATATTCTTGACTCTAAACATCATGTTAAGAACCAAGAGCATGTTGAAAGGATTGCCGAAATTTATACTGAAAAGTATGACGTTATATACAGTTTCTTGTTTGAGAACAGAATAACGCTCGACTGATTGAAGCGCCGTTTATTGAAAGCCGCCTACGGGCGGTTTTTTATTGCCATCACCATGGGCAAACCCATCGTAATGTCTATAGCGGATAAACAATAAATATACCCTACAGGGGATAAAAATGCAGGTCACCATAGATGGCGTCCAGTATGCGCCAGCTTGTTTAACTTCCTCCAGAATTGGCATAGCAATAACCACGCATAATCGACCAGAGGGTATGAAGCGCGCTTTAGAGCAGCACATGAAGCATCTGCCTGCTGGAGCATTCCTGGTGGTGATCGATGATGGCTCAAAACCTGCTGCAGTAGTGCCCGGTGGCATGCAACTGCTTCGCCATGAATCATCGCTCGGCATTGTCGCCGCGAAGAACGCCAGCCTGACCGCGCTGATGGACGCCGGATGTGAGCATCTCTTCTTGTGGGACGATGACGCCTGGCCTGTTGCCGATAACTGGCATCTGCCTTACATCGAATCACCAGAACCGCACCTGGCTTACCAATTTCTCGATCTGGCTGGCCGCAATAAGCTGAACGATATGGCTGTGTTGTACCGTGATGATAAGCATATCGCTTACACCGGGCAGCGCGGCGTGATGTTGTACTACCAACGCAGTGCCATCGAGAAGGTGGGCGGGTTCGATCCGGTATACGGTCGCGGCATGTATGAGCATCCTGATCTGGCCCTTCGCATTCACAATGCCGGGTTATCGACCTGGGCGTTCGCTGATATTGCTGGCTCTGAAAAGCTGATTCACTCGATGGACGAGCATGAAGAGGGAACACGCTCAATACCCCGGCCTGACCGGGAGGCGCTGGTAAAACGAAACGTGGGTATCTTCAATGCCCGGCGTGATAGCGGCTATAACGGCTTTGCTTCTTACAGCAGCAATCCGAACGTGGTGATCACTACCTTGCTGACGAGCCAGCCTGACCCACAGCGCAGCGAGAAGATGAAACCCGATCGGGAGGTTCTTCAGCCGTGGGCAAGCTCAATATCCGGCGCGCTGCCGGTTGTCCTGGCTGATGAACTGAAAGAGTCACCTTGCGGGGCAGACCTGCACGAAGTTACCGCCCTGAGCATGAGTCCATACTTTGCGCGTTGGCTTCACATCTATCAGCACCTTCGGGCGCATCCTGAATATCATCTCGTCTGGTGTACCGATGGTACCGACGTTGAGATGCTGCGAGAGCCCTGGGCGGAAATGGAGCCGGGTAAAATCTATGTTGGTTCTGAGCACAAGACCTATGCCGACGAGTGGATGAAAGCAAACCACCACGGCAAAGCGTATAGCGAGTTCATTGAACTGCATCGGGATGAACCACTGCTTAACGCTGGCCTTCTTGGTGGCAGCCGTGAAGATGTAATGGAGTTCGCCCACCGGATCATCCGTCAGCATTACCTCATTGAAAGCCACCGTTTCTGGAAGATGGAAACAGCTCCCGCCACGCTGGTGGATATGGGTGCATTCGGCATGGCCGCAAAGGCGTTCGGTGATCGAATCGTTACTGGTCCGCGCATTCACACGGTCTTCAAAACGGATGGCATCGGAAAGGAGATTGCCTGGTGGAAACACAAGTGAGGTTCGTTGTAGTTGGCCACCATACCCGGTTTGCCTCCGCTGCATTGCTGGCGGGTGAACTGGGAGCCCACCTTCTTCTTGATGAAGGGAATCACGGCGCGAACTGGAATCACCGGCGCGCGCTTGAATGGGCCGCCGAACAGTCCTGCCGGGTAGTGGTGCTGGAAGATGATGCTCTACCTGTGCCCGGATTCGCTGACAAGGCGGCTGACTGGCTGGCCCGTTTCCCTGACGACATGCTGAGCTTTTATCTCGGCACCGGCCGACCGCCGCAGTATCAAAAAGAGATAGCCGGAATGCTGGTGGATGCTGATCGCGTCTGTGGTGATCACATCGTGATGAGTAAGCTGATTCACGGTGTCTGCTATAGCCCACCCCCGGGCAGGTTGGCGAGCATGCTCAACTCATGGAATAAAACGCTGGCAGCTGATTACGCCGTCGGTGAGGCCTACGGCTGCAGAGTGATCTACCCGTGCTATTCTCTGGTGGATCATGCTGACCTGCCGACGGTTGAGCGCCACCCGGACAACGAGCCGAGGACAGAACGCCGCCGCGCATGGAGACTGGCATGAGCAAAGAGCCCCGCATATATGGCAGCCGATGGGATAAGGCCCGCCTGCGTTTCCTGCAGCAGCACCCGCTCTGTGTGATGTGCGAGCAGCAGGGGCGTATAACGGCGGCCACGGTCGTTGACCACATCGAACCGCACAAACTCAAAGATGCGCTTAAGTCGGGTAACCCGCTGGCCATCTCGAAGGCACAGCACTTGTTCTGGAGTAAAGAGAACTGGCAGCCACTGTGCAAAGCGCACCACGACTCAACTAAGCAGAGAATGGAGAAGAGCGGCACCGTCATCGGCTGTGATGCCAGCGGCTACCCACTCGATCCTGCGTCTCACTGGAGCACGTAATGACACAAGACCAGCAAACCATTCTGATGTTTAAGGGTCTGATTGCCTCGCTGCCTGAAGAAACCCAGGCGAAAGTTAAACAGGCTGAGAATGCTATTCGTCAGCTACTGACTGATTACCCTGATGGTGAGGCGGTGATTGCACTGGGTCTGGTTGGTGCCGAACTTCAATGCGACGGACTCGAACATGTGAGTAAGTGAAATCATTTTATTTGCAACTATATAGGATGGGAATGAATCGCATCAGGGGTAGGGGGGGATCAAATCTTCAAATCCTTTGCCCCAAATGACCGCCGCCAAAGTTTGATTTTAACGCTAACCCGATTTTTTCCGTTTTAAGGTGTTGACATATGGCAGATAAACGAACCCGCTCCGACAGTTCGGCGGCGGCGATTCAGGCCATGAATAATGCAGCAGTGGACACCATCGATCCGCCGTCCCATGCAGGTTTGGAGAAAAAAGCCGAACCATTCTGGCATGACAATATCAGATCGAAAGCTCTGGACAGCTGGACACCCGCCGACCTTCTGGCCGCTGTAGAACTGGCAAATAACCAGCTCTATATCACCGTTTTGCGCAGAGATTTGCGCAAAGAAGAGCGCGTGCGCGGTGAAGGCAGAAACGAGGCACTAATTAAAGACCTGCGGAAGCAAATTCCAGAACTGCAGCGAACCATCCTGGCACAGCGACGTGACCTGCAGATCCATTCCCATGCAACCAACGGCGAAAGCCGCGACCAGAAGAAACGCAACCAGAATGATCGCGCTGCCCGGGACACGCGAGCAGAGCATCAGGACCAGGACGACAACCTGATCGCCTTTCCCAAACACGGATAAGAGACTATGACGCGAGGTGAGCGCGTAATAGCGTTCATTGAGCGCTTTTGCATCGTGCCTGAAGGCAAGCTGATCGGGCAGCCTATGCGGCTCGACCCTTTTCAGAAAACATTCATCCTGTCGATTTATGACAATCCGGCCGGTACGGACATGGCGATCCTCAGCATCGCGCGTAAAAACGGTAAAACAGGGCTGATTGCCGGAATCCTGTTGGCGCATCTGGTGGGACCCGAAGCGGTACAGAACACGCAGATCGTCAGCGGCGCTCTCAGTCGGGAGCAGGCGGCCATCGTTTTTAACCTGGCAGTGAAGATGGTTAACCTTAATCCGAAGCTGCAGGAGCTGGTTCACATCACGCCCAGCGGCAAAAAGCTGATCGGGTTGCCGTGTAACGTGGAGTACAAAGCTTTATCTGCTGAGGGTAAAACCACACACGGCCTTTCGCCCATTCTTGCGATTTTGGATGAAACAGGGCAGGTAAGGGGGCCGCAGGATGATTTTATCGACGCCATAACCACGGCTCAGGGCGCACATGAAAGCCCGCTGCTGATTGTTATCAGCACCCAGGCGGCGAACGATGCCGACCTGCTGAGCATCTGGATAGATGACGCGGTTAAATCGAAAGATCCGCACATCGTCTGTCACGTTTACGAGGCCCCCAAAGAGGCGGATATCAGTAAGCGTGAATCATGGCTTGCCGCTAACCCGGCGCTTGGTACGTTCAGGTCTGAAAAAGACATGGCGCGCCAGGCGGAAAAAGCGGGGCGCATGCCGAGTTTCGAGAACACCTTCCGCAACCTGAACCTGAACCAGCGCGTGTCTACTGTATCGCCGTTCATATCCCGCAGTGTGTGGGAGCTGTGCGGCGGCATACCGCAGAACACAGCGCGGAAATGGTATGCCGGGCTGGATCTGTCAGCCAGAAACGATTTAACGGCGCTGGTCATTGCTGGTGAAGCAGAAGATGGTGTCTGGGATGTTTTCCCCTTCTTCTGGACACCTCAAAAGACGCTTGAAGAACGCACCAAAACAGACCGCGCGCCATATGACGTCTGGGTCAGAGAAGGCCTTCTACGCACTACGCCCGGCGCGTCTGTCGATTATTCATTCGTGGTCGCTGATATCGCCTCAATTATCGGTGATTTCGATATTACCTCGATGGCCTTTGACCGCTGGCGCATTGACCAGTTCAGGAAAGAGGCGGACACCATTGGGCTGAGCCTCCCTCTGGTTGAGTTCGGCCAGGGTTTTAAGGATATGGGCCCGGCAGTGGACACCCTAGAATCGCTGATGCTTAACGGGCGGGTGAGGCATGGCATGCACCCGGTTTTAACGATGTGCGCCGTGAATGCGGTGATCGTTAAAGATGCTGCCGGCAACCGCAAACTCGATAAATCAAAAGCAACGGGTCGTATTGATGGCATGGTCGCAATGACAATGTCCGTTGGTGCCGCCAATGGGGAAGTTACCGAACAGGGTGGTGACTTCGAGGACTTCATTTTTCGACCGCTGAGCATGTGATGGAAGAACCTAAATACACGATTGACCTGCGAACCAATAATGGCTGGTGGGCAAGGCTGCAGTCCTGGTTTGTCGGCGGGCGTTTAGTCACCCCAAATCAGGGCTCGCAAACCGGGCCAGTTTCGGCCCACGGTCACCTGGGCGATTCATCCATTAACGATGAACGGATACTGCAAATATCGACGGTGTGGCGCTGTGTGAGCCTGATTTCGACGCTCACTGCGTGCCTTCCGCTGGATGTCTTCGAAACTGACCCGAGCGACAACCGAAAAAAAGTCGGTTTGAGCAATCCGCTGGCTCGCCTGTTGCGCTATTCACCCAATCAATACATGACCGCCCAGGAGTTCAGGGAGGCCATGACGATGCAGCTTTGTTTCTACGGGAACGCCTATGCGCTGGTGGATCGTAACAGCGCGGGAGACGTGATCAGCCTGATACCGCTTCAGTCCGCCAATATGGATGTGAAGATGGTCGGTAAAAACGTTGTTTATCGCTATCAGCGCGATAGCGAGTACGCCAACTTTTCACAGAAAGACATTTTTCACCTTAAAGGTTTCGGATTTACCGGGCTGGTCGGCCTGTCACCCATTGCGTTTGCCTGTAAATCGGCGGGTGTGGCGGTAGCGATGGAAGATCAGCAGCGAGATTTCTTTGCGAACGGCGCTAAATCGCCCCAAATACTCTCAACCGGCGAAAAGGTGCTAACTGAGCAGCAGCGTTCGCAGGTTGAAGAGAACTTCAAAGAGATCGCCGGTGGCCCGGTAAAAAAACGCCTCTGGATTCTGGAAGCGGGCTTTTCTACTTCGGCAATCGGCGTGACACCTCAGGATGCCGAAATGATGGCGTCCCGAAAATTCCAGGTTAGCGAACTGGCCCGATTCTTTGGCGTGCCGCCTCACCTTGTTGGCGACGTTGAGAAGTCAACGAGCTGGGGATCGGGCATCGAGCAGCAGAATCTCGGTTTCCTGCAGTACACCCTGCAGCCCTATATCTCCCGCTGGGAAAACAGCATCCAGCGATGGCTGATCCCGGCTAAGGACGTTGGCCGCATTCACGCTGAGCACAATCTTGATGGTCTGCTGAGAGGTGATTCTGCTTCCCGTGCTGCATTCATGAAGGCGATGGGGGAGGCAGGACTTCGCACGATCAACGAGATGCGGCGAACGGATAACCTGCCGCCGCTGCCAGGCGGCGATGTGGCAATGCGGCAGTCGCAATACGTGCCGATCACCGATTTAGGAACCAACAAAGAGCCCCGCAATGACGGGGCTTAATTTTTATGGGGGCCGCGATGCCTGAGATCGTAAAAACGCTGTCTTTCGACGAGACAGAAATCAAGTTCACCGGTGACGGGAAGCAGGGCGTTTTCGAAGGATACGCTTCTGTTTTCAATAACACCGACTCCGACGGCGACATCATCCTGCCCGGCGCTTTCAAAAACGCGCTGACCAACCAAACCCGAAAAGTGGCGATGTTCTTCAACCACAAAACATGGGAATTGCCGGTTGGAAAGTGGGACAGCCTCGCCGAGGACGAAAAAGGTCTCTATGTGCGCGGTCAACTGACGCCCGGACACAGTGGCGCTACTGACCTTAAAGCGGCAATGCAGCACGGTACGGTTGAGGGGATGTCGGTTGGCTTTTCGGTTACTAAAGACGATTACACCATCATTCCCACCGGTCGCATTTTTAAGAATATCCAGGCCCTGCGCGAAATCAGCGTCTGCACCTTCCCGGCCAACGAACAGGCTGGCATTGCAGCCATGAAAAGTGTCGATGGCATTGAAACGATCCGTGACGTGGAGAACTGGCTGAGGGATTCAGTCGGCCTCACCAAATCACAGGCAGTTGGGTTAATAGCCCGGTTTAAGTCAGCGATTCGGAGCGAGTCCGAGGGCGACGGAAACGAAGCACAAATCAACGCTCTGCTTGAGAGCATCAAATCCTTCCCTTCTAATTTAGGAAAATAATTATGTTTGAACTCGCTCAAATTCAAAAAGCCATCGAAGAGTCCCAGCTGAAAATGACTCAGCTTTTCGATGCCCAGAAGGCAGAAATCGAAAGCACCGGCGTGGTGTCCAAACAGCTGCAGTCCGACCTGGCGAAAGTACAGGAAGAGCTGAGCAAATCCGGCACCCGTCTTTTCGATCTGGAACAGAAACTGGCTTCCGGTGCCGAAAATCCGGGTGAGAAGAAATCCTTCTCTGAGCGTGCAGCTGAAGAGCTGCAGAAGTCCTGGAACGGCAGCAAAGGCAGCTTCGACGCGAAGACCTTCAATAAATCCCTGGGCAGTACTGCGGCATCAGCTGGCAGCCTGATCCAGCCGATGCAGGTTCCGGGCATTATCATGCCGGGCCTGCGCCGCCTGACCATTCGTGACCTGCTGGCGCAGGGCCGCATTTCCAGTAACTCACTGGAGTACGTGCGCGAAGAGGTGTTTACCAATAACGCCGATGTGGTCGCTGAAAAGGCGCTCAAGCCTGAATCGGATATCACCTTCAGCAAGCAGACCGCCAACGTCAAAACCATCGCCCACTGGGTGCAGGCTTCGCGCCAGGTTATGGACGACGCCCCGATGCTGCAGTCCTACGTCAATGACCGCCTGATGTACGGTCTGGCGCTGAAGGAAGAAGGTCAGCTGCTGAACGGCGACGGCAGCGGGGATAACCTGGAAGGTCTGAACAAAGTGGCCACCGCCTACGACACATCGCTGAATGTCACCGGTGATACCCGCGCGGACATCATCGCTCACGCTATTTATCAGGTGACCGAGTCCGAGTTCAGCGCCTCCGGCATTGTCCTTAACCCGCGCGACTGGCACAACATCGCGCTGCTGAAAGACAACGAAGGTCGTTATCTCTTCGGTGGCCCACAGGCATTCACCAGCAACATCATGTGGGGCCTGCCAGTCGTTCCGACTAAGGCGCAGGCAGCCGGCACCTTCACCGTCGGCGGTTTCGACATGGCGTCTCAGGTCTGGGATCGCATGGATGCCACCGTGGAAGTCAGCCGTGAAGACCGCGACAACTTCGTGAAAAACATGCTGACCATCCTGTGTGAAGAACGCCTGGCGCTGGCTCACTATCGCCCGACAGCAATCATCAAGGGTACTTTCTCTTCTGGCTCATGATGGGGGAGGGCGGGGTAACCCGCCCTTTTAACGTATGGCGATAGATGTTCTGCAGGTTATCGGCCTCAACCTGTTTAAGCAGCAGATAGAGTTTGAAGAAGATGACCGGGACGAGCTGATCACGCTTTACGCCCAGGCAGCCTTTGACTACTGCTATCGATGGTGTGACGAGCCAGCATGGAAGGCGCCAGGTGATATTCCGGCAGCGGTTAAGGGAGCTGTGCTTCTGGTATTTGCTGACATGTTCGAACACCGGACCGCACAAAGCGAGGTTCAGCTTTACGAAAATGCTGCTGCTGAGCGAATGATGTTTATTCATCGCAACTGGCGCGGCAAAGCGGAACCTGAGGAGGGCTCCTGATGGAACCTGGACGATTCAGGCACAGGGTTAAAATCATGAACTTCACAACCTCCCGGGACTCATCTGGTCAGCCAGTGGAGTCATGGAGTGGTGGCGATCCGGTTCCGGCAGAGGTGAAAGGGATCAGCGGCAGAGAGCAAATGTCAGGTGGCGCGGAGATGGCACAGGCAACGATTCGCATCTGGATGCGGTTCAGGCCTGAGGTACATGCTTCCTCCCGCGTAGAGGTGCTCAGCGGCCCATACAAAGGCCAGTTTCTGAATATTATCGGTCCACCTGTCGCCAACCCGAACGGTACTCGCCTGGAAATTCTGTGTAAAACAGGAGCTGAAAAGTGATCGGAACGAGCCTTGATTTTTCCGGACTGGCCGACATCGCTAAAGACCTTGAAGCACTCAGCCGCGCAGAAAATAACAAGGTTCTTCGCGATGCCACGCGCGCCGGCGCGGAAGTGCTTAAGGAAGAGGTGATCGCCCGCGCCCCGGTACGCACCGGCAAGCTGAAGAAAAACGTGGTGGTGGTGACACAGAAAGGCCGCCGCCGCGGTGAAATTTCTTCTGGTGTGCATATCCGTGGCGTTAACCCTTATACCGGCAACAGCGATAACTCGATGAAGGCGGATAACCCGAGAAATGCCTTTTACTGGCGCTTTGTAGAGCTGGGAACCGCGAACATGCCAGCGCATCCATTTGTGCGGCCAGCTTACGATACTCGCGAAGAAGAGGCTGCAAGTGCTGCTATTGCCAGGATGAATCAGGCTATTGATGAGGTGCTTAGCAAGTGAATGAAGATGATCTCTACGCCTTGCTTTCTCCCCTGGCAGAAGGCCGGGTGTATCCTTACGTCGCGCCATTAAGTAATGACGGTAAACCATCTGTCTCCCCACCCTGGATAATCTACTCCATCGTCTCAGATGTTTCTGCAGACGTGCTGTGTGGTCAGGCAGAGAGCAGGGTTTCCGTTCAGGTCGATGTGTATTCCACAACAATCACAGAATCGCGAGCGCTGAGGGATTTGGCGCTTGCCTCGCTTAAGCCGCTGAACCCTACAGAGGTGGTAAAAATCCCCGGATACGAACCAGATTATCGGCTCTACCGCGCCACCCTGGATTTTAAAGTTACCCCCTGATAAATCATTCACCAAACGAACCCGCTTAATGGCGGGTTTTCTTTTTCCAGGAGACAGCTATGTCTGCACTTTACGAAAAATCGCAGCTGACGAAGATCCTTATTTCCTCTGCGCCAGCCACCAAAGAAACGATGGACTCCGCAACCTTCCTCGATCTGAGTTGTACCATCAAAGAAATTCAGTTCACAGGCGGTCAGAAGCAGGATATTGACGTAACAACTCTTTGCTCTACCGAGCAGGAGAACATTAACGGTCTGCCTTCGCCGTCAGAAATCTCTCTTTCCGGTAACTTCTATAAGAATCCGGCGCAGGACGCCTTGCGCGATGCGTATGACAACGATACGACCTACGCTTTCCAGGTCATTTTCCCGTCCGGCAGGGGCTTTAAGTTCCTGGCTGAAATCCGCCAGCACACATGGTCTTCCGGTACCAACGGCGTAGTGGCGGCAACATTCTCCCTGCGCCTGAAGGGTAAGCCTGAAAACATCGAATCTGGTTCCTGAGGGGTTGCATGAAAAATATTAAAAACCTCGCCCTGGCAAAGATGTCGGGCTTTCGTCATAAGACGGTCGCCGTTCCTGAGTGGGAAGACGTCAAAGTGGTTCTCCGTGAGCCGTCTGGTGAAGCCTGGCTGCGCTGGCAGGAAGTGGTGAAAGCGGGTGCTGATGATGAAAATGTGTCGGTATCTGAAAAGGCGCACCGTAACCTTTGCGCTGACGTGGTTCTCTTCATTGACGTCCTGTGCGACACCGATAAGCAACCGGTCTTCAGCGTCGACGAAGAAGAGCAGGTCCGCGAAATTTACGGTCCCGTGCATTCGCGCCTGCTTAAACAGGCCCTTGACCTGATCAGCAACGCGGAAGAAGCGCGGGAAAAGTCTCAACCCCTGGCGTAAAGTTCCTGATGTCGCTTGCGCTCCGCATGGGGCGCACGCTCTCAGAGCTTAGGCAGAGCATGACAGCAAGCGAGCTTCTGATGTGGATTGAGTTCGACAGGCAAAGCCCTGTTGGAGATGTTCGTGGTGATATTCAGGCCGCACAGATAGTCTCTGCCGTTTACGGTTCTCAGGGGGTAAAGGTGCCTCTGGAAGATGCAATCCTGCGCTGGGATGGTGGCGAGCAATCAGCACCTGAAGACCCCTTTGCTGGTCTTGAAGAGGCGCTTACTGCCGCGACTCAGTGACTTTTAACCCAGAAAATATTAGGATTCTTCAACTAATAATTCTGGGGTGCAAAAAATGGAAATATTGCTAGTTTCGATTGTTATTGGATTAATTCCAGCTTTAATTGCTCAAAGTAAAGGCCGTTCTTTCTTCGCCTGGTGGGTGTATGGAGCGCTCCTTTTTATTATTGCGTTTGTGCATTCTCTGGTTATAAAAAAGGATGTTGTTGCAGAAGAAAAAGATCTTATTGAAAACGAGGGTATGAAGAAATGTCCATTCTGCGCAGAGTTAATCAAAAGCGAAGCCATTAAATGTAAACACTGTGGTAGTGATTTGTCTGCCTCTTCACCACCGGCTAAGACAGATGAAGAATACCTCGAAGAGGCCAGGCAGAAGGTCTGGAAAAAATAACAACGAAACCGCTTCGGCGGTTTTTTTACGTCTGGAGTTAGACTAAATGGCAACTTTACGTGAGTTAATAATCAAAATTTCCGCTAACTCGCAATCATTCCAGACGGAAATTTCCCGCGCCTCGCGCATGGGGCAGGACTATTACCGCACCATGGAAAATGGCGGTCGACAATCCGCAGCCGCAGCGCGCGAAAGCGAAAGAGCATTATCCGACCTAACTGATGGATTTGCATCGGCAGGAAGGGCCGCCGCCGCCGCTACGGCAGCTTTTGCAACTGGTAAGCTTGTGCAGATTGCCGACGAATGGAATTCTGTAAATGCGCGCCTTAAACAGGCATCATCTTCTGCTGATGATTTTGCAGTCTCTCAGCGTCAGTTAATGGAAATTAGCCAGCGAACCGGCACGGCATTTTCCGATAACGCAAACCTTTTTTCACGTGCAGCAGCTTCAATGCGCGAATACGGGTATAGCTCTGATGAAGTTCTGAAAATTACCGAGGCTGTTTCAACCGGACTTAAACTTTCAGGAGCAAACACCCAGGAAGCAAGTTCTGTTATCACACAATTCAGCCAGGCGCTTGCACAAGGCGTTCTTCGCGGAGAAGAATTTAACGCCGTTAACGAAGCAGGTGATCGCGTGATACGCGCACTTGCCGCAGGAATGGGCGTGGCTCGCAAAGACCTGAAAAGTATGGCTGATCAGGGGCAGCTAACTATTGATAAGGTTGTTCCAGCTTTAATGAGCCAGCTGGGCTCATTGCAGGGTGAATTTGCAAACATGCCGCAAACCGTGTCCGGTTCACTGCAAAAAGTTACCAACTCATTCATGGCCTGGGTTGGCGGTGTCAACCAGGCCACTGGTGCCACCGATGCGCTGTCTGGCGGATTGGATAGCGTCGCACAGACGCTAGACTCTTTTACTTCCTCAGCGGTAAGTGGTGCTTTGAGTGACGTCGCTGACAATATGTCAACAATCACAACAGTTGCTGGTGCGCTTGTTGGTGTTGGTCTGGCAAGATATCTCAGTGGAGTGGCAACCAGTGCTACGAGTGCAACAGGCGCACTGATTTCTGCTGCCAAATCAGAAGTTGCTCTTGCTGTTGCACAGGATAAAGCGGCTCAGTCTGCTGTTGCCGCCTCAAGAGCTGAAGTCTATCGGGCCCAGCAAGCTATTCAGCGTTCCCGCAGTTCAGAGGTTCAGGCTGCTCAACAAGAGAAAATCGCCGCAGCGGAAGCAAAAGTCACTGCAACCCAGACTAGGCTGACTACCGCGCTTGCCAGTGGTACTGCCGCAGAAAAAGTCAGAGCCAGAACAGCTCTTGAGCGTGCGCAGGCAGGTCTGGCTGCGGCCAAAAATTCCGACGCTCAGGCTATCGCCGAAAGACGTTTGGCTGCTGCTGAGGCTGCCAGAGACCGGAACCTTGCAAATCGTGTCACCACCCAAAGCAATCTCAACAGTGTGACATCTGTGGGCACCCGTCTTTTAAGCGGTGCTCTTGGGCTCATTGGCGGCGTTCCGGGATTGGTGATGCTTGGTGCCGGCGCATGGTATGCGGTGTATCAAAATCAGGAACAGGCTCGGCGTTCTGCTCAGGACTATGCCAGCACGATAGATGAAGTCAGCAAAAAGTCGAGAGAAATGACACTACCTGAAGCTTCAGATAATGCAGAGAAAACTCGTGCTGCACTGAATGAACAAAACAGGTTGATTGATGAACAAAAAGGAAAAATTGAAAGCCTGAAAGAGCAGATAGCTGGTTATCAGTCCGTGATCAGTAACCCTGGTCCGACTACCAGCGGTGGTTTCATGATTAACCACTTGACCTCATTGCATACTGTTACTCAGGGGCTAGCGACTGCTACAGAACAGCTATCTGTAGAGCAGGAAAGACTGGCTCAGATGCAGGAGAAATCAGCTTCTATTCAACAGGTTCTTGAAGGAATTGAGCATCGCCGGGTAACGCTAATTCGAGAAGAGGCCGCTAATCAAAATAGGGCTTACCAATCTCTCCTGTTAATGAATGGACAGCATGACGAATTTAACCGACTGCTGGGGCTGGGAAACCAACTTCTCATGGCCCGTCAGGGGCTGGCTAACGTTCCGCTAAGGCTGCCTCAGGCCGATCTCGATAAAAAGCAAACCGATGCACTTGAAAAGAGCCGTAGGGATTTGGAGTTATCACGCCTTAAGGGTGAAGAAAAGGAGCGCTTACGGCTCAGTTATGCCGCCGACGATCTGGGATTAACCAGTGATCCACAATTCCAGACAGGCCGTCAGGAGTTGATTAATAACGGTCTGCTGGAATGGCGAAATAATGAGGCCAACAAACCTCAGAAAAAGATGCCCAAATCTGATGAGCAAAAGACATCGGAGAAACTCGAGGAGTCTTACAAGCGCCTCATCAGCCAGCAGCAGGAACAGCTCGCGCTTGCTGGCCAGAGTACGGAGCTCGCTAAAACCAAATATCAGGTAACCCAGGGTGAACTGGGGGCTTTGTCTGAAACTCAGAAGACAGAGCTTCTGCGCAACTCCGCCGCGCTTGATCATCTTAATGCTGTTGAACGCCTTAAATCCCTGAATCAAGAACTGCTGAAGCCCGAGGAGGCTCTGCTAAAGAACACTCGCGAGCGCATTAAATTGTTACGCGAAGCAGCACCTGCGACTGAAGAATATCGCGAAACGATGGATCGCATATCGAAAGCTTCGATTCAGGACGCCCCGAAATTTGGCGGTATCGATTCATCCGTCGGCGGTGCCAGCGGTGAACTTGTTCGTGTCGCTGATGCGCAAAAAGAACTGGAAAAGTGGTACGAAACACAGCTTGAAATGCAGAAGGAGTTGCTCGATCAAAAGGAGATTAACGAGCAAACCTATGCGGATCGTGTTGCTGAAATCAACAAGACGAATGCTTCGCAATTAGAGGATATCCAGGCGGGATATACATCTGCCAGCCTTTCCATGTTCTCAGATCTCGCTGGCCAGTCGGCGCAGCTGCTGCAGAGCATCGGTCAGGAAGGCAGTCTCGCTTACAAAACATTGTTCATTGCCAGCAAGGCCGCCGCTATGGCCCAGGCCGTGATCAACACCGAGCTGGCAGCAACTAAAGCTATGGCTGAAGGCGGCATGATTATGGGGATCCCGGCGGCAACCGCGATTCGCGCAGTAGGTTACGCCTCAGTGGCCATGATTGCCGGGCAAACACTCGCAGGCATGGCGCACGACGGGATTGACCGGGTGCCGGAAACAGGCACGTGGTTACTGCAAAAGGGAGAACGCGTGGTCACGGCCAGCACGTCGGCCAAGCTTGACGCGACCCTGGAGAAGGTGCAGCAGTCACGGCAGGCTTCTGCAGGCGGCACCTTCCATATTCAAAATTCATTCACCGGCAAACCCGACGATGCGACGTTAATGGCTATCGACCAGCGGAACCGGCAATTAGCCGTTTCGCTCCGTAAAGAACTGGCCGCCCAGGTTGTCAAACCTGACGGGGACTTTGGCCGGGCGCTGCAGTCCGTTTACCCGAACCGGAGACGAGGATAATGGCAGATATTGTCTACCCACATGATTACCTGCCAATGCCGCTGCAGGATGGATATGGCTTCAAACCTGTCAGCCCCCTAAAGCGAACTGAAACCACATCCGGCCGCGCCCGGCAGCGGCGCAAGTATACGTCAACACCGACCATTGCCACCGTGAACTGGATTTTCACGAAACATAATCAGGCGCAGCTTTTTGAAGCCTGGTTTCGTGATGCGCTAACAGATGGGGCGGCATGGTTTCTAATGAGACTCCAAACCCCGCTGGGCTGCCAGCAAACGTACAAATGCCGTTTCACAGATATTTATGAGGGGCCGACGTTGGTTCCTCCAAAATATTGGCGTTACAGCGCTCAGCTTGAATTATGGGAGCGTCCTTTGCTTCCGTCAGGTTGGGGGCTTTTCCCTGAACTGGTGGCAGGGTCGGATATTATCGATCTGGCCTTGAATAAGGAGTGGCCCGAAGCATGACCAGCGCAGTTCTCAACCGGCTTTACGCATCCGGCGGTGATGAGGTGATTCTGGACACGTTGCAAATCACCGTCGGCGGACAGAGCTACTGGCTGACCCGCGGCTGGGAGGACATTACCGTTATTCTGGAAACGGGTGACAAAGCGACGTTTATCGGCTCGGCAATCGACGTGGCGCTGCCGGCGCGCAATTCCGACGGCACGCAGGATCTAAAATTCGCGATCAGCAATATCGACGGCGTGGTTTCGACTGCGATCCGCAATGCTCTTGATAACCTTTCCAGCGCGTCTTTAACGTTTCGCCGGTACGTTTCTACGGATCTGTCAGCACCCGCCGCGCCGCCGTTCACCCTCGCCATAAAAGAGGGCTCCTGGACCGCAACTGAGGTGCAGATCACCGCTGGCTATATGAACATCCTCGATACCGCGTGGCCACGCTATCGCTACACACTGGCAGACTTCCCGGGACTTTGTTACCTCCAGTAGGAAATCACCATGTTCAATCCTGACAAATACCGTTCAGTCACATGGCTGAAAGGCGGGCGCGCGTTCCCTGCGCTCGACTGCTTTGGCATCGTTAACGAAATACGGCGCGATCTGGGCCTGACCCCCTGGCCTGAATTCTCCGGAGTCACAAAAGACGACAACGGTCTCGACCGGGAGGCGCGCGGACTGATGGCCGACCTGCAGCGTTGCGATCCTTCCCCTGGCGCGGGCATTGCCTGTTATTCCGGCTCTGTGGTAACGCATGTCGCCATCGTCGTGGAGATTGACGGTGTGCTGCATGCCGCCGAGTGCAATCCCCGCACAAATGTAACCTTCCTGCCGCTGGCGCGGTTTGCGCGCCGCTTCATTCGCGTGGAGTATTACCAGTGACGATCCGAATCTATCCGTCCCGGTTGCCCGGCGAACCGCTGGAAACCCACCATCATGAAACCCTGACGCTCAGCGCCTGGTTTTCGCAGAACGTTGAGGGATGGGGGCCGGATCAGCAGCATCCGGTTGCGGTTGAAATCGACGGCGTTCCGGTGCCGCCGGCTGAGTGGGCGCTGTGCGCCATTCGTCCTGACAGCGATGTAAGGATGTATCCGGTGCCATACGGTACGGGTGCAGAAATCGCGTTGTGGGTGGCCGTCAGCGTGGCCGTCGCTTCAGCGGCTTACTCTATTTACATGATGAGCACCATGCAGACCGGCGGCGCCAGCCAGCCTTCCAGTGGTGACCAGCTGGAGCTGAACCCGGCCAAAGCCAATATGGCAAAACTGGGCGATCCCATCCGCGAGATTTTTGGTCGCTATAAGGTGTGGCCCGATTATGTCGTTCAGCCGGTTTCGCGCTTTGATTCTGCCGATCCCAAGAAGTACGTGACCAGCATGTTTTTATGTGTGGGGGTTGGCGACATGGCGCTGCCGGCGTCGGCGATACGCATCGGCTCAACGCCCGCATCCGCGTTCGGCAGTGATGTCAGTGCCACCATCTATCCACCGGGTGCCAGCGTTGCGGCCGACAGTCGCTCCGAGAACTGGTTCAACAGCGGCGAGGTCGGGAATACCACCTCAGGTACCGCAGGCCTCGACCTCGGCTCAACCGGGCCGCAGACGGTGAGCATCATCTCGGACGCCATTCTGGTGAGCGGTAACACCATCTCCCTGATTGCAGCCACGGCCAGCGACGGAGAAACGGAGATCCCGGCGGCCTGGGTTGTTGGCACAGTAGTCACGGTTGTTGCGCCAGACTCCTACCGGGTTGCCAATACCGGCGGACACAGCGTGATTTATGGTGATGTCACTGAGTTACGGCCAGCTACAGGCATGCCTGTTTCGGTGGCTTTTAATGAGTCGACTTACGATCTGTATATTGCCAGTTACGCGGCTGGCGTTCCGGCGGTGCCCGGGGTGGGTGGTTCGACAGCGAGCATTACCGCCAGCGCCGCGCCCACCACGTACGATTTCACGGCAACGCCGGTTACGTTCACGATCGGATGGAAAGGCACGACGTATGCCATCTCACTCATTACCAGTTACGTCACGATGTCCGGGCTGGTTAATACCATATCAAACCAGCTCACCGGCTCCGGCCTGATCGCGCGCGATAATGGTGGTCGGTTGCAGATTGCCGAGGAAAGCAGCCCGTTTGCCGGAGGCACTGTCAGCCACAGCGCGCTCCCGGTCTCCGTTTTCGGCAGTGCGCCGGTCGATGTGACCGGCGTGGCATCGACAGGCGGCACCGCAGCGGTGGAGGCACATATCACGCTGGCATATGACAGCGGGACAGGGAAGCCATTCACGGGCATCCCGGACGGAGTCCAGCGGATCGGCATCGGCTACGCCGACGGCCAGTTCCGCATTACGGATATCGATGATCAGACCATCACGGTTGAGCGGGTGGTCGTCACCCAGGACGCCAGTGGTAATGATGTCGTCACTGTAGATGCGGCCTGGCCGGGGTTTAGCGAGCGTACGCTGCTCGATGCCCAGGTCACCGGCGTGAATGATGACTATGCCTGGCTCGGCCCGTTCCTTGCCTGCCCGGACGGAGAGACCACGACCGCCATCGAAAACAACTTCATCTTCCCCAATGGCCACATCCAGTACAAAAAGAACGGGGATCCTCAGTCGCACACCGTGCGGGTGCTGGTTCAGTACCGCAATGCCGCAACTGCGGGGGCATGGTCACAGGTGGTCTATAACTTCACCAACAAAACCGCTGACGGCCACGGTTATACCCGGCGCATCAGCGGTCTGGCGGCGGCACAGTATGAGGTCCGCGTGCGACGCACGACGAAAATTGGCGGCTCCAGGACGGTGAACAACCTTTACTGGCAGGCGATGCGCTCGCGGTTGAGCAAACGCCCTGGGAGCTATGCAGGCGTGACCACTCTTGCGCTGACGGTACGAACCGGTAACCGCCTGGCGGCCCAGTCCGATCGCCGCGTTAACGTCATTCCTACACGGCTGTACAACGGACACCCTTCACGCAGCATCAGCGGGGCGCTGTACCACGTCCTGGAATCTCTGGGTTTCCGCCCTGAACAGATTGACCGCGCAGCGATTGACGCGCTCGAACAGACCTGGTGGACCCCTCGCGGGGAAACGTTCGACTGGGCAACAGGCGACAGTAAATCCGCGCTGGAGGTACTGAAAATCATCACCGGGGCGGGGATGGGGTATTTCCTGCTGTCTGATGGCCTGGTCTCCGCCGGACGGGAAGGCGTGAAGAACTGGACCGGGATGATCACCCCCCAGGAGACTACCGAAGAGCTGCAGACCGCGTTCAAGGCCCCGAGTCAGGACGATTATGACGGCGTGGATGTTACATACATCAACGGCACAACCTGGGCGGAGGAGACGGTTCAGTGCCGCCAGTCCGGAAATCCCACGCCAGTGAAAGTGGAGGATTACAAGCTGGAAGGGGTTGTGGATCAGGATCGTGCGTACCGAATTGGCATGCGCCGTTTGCGCGGGTATCAGCTACAGCGCCTGCAGCACACAACCAGCACTGAAATGGATGCGCTTTGCTACCAGTTTATGGACCGCATCATCCTCACTGATGATATTCCAGGCAACCAGACACTGAGCTGCCTGATCACTGAAATGAGCTGGGACAGCACTGCGATCATCATGTCGCTCAGCGAGCCGCCGGACTGGAGTTTTCCAAATCCCCGAGTGGTTATCCGCCACCAGGACGGTCGGGCGTCGCCGCTGCAGGTTCCGACGCGCATCGATGATTACACCCTGAGTATTCCATACAGCGCCGCGCTGGCACCGGAAGAATGGGAGATGGACAGTCCGTACATTGAGCCGCCGCGCCTGCTGTTCTGCTCTTCATCCCGGGTTGGGTACGACGCACTGGTGGGGGAGATAACCCCCGGCAGTGACGGTACCAGCAGCGTATCGGCTATCCAGTACCACCCCGGCAAGTATCAGTACGACGACGCCACCTATCCCGGCGATGTCGCATAAACCTCACAAAATTACTAACCCGCTTCGGCGGGTTTTTTTATGGAGCAAATATGGCAGCAAATGACGAACCACTGGGCTCGCAGTCACCTCAGGTCCTGCTTTTAAATTCAAAAAATTTCGATATTGCCATTAACAGCCTCACGAAGACTCTCTGGCCTGATCGGTTAGGGAAAAACAGGAAAACATGGCGTGCGTTTGAGGTTGAAAGTGCTGCAGCATTAACCACTTTTGCAGATGCTGCGCGCCAGGCTTTGGCATCCTTTGGTCTTATCACGCTGAAATCGTTTCAGGCGGGCGCTCCTCTGCCGTCAAATCGTCTTACCCTGGCTAATCAGGTACTTTTTGATGAAGTCAGTCAGGAGTATTACCGATGGGATGGGCCACTTCCGAAAGCGGTACCTGCAGGGTCTACACCCGCGGGTACGGGAGGCATTGCAACCGGCGCGTGGGTGGGTGTTGGTTATGCTGCCCTCAGCTCACTCATCATTAACGCCACTGGCAGCACGGGAATCGAAACTGCTCTGTCTGATCTGGCTACAGCTGCGTATTCAATCAGGAACCGCCGGCTATTAGGCGTGGCCAATAACAAACTCCGTGGCGGGGAGGCCGTAAACATTGTCTGTGTGGGTGATTCAATTACCTATGGCTATGATGTTACCTCGTCTGACATTATTCCCCCTCCGGCAGATGGCGGTCACATCCGCACCCGGGCCCCGATTCAGTATCCTGTACGCCTGCAGGAACGTCTGAATAAATTCACCCGCAGTGTGGTGACGGTTAAAAATTATGGCTTTAGCGGAGATACGGCGAAGCAGTGCTTTAATCGCTGGACCGTGAACCCAGGTTGCCATGTCGCCCATATCATGCTCGGCATTAACGATGCTAACGGTGATTTTACGGAATATGGCGACTATATCGAAAAGCTTATCCGGCGTTACATTGACTGGGGTCACGGCGTGGTGATTCACACATCCACCGCTCAGACGTATAACAATGGCAATGCTGGCGGAGCACGGTTTACGCAATATGCGCGAGTGATTGCTGCCAGTTATGGATGCCCTGTCTTTGAAAGCGAAGGTGTACACCAGTACTGCCGTTATGACTCTGTGTACAGTGATGGTACGCATTTCAACAAGGCGGGATATGCGAAATACGGGGATGCTGTTGCGGCTTTTATTCTGGCCAGCGGTTGGGTCAGGGAGGTTCGTCCGGTTTCGTCACCCACGAATCATCAGCCTGGGCGTTCAACGGAGGGAATTGGCTGGTACGGTGCGGGCGGTGCATACCTGTCAACCAACATCTCCGCCTCTTACCAGTGGAACGGTCAGACAGGGGGCATCAATGGCTCTTCCGGTGGCATCCATTCGTTCAGTTTCTTCCTGGACACCGATGCCGCCAATATTTACATAGTGGGTCAATTGCCGGGCGCGAAAATTCACTTGTCTGATCCTGTTACCGCGGCTAACGGCGTGCAGGCCGTAAACAGGATTCAGGCAAAATCTTTCAGAAAAACTATCGCTGAAACCACGGATTATCAGGTCTCAACCCGACCATCTGGTTATAAATCATGGGTTGGCTCACTTGTTGGTCGTGGGTGGAAAACTGTTTATGTTGAGCAGGATGTTGCGTCCGCCGCGGGTATTTTTTGCAGCCAGTTAATAATTGAACCGACCCTGCCTGACGAGGTGGTGCAGTTAAATTCCGGGGTTGTGCCAGCCCGCAAAGAGATACAGGTCTACAAAACCCCAGTAGCAGATATTACTACGCCGCAGACAACGGTTCCCTCAGCTGTAAAAATGCCTTCCAGGGTGATATTCCCGTTGCCAAAGGGGCTGTACCGACAGACGCATAACTGGACGTCTTTCTACGACATGATGAAGTTTGAGATAGACATTACAACTATCGAAAGCGCAGGGGGAGCAACGAATAACGGAACAAGGAAAATGCTATGCAGGCCGCTCGCAACAACTGGGCGTTTCAGTATTGAAACCCTTTATACCACGGTGCCAGGTTGCATTCAGCCATCGCTGATTCAATACGGCTGGGAAGACCCAAACGATGCTTCCGGAACGATAAATGTTGGTTATCCAACATCCAGCCCTCAAAACAAGCTGATGTATTTGCTTATCGACTTCCCTGATGCGCCTGAGGGTTACTTCAGCATTGAGGTTGAATGCAGCGCGTTACTCAACTCGAATGGTAACTTTATGTATTAAACATTGCCATATGAGCAAGCCATCAGGTTTATTACAAAGGTTCTGGACGCATGGATGAAATTTAAGCCCGGCTGGTGAAACTGGAGGCTCAGTAATCGCCTTTAATATCCTGCATAGCGGACAGGATCACCAGAAGAGCAATGACCACGGCAAGGATGCCAGCTACCAGCAGTGCAATCACCATACGTTCTCCTGATATTGGATTACTTCATTAAAAGGATAGCGCATGCGTGCGCCACCCCACATTGCAGTTGGATGAATTGATAGGTATCGCCGCATTGATCTGCACCGCCTTTAAAACTACTGTATATAAAAACAGTAAAAGGAGTGCATATCATGGGGTTCCCCTCACCAGCTGGCGATTACGTAGAGCAGCGGTTAACACCGGAGCGTATCTGCGGCATAGGCATGGACAGCCGCATCCTGGAGACTTCGAGTGGGTTCGCTGTCATCGAGCCGTGCACCAGACTGGTACAGAATCAGGTGCTGCTGATTTTGTCCGGCGGCCGGACTCAGTTTGCCCGGGTCATGGGCAGGGCGCTGATTTGTGATGATGGCGAAGTGATAGAGGGATCTGCAGCGGAAGAGGTGGAAGTGCTGGGGCGGGTGACGTACTTCATCAACAGCACGGACGCTGATGAAGGCCCTGTGTAAATGCAGCCTATAAAAAAGCCCGCACGGGAGCGGGCACAAATCCCTTAGTTTTGTTATCAACCCCGCGCTCATGACGCAGGTCGTTAACGTATCGGCAGCATGAGCCATAACTTTAGGTAGGGGGTATTAGCGCTTCGTTTAAAATCATCTACCTTTAATGAAGGTGAATCCCCCTGTGCGGCGGGGCAATCCAGTTGCTGTTCGTGTAAATATGCCTGCGGCTCGTATAACTGGTAACGAGTCACCGGGAGGCACCCGGCACCTTAAGCTGTTTGTTTGTGCTGATTTCATTTGCCTGCCTAATCAGCAGGCTTTTTTTTACGGCCCTGATGGAGGCTCAGATGGCAAGTTTTGCATTTTTAGCCGTTTGGCTTGTGGTGATCGTGTCAGGTCTTATCAGTCTTTTGAGAACGTTATTAAATATCTGGTGCGGTCCGGAGCAACATTAAATCGTCCCGGATGACGCGTGGCCCTACCATAAACTGCGAGCGCTGCTGGCTAATTGCACTTGGTCATATTTGTTAGTCAGTGCTTTTAAGCCAGGCTAAGAAAACATTAAGAAATGTTAATCATTGCACCTTTAGTTATAAAGAAACTGTGTATGATGTCAGTTCAGCAAACGGCGTGAGGCGTTATACCCGTTATGAAATTCATCTGTCCTGCATGTAAAAGCAACCGGTTCTTTTTCACTTCCTTCAATCCCGTGTTAAACCTGCCACACGGTGCGGTATGTTCCGTATGTGGTACACGGCTGACTACGCGCTCCATCTCTCCAACTCCACGCAAAAGGCGCTGGCCTAAACGGGTGGTATAGATGCGCGAGGTCGTGAACACGGTGTCGTACTTCACCGGGCATGCACAGGCCGAGGACTGCTCCCCAGTAATTTGAGGGAGGAAAGAGAAACCCGGCGCGGTGGCCGGGTCGACTAGATGGATGCTTTCGCAAACTCGATGATAGATTTTTCATCGTTGTGACTAAAGTGAGCGAGGTTATTGCGATCAAATGTTCGCCTAATCTCATCCATTGCCTTTACTTCTGACGTGTTGGGATTTTTATGACCGTCAATAGTAAAAAGAACGTTAGCTAGATTTAGTAACTGCTCATCAGCCGCTCTCTTAACTTTTGATACCCATGAGTCACAGTGCTCCATCATCTTACCGGGCTCCTGTTGTACGAACGCCAAGGGTTTGATAGCACAAAGTACTTCATCCTCTTGCTTAGCAACAAACGGCATTGAAAACCTAATCAAGTCTCCGCCAAATGTTTCCTTGCGGAAAATATTCTGCAGTTCTGCATAAGAATTCAAACGCCCTTTTAGCTCTCTGGTAAGGATCTCTTCTCTACGTTCTTTGTTGTAATCTGTATGGTTAACAAATTTTGCATACAAGCGCTGTAACTCTTGCTCGGGGCTTTCAGCAAGAACGACACGTGTTGAACTGAAGTGGAAAATTGACTCCCGTCTCGCAGTCAAATAGCTGAAAAAATTTGCTACGTCATCGGCTGTTTTAACGTGTTTCGTCTGCTCTTGAGCAAAGGCCAGCTCCCTAGCAACAGCATCTTTGGCCAATGGGAAGATAGTGTCGTCTTTGAAGAAAGATGTAACCCTGGCATCATTGCTTTGAGTTAGTCGAAAGAGAAGTATGTGTTTTTGTGGCGCACAGACGACTACGCCTATGTTTGCAAACTCTTCAGTTTCAGCAAACGGCGCATATCTTACAATGCTGTATAGACATGGCGTAGTCATGTGATTTTACTCCAAAATAAATCCGTATCGTTACGGTTCAATAGCTTTTCAATCCGACCAAAACACTCTTCACGCTCATCTTGAGTCTCAGGCAGCCATTCATCAGGGATGCATTCCACACATAAAGGTAGGATTCCTTTAGTACGGGTAAGTTCATCTTCAGACTGGGGCCTGTCTACAATGTCGAACAACCACTTGCGATGACGCGGTGCATACACATGATAGTCAAAGGCATCATCGGTATCATTTTGGTCAAAGGCAAGATTGTGATCAATCAGGTAAAATCTATTGTTACGGTAATCGAAAATAATATTAACGTTACCACCTTGAGGTGATAGGGTTCGATCTGAGTTATTTATCCATCTATCAAAGAGATAGATTTTCTTCTGTTCCTGCTCGGCAACATTAGTATGAGCCTGGGTAAAAGTTATAGGTGCCACGCCTGGGATAAATTTTGTTGCGAATGCGTACCCCTCATTTAAGGCATTTCGCCATTGAGGCACATACTGGGTTAATGCTCTGTCTACGTATGCCATGCCAAAATCAGGTAATGAAAGCCCCAATTCCAGGCCAATGTGAGCTGATACCCATTCTGCAATAAGCTGCACCCGAGGAACGCTAGGCATGCCCTTTACAACATAAAGCTCGCCATCGTCACATTTACAGAGGAACGGCTCAGTTGCACAGTCAGGTATCCGTCTAATAATTTCAGTAACGCGCAATGGTTCGATGGACATGGAATTGACGAATATCCTTTTCTTTTGGCATTTTGATGACGGATATTAGTCGAAAACCTCTATCGTGATAACCTGGAGTTTTATCAGGGTTTTCGAGGTTTTATTCTTCAACAAGCCACATATCCGCCTCTTCAAACATTTCTTCAAGCATACGATTCAGCTTTTCCCGATCACTTTTGCTGGCATCGCTGTTTAAGCCGTTCGCCTGCATCGGCTTAACCTTCACCTCTGCAGCGGGAAAGATCCGGTGCACCCGCTTTGTTAGCTCATTTAGAATTATTTCTCTGGCACCTGTTAATCCTTCTACATTCCGTTTGTCGTACACCAACTCAACGAACATAACTCCTCCAAAACAACAATAATTTACTAAACAATTTATACTGTTTATCCATACAGTGTCAACGGTGGGGAGCGCGGCTTTTTGAGGGGGGTTTTTGGGGCAGGGATGGGGCATAAATGCCAGTTTTGGGGCATGGTTGGGACATTTTAGCTCATACGAACTTTACCGAATTTCATATGATAGCTGTTTATAATGCATTGATTAAGCTAAAGAAAACACATGCTCTTGGGCGTTCTTTAGTGATTTGAAAAATTACCGCGTCACGCAATTAAAGTGGCGGGCGTACTCTTCAAGACCCGTTATGCCCAGCCGCACCCATTTCGGGTGCGACCATTGGGGTAACCCCAGATAGATCATAGTGCGTTGATAATCTCTTCGGTGCTGCGTACCCGGCCAATACGCGGGAAGATATTGGTCATACTGCCGAGATGCTGCTCGGCCGAAGCTGCGCTGCAGGCATCTTCGGCGATCACCAGGTTAAAGCCCAGCTCCCAGGCGTTACGGGCGGTGGATTCGACGCCAATATTGGTGGCGATCCCACACAGAACGATCGTATCGATGCCGCGACGACGCAGCTGTAACTCAAGATCGGTGCCGTAAAACGCGCCCCACTGGCGCTTGGTCACTTCGATATCGCTCTCTTGCTTACCCAGTGACAGCGGGTAGTCCCACCAGTTTTCCGGCAGAGCATGGGCAGGGGCTTGTGCATCTACCGGCTGCTTCAGCGCCTCGGCGAAATCAGCGGACCAGCCCACGCGGACCATCACCACCGGCGAACCGCTGGTGCGGCATTTTTCCGCCAGACGAGCACTGCGGCTGACCACATCCTGAGCGGTATGCGGGCCACCGGCAAAGGGCAGGATCCCTTCCTGTAAATCAATCACCACAAGGGCGGTACGGGCAGCGTCGAGTGTGAACATGGTTTTTCCTGTTAAATAGTGAGCCATGCTAATACCTTACGCTGAGCCAGCCTGTTCCAGGTCTGATATTTTTGTTAAATTTTGTGAGAATATGCAAGATGCGAGCAGCAAACGCGCGCATGGCGCGCTTCTCTCTTATCGTCTGGCGGAATTTCCAGTATAATAGCCGCCTTTTTTCATCCAGTTTGACATACAAAAAGCTGCGACATAGTAGCCTGCGGCTAAGTTAAGGGATATCTCATGCGTACAGAATATTGCGGGCAGCTGCGTCAGTCCCACGTCGGACAGCAGGTGACCTTGTGTGGTTGGGTCAACCGTCGTCGTGATCTTGGCAGCCTTATCTTTATCGATATGCGCGACCGTGAAGGCATCGTGCAGGTGTTTTTCGATCCAGACCGCGCCGATGCGTTAAAGCTGGCAGCTGAACTGCGTAACGAGTTCTGCATCCAGGTGACCGGTACCGTGCGTGCGCGTGACGAGAAAAACATCAACAGCGACATGGCGACCGGCGAAATCGAAGTGCTGGCGACCGATCTGACCATCATCAACCGTTCAGAATCGCTGCCGCTGGACTCCAACCACGTCAATACCGAAGAAGCGCGTCTGAAATTCCGCTACCTCGATCTGCGTCGCCCGGAAATGGCCCAGCGCCTGAAAACCCGTGCAAAAATCACCAGCCTGGTGCGCCGCTTTATGGACGATCACGGTTTCCTCGATATCGAAACCCCGATGCTGACCAAAGCGACCCCGGAAGGCGCGCGCGACTACCTCGTGCCATCCCGCGTTCATAAAGGCAAATTCTACGCGCTGCCGCAGTCTCCTCAGCTGTTCAAACAGCTGCTGATGATGTCCGGTTTCGATCGCTACTATCAGATCGTCAAATGCTTCCGTGACGAAGATCTGCGTGCTGACCGTCAGCCAGAATTTACCCAGATAGACGTCGAGACCTCCTTCATGACCGCCGGGCAGGTGCGTGAAGTGATGGAAGCGCTGGTGCGCAGCCTGTGGCTGGACGTGAAGGGTGTGGATCTGGGCGACTTCCCGATCATGACCTTCGCCGAAGCCGAGCGCCGCTACGGTTCCGACAAGCCAGACCTGCGTAACCCGATGGAGCTGGTGGACGTTGCCGACCTGCTGAAAGGCGTTGAGTTTGCGGTCTTCTCTGGCCCGGCTAACGATCCGAAAGGCCGCGTGGCTGCCCTGCGCGTACCGGGCGGTGCGAGCCTGAGCCGTAAGCAGATTGACGACTACGGTAACTTCATCAAGATTTATGGCGCGAAAGGCCTGGCTTACATCAAAGTCACCGAGCGCGCGAAAGGCATCGAAGGCATCACCAGCCCGGTGGCGAAATTCCTGAATGCTGAGATCGTCGAATCCATCCTGGCGCGCACCGAAGCCCAGGACGGCGACATGATCTTCTTCGGCGCAGACAACAAGAAAGTGGTTGCCGACGCGCTGGGCGCACTGCGTCTGAAGCTGGGTAAAGATCTGAACCTGACCGACGAAGCCAAATGGGCGCCGCTGTGGGTTATCGACTTCCCAATGTTTGAAGACGACGGCGAAGGCGGCCTGACCGCTATGCACCACCCGTTCACCTCGCCGAAAGATATGAGCGCGGCAGAGCTGAAAGCGGCGCCGGAAGAGGCCGTGGCGAACGCCTACGATATGGTCATCAACGGCTACGAAGTGGGTGGCGGTTCCGTGCGTATTCACAGCGGTGAAATGCAGCAGACCGTGTTTGGTATTCTGGGCATTAACGAACAAGAGCAGCGCGAGAAGTTTGGCTTCCTGCTGGACGCCCTGAAGTACGGTACTCCACCGCACGCGGGCCTGGCGTTTGGTCTGGATCGTCTGACCATGCTGCTGACCGGTACCGACAACATTCGTGATGTTATCGCCTTCCCGAAAACCACCGCCGCGGCCTGTCTGATGACCGAAGCGCCAAGCTTTGCTAACCCTGCCTCCTTAAGCGAGCTGGGTATCGAAGTGGTGAAAAAGGAAGAGAAAAACTGATATGGCATATAAGCTTCCCGTTTCCGTGTTAGTGATCATTTATGCAGAAGACACGAAGCGGGTGCTGATGTTGCAGCGACGCGACGATCCCGCCTTCTGGCAGTCGGTAACCGGCAGCCTGGAGGAGGGAGAAACCGCGTTGCAGGCCGCCGCGCGCGAAGTAAAGGAAGAGGTCACCATTGACGTTGCTCGCGAGCAACTGACCCTGAAGGACTGTCAGCGCACGGTGGAGTTTGAAATTTTTAGTCATTTACGTCATCGCTATGCGCCGGGGACTGAACGCAATACAGAATCCTGGTTCTGCCTTGCGCTTCCCCACGAACGGGAGATCGTGTTCACCGAACATTTGACCTACCGCTGGGTTAATGCGACCGAAGCCGCGGCGTTAACCAAGTCGTGGAGCAACCGGCAGGCGATTGAAGAATTTGTAATTAACGCCGCCTGAAAGGGCGCGCTCTTTGAGGATATTTTTATGGCAGGTCATAGTAAGTGGGCCAACACCAAACACCGCAAAGCGGCACAGGATGCCAAACGCGGTAAGATCTTTACCAAAATCATTCGTGAGCTGGTTACCGCAGCCCGTCTGGGTGGCGGCGATGCCGGTTCCAACCCGCGTCTGCGCGCAGCGATCGATAAAGCGCTGAGCAACAACATGACCCGTGACACCCTGAACCGTGCTATCGCCCGTGGCGTAGGCGGCGATGAAGACGCGAACATGGAAACCATCATTTATGAAGGTTACGGTCCTGGCGGTACGGCGGTCATGGTTGAGTGTCTGTCCGACAACCGTAACCGTACCGTGGCGGAAGTGCGTCATGCCTTCAGCAAAACCGGTGGCAACCTGGGTACCGACGGTTCCGTTGCCTACCTGTTCAGCAAAAAAGGCG
This sequence comes from Leclercia sp. M-A074-M, assembly GCF_965195605.1. Taxonomy (NCBI): domain Bacteria; kingdom Pseudomonadati; phylum Pseudomonadota; class Gammaproteobacteria; order Enterobacterales; family Enterobacteriaceae; genus Leclercia; species Leclercia sp. M-A074-M. Next base: position 263,764 of record NZ_CBDAHM010000008.1, on the reverse strand, counting down.
TCATCTCCTTCGAGAAAGGCGACGAAGATGTGATCATGGAAGCGGCGCTGGAAGCGGGTGCTGAAGATGTGGTGACCTATGACGACGGCGCGATTGACGTCTATACCGCATGGGAAGAGATGGGCGCGGTGCGTGATGCACTGGAAGCCGCTGGCCTGAAAGCCGACGCGGCTGAAGTCTCCATGATCCCGTCCACCAAAGCGGATATGGATGCGGAAACCGCACCAAAACTGCTGCGTCTGATCGATATGCTCGAAGACTGCGACGATGTGCAGGAAGTCTACCACAACGGTGAAATCTCCGACGAGGTTGCGGCTACGCTGTAATGGCCCAACGTAAACCATTAACCGGAGCGGCGTGATGGCAATTATTCTCGGTATTGACCCGGGCTCACGCATCACCGGTTATGGCGTTATCCGTCAGGTCGGGCGACAGTTGACCTACCTGGGCAGTGGTTGTATCCGTACCAAAGTGGACGATCTGCCGTCGCGCCTGAAGCTGATCTATGCGGGCGTGACGGAGATCATCACCCAGTTCCAGCCGGACTATTTTGCCATTGAACAGGTATTTATGGCGAAAAACGCCGACTCGGCGCTGAAGCTTGGCCAGGCGCGCGGCGTGGCGATTGTCGCGGCGGTGAATCAGGATCTGCCGGTGTTTGAATACGCCGCACGGCAGGTTAAGCAGACCGTGGTGGGAATTGGCAGTGCGGAAAAAAGCCAGGTGCAGCACATGGTGCGTACCCTGCTTAAACTGCCCGCCAATCCGCAGGCGGATGCTGCCGATGCCCTGGCGATCGCCATTACCCATTGCCACATCAGCCAGAATGCGGTGCAGATGAGCGAATCGCGGCTCAATCTGGCGCGCGGTCGATTGCGCTAAATGTAAAAATCAGGCTGGATGTTTATCCAGCCTTTTTTTATTATGGCAGCGGTAACTTTTAGCCCTTAACGCAGGAGCGTCACGTGATAGGCAGACTCAGAGGCATCATTCTAGAAAAACAACCCCCGATAGTGCTGCTTGAGACCGGAGGCGTGGGCTATGAAGTCCATATGCCGATGACCTGTTTCTATGAATTGCCGGACGCGGGCAAGGAAGCGATCGTCTTTACCCACTTTGTAGTGCGTGAAGATGCCCAGCTGCTGTATGGCTTTAACAACAAGCAGGAGCGCACCCTGTTTAAAGAGCTGATTAAAACCAACGGCGTAGGGCCAAAACTGGCGCTGGCCATCCTCTCCGGGATGTCGGCTCCGCAGTTTGTTAACGCCGTAGAGCGTGAAGATCCCGCTGCTCTGGTTAAGCTCCCTGGCATCGGTAAGAAAACGGCCGAGCGCCTGATTGTCGAGATGAAAGATCGCTTTAAAGGTCTGCATGGCGATCTGTTTACCCCTGCCGCCGACCTGGTGCTGACCTCACCGGCTGGCCCGGCAACAGACGATGCGGAACAGGAAGCGGTTGCCGCGCTGGTGGCGCTGGGCTATAAACCTCAGGAAGCGAGCCGGATGATTAGCAAAGTGGCTAAACCGGACGCCACCAGTGAAACCCTGATTCGTGAAGCGCTGCGCGCCGCATTGTGAGGTAAAGGATGATTGAAGCAGACCGTCTGGTCTCGGCAGGCAGTGTTCAGACAGAAGATCTGGTGGACAGGGCGATCCGCCCGAAACTGCTTGATGAGTATATTGGCCAGCCACAGGTGCGTTCGCAGATGGAGATCTTTATCCAGGCGGCGAAACTTCGCGGCGATGCCCTCGATCACCTGTTGATTTTCGGCCCGCCGGGGCTCGGGAAAACGACCCTCGCAAATATCGTCGCCAATGAGATGGGCGTTAACCTGCGCACCACCTCCGGCCCGGTGCTGGAAAAGGCAGGGGATCTGGCGGCGATGCTGACCAACCTTGAACCCCACGACGTGCTGTTTATCGATGAGATCCACCGCCTGTCACCGGTGGTGGAAGAGGTGCTCTATCCGGCGATGGAAGATTACCAGCTGGATATCATGATTGGCGAAGGTCCGGCTGCGCGTTCGATTAAGATCGATCTGCCGCCTTTCACGCTGATTGGCGCCACCACCCGCGCCGGGTCGTTAACGTCACCGCTGCGCGATCGTTTCGGCATTGTGCAGCGTCTTGAGTTTTATCAGGTGCCCGATCTCCAGCATATCGTCAGCCGCAGCGCGCGCTTTATGGGGTTGGATATGAGCGAAGAGGGGGCCTTTGAAGTGGCGAAGCGTTCCCGCGGGACGCCACGTATCGCCAACCGGCTGCTGCGCAGGGTGCGTGATTTTGCCGAGGTGAAGCACGACGGCACTATTTCGCATGAGATCGCCGCCCAGGCGCTGGATATGCTGAACGTCGATGCTGAAGGGTTCGACTATATGGATCGCAAGCTGCTGCTGGCGGTGCTGGATAAATTCTTTGGCGGGCCGGTCGGGCTGGATAACCTGGCGGCGGCGATTGGCGAAGAGCGTGAGACCATTGAAGATGTGCTGGAGCCCTATCTGATCCAGCAGGGCTTTTTGCAGCGTACGCCGCGCGGGCGCATGGCGACGGTGCGGGCCTGGGATCACTTTGGCATTACGCCGCCGGAGATGCCGTAACCTCGGCGGAAGTTGCCGGATGGCGGCTGCGCCTTATCCGGCCTACAAAAGCGCGATCCTGTAGGCCCGGTAAGCGTAGCGCCACCGGGCAATTAATGACCTTAGCTGGCTGGTTTCTTCATCATGCTGAAGATAAACAGCACTGCCGCGCACAGCACGACCGACGGTCCGGCAGGGGTGTCGTAAAACGCCGAGAAGGTGAGCCCGCCGGTGACGGCAATCATCCCTACACCCACGGCTACACCGGCCATCTGCTCCGGGGTACGGGCAAAACGACGGGCGGTGGCGGCTGGGATAATCAGCAGTGAGGTGATGATCAGCGCCCCGACAAACTTCATCGCCACGCCAATGGTCAGGGCAGTGACCAGCATCAGTAGCAGCTTCACGCGCTGCAGCTTCACGCCATCTACAAAGGCTAAATCCGGGCTGATGGTCATAGCCAGCAGGTTACGCCACTGCCACAGCAGGATTGCGAGGACAATCACCACCCCGATGGCAATGGCGATCAGATCGTCAGGTGTCACCGCCAGCAGATCGCCAAACAGATAGGCCATTAGATCCACGCGGATATTGGACATCAGGCTGACCACCACCAGACCCAGCGACAGGGCGCTGTGGGCCATGATCCCAAGCAGCGTATCCACCGCCAGGTGCGGGCGCTTCTCCAGCCAGACCAGGCCGGCGGCCAGCAGCAGCGTAACCACAATCACCGCGTAGAATGGATTCACATCCAGCAGCAAACCAAACGCCACCCCCAGCAGGGAAGCGTGCGCCAGCGTATCGCCAAAGTAGGACATCCGGCGCCAGACAACAAACGAGCCCAGTGGACCCGCCGCGCAGGCGAGCATCATCCCGGCCAGCCAGCCGGGCAGTAAGAGTTCAATCATGAGTTACCGTTTCCCCGGCGAAGGACAATGCGTCCCTGCAAATCATGGCGGTGGTTGTGATGGTGGCGATAAATGCCCAGCTGTTCGGCACCGCGAGGACCAAACATCGAGATAAACTCCGGATGCATGGAGACCACTTCCGGCGTGCCGGAGCAGCAGATGTGATGGTTAAGACAAAGCACTTCGTCCGTTTTCGCCATGACCAGATGCAGGTCGTGCGACACCATCAGCACAGCGCAGTCCAGCTCTTTACGTAGCTGATCGATGAGGTCATACAGGGCAACCTGACCGTTGACATCCACGCCCTGAGTCGGCTCGTCGAGCACCAGCAGCTGCGGCTTATTCAGCAGGGCGCGGGCCAGCAGCACGCGCTGGGTTTCGCCGCCGGAGAGTTTTTGCAGGGGCGCGTCGATAAGATGCCCGGCCTGTACCCGCTTGAGCGCCGGAAGAATATCCTCTTTACGCGTATCGGGACGCAGACGCAGGAAACGGCTGACCGTCAGCGGCAGCGTGGCGTCCAGATGCAGTTTCTGAGGGACATAGCCAATACGTAGCTGCCGATCACGCTTGATCAGGCCCGCATCGGGTGCTACCAGGCCGAGTACAACCCGCACCAGCGTTGATTTACCCGCGCCGTTGGGGCCGAGTAACGTCAGAATTTTGCCAGGCTTCAGATCCAGCGAAACGTCAGAGAGGACGCGGCGCTGGCCAAATGAAACCGAAATATTTTCGAGAGAAACCAAAGTCGTCATATCAATTTATGCTTGCAGAAGTCATCGAATGTTATAATATCACATTCCACATGTTCATTACGATGATTAGTCGCATTATGTTACAGAAAAATACGCTTCTTTTCGCAGCATTATCCGCTGCTCTTTGGGGTACCGCAGTACAAGATGTTAACGCCGCCGTTGTCGCTTCGCTTAAACCGCTCGGTTTTATCGCTTCCGCTATCGCAGATGGCGTCACCGAAACCCAGGTTTTATTGCCTGATGGCGCGTCAGAGCATGACTACTCCCTGCGCCCTTCGGACGTAAAACGTTTACAAAACGCGGACTTAGTTGTATGGATTGGCCCGGAGATGGAAGCCTTCATGCAGAAGTCAGCGAGTCAGTTGCCTGACGCTAAACAGGTTAACATCTCTGGCCTTGCAGGTGTGAAACCGCTTCTCATGAAAGGGGCGGATGATGACGAACACGACCACGATCATGGCCACGGTGCCGAGGAAAAAGGTGACGAGCATCACCATCACGGTGACTACAACATGCACCTTTGGCTTTCACCAGAAATAGCGCGGCTGTCAGCGGTTGCAATCCATGAAAAATTAGTGGAACTTATGCCGCAAAGTCGAGCCAAACTAGACGCCAACCTGAAGGATTTTGAGGCACAACTTGCCGCAACCGACAAGCAGGTGGGTACCGAGCTCGCACCATTGAAAGGTAAGGGATATTTCGTTTTTCATGATGCCTATGGCTACTACGAAAAACACTACGGTCTTACGCCGCTTGGCCACTTCACCGTGAATCCAGAAATTCAACCTGGTGCGCAGCGTTTACATGAAATCAGAACACAGTTGGTTGAGCAAAAAGCGACCTGCGTTTTTGCTGAGCCACAGTTCAGGCCAGCGGTCGTTGAAGCCGTGGCAAGGGGAACGTCCGTCCGTATGGGCACCCTTGACCCACTGGGAACCTCTATCCAGTTGAGCAAAGCGAGCTATTCACAGTTCCTCAGCCAACTGGCGAACCAGTATGCGAGCTGCCTGAAAGGAGATTAACGAGGAAGTGATTACGTGCAACAGATAGCCCGCTCTGTCGCCCTGGCATTTAACAATCTGCCCCGGCCCCACCGCGTCATGCTGGGGTCGCTTACAGTTCTCACCTTAGCGGTCGCCGTCTGGCGGCCCTTTGTATACCACCCAAATTCCGCGCCAGTTATCAGAACCATTGAGCTGGAAAAGAGTGAAATTCGCTCCCTGCTGCCGGAAGCCAGTGAACCTATCGACCAGGCCCCGCAGGAAGAAGAAGCGATTCCGCAGGATGAGCTTGATGAAAAGACCGAAGCCGAAGTGGGCGTACACGAATATGTCGTGTCAACGGGCGATACATTAAGCAGCGTTCTGAACCAGTACGGCATTGAAATGGGTGAAATCAGCCAGCTTGCTGCGTCTGATAAAGATCTGCGGAACCTGAAAATCGGTCAACAGCTCTCCTGGACCCTCACCGATAACGGTGACTTGCAGCGCCTGACCTGGGAAGTCTCCCGTCGTGAAACCCGTACTTACGATCGTACTGAAAACGGTTTCAAGATGAGCAGCGAAATGCAGCAGGGTGACTGGGTTAACAGCGCCATCAAAGGTACCTTAAGTGGCGGCAGTTTTGTTGCCAGCGCCCGTGATGCGGGGCTGACCAGCGGTGAAATCAGCTCGGTGATCAAAGCCATGCAGTGGCAGATGGACTTCCGTAAGCTGAAAAAAGGCGATTCGTTTTCGGTGCTGATGTCCCGCGAAATGCTGGACGGCAAGCGCGAGCAGAGCCAGCTGCTGGGCGTCCGTCTACGCACGGATGGTAAAGATTATTACGCCATCCGCGCCGAAGACGGTAAATTCTACGATCGTAACGGTACGGGTCTGGCGAAAGGCTTTTTACGCTTCCCGACGTCGAAACAGTTCCGCGTCTCTTCGAACTTTAACCCGCGTCGTCTGAATCCGGTCACTGGCCGTGTTGCGCCGCACCGTGGGGTGGATTTCGCCATGCCGCAGGGTACGCCGGTTCTGGCTGTCGGTGACGGCGAAGTGGTAATGGCAAAACGCAGCGGCGCGGCGGGCTATTATGTCGCTATACGTCACGGTCGCACCTACACTACGCGCTATATGCACCTGCGTAAGCTGCTGGTGAAGCCGGGCCAGAAAGTGAAACGTGGCGACCGTATTGCGCTGTCGGGCAATACCGGGCGTTCTACCGGCCCGCATCTGCACTATGAAGTGTGGATCAACCAGCAGGCGGTCAACCCGTTAACGGCGAAGCTGCCGCGCACCGAAGGGCTGACCGGTAAAGACCGCACCGATTATCTGGCGCAGGTCAAAGAGGTTATTCCCCAGCTGACCCTGAATTAATTCAGCAGCGTTAAAAGCCGGTGCACTCCTGCACCGGCTTTTTCTTTTGTGCGTTGCACATGGCCTCGCTAAACTATCTCATCACTCTTTAAAGCATCACCCGCCCTGGAAAAAGCATGGAAACCAAAAAGAACAATAGTGAATACATTCCTGAATTTGAGAAATCGTTTCGTCATCCGCGCTTCTGGGGCGCCTGGCTGGGTGTCTATGCGTTTGCAGGTATTGCGATGCTGCCTCCCGCCCTGCGCGATCCGCTGCTCGGCAAAGTGGGGCGCCTGGCGGGCAAACTGGGCAAAAGCGCCCGTCGTCGCGCCCAGATAAACCTGTTTTACTGCTTCCCGGAGAAGAGCGAGGCAGAACGCGAAGCCATCATTGATGAGATGTTTACTACCGCGCCGCAGGCGATGGCGATGATGGCTGAGCTGGCCTTACGCGGGCCGGAAAAAGTGACCAGCCGGGTCGACTGGAAGGGGCTGGAGATCGTCGAAGAGATGCGTCGCAACGACGAAAAGGTGATCTTCCTGGTGCCGCACGGCTGGGGCGTGGATATTCCGGCGATGCTGATGGCCTCGCAAGGGCAAAAAATGGCGGCGATGTTCCATAATCAGGGAAATAAGGTCTTTGATTATGTCTGGAACACCGTGCGTCGTCGCTTCGGCGGACGCCTGCATGCCCGTAACGACGGGATCAAACCCTTTATCAAGTCCGTACGCCAGGGCTACTGGGGCTACTATCTGCCGGACCAGGATCACGGGCCGGAACATAGCGAGTTTGTCGATTTCTTTGCCACCTATAAAGCGACGTTACCCGCCATTGGCCGCTTGATGAAGGTGTGTCAGGCGCGGGTGATCCCGTTATTCCCCATTTACGACGGCAAAACCCATCGCCTGACGATTGAAGTCCGCCCACCGATGGACGATCTGCTCACCGCGGACGACAACACTATTGCACGCCGGATGAACGAAGAGGTGGAGATTCTGGTGGGGCCCCACGCGGAGCAGTACACCTGGATCCTGAAACTGCTGAAGACGCGCAAGCCCGGCGAGAAAGAGCCCTATAAGCGTAAAGAGCTCTATCCGAAGAAATAAAAAATCCCCCGGAAACGGGGGATTTTTTTATTGCCCGGCGGCGCTGCGCTTGCACGGGCCTACGGACCTGTAGGCCGGGTAAGCGCAGCGCCACCCGGCGAAACCGTCGGATTATTCGACGGTCATCACGCGGGTGGTGTTGGTCGAGCCGATGGTGCTCATCACATCGCCCTGAGTGACGATAACGATATCGCCGGAGACAAGATAGCCTTTGTCGCGCAGCAGGTTCACGGCGTCGTTCGCCGCGGCCACACCGTCGTTATTGCTGTCGAAGAACACCGGCGTCACGCCGCGATAGAGCGCGGTCAGGTTCAGGGTGCGCTCATGACGGGACATGGCGAAGATCGGCAGGCCGGAGCTGATACGGGAGGTCATCAGCGCAGTACGGCCCGATTCGGTCATGGTGATGATCGCCGTCACGCCCTTCAGGTGGTTCGCCGCGTACATGGCGGACATCGCAATCGCTTCTTCGACGTTGTCGAACTGAATGTCCAGACGGTGTTTAGAAACGTTGATGCTTGGGATCTTCTCTGCACCCAGGCAGACGCGCGCCATTGCAGCCACGGTCTCCGCCGGGTACTGGCCGGCAGCGGTTTCCGCAGAGAGCATCACGGCATCGGTGCCGTCGAGGACGGCGTTCGCCACGTCCATCACTTCCGCACGGGTCGGCATTGGGTTGGTGATCATCGACTCCATCATCTGGGTTGCGGTGATCACGGAGCGGTTAAGCTGACGCGCACGGCGGATCAGCGCTTTCTGGATCCCGACCAGTTCCGGGTCGCCAATCTCAACGCCCAGGTCACCACGGGCAACCATCACCACATCAGACGCCAGGATGATATCGTCCATAGCATCCTGGCTGCAGACCGCTTCAGCACGTTCTACTTTCGCCACGATTTTGGCATCGCAGCCAGCGTCGCGCGCCAGACGGCGGGCATAGTTCAGATCTTCGCCACAGCGCGGGAAGGAGACGGCCAGATAATCCACGCCGATATCCGCGGCGGTGATGATGTCAGCTTTGTCTTTTTCGGTCAGGGCTTCAGCAGAGAGACCGCCGCCCAGCTTGTTGATGCCTTTGTTGTTGGAGAGCGGGCCGCCAACGGTCACTTCGGTGAAGACCTTCATGCCCTGAACTTCGAGCACCTTCAGCTGAACGCGACCATCGTCCAGCAGCAGGATATCGCCCGGCACCACGTCAGCGGGCAGGCCCTTGTAGTCGATGCCCACTTTCTCTTTATCGCCTTCGCCTTTGCTCAGGTTGGCATCCAGCAGGAACTTATCCCCGATATTGAGGAAAACTTTGCCTTCTTTGAAGGTGGATACACGGATTTTTGGACCCTGCAGATCACCGAGGATAGCGACATGACGTCCCAGTTTTGCCGCGATCTCACGGACCTTGTCTGCACGTAATTTATGATCTTCTGGCGTACCGTGAGAGAAGTTCATACGCACGACGTTGGCCCCTGCGGCGATAATTTTCTCAAGGTTATTATCGCGGTCAGTAGCCGGGCCTAAGGTGGTAACGATCTTGGTTCTGCGAAGCCTTCTGGACATGTAATACTCCGTTGTCTAAAACAACCTGGTGTTGCGTGAACGATGATTCGGCACGTTGTCCGTCTTTAATAGCAACAGCAAACTTACCGAATGCCGAAAAAAGTAACAACTTTGTAATTGAAATCAGGGAATGTCACCCTTGATGAACAATTCTTTATCAAAACGCGATTCCTTGAGCGCTTCTTTGACACGCTTCAAGTTATCTCTGAATTTCGCCCCGCGGCGCAGGGTAAAACCGGTCGCCAGCACATCGATGACGGTGAGCTGCGCCAGACGGGACACCATCGGCATGTAGATATCGGTGTCTTCCGGCACGTCGAGCGTGATCGCCAGCGTCGCTTCACGCGCCAGCGGCGTCCCGGTGGAGGTGAGGGCGATCACCATGGCATCGTTTTCACGCGCCAGCTGGGCCAGTTCGACCAGACTTTTGGTGCGGCCAGTATGTGATATCAGCACCACCACGTCATCTTCGTTACAATTCATACAGCTCATGCGTTGCAGCACGATGTCGTCGGAATAGATAACCGGGACGTTAAAGCGAAAAAATTTATTCATCGCATCGTGAGCGACAGCGGCGGAGGAACCGAGGCCAAAGAAAGCAATTTTCTTCGCCTGGGTCAGCAGATCGACAGCGCGGTTAACCGAGGTCATATCCAGCGACTGGCGAACCTGATCCAGCGTCGCCATGGCCGATTCGAAAATTTTGCCCGTATAGGCTTCCACGCTGTCGTCTTCATCGACATTGCGGTTCACATAGGGCGTACCGTTCGCCAGACTTTGCGCCAGATGCAGTTTAAAATCGGGAAATCCGCGCGTCTCCATGCTGCGGCAGAACCGGTTGACGGTCGGTTCACTGACCCCGGACTCCTGTGCCAGGGCGGCAATGCTGGAATGAATGGCCTGAGCGGGCGCGGCGAGAATTACTTCAGCCACTTTTCGCTCGGATTTGCTAAGGTGTTCCAGTTGAAACTGGATTTTTTCCAGCATGTTCATTATTAACACAGCGCTCATCGGTGGAAGCGATTTCATAAATGGGTGAAATCGCGATTCGAATTAGCAAGAATATACGCCTGTGATAGTCCGAAAAGGACAAACCATGGAAAAAATGTTGTTGTTTTTTTTCATTACTTGATCGCTGTCGGATTTTAGCAACGGCGTGACTGAGCAAAGTTTCACCAGTTTCATCGCCCTTACCTTCGCTGCTGCGCGCTCCGGGCGAAATATCGCCGTATCGCACGGGAGGATAAGCGCAAATGGTTTCGGGAATGACGTAAAAGCAGTAGAGTGCATTGTAATAAAATTACAACTATATTCTGGCAAAAGCACCAGGATATCCAACTGAGGAGAATGACATGGCGGTAACGCAAACAGCCCAGGCATGTGACCTGGTCATTTTCGGCGCGAAAGGCGATCTTGCACGCCGTAAATTGCTGCCTTCCCTGTATCAACTGGAAAAAGCGGGTCAAATCCACCCGGAGACCCGCATCCTGGGCGTGGGCCGTGCGGACTGGGATAAAGACGCGTATACCAAAGTCGTGCGCGAAGCCCTGGAAACTTTCATGAAAGAGAAAATCGATGAAAGTTTGTGGGACAAGCTGAGCGGACGTCTCGATTTCTGCAACCTCGACGTTAACGACACGTCGGCATTTGCCAACCTGAGCGCAATGCTCGATCAAAAAAATCGCGTCACCATTAACTACTTTGCCATGCCGCCAAGCACCTTCGGCGCCATCTGCAAAGGGCTGGGTGAAGCGAACCTCAACGCCAAACCTGCGCGCGTGGTGATGGAAAAACCGCTGGGCACCTCCCTTGCCACCTCCCGCGAAATCAACGACCAGGTTGGCGAGTACTTCGAAGAGTGCCAGGTTTACCGTATCGACCACTATCTGGGTAAAGAGACGGTGCTGAACCTGCTGGCGCTGCGCTTTGCGAACTCCCTGTTTGTGAATAACTGGGATAACCGCACCATCGATCACGTTGAGATCACGGTGGCAGAAGAGGTCGGTATTGAAGGGCGCTGGGGTTACTTCGACCAGGCCGGGCAGATGCGCGACATGATCCAGAACCACCTCCTGCAGGTACTCTGTATGATCGCCATGTCTCCGCCGTCGGATCTCACTGCGGACAGCATCCGCGACGCGAAAGTGAAAGTATTGAAGTCACTGCGCCGTATCGACCGCTCCAACGTGCGTGAGAAGACGGTACGCGGCCAGTACACCGCCGGGTTTGCGCAGGGCAAAAAAGTGCCAGGCTATCTGGAAGAAGAGGGCGCGAACAAATCCAGCAACACCGAGACGTTTGTGGCGATCCGCGTGGACATTGATGACTGGCGCTGGGCGGGGGTTCCGTTCTACCTGCGTACCGGTAAACGTCTGCCCGCTAAATGCTCTGAAGTGGTTGTCTATTTCAAAAATCCAGAGCTGAACCTGTTCAAAGAGTCCTGGCAGGAGCTGCCGCAGAACAAACTGACCATCCGTCTGCAGCCGGACGAGGGCGTGGACATTCAGGTGCTGAACAAAGTGCCGGGCCTGGACCACAAACACAACCTCCAGACCACCAAACTGGATCTGAGCTACTCCGAAACCTTCAACCAGACCCATCTGGCGGATGCGTACGAACGTCTGCTGCTGGAAACCATGCGCGGTATCCAGGCGCTGTTCGTCCGTCGTGACGAAGTGGAAGAGGCGTGGAAGTGGGTCGACTCCATCACCGAAGCGTGGGCAGCGGATCAGGATGCACCGAAACCGTATCAGGCGGGCACCTGGGGACCAGTCGCCTCGGTGGCGATGATCACCCGTGATGGCCGTTCCTGGAACGAGTTTGAGTAAGGCGGACCGCTAATCCCTACGGGGTATTTTACCGGTAACATGATCTGGCTCAGGCCAGCGTGCGATTTTTAATCATTTAAGCCCCGGGTGGATTTCCACCCGGGGCTTTTTTTATTACACTGCCAGCAGCGATTTTGCCCCAGGGCTCCGGCAATCAAGCGTTTCAGCGATGTTATCGCCTGCTAAACACTTTGTTAATTCCAGAGCGCGGACAGATAAATGACAGGAGCTTCTATGAATTCGACTTTGTTACGGGTAACACAGCGCATTATTGAGCGTTCGAAACAGACCCGTTCTGCCTACCTTGCGCGCATCCAGCAGGCGAAGTCCGATACGGTCCATCGATCGCAGCTGGCCTGCGGCAACCTGGCGCACGGTTTTGCCGCCTGTAAGCCAGAAGATAAAGCCTCGCTGAAAAGTATGCTGCGTAACAATATCGCGATCATCACCTCCTATAATGACATGCTCTCGGCACACCAGCCATATGAGACCTACCCGGATATCATCCGCAAGGCGCTGCATCAGGCCAACGCGGTAGGCCAGGTAGCGGGGGGCGTGCCCGCCATGTGCGACGGCGTGACTCAAGGGCAAGATGGTATGGAGCTGTCGCTGCTGAGCCGCGAAGTGATCGCCATGTCCACGGCGGTTGGTCTGTCGCATAACATGTTTGACGGCGCGCTCTACCTCGGCGTGTGCGACAAGATTGTCCCGGGCCTGACCATGGCGGCGCTGTCGTTTGGTCATCTGCCTGCGCTGTTTGTGCCGTCAGGCCCAATGGCCAGTGGTCTCGCCAATAAAGAGAAAGTCCGTATTCGTCAGCTTTACGCCGAAGGCAAAGTTGACCGCATGGCGCTGCTGGAATCCGAGGCTGCCTCTTACCATGCCCCGGGGACCTGTACCTTCTACGGCACCGCCAACACTAACCAGATGGTGGTGGAGTTTATGGGGATGCAGCTGCCGGGCTCGTCGTTCGTCCATCCGGATGCTCCGCTGCGCGAAGCGCTGACCGCGGCCGCTGCCCGTCAGGTGACCCGCCTGACCGGTAACGGCAACGAGTGGATGCCGCTCGGTAAAATGGTGGATGAAAAAGTGGTGGTGAACGGTATCGTGGCCCTGCTGGCGACGGGCGGTTCCACTAACCACACCATGCATATGGTGGCGATGGCGCGTGCCGCCGGGATCCAGATCAACTGGGATGATTTCTCCGATCTGTCTGAAGTGGTTCCGCTGTTGACCCGTCTTTACCCGAATGGTCCGGCCGATATCAACCACTTCCAGGCGGCGGGCGGTGTACCGGTGCTGATGCGCGAGCTGCTGAAGGGCGGCTTGCTGCATGAAGATGTCAACACTGTGGCCGGTTTCGGCCTGCAGCGTTACACCCTGGAGCCGTGGCTGAACGAGGGCGAGCTGGACTGGCGTGAAGGGGCCCAGGCCTCGCTGGATGACAGCGTCATCGCCACCTTCGACAAGCCTTTCTCCCACCACGGCGGCACCAAAGTGCTGACCGGCAACCTGGGCCGGGCGGTGATGAAGACCTCCGCGGTGCCGGTGGAAAACCAGATCATTGAAGCCCCGGCAGTGGTTTTCGAAAGCCAGCATGATGTTCTGCCGGCTTTTGAAGCCGGTCTGCTGGACAAAGATTGCGTCGTTGTTGTCCGTCATCAGGGTCCAAAAGCGAACGGAATGCCAGAATTACATAAACTAATGCCGCCACTTGGTGTATTATTGGACCGCTGTTTCAAAATTGCATTAGTTACCGATGGACGCCTCTCCGGTGCATCGGGTAAAGTGCCTTCCGCTATTCATGTCACCCCGGAAGCTTACGACGGTGGACTGCTGGCGAAAGTGTACGATGGCGACATCATCCGCGTTAATGGTCAGACAGGCGAGTTGACCTTACTGGTGGATGAGGCGGTCCTGGCCGCACGTAAGCCGCATATTCCTGACCTGAGCGCATCGCGCGTGGGAACGGGACGCGAAATGTTCAGCGCGTTACGCGAGAACCTCTCGGGTGCAGAACAGGGCGCGACCTGTATTACGTTTTAAGACGACAAGAATTATCGATCTGGCGAGAGAAAAACTCTGATGAAAAACTGGAATACAAGTGCAGAAGCAATCCTGAAAACTGGCCCGGTAGTGCCGGTTATCGTGATCAATAAGCTGGAACACGCAGTCCCGATGGCGAAAGCGCTGGTTGCGGGCGGTGTACGCGTACTGGAAGTCACGCTGCGTACTGCCTGTGCAATGGATGCTATTCGCGCCATCGCCAAAGAAGTGCCGGAAGCGATTATCGGTGCGGGTACCGTACTGAATCCGCAGCAGCTGGCTGAGGTTACCGAAGCCGGTGCGCAGTTCGCCATCAGCCCGGGCCTGACCGAGCCTCTGCTGAAAGCCGCAACCGAAGGCTCCATTCCTCTGATCCCGGGCATCAGCACCGTGTCTGAACTGATGCTGGGTCTGGACTACGGTCTGCAGGAGTTCAAATTCTTCCCGGCGGAAGCGAACGGCGGCACCAAAGCGCTGCAGGCTATCGCAGGTCCGTTCGCGAACGTCCGTTTCTGCCCGACTGGCGGTATCTCTCCGGCGAACTACCGTGACTACCTGGCGCTGAAAAGCGTGCTGTGCATCGGTGGCTCCTGGCTGGTGCCGGCGGATGCCATGGAAGCGGGCGACTGGGATCGCATCACTAAGCTGGCGCGCGAAGCGGTAGAAGGCGCGCAGCAGTAAGATTCAGGTATTGTGCGCGTTTTTTGCCGGGTGGCGGTTTCGCCTTACCCGGCCTACGATAAACGTCAAATGCCATACAAAACGGGCCAATCGGCCCGTTTTTTTTATCCTGCTACCTGCACGCTGGCGGCCGCGGTTTTCGCCCGCTCAACGGCCTCTTCCACGCTGTCGCCCGTCGCCAGCGCCACGCCCAGACGACGCGAGCCGTCAATTTCTGGCTTACCAAACAGACGCAGCTGCAGGCCAGCGCCCACCGCGGCATCGACATTATCGAAAGTGACGTTCTGGCTGGTCAGCTGCGGGAGGATCACCGCCGACGCTGCCGGGCCGTACTGACGCACGCCGCCAACCGGCAGACCAAGGAAAGCGCGAACGTGCAGGGCAAACTCGGAGAGATCCTGCGAAATTAAGGTCACCATACCGGTGTCGTGCGGGCGAGGGGAGACCTCGCTGAAGATGACCTCGTCGCCGCAGACGAACAGCTCCACGCCAAACAGCCCATGGCCGCCCAGCGCCAGCACCACTTTACGGGAGATCTCTTCGGCGCGCGCCCGGGCCAGCGGGCTCATCTGCTGCGGCTGCCAGGATTCACGGTAGTCGCCATCTTCCTGGCGATGACCAATCGGATCGCAGAAGTGGACCCCATCCACGGCGCTGACGGTCAGCAGGGTGATCTCAAAGTCAAACTGCACCACACCCTCGACGATCACGCGTCCGGCTCCGGCGCGCCCTCCCTGTTGGGCGTAATCCCAGGCGTTATCCAGCTGTTCGGCGCTGCGCACAAAGCTCTGTCCTTTACCGGAGGAGCTCATCACCGGTTTAATGATGCACGGGTAGCCAATGTCAGCGACAGCCTGCAAAAAATCATCTTTGCTGTCGGCGAAACGATAGCGTGAGGTGGGCAGGGAGAGCTCTTCCGCCGCCAGACGCCGGATACCCTCCCGATTCATGGTCAGCTTCGCAGCGCGGGCGCAGGGCACCACGCGCTGGCCTTCGGCTTCCAGCGCCAGCAGGGTATCGGTGGCGATGGCTTCGATTTCCGGCACCACGAAGTGCGGTTTTTCTTCATTGATCAGGGCGCGCAGGGCATCGCCGTCGAGCATATTAATGACGTGGGCACGATGCGCAACGTGCATCGCTGGCGCATCGGCATAACGATCGACAGCAATCACTTCGATACCTAAACGCTGGCACTCAATGGCCACCTCTTTACCCAGTTCACCTGAGCCCAGCAGCATCACACGCGTTGCTGCCGGACGCAGCGCAGTTCCTATACGAGTCATAATGATTCCCCTGAAAAAGTTGCGCGCAGTATAAACGAAAACGTTTGCGTCTGTCTTGTGTTGCGAAAATCTGTCGCGCTGACGGAGGGTTATTTGCATCGCGGCATTTTTCGACCATGCTTTTGTTGAACCAAAACAGGAGAGCATGATGAAAAAAACAGGGGTAGCGATAGCACTGCTGGCCGCCAGCCTGACGGCGCAGGCCGCAGAGGAGAAAACCGTGAAATTTCCCACCTGCGAAGGGCAGAATGCCGAAGGTATTGCCGCCAGCGTGAAGCGGGATTATCTGCAAAACCGCATCGTGCGCTGGGCGGACGATCAGAAAACCCTGGGACAGGCCGATCCGGTGGCCTGGATCAACCCTAAGCAGGTGAAAGGCGAGAAAGAGCGCTGGACGGTGCCGCTGACGGTGCGAGGCAAAAACACCGATATCCATTATCAGGTGAAGATCGACTGTAAAGCGGGTAGCGCGCAGTATCAGTCGTCGAAGAGGTGAATTTTCGCTTCTTTTGTCGCCATAGACATTTCCTGACATCCCCTCGCTTACGCTGTGAAATTCATCCACCGTTAAGTGAGGGTAAACATGTCAAACTGGCTGAATCAATTACAGTCTCTGCTCGGGCAGAAAGGGTCGTCATCCGGTGAAGGCCTGAGCAAACTGCTGACGCCGGGTGCGCTTGGCGGCCTGGCCGGATTACTGGTAGCGAATAAATCCTCGCGTAAATTACTGAGCAAATATGGCACCGGCGCGCTGCTTGCCGGGGGCGGTGCCGTTGCCGGTACCGTGCTCTGGAACAAGTACAAAGAGAAGATTCGCAGCGCGCATCAGGGCGAGCCGCAGTTTGGCCAGCAGGCGTCGCCGCTGGACGTGCGCAGCGAAAGGCTGATCCTGGCGCTGGTCTTTGCCGCAAAGAGTGATGGCCACATCGACGATAAAGAGCGGGCGGCCATCGAGCAGCAGTTGCGCGAAGCGGGCGTGGAAGAACAGGGCAGGGCGTTGGTGGCACGTGCTATTGAGGAGCCGCTCGATCCTGCACGTCTGGCCCAGGGGATCCAGAATGAAGAGGAGGCTCTCGAACTTTACTTCCTGAGCTGTGCGGCTATCGATATCGATCACTTTATGGAGCGCAGCTATCTTAATGCGCTGGGCGATGCGCTGAAAATCCCGGCAGACGTGCGGGATGGGATCGAGCAGGATATTCGCCAGCAAAAACAAGCGCTCCCCGGCTAGTTTTTTACGCCTTGCGGAGCCGTTTCGCTTGCATCGTGCGCATGTTTTGCCAACCTTATAGGGTGTTAAACGTAGAAGAATCATAACGCCATGCCACCTAAAGCCCAACGCATACCGCACGCTCTCACCATGCACGGTGATACGCGTATCGACAACTATTACTGGTTGCGCGACGATACCCGCTCCAAGCCGGAGGTGCTGGACTACCTCCACGACGAAAACGATTATGGCCGAAGGATCATGGCGACGCAGCAGGCGCTGCAGGATCGTCTGCTCAGCGAAATGGTTGAGCGTGTCCCGCAGCGTGACGTCTCGGCCCCCTGGAGTCGAAATGGCTATCGTTACCGGCACATTTATGAGCCCGGAAACGAATATGCCATCTACCAGCGCCAGTCGGTACTTTGCGCCGAATGGGAAGAGTGGGAGACGCTGCTGGATGCCAACCAGCGTGCGGCGCACAGCGAGTTTTATACCCTGGGCGGCATGGCGGTATCGCCGGATAACGCCATCATGGCGCTGGCGGAAGATTACCTCTCCCGACGACAGTATGGTTTGCGTTTCCGCAATCTGGAGACCGGCAACTGGTATCCGGAGATGCTCGATAACGTTTCACCCGACTTTATCTGGGCCAACGACTCTGAAACCGTCTACTACATCAAAAAGCACGCCACTACCCTGCATCCTTATCAGGTCTGGCGGCATACGGTCGGTACTTCATCGAGAAGTGATGAACTGGTATATGAGGAGAAAGACGAAACCTTTTACGTCAGCCTGCATAAAACCACCTCCAAACACTATGTGATTATTTTTCTCGCCAGCGCCACCACTACTGAGGTGCTGCTGCTGGATGCCGAGCTGCCGGACGCTCAGCCGCTGTGCTTTATGCCGCGTCGCAAGGATCATGAGTACAGCCTCGATCACTTCCAGCACACCTTCTATTTGCGCTCCAACCGGGAGGGGAAAAACTTTGGCCTCTACAAGACCAAGGTACGAGATGAACGCAAATGGGAAGTGCTGATCCCGCCGCGGGATCAGGTGATGCTTGAAGGCTTCACCCTCTTTACCGACTGGCTGGTGGTTGAAGAGCGCCAGCGCGGGCTCACCAGCCTGCGGCAAATCAACCGTAAAACCCGCGAAGTGATTGGCATCGCCTTTGACGACCCCGCCTATGTCACCTGGATTGGCTATAACCCCGAGCCGGAAACGTCGCGCCTGCGTTACGGTTACTCCTCCATGACCACCCCGGACACCCTGTTTGAACTGGACATGGACACCGGGCAGCGCCGGGTGCTGAAGCAGGCTGAGGTGAAAGGGTTTAACGCCGATCTTTATCGCAGCGAGCACGTATGGATTGTCGCCCGCGACGGCACCGAAGTGCCCGTCTCACTGGTCTATCACAAGCACCATTTTCGCAAAGGTAAAAACCCGATCCTCATCTACGGCTATGGCTCGTATGGCTCCAGTATTGACGCGGATTTCAGCGGTAGCCGCCTGAGCCTGCTCGACCGGGGGTTTGTCTTCGCCATCGCCCATATCCGCGGCGGCGGCGAGCTGGGGCAAAAATGGTACGAAGATGGCAAATTCCTGAAAAAGAAAAACACCTTCAATGACTACCTGGATGTCTGCGAGGGACTGCTGGAGCTGGGCTATGGCGATCGCAAACAGTGCTTTGCCATGGGCGGCAGCGCGGGCGGCATGCTGATGGGCACCGTGATTAACGAACGTCCAGGACTCTTTAAAGGGGTGATAGCGCAGGTGCCCTTTGTGGATGTCC
The DNA here is from genome assembly GCF_965195605.1 of Leclercia sp. M-A074-M. Classification (NCBI taxonomy): domain Bacteria; kingdom Pseudomonadati; phylum Pseudomonadota; class Gammaproteobacteria; order Enterobacterales; family Enterobacteriaceae; genus Leclercia; species Leclercia sp. M-A074-M. The sequence continues at coordinate 244,684 of NZ_CBDAHM010000008.1, read as the reverse complement.
TGACCACCATGCTGGACGAATCTATCCCGCTGACCATTGGCGAATATGAAGAGTGGGGCAACCCGCAGGATGAGACCTACTATCGCTACATGAAAGGTTACAGCCCCTACGATAACGTTGGCGCGAAAGCCTATCCTCACATGCTGGTTACCACCGGTTTACATGACTCCCAGGTTCAGTACTGGGAGCCAGCGAAGTGGGTGGCGAAGCTGCGGGAAATGAAGACCGACAATAATTTACTGCTGCTCTGCACCGATATGGATGCCGGGCACGGCGGGAAATCCGGTCGCTTCAAATCCTACGAAGGGGTGGCCCTGGAGTATGCCTTTCTGGTTGGCCTGGCCCAGGAGACGTTAACCAGCCAGGCGGCAGAGGTCGATCAGGATCCGCCCAGATAGTGCTTCAGCGTCAGACGCAGCTCGGGACTCATCCTGTCGAGGTTATTGTACAGCCAACGGAGATAGCCCGGATCCTTGTCTGCCACTTCCGCCACCGCTTTGCCGCGGTATTTGCCGAAGGTAAAGGTGGTCAGCAGCGCCGGGCGTCCGGTGATGTCGGCCATCTCATCCGGCGTCCAGCCGGTGGTGTTCATGATATCGATCAGCAACGCGGCGGTGATGTAGCAGTCATACAGGGCCCGGTGGTGGTGCAGCCCTTCCGGCGTCCGGACGCTCAGTTTGCGCGATTTGTAGAGCGCCATATTGCTGTATTTAATGCCCGGCCATAAGCGCCGCGCCAGCTTCATGGTGCAGATCCACTCCCCGGGCATCTCGGGCAGTACACGGCGATCGAAGCTGGCATTGTGCGCCACATACCAGGCGCTCCCGTGGTACTGCGGGATCACCTCTTCAATCCAGGGTTTATCGGCGACCATCGCCTCGGTGATGCGGTGGATAGCCATCGCCTGCGGGCTGATGGGGCGATCCGGACGTACCAGATGGCTGCGTGGATTGACGATCTGCCCGTTCACAACGTCGACAGATGCCACTTCCACAATCCCCCCCTGCAGGTCACAGGTTTCGGTGTCGATGACACGTAGCATGGCTCTCTCCTGGCCGTAAAAGGCTTAGCGTAATGGAATGATATCACCTTGCCAACCCTGCTCAACAAAGCGCCCGGTCAATAATAGCTCACCCCGATCGGCGCGGACGATTAATTGCCCACGGGCATCCCACAGCGCGCTCCCGCCATCACGGTTCGCCATCAATACGGCGATAGCATAGCGATGGGCAAAACGCTGTAGCTGGGAAAAGGTGGCTGACCAGCCTGTTTCACTTACCGCCATGCCGCGGGTAAACAGGGCGGCATCGGGAGCGATATTGGGCAAATCGGGGTGAGAATCAACGATACTCAGGCCACCATGCCTGCTCTCCAGGCAGGCCCCTGCGCCATGGGGATAAAGGGCAGCATCAGGCTGGTCCGGGGTAAACCAGGCCAGGCCAGGCTGGCGCTCTCCCCTCACTTCTACGGTCGTTCCGGCAATCACCGAGACGTTATGGGCGCAGGCGGCATCAACAAGCGGCGCCAGCTGATGGCTGTCGGGCGGAGCAGGAAGCTGGCCATCGGGCAGGGCAGGGCCCGTTAAAGAGAGCTCCGGGAAAAGCACTAAATTGCACTCAAGCTTCGAGGCGGCGGAGATAAAACGCAGGTGATGCGCGATGTGTTCATCAACGCGGTGATGGTTCAGGCGGTACTGTGCGGCAGCAATATTCCAGTGAGACATCGTGATTTCCTTATACACCGAGTCGCAGAGATTCATAAAGTCCATGAATATAACATGGATTTCTATCCTGGCATAAACGGTGTAAGGAAATGTAACGCTGGTTAAGCTTACTTAACTTTTGGCTCCCACGGCAGGTGTGAGAGGTTGACGGAGTTTAATCGATGGGCAATCAGGCGCTCCCGAAACCAGTCACGCAGGTGCGACGGTTGCTCACGCTCCACCACTTCGGCGATCACCGGCATGTTATAGCGCTCTTTGAACGCCACACCTGCGGCCGCCAAATCAACATTCACTTTGTCCATCTCCTCCTGGGGGAGGGTGGCGAGATTAATATGCATTACCGTCTCCTTCATTTGCGGGCCAACGTTACCCAAACGGCGGGGCGTTGACAAGCCCGGGCAGGATGATCCTCGACTGGACCATTATACAGCGTTATCCTCTGGTAATCAGGCATAACAAAAAGGAATATATGTGATGACTAAACACCTTACCTGCACCCTGACGTTGCTGCTGGCGACGCTCACGACACCCATTGTTTTTGCTCATGCTCATTTACAGCATCAATATCCCGCGGCAGACGCTGCTGTAGATGCGGCGCCTCAGGCGTTGACCCTGAACTTCTCCGAGGGGATCGAACCCCGTTTTAGCGGCGTCACCCTCACCGATGATAAACAGCAGCCCGTCGCACTCGGGGCGGTAAAACGCAACGAGAAAGACCCGACCCAGCTGATCGTGCCGATGACCTCTTCACTGACGGCGGGTACTTATCAGGTGAAGTGGCATGTGGTCTCCGTAGATGGTCATAAGACCGAGGGCAGCTATCGTTTTAGCGTGAAGTAAGATGCTGGCGTTCTGCTACGTTACGCTGCGCTTCGCGCATTTTGCTGCCCTGATGGTGCTGTTTGGCAATGCCCTGTACTGTGCATGGCTGGCGCCCGTTGCGCTGCGGCGGCTGATGGTGCGTCGCTTTCGCGGCCAGCAAAAAAAGATCGCGTTTATCAGCCTGCTCGCGGCGCTGATGATGCTGGCGCTACAGGGCGGCATGATGGGTAACGGCTGGCCAGATGTGGTCAGCCCATCTATCTGGCAGGCGGTACTCACGACCCATTTTGGACGGATCTGGTTATGGCAGATGATCCTGGCCCTGATTACACTCTGGGTCGCCTGGATGCAGCCGGGAAAAACCATGCTGCTGATGCTGTTCTTTACCGCTGCGCAGTTTTTCCTGCTGGCAGGAACCGGGCATGCGGCGTTGCATGATGGGATAACGGGCCTGATGCAGCGCAGCAACCATGGCCTGCATCTTTTATGTGCCGCAGGCTGGCTGGGGGGCCTGCTGCCGCTGCTGTTTTGCCTGCGCCTGTCCCGTGGACGCTGGCGGCGAGCCGCCGTTCACACCATGATGCGCTTCTCGCGCTACGGGCATCTGGCGGTGGCGGGGGTGATCCTCACCGGAATGGCAAATATTGTACTGATCCAGGGGTGGGTGCTGCCGTGGCACTCGGCCTGGGGGAAAATGCTGTTGGTGAAATGTGCGCTGGTGGTAATGATGGTGGTAATTGCCCTGGTGAATCGGTATGTTCTGGTGCCGCGGTTTCGTTCTGGCGACGGACGCGAGCAACGCTATTTTATCAGGATGACGCAGAGTGAGGTTGTGCTGGGGGCGCTGGTGCTGGCGGCAGTCAGCCTGTTCGCGACCTGGGAACCCTTCTGACGAGGTGGAATACAATGAAAAAAACAGTACTTTCTTTCTTATTGCTGGCCTGCTCCGGCGCGGCACTGGCAGCTCCGCAGGTGATCACCGTCAGCCGGTTCGAAGTGGGTAAAGACAAATGGGCGTTCAACCGTGAAGAGGTGATGCTGATCTGCCGTCCGGGACACGCGCTCTATGCCATTAACCCCAGCACCCTGGTGCAGTATCCCCTGAACGACGTGGCGCAGCAGCAGGTCGACAGCGGTAAAAGCAACGGCCAGCCCATCTCGGTTATTCAGATTGACGATCCGGCAAACCCGGGGCAAAAGATGAGCCTGGCGCCATTTATCGAGCGCGCGAAGACGCTCTGCTAGCTTCCCGCTTCCAATAAAAAAACCGCAGGCTTCTCTTCGGAAGCATTGCGGTTTTTATGTTTAAGGAGAGACTAACGCTTTTTTTCAGGCCACTTTTGCTGCGGACTGGAAAACCTGGCGTCGTCATCTATTCTTAAAGTGCAAGGCGACTTAGCCTGCATTAATGCCAACTTTTAGCGCACGGCTCTCTCCCAAGAGCCATTTCCCTGGACCGAATACAGGAATCGTATTCGGTCTCTTTTTATCTGTTGAAAGTAAACGCCTTTTCCCGTTGCGGACTTTAACAGATGGGCAACATTCTCTGTTCTTCGTTAAACCATACCACACTACGCCCGGCGGAAGTCCAGTGCTTTTTAGCGGTTTTGTTAAATTTTTAGCTGTTACCGATGAAAGCAGAGATTAGCGGCAAAAACGTGCGCTGATGCCGCATTCAATCTCATCAAGCAGTTGAAAACGGCGGCGGTATTCCGCGCGTTTTTTACTGGCAATGCTGTCGATCGCTTTGCGCTCCATACCTGCTGGCAGGGCCCAGCGAAATGCACCGCACGACTTAGCGCCCAGCGATTGCCAGAATTCGTCATAGCTGGCATGCAGATGACGACCTTTACTCAGACGATAGCGCAGGGCGCGAAAAACATGGCCTTCATCGCTCACACCATAAATGGCGCTGATACCTGACTGCTTCGCCAGATTGAAGATCGCTTCCAGCAGGATCCTTTTTGGAAACAGGCCATAACAGGCGCGGGTGGCATTTTTGATCGTCTCCCGCCCTACGTCCTTACGCGGCCCCTGCAGGCCGCCAATCACCAGCGCACTTTGGCCCTTCTCCTCAACAACGCTGAAGGTCAGGCTCGCCAGCAGGGTGTTATCCCCGGCCCGTAGCCAGAGCGTGGTTTCGCCCTCGCGTTCGGCCTTCACCGCGCTGCTGGCGTAAATCGTATAGTGCGCATCGTCTTTAGTGGCGAACTGCAGCAGCGAAAGTGGAGTCGGGCTGCTAAAGCTCCGCGCAAGGCTGGCGTCCGGCAGCGCATCAAGCCAGGCGTAATGGTGCAGGATGGCGTTAGCCCGCTCACCGGCACGAAATCCGCGAGTGAGATACTGACGCTGGGTTTTTACCGGTAGCGTAGTTTGTGCTTTTAACAACAGCGGAAAATCATCGCGACGGGAGAGCGTCTCCAGCATGCGGGTGGTTGAGGACCAGAATAGCAGGGAGCGCAGGAAAAATTTCAGCCTGTAATCGCGTTTATGCCACAGCGGGCCGGGCATAAACTCGCCCTTCGCCAGGGCGAAAATAACAGAAGAACGGTGCGTTAAAGACAGCTCAGCAGGCAGGATGGTATTAGACACGATGAAGACCTCTTTATATTTCTGCAATTATCTTAAAGGCCATCGGATAATCATTTAAGCGTTGCTAAACCTTTATTTCCGCTTTGTTTAATGTCGATTGAGGTTATTCCTAACCCCAGTTACCGCTCATCTTATTGTCAGCATTCCAGGGGCTATACTGATCATGAGGGGGCGCTATGTATCTCAATCTTGATGGTCACAACTGGCGACACGTCTGGGTGGTAAGCGATCTTCACGGTTGTTATCAAATGCTTATGGCAGATCTGCGGCAGCGGCATTTTAACCCGTATGAGGATTTACTTATTTGCGTTGGCGATTTAATCGATCGCGGACCAGATAGCGTGAAATGCCTGCAGTTAATAAATGAAGCGTGGTTTTATGCCGTGCGGGGCAACCATGAGCAGATGGCGCTGGACGCGCTGCAGAATAATGATTTTGGCCTGTGGATGATGAATGGCGGCAATTGGTTAGCACAATTAAAGGGTGAACAGCAGGCGCAGGCGCTGGCGTTGCTCAGGCGCAGTGAGACCCTGCCGTGGATTATCGAAATTGCCTGCGCCAACGGCGTGAATGTTATTGCTCATGCCAATTACCCGTCCTCCCACTACGTGCGGGACAAGCCGGTCAACAAGCAAAGCGTCCTCTGGGACAGGGCACGCTTGCGGGAACTGATGAGCGGCAACGAGGCGGGGATCGCTGGGGCGGATCACTTCTGGTTCGGGCACACACCGCTCAAAACACGTTATGACTGCCAGAACCTGCACTATATCGACACCGGGGCGGTATTTGGCGGCGCGTTGACCCTGGCGCAGCTACAGTGATTACAGGTCGGAATACTCCTGCGCAGGACGCCAGAAGCCGTCGATGAAGTCTTCAACCGGATAACAGCCGCCGTGACGAATACGCTGATCGTCCATCGAGGCCTCACACTGCGGTTCGGTGCGATACACATCCACCACCAGATCTTCACAGCCTGCGTCCAGATAACAGATAAATAACACCAGTGCGTACATCATGCCCCTCAGCATTTACTACCATATTGATATTGTAGGGGATGATTCAGGGAAGAGGAGATTATGAGAATAAATAACCCGCCTGCGGGCGGGTTCTCTTTGAATCAGGCAAGGCGCATGATCCAGGCATCGGAACTTTGATCGTAATGCTCACGGTAAAGGACTGAGTGTTCGCCATCGAGGATTGCCGGGACGCTGGTGTCTGCATCCCATGCATCGAGCTGCATGCAAAGGTCGGGATCGGACTTGCAGGGGATGATTAACGTTCGTTCGCCCTGCGTATCGCCGCTTAACTCGGCATCATCGATTTCGAATGCGCCAATGCGCACATTGGTTTTCGTCATAATGCTCTCCATGATCACGCTGTGTTCTGGTACGACCAGTATAGTCGCCCACTTTTCAGCCTGGACAATGAAGAGCAAAAGCGCCAGTAAAAAAGTGCTTTTTTTAGCGCGTTTCACCGTTACCGGTAAACAAGCGGCCATCGCGAACCAGCTCGCGCGGATAGCTGTTTTTAAGCCGCGAGCCCACTTTTTTCGCCATGCCTATTGGGAAGCCCTGCCAGGTCACTACCGCATCATCCCCGGACGGGGTTGTTTGTGGCCAGACATCGCGTCCGCGATACCACTCTTCCGCTTCCGCCTGGGTTAAGGCAAAGGTGTTGTGCTGGCCTGCCAGCGCGATCACCGCTTCATGCTGCCAGCGATAGCCTTTGTTGTGCGTCTCCGCCAGGCGCAGGCCAAGACGGGAGAAGCGCACTTTGCCGATCAGCGGCTCAATCTCTGTCGGGAATAACCACACCTCTTTATCTCGCTGCCACAGACGCAGACTGTCGTCCCAGTACAGGCCCGCCTGGTTAGCGGCAGCAGTAATCTGTTGGGCTTCGCGGGTTTTAAGGGGCGTGAACGGGAAGTTTCCGACCTTATATTTGGGAGCGGGCAGCGGTGCAACGGCGGCCTTTTTACGCAGGCGCGCCACGAAAAAGCCTTCGCAGTCGTAAATGTGCGGGAAGACGTGCAGGAAGCCTTCAGGCGTAACGCAGTCCCCGGCGCTGGCGAACAGGTCGTTGAGCGGCAGGAATTCAACGGCATCCGGGTATTGCTCTTTCAGCCACAGACAAACGGCTTCGTTTTCGTCGCGATTAAGGGTGCAGGTGGAGTAGACCAGCGTGCCGCCCGGACGCAGGGCGTGGAAGGCGCTGTCGATAAGCTCGCGCTGGGTGGCGGCGATCTCCAGGTTGCTGGCAACGGACCAGTTTTTCAGCGCATCGGGATCTTTTCGCACCACCCCTTCGCCGGAGCAGGGGGCGTCCAGCAGGATCGCATCGAAAGCTTCCGGCAGGGCGGCGCCAAACACGCGGCCATCGAAATGGGTGAGCGCCACGTTGCTGATCCCGCAGCGGCTGATATTCGCGTGCAGCACCTTAACGCGGCTGGCGGAGAACTCGTTGGCGAGGATCGCGCCCTGGTTGTTCATCCGCGCGGCGATCTGGGTGGTTTTGGAGCCGGGGGCGGCCGCCACGTCCATCACCCGGGCGGGCATATTGCCATCGGCAAACAGCGCAGCAACCGGCAGCATGGAGCTGGCTTCCTGAATATAGAAGAGCCCGCTCAGATGCTCTGCGGTACTGCCCAGCGGCAACGCCTCTTCGTCGTCACGCTCGATCCAGAATCCCTCTTCGCACCACGGCACAGGGGTGAGCTGCCAGCCGTAGGGGGCGACAAGCGTGAGAAAATCCGCCACGCTGATTTTCAGGGTATTGACGCGCAGGCTGCGGCGCAGCGGGCGCTGGCAGGCAGCGATAAACGCATCAAGAGAGAGAGGGTCAGGCAGAGCCTGGCGCATTTGTGCCAGAAATTCTTCTGGCAAATAGACGGAACGTTGAGACACGAGCGCACCACAGGGAGTCAAAGAGGCGCGCAGTGTACCACAAACGCTCCGGTGGGTTGACACCGGAGCGTAGGGGTTATCGTGGCAGGGCCGTTCCCCAGGTGCGCCACTCTTTCGGTTCGCTCTCCTGCAGCAGGAAGTGCTTGCCAGGCTGAGATTTCGGCGCGAGCGGGGTGCCAGGCGGCGTCGCAAAGGCGATACCGCCGCGGATAAACTGATTAAAGGTCCCGGTTTTCACCACCCCGCCGGTCAGGCCGAAGTCGAGCGAGTAGCCGGAGGCCAGCCAGAAGACGGAGTTGTTACGCACCAGGTGCTGATAGCGATCGCTGATACGCAGGGCTACCATCACCCGATCCGAGAGCGTCCCCAGCGACAGGCCGGTGACCGTACCCACTTCCATACCGCGGAACAGCACCGGTGTACCGATATCAAGGGATGCTGCATCCGGGACCTCCACCACAATGCTCAGGCCATCGAGATAGCGTGAATCGGTGATGGTCGCCTCCTGCAGCTCGAAGTCGCGGCGCGATTTACCCTGTCCGGGCTCCACGTTGATATAGGGCTGCAGAATGGTATCGAGATGCTCAACGCCCGCCGCGGAGATCTGCGGGGTGATGACCGAGAAGCGCGTCCCGGTGCGGGCGAAGTTGTCGACATATTCCGGGTAGAGCACCGCCGTGGCCTGCACTTCATTGCGGGCGGTGATCAGCTTCAGGCTCTGGACCTGCCCGATATCGATCCCCAGATAGCGTATCGGCATCCCTTCGGAGAGCTTGCCCGCGTCAAAGGCATGCAGGGTGATCTGACTGCCGACTGCACGCGCTGCGGTCTCAGAAGGATAGAGGATCCGCTTGTCGCCTTTACGCTGGCTGGCGCTGGCCCCGCTCAGGTTGTCGAAGCTGATGGCCCCGCGCAGGGCGCGGGAGAGCGGAGAGGCCTGCACCGTCAGGCCGCTGCCGTTAAGCTGCACTTTGGCCCCGCCCTCAGCCCAGAACACGCTGTTGCTGGTCAACAGCTTGCGGTATTCCGGTTTGATATGCAGTTCGATATCAAAGGCATTGGCGCGCGGGCGCACCAGGATCACTTCACCCACTTCAAATTTACGATACAGCACCACCGAGCCCGCCTGCACATCCGGCAGGGTGTCGGCCACCAGCGTCAGGGTGGTGGTCGGCAGATCGCTCAGGCTGTTTTCCAGGGCTTTATCGAGATTGGCATACAGCGGATAGCTGTCGCGCATGGCGCCTTTCTCACCCGGCAGGATACGGATCCCGCCGCTGATCCACTCGCTGGCGCTGGCCGCCAGGAACTCGACGCCGTCGAGTCCGACTTTCACGTCCACCCGGCTGTTAACCACGAATTTACTGTCGCCATGCACCAGCTCGCGGTACTGCGGATCAATCGCCACCGCAAAGGTGACGCCTTTGCTGGTTAAGTTGCGCTCAAGCACCTGGCCAATCTGCACCCCGTGCAGAATCAGCGGCTGGCCGGCGTCGATGCCGTAGCTTTCCGGTGCGTTGAGGGTCACGGTCAGCACGCCGGGTTTTTGCAGCAGCGCCTTATCGGCCGGGGCGATGACAAACTGGTTAACCGGTTCGCCGCCGCCGGGAATGAGCTCAAACGTACTGCCGGTCAGCAGGCTGCTGACGCTGGGGTTGCTGAGCGTCAGTTTCGGCGTACGTAATTCTATGCGGGTGTTTTTACGCAGCAGATCGACCACGCTGGGGTCAACGGTCATCTCACCGGTTACCAGCCCGCCAGGGTTAAGCGTCATTTTGGTGAGCTGCCCGACCTGTAACCCCTGGTACATCAGCGGGGTGGAATCCTCCTTCAGGCCATCCGCCGAGGGGAGGGTGAGCTTCACAATCACGCCGCGCTGGCTGTGGGCCAGATCTTTATACAGGCCGAAATCATCTTCCTGGGTAGCGGGCTCAGAACCTTCCGGTGAATCGAAGGCGATTGCGCCGTTCACCAGCGCCGCCAGGCTCTCAAGCTTCACTTTGGCCCCGCTCAGGCTCAGGTCGGCATCCACGCCGGAGACGTTCCAGAACCGGCTGCCTTTTTTCACCAGCGAGGTAAAGCGTCGCTCAATCAGCACATCGATAACCACCCCCTGCTTGTTAGGGGTGATGGCGTAGTCATATACGCGGCCAACGGGGATCTTACGGAAATAGACCACCGAGCCGCTGTTTAAGGAGCCCAGATCCGCTGCATGCAGATGGATCATCAGATCGCCATTGTTAAGCCGGTATTTCGGCTGCGTGTCGAGGGCGGTAAAGTGATCCTTTGGCTCACCTTTGCCCGGCATCATGCCGATATAGTTACCCCCGACCAGCGCATCCAGCCCGGAGACGCCCGCCAGCGAGGCTTTGGGCGTAACCAGCCAGAACTGGGTCTCATCGCGCAGGGCATCTTTCATATCGGATTTGATGCTGGCGCGAACCTCAATTTTATTCAGGTTCTTGTCCAGGGAAACATCCTGGACGGTGCCCACCTCAACCCCCTGAAAACGGACGGGCGTTCGGCCTGCAACGATGCCGTCGGCGCTCTGGAAGTCAATGGTGATGGTATTGCCGCGATCTTCGTAGCTGGTCCAGATTAACCAGCCGGCGATCATCAGAGCGATAACCGGCAATAACCAGAATGGCGAAATACGACGTTTTGTTTTAACTCGCGCTTCAGTCGGCGAAGCTGGCGTTTCCTGACTCATGTGCATCCCAAAGTAAGCGGCTATCCAGCCATTCCACTGCAAGAATAGTCAAAATCACCGCAGAGCCGAAATAGAACGCTGCGGGTCCCATAGTAAAAGCAAGGAGCTGATCGCGATTGATCAGCGACATCATCAACGAAATAACAAACAGATCCAGCATTGACCAGCGGCCAATCCAGGTCACGAAACGCAACAACAGTATGCGGGTTCTCAGCCCCTGCTCACATTTGAAATGAATGCTCACGAGCAGAGTAAACATCACCACCACTTTGGTAAAGGGCACCAGAATACTGGCGATAAAGACGATCGCAGCCACGGCGATGTTGCTGTGGGCCAGCGAGACGATGCCCGACATAATGGTATCCTCCTGCCGCGCGCCGTTGACATAAATCACCGAAATCGGCAGCAGGTTAGCCGGGATCAGAAATATCAGCGAGGCGATGAGCGCCGCCCAGCATTTCTGCAGGCTGTTATGCCGCCGCAGGCGCAGGGGAATATGGCAGCGCGGACAGCGGCCCCGCGCGTCGGGCAGGCCGGTATAGTGGCAGCCCAGACAGACCCGCAGTGCCGGATCGTAGCGGGTGGCGGGGCGCTGCGGGTAGAAGCGCTCCCAGAGCTGCTCCACGTTGAGGTGAATCAGGGTCAGGACGCTCAATATCACCAGCGCGATAAAGGCGAACAGGCCAGAGCCCGGCTGCAGATAAGCGTAGTCCTGCACTTTGATTGAGGCCACGACGATCCCTACCAGGTAGATATCCAGCATCACCCACTCTTTGAGCTTCTCAAGCATCAGGAGCACCGGGCGAAGGTTCATACCCAGAATATTGCCGAACCACAGATAGGCTATCGCCGCCACCAGCACCACCGGCGCGCCGACGGTACAGAAGAGCACCATGGAGGCCGTCAGGGGATCGCCCTGGCGGGTCATCTGCCAGATCCCCTGCAACAGATTCGCGTCGATGCGCACGCCCAGCAGGTGCAGCTGAAGCAGGGGCTCGCTCCAGGCGAAGGGCATCAGCAGCATCATGGTCACGGCCATCGCCGCCAGCCGGGTCAGCGACCAGTCGCGGCCATCGCGGATTTTTGCGTTGCAGCGCGGGCAGAAAGCACTTTGGTATGATTTCATCTTTGGCAACGTAAAAAGCGTATCGCATTGCGGGCAACGCTGATAATGTGCACGAGGCAGCGCATCGCCGACCGTGTGCACAGTGATCTTTTTCGTCGGCATTATTTTCGGTGATTTAAGAGCCATCGGTCGCGCTAAAAAGGGATAGTTAATAGTTATCTTAACTCATGAATTGATTCATCTTGAGCATGAACGCAAATAATGCGTATTTTAATAGGCTATGCTGTAATTTTGTAAGACAACCAAGTGATTGAATAATGAACAAAACAGAATTCTACGCGGACTTAAACCGCGATTTCCAGGCATTGATGGCAGGTGAAACCAGTTTCCTGGCCACCCTGGCGAACACCAGCGCGTTACTCTTTGAACGTCTGTCCGATGTGAACTGGGCCGGTTTTTATCTGCTGGAAGGCGACACGCTGGTGCTGGGGCCGTTTCAGGGCAAACTGGCCTGCGTCCGTATCCCGGTTGGGCGCGGGGTTTGCGGTACGGCGGTAGCACAAAACCAGGTGCAGCGCGTGGATGACGTTCATGCGTTCGACGGGCATATCGCCTGCGACAGCGCCAGCAACGCTGAAATCGTGCTGCCACTGACTGTGGAGAATCAGATTATTGGTGTTCTGGACATCGACAGCACGGTCTTCAATCGCTTTACCCCCGAGGACGAACAGGGGCTGCGCGAGGTGGTAGGGAATCTGGAACAGGTTCTCGCCGCGACCGATTATCATAAATTCTTTGCGAGCGTCGCAGGATAATCAACGGATAACGTAGCATTTACGGATGGCGTCATTATAATGACGCCTGTTCATGCCTGCGGCTTGTCGGCAACGTCCGTTGTAATCAGGAAATTTCATGGAAAATCAACCTAAGTTGAATAGCAGTAAAGAAGTTATCGCGTTTTTGGCCGAACGTTTTCCTCAATGTTTTAGTGCCGAGGGCGAAGCTCGTCCCCTGAAAATTGGTATTTTTCAGGATCTGGTAGAGCGTGTTGAAGGTGAGATGAACCTCAGCAAAACCCAACTCCGCTCCGCCTTACGTCTTTATACTTCGAGCTGGCGTTACCTTTACGGTATTAAAGCGGGCGCAACGCGTGTTGACCTCGACGGCAACCCGTGCGGCGTGCTGGACGAGCAGCACGTAGAGCATGCGCGTAAGCAGCTTGAAGAAGCCAAAGCGCGCGTTCAGGCTCAGCGTGCTGAACAGCAGGCGAAAAAACGCGAAGCGGCTGCGGCCAATGGCCAGGAAGAAGCGCCTCGCCGTGAGCGCAAGCCACGTCCTGCACCGCGTCGCAAAGAGAATACCGAGCGTAAGCCTCGTGCTGAGCAACCGGCAAAAGCCCCGCGTGCGCCTCGTGAAGAGCCGCGCCACACTCCGGTTTCTGACATTAACGCCCTGAGCGTCGGTCAGTCTCTGAAGGTAAAAGCGGGTAACAATGCTATGGATGCCACCGTACAGGAAATCACCAAAGATGGCGTTCGTGTACAGCTGACTTCTGGTCTGTCAATGATTGTACGCGCAGAACACTTGTTGTTCTAAAACGGAGGCCAAGCCCGGCATGAACACATTTTTTAAGCTCACCGCGCTGGCTGGCCTGTTTGCGATAACAGGCCACGCTTTCGCTGTGGACGAGATTACGCGTGTCGATCAGATTCCGGTTCTGAAGGAAGAGACTCAGCACGCGACGGTGAGTGAGCGCGTCACGTCGCGCTTCACCCGTTCGCACTATCGTCAGTTCGATCTCGACCAGGCTTTTTCGACAAAAATTTTCGACCGCTATCTGAACCTGCTGGACTACAGCCATAACGTCCTGCTGGCGAGCGATGTCGAACAATTTGCCAAAAAGCAGACCCAGGTCGGGGATGAGTTACGCAGCGGCAAGCTGGACCTGTTCTACGACCTGTATAATCTGTCGCAGAAACGCCGTTTTGAGCGCTATCAATACGCGCTTAAGGTGCTTGAACGTCCAATGGACTTCACGGGTAACGACACCTTTAATCTTGACCGCAGTAAATCGCCGTGGCCAAAAGATGAAGCCGAGCTGAATCAGCTGTGGGACAGCAAAGTTAAGTATGACGAGCTGAGCCTCAAACTCACCGGTAAGGATGAGAAAGAGATCCGCGAAACGCTGACCCGCCGCTACAAATTTGCTATTCGTCGCCTGGCGCAGACCAACAGTGAAGATGTTTTCTCGCTGGCGATGACCGCCTTCGCGCACGAAATCGATCCGCATACCAACTATCTCTCTCCGCGCAACACCGAGCAGTTCAACACCGAGATGAGCCTCTCCCTTGAAGGGATCGGCGCGGTGCTGCAGATGGACGACGATTACACCGTCATTAACTCCATGGTTGCCGGCGGTCCGGCTGCCAAAAGCAAGGCGATAAGCGTAGGCGATCGCATTGTGGGCGTCGGTCAGGTTGGTCAGAGCATGGTCGATGTCATCGGCTGGCGTCTGGATGATGTGGTTGCCCTGATCAAAGGGCCGAAAGGCAGTAAAGTCCGTCTGGAAATTCTGCCAGCGGGCAAGGGCACCAAGACCCGTATCGTTACCCTGACCCGCGAGCGCATCCGTCTGGAAGATCGCGCGGTGAAAATGTCGGTGAAAACCGTGGGTAAAGACAAGGTTGGCGTGCTGGATATTCCTGGTTTCTATGTGGGCCTGACGGACGACGTCAAAGTCCAACTGCAGAAACTGGAAAAACAGAACGTTAAGAGCGTAATTATCGATCTGCGTAGCAACGGCGGCGGCGCCCTGACCGAGGCGGTTTCGCTTTCGGGTCTGTTTATCCCGTCCGGTCCGGTGGTACAGGTTCGCGACAATAACGGTAAAGTGCGTGAAGACGCGGATACCGATGGCGTTGTCTACTACAAAGGGCCGCTGGTGGTGATGGTCGATCGCTTCAGTGCTTCGGCATCAGAGATCTTTGCTGCCGCCATGCAGGATTATGGCCGCGCGCTGATTGTTGGCGAACCGACCTTCGGTAAGGGTACGGTACAGCAGTATCGCTCCCTGAACCGTATTTACGATCAGATGCTGCGTCCGGAATGGCCAGCGCTGGGCTCGGTGCAGTACACCATTCAGAAGTTCTACCGCGTGAATGGCGGCAGTACCCAGCGTAAAGGCGTGACTCCGGATATCATCATGCCGACGGGCAACGAAGAGACCGAAACAGGTGAGAAGTTTGAAGATAACGCGTTGCCGTGGGATAGCGTAAACGCTGCCACCTTCGTGAAGTCGGGCGACATGACTCCGTTTGGTCCGGCGCTGCTGAAGCAGCATGACGATCGCATCGCCAAAGATCCTGAGTTCCAGTACATCATCAAAGATATTGCCCGCTTTAACGCCCTGAAGGCGAAACGCAATATCGTCTCTCTGAACTACGCGCAGCGTCTGAAAGAGAACGAAGAGGATGATGCAACGCGTCTGGCGCGGATCAACGACCGCTTCAAACGCGAAGGAAAGCCAGCCCTCAAAAAACTGGATGACCTGCCGAAGGATTATCAGGAGCCGGATCCCTATCTTGATGAGACGGTAAAAATCGCTATCGATCTGGCGAAACTGGAAAAAGATAAGCCAGCCGGGAATCCCGCTCCGGCTAAATAATCTCCCCTGACAGGCACAAGAAATTGTGCCTGTTTTTTTGTTAACCGCATCCTGCCGTCAGGCATTCCTTTTATTGTGTAAAGTTGTGTCTTTCTGGTGACTTACGCCGCTGCAATCCTTGAAAATATACGGAATACCCATACGATGTGGGTAATCGCATAGTGCGTTTTGTTAAACTGAGGTTAAAAGAATATTATGATGCGAATCGCGCTCTTCCTGCTCACCAACCTGGCGGTCATGGTGGTATTCGGGCTGGTGCTCAGCCTGACAGGAATTCAGTCGAGCAGCGTTCAGGGTTTGTTAATTATGGCGCTGCTGTTTGGTTTTGGTGGCTCCTTTATCTCACTGCTGATGTCCAAGTGGATGGCACTTAAGTCCGTTGGCGGCGAGGTTATTGAGCAACCGCGTAACGATATGGAACAGTGGTTGATGACCACCGTTGCTAACCAGTCCCGTCAGGCGGGTATCGCCATGCCGCAGGTGGCGATCTATCACGCGCCGGATATCAACGCCTTCGCCACCGGCGCGCGTCGCGACGCCTCTCTGGTTGCGGTGAGTACCGGCCTGTTGCAGAACATGAGCCGTGATGAAGCCGAAGCGGTTATCGCCCACGAGATCAGCCACATTGCGAACGGCGATATGGTGACCATGACCCTGATTCAGGGTGTCGTGAACACCTTCGTTATCTTTATCTCGCGTATTATTGCCCAGATTGCCGCAGGCTTTATGGGGGGCGATCGTGAGGAAGGCGAATCAAGTAACGGTAACCCACTGATCTACTTCGCGGTCTCTATGGTGCTGGAGCTGGTATTTGGTATTCTGGCAAGCATCATCACCATGTGGTTCTCCCGTCACCGTGAATTCCATGCGGATGCGGGTTCAGCCAAACTGGTGGGACGCGAGAAGATGATTGCTGCGCTGCAGCGTCTGAAAACCAGCTATGAACCGCAGGAAGCCTCAAGCATGATGGCATTCTGCATCAACGGTAAATCAAAATCCCTGAGCGAGCTGTTTATGTCTCACCCGCCGCTGGATAAGCGTATCGCAGCGCTGCGTAACGGTGAATACCTGAAATAACGGCCTCGGTTTGCTAATAAAAAAGCGCGTCCAAAGACGCGCTTTTTTTATGGCTGTGAATGAGGCTGGGTCACCCGCAACCCGCTGATGATGGCCGCGACGGTGGCCAGCGTGCCGGCGGTCAACAGCGCCAGATGCGTGCCGCTTTGTCCGGCCAGGTTGAACATCAACGCCACCAGTGCCGCGCCGGTACTCTGTCCCAGCAGGCGGGCAGTGCCCAGCATCCCACTGGCGCCGCCGCTGCGGTGGCGAGGCGCTGCCGTAACAATGGTATGGTTATTCGGTGACTGAAACAGGCCAAAGCCCGCCCCGCACAGCACCATCCGCCAGATAATATCCAGATCGTGAGGTGCCGCAGGCAGCAGGGCGAGAGCGAAAAGACCTGTCGCCATCACCACCAGTCCCAGCGCGCCCAGTAACCCCGCATGTACCCGCTCAATCAGATGGCCCGCCAGCGGAGCCATTACCATGGTCGCCAGAGGCCAGGGCGTTAACAGCAGGCCCGTTTCCACTTCCGAGCGGCCAATCACGCTTTGCAGGAAGAAGGGCAGAGAAACCATCGCCAGCATCTGTGCGCAGAAGGAGCAGATAGAGGTGCAGATAGAGAGGGAGAAGAGCGGAATACGCAGCAGATCTACCGGCAGTAACGGCACCGGCAGTGCCAGCTGGCGACGCACGAAGAAGAAGCCTACCACCAGCAGCGCCACGACCTCGCCCGCAATCAGCATCAGCGACTGTCCCTGAGCGAAGCCGCTCAGGGCGGTGATCAGCAGGCCAAAGGTGAGGGCGTTCATCACCGCGCTCGGAAGATCGAATTTTGGCATGCTGCTTTTCGCGCCATTGGCCGGTAAAAAACGCAGGGCGAACAGCAACGCCACGATCCCAAGTGGAACGTTAATTAAAAATAGCCACTGCCAGGACGCGACCGAGAGGATCGCTGCGGCGATAGTTGGGCCCGCCGCAGACGACACGGCAACAATAAAGGAGTTGATCCCCATCCCCCGGCCCAGATGTCGCTGAGGATAGATAAGACGGATCAACGCGGTATTCACACTCATCAGCGCCGCACCGCCGAACCCCTGCATGATACGCGCCAGCGTCAGCATGTGCAGCGTATCTGAAAGGGCGCAGAAAAGGGAGGTCAGCGTAAATACCGCCAGCCCGCACTGATAAACCCGGCGGTAGCCAAACATATCCCCGAGAAACGAGAACGAGAGCAGCGAGATAACAATGGCTATCTGGTAGGCGTTAACAATCCAGATTGAGCTGGCCGGGGAGGCATTCAGGTCGCTGGCAATGGTTGGCAGGGCGACATTGGCGATAGCGCCATCCAGTACAGCCATTGAAATACCGATAATAATGGTTGCAATGGCACCATAACGTTGCGGCAGCGGCAGGCCGTCTTTGGGGAGAGTCGTCATGAAAATTAATTAGCATTGGAGGTTATTATTAACAGGGTAAGGATATTATCACTGTTATTTCTGTTGTGTGTCGCAGATTTGTAACCAGGTAAGCCAGGATTGATTGCAGCAAAGCCGGAGCGAATTTATAATAAAAACCGGTTCTGAATTTTATAAAACACTTGCGTTGAGGTGATTAATGGCAATCGCGGATTTGGATAAACAGCCAGATTCTGTTTCATCCGTGTTAAAGGTGTTCGGCATCCTGCAGGCGCTTGGTGAAGAGCGCGAAATCGGTATTACTGAGCTGTCCCAGCGTGTAATGATGTCAAAAAGCACCGTTTATCGCTTTTTACAGACCATGAAATCACTGGGTTATGTTGCTCAGGAGGGCGAGTCCGAAAAGTACTCCCTGACCCTGAAGTTATTTGAACTGGGCGCTCGTGCGCTGCAGAACGTCGATCTGATCCGCAGCGCGGATATTCAGATGCGCGAACTCTCCCGTCTGACGAAAGAGACGGTGCACCTGGGGGCGCTGGATGAAGACAGTATCGTCTATATCCATAAAATTGATTCCATGTATAACCTGCGTATGTACTCACGCATTGGCCGCCGCAACCCGCTCTACAGTACCGCTATCGGTAAAGTTCTGCTGGCATGGCGCGACCGTGATGAAGTGAAGCAGATCCTCGAGAACGTGGAGTACAAACGCAGCACTGAGCGCACCATTACCACCACCGAAGAGCTGTTGCAGGTGCTGGATAAAGTCCGTGAACAAGGTTATGGCGAAGATAACCAGGAGCAGGAAGAAGGCTTGCGCTGCATCGGCGTTCCGGTATTTGACCGTTTCGGTGTGGTCATTGCCGGCCTGAGTATCTCCTTCCCGACGCTGCGTTTCTCTGAAGAGCATCTGCACGAGTATGTTGAAATGCTGCACACAGCGGCGCGTAAGATTTCTGAACAGATGGGTTACAACGACTATCCGTTCTGATTGAAAGCGCGATAAAAAAACGCGGCCTTATGGCGGCGTTTTTTTATGCAAGGGATCAGCCGTTATCGATCACTGTCTCGCTCTTTCGCAGGAGCGGGCAGCGAGAGAGGCCGATAATACCGCTGTCTGAATGAATATACTGCGCCGTGCTGACGCCGCGCGCGGTGAGATACTGGCACTGGATCCCGAGCCCGCCCGCATTCTCTTTACTGCCGATCAAGACACCGTAGCCTGCGAGCAGTATACCCGTCCAGACCAGTGCTATAACAATCAATGTGCGAATAAAAAAGCGCATCATTACCTCATTTTTTGAATAACTGCCGCTTAGCGTAATCGATACACTTACTTTAACAAGTCTATGATTCCGAAAGCATCGCCTTCGCGTTACAGTTAGGCATGGTTTAAGTTGCGCATGATAACCTGGCATCAGGCAGTTACGGTACGGAGAGTGGAGTGAAGAAAATACGCTGGGTTATTCTGGTCTTAGTGTTAGTGGCCTGTGTTTTACTTTGGACGCAGACCATCAATGTGATGTGCGACCAGGATGTACAGTTCTTTAGCGGTATTTGTTCTATCAATAAGTTTATCCCCTGGTAGTTGTCATTTTTATCGCAAGTGATTTCCTTCCTTAACGCGAGTGGTAAAATAGGCGCTTTTATGGGGGAGTGAAATGGGTGAGTTAGTAAATTCCGGGATGTTCAGCGTGGCATCTCTGGCGATCTCGATCGTACTGCTGGTTGCGGGTCTGGTGCTGTGGTTTTTTGTCAATCGCGCGAGCTCCCGTACCAACGAGCAGATCGAACTGCTGGAGAAGTTAGTCGACCTGCAGAAACGACAGAATGTCCTGCTGCGTCGCCTGTGCGAAGCCAATGAGCCGGAAGAGAAAGAGGTACCAAAAGCGCCAGAAGAGACGGCTAAGAGCCAGGACGATGACTTTATTCGTCTGGTAGCCGAACGCTAATCGGTCAGGGGAGGTATGTATGGCCTGGCGTAATCCCTGGTATAATCCCTCCCTTGCACACCATACCCCGCAGGGTTTCCGCAATCCGGATGCCCCTGTTCGTCAACCCGGCGATGTTGAACGCTGGCGCAAGGCGCGAAAAGCCGCCGGGTTGCCAAAACCCCCTTCAGAAGGCTATGACGCCTTTATCCGCCAGTGGTGGCAACCCGTTACGCTCAACACCCTGGAAGAAGATGGTATCTGGTGGCTGGGCCACGCCAGCCTGCTGCTACGCCTGAACGGAAAATATATCCTTACCGATCCGGTCTTTTCCCGGCGCGCCTCGCCGGTGCTGTTTGCCGGACCGATACGAAAAACGCCTCCGGTGATGAGTGTCGCGGCGCTTCCAGTCCTTGATGCCGTTGTTATTTCCCATAACCATTTCGATCACCTGGACTCGGCCACGGTGCGCCAGCTTGTGCATCGTTTTCCGCAGCTGACCTTTTTTGTGCCTTTAGGTCTTGGGGCGTGGTGCCGCCGCCGCGGGGCGAAACAGGTTATTGAACTGGACTGGTGGCAAAGCTATGTTTTCGAAGGGCTGGTGTTTACCGCCGTGCCGGCACAGCACTGGAGCATGCGTAGCCTCTGGGATCGCGATCGCTCGTTATGGTGTGGCTGGGTCTTTGAGAGCGAGCAGCAGCGCTTCTGGTTTAGCGGCGATACCGGTTATACCCCGGAACTGTTAACCATTCCGGAGCGACTGGGAAAAGTGGATGCCGCCGCTATACCTGTCGGAGCCTATGCACCACGTTGGTTCATGTCGATTCATCATATGGATCCGCAGGCGGCGGTGAAGCTCTGGCAACAGCTGGGCATGCCGCTGGCGATCCCGATCCACTGGGGTGTCTTTGAACTGGCGGATGAATCACTGGATGAGCCTGTCAGAGAGCTCGCGCAGGCACTGGCAGAGTTATCCCCGCGCAGCGATAACTTTCATCCGCTGCGCATTGGTCAATATTTATCCTTGTAAACGAATACTTGTTCAATTAGCGAATATTTTTTATTAAATCGACGGTTATCATATTTTATTTTAATCGAAACGTTTTGATTGCCTTTTTTTGAGGCAGGTTCATAAAAATATCATTATTTTGGTGCATAGCGGATTACCGGTTTAGGTGTATATAACTTAAACAAGCGAACCGATATACAATGTTTTTTTCCTGAAACAATCCCTTGTCGTTACGATCAATTCAGCATAACTTTTCACGAAAAGTTCTAAATGAAATAGCGACCACAGAAATTCTGGCGCGCTTGCTGGACGATATGAAGTTATTGAGCTAATGTAAAAAAGTCTTTGATAACAGCGCTTATCCTGACAGCGACTGGGCAGGCAACATTTTGGTCTGGTATACACTGAACGTGCATTACTGTGCAGATTGTGGCAAGTCAGTCTCGGAATTTGTGCGGCTGATCGAGACACCTTTAAAAATGGCTTGCCATTATTTAAGTTGTATGTGATAACACGGTTTGGGTCAAACGAGGTACAGTTCTGTTTATGTGTGGCATTTTCAGTAAAGAAGTCCTGAGTAAACACGTTGTCGTTGAATACCGCTTCTCTGCCGAACCTTATATTAGTGCCTCATGCAGTAATGTCTCAGTTTTATCTCAGTTAATGCCCACGGGCTAAGAAAACATTCTAAGGAATTTTGCAAATGGCAAAGATCAAAGGTCAAGTTAAGTGGTTCAACGAGTCTAAAGGTTTTGGTTTCATTACTCCTGCTGACGGCAGCAAAGATGTATTCGTACATTTCTCTGCAATCCAGGGTAACGGCTTCAAAACTCTGGCTGAAGGCCAGAACGTTGAGTTCGAAATTCAGGACGGCCAGAAAGGTCCGGCTGCTGTTAACGTAACCGCTATCTGATCGAACCCCTGCCTGATCTGAAGCGTCACGACGTTTCAGTTGCAGAGATATAAAGCCTCGCCTGTGCGGGGCTTTTTAATGGATATTTTTCAAAGTGTTACCACATGCGTCGCTGTTAGCAGTTTGTTTCAAAGCTGCGAGAGTATTAGCATTGTTTTCACCCTCGCGGCTCAAATTTGCCGTTAAATCAGGGCGTTGTTACTCAGCCCTGGAGCCCTGGTGAAAAAGAAACCCGTCAATCCCGCAGCAAACTTCACCCCGTTACGTTTTGCTCTCCTCTGTCTGGTGATTTTAGGCAGCCTTCTCTTTCTTCTTGGTCGTGTCGCCTGGTTGCAGATCGTTAAACCCGATCCGCTGGTTAAGCAGGAGGATATGCGCTCCCTGCGCGAGGTCGCCATCAATGCCCCCAGAGGGATGATTATGGACAGGGAGGGGAGACCGCTGGCCGTGAGTGTGCCGGTGCGGGCCGTGTGGGCGGATCCGAAAACGGTGCTGGCAAAAGGGGGAGTGGGTTTTGACACGCGTTGGCAGGCATTAGCCAGTGCGCTGCATCTGTCGCTCCCCACGCTTGCGGCGCGCATCAACAGCAATCCATATGGCCGTTTTATCTATCTGGCCCGCCAGGTGGATCCGGCTCAGGCCCAGTGGATCGCTAAACTCCGGCTGCCTGGTATCAGCCTGCGTGATGAGTCGCGCCGTTTTTACCCGGCCGGACACGTGGCAGCTAACCTGATCGGCTTTACCAATATCGACGGTCAGGGCATCGAAGGGATCGAGAAAAGTTTTAATGCCCAGCTCACCGGCAAACCCGGTCTGCGCCGCGTGCGTGAGGATCGCTACGGACGCGTGATCGAAAATATTACCGAAGTACCGCCCGTTCCGGCGCACAACATCCAGTTAAGCATTGATGAACGGCTGCAGACGATTACGGAAGATGCGCTGGACAATGCTGTCGCCTGGAATAAAGCGGAGTCGGGGGCAGCGGTGCTGATCAACATCCAGACTGGGGAGATCCTGGCGATGGCCAACTACCCGGATTTCAATCCCAATAACCGCGAGGGTGCCACGCTGAACGATTTTCGTAATCGTGCCATCAGCGACACCTTTGAACCCGGCTCTACCGTTAAGCCGCTGGTGCTAATGACAGCCCTGCAGCAGGGGCTGGTGCAGCCAGACAGCGTGATCGACACCCATCCTTATACCCTGGCCGGACACCGTATCCGCGACGTCGGTTACTACCCGGAGCTGACGCTGACCGGCATTCTGCAAAAATCGAGCGACACGGGTGTGTCGCGCCTGTCGCTGGCGATGCCGATCCAGCGGCTGCTGGATACCTACCACGGGTTTGGTTTTGGTCGTTCCACCGGTCTCGGATTGACGGGGGAGAGCAGCGGCCTGCTGCCGGAGCGTAAATTCTGGAGCCAGCTCGATCGCGCCACCTTTGCCTTCGGCTACGGCCTGATGGTCACGCCGTTGCAGCTCGCCCACGTCTACGCCACCATCGGCAGCTATGGCCTGGAGCGTCCACTCTCTATCACCCGCATCGATCCGCCGGTTATCGGTACCCAGGTGATGCCCGCGTCGATTGTGAAGGAGGTGGAACATATGATGGAAAGCGTGGCGCTGCCGGGTGGGGGCGGCATCAAAGCCGCGGTGCGCGACTACCGGGTGGCGGTGAAAACCGGCACCGCGAAGAAAATCGACGATGGCGGTAATTATGTCGACAAATATGTGGCCTATACTGCCGGCGTCGCGCCCGCCAGCCGCCCTGTATTTGCCCTGGCGGTGGTGATTAACGATCCGCAAAACGGCGCCTATTACGGCGGGGCGGTTTCGGCACCGGTTTTCAGCCAGATTATGGGCGACGTGCTGCGCATCGAAAACATCAAGCCGGATGGACTCCCGGCCGATTCCAGCCACCTCATCGTAATGCGTTAAGGCCGTTTTATAGCAGGGCGATTAGCGGTACACTTTCGCCCTTTATGATTGCCCGGAGTTCCCATGACATTCTGCTGTCCTCTTTGCCACGCGCCGCTCGCCCATACGGATAAAAGTTACGCCTGCCCACAGGGGCATCGGTTCGATATGGCGAAAGAGGGCTATGTCAATCTGCTGCCGGTCCAGCACAAGCGATCGCGCGATCCGGGCGACAGTGCAGAGATGATGCAGGCGCGCAGGGCCTTTCTCGATGCCGGACACTATCAGCCCCTGCGTGACGCGGTAGCCGGTAAGCTGGCGGCCTTGCTGCCGGATGGCGCGACCTCGCTGCTTGATATTGGCTGTGGCGAAGGCTATTACACATCGGCCTTTGCCCAAACCGCGCAAGAAAAGGGCGCGGCCACCTTTGGTCTGGATGTCTCAAAATCTGCCATCCGCGCGGCGGCCAAACGCTATTCAGAGGTGACGTTCTGTGTGGCCTCCAGCCATCGTCTGCCTTTTGAAGAGAACAGTATGGATGCGGTAGTCCGCATCTACGCCCCCTGCAAAGGCGAGGAGCTGGCGCGGGTGGTAAAAGAGGGCGGCTGGGTGATCACCGTGACGCCAGGACCGCGTCACCTGATGGAGCTGAAAGGGCTGATTTACAATGAAGTTCTGCTGCATGCGCCGCATTCGGAGCAGCTGGAGGGTTTTGCCCTGAAAGAGGCGCTGTCGCTGGCCTATAACATGTCACTGACTGGAAAAGAGGCGGTAGCGCTTTTGCAGATGACCCCTTTTGCATGGCGGGCAAAGCCGGAGGTGTGGGAGGCGCTGGCAAAACAGACGCATTTCAGCTGCCAGACCGATTTTAGTATCCACTGTTGGCAGCGAGTCAGTTAACCGGCGAAGTGGCTCCACATAATTTGTGCGCCAATGCCAATCAAGACGATACCGCCGAGGATCTCGGCGCGTTTCCCTAACAGCGGGCCAATAAAACGGCCAATCATCATGCCCAGGGTAGACATAATAAAGGTCGCGCAGCCAATCGCCAGCGCGGTGGCAATGATGTTGACCTGCAGGAAAGCCAGGCCGACGCCGACCGCCATCGCATCCAGACTGGTAGCTATAGCGGTTGTCACCAGCAGCCAGAAGCCGTGACGCTGAATCGGCTCATCGTCCTCGACATCATTCCGAATGCCTTCGATAACCATACGTCCGCCGAGGAAGGTCAGAAGTATAAAGGCGATCCAGTGGTTCCACTCCAGCACGAACTGGCTGGCGAGCATCCCCAGCCCCCAGCCAATCAGCGGGGTTAGAGTTTCGATAGCACCAAAGATAAGACCGGTACGCAGGGCTTCAGAGAACTTAGGTTTATGCAGCGTGGCGCCTTTGCCCATGGAAGCGGCGAATGCATCCATCGACATGCCAAAGGCCAGGAGAAGTGTTGCAGAGAGGTTCATCAGCGCGTCCAGACCGGGGATATCCATATGACACATCACTGCCCCCAGTAAACAGCAGTCGATGCGTCTATGGTCTCGCCTGATCCTTCTGCTGTGCAGAAAAATCCGTACGTGCCACGTTTTGCAACGAGTATGTTGACACGTACATTTCCGTTAAACCGGAAATCGGCTACTCCCCAACGACGGGCGCAACCTTAACATATTTTGAGAATATAAAACAACTACAGGGGAGTATTATTCAGATTAGTTTTTGATAACGATTTTCATTTAGAAATTGATGTGAAGATAACGTTAATAATAGCCCGTAAATGTCGCGTAATAATATAGCTTTGGCTATATAACACTGTGAAAAACATAGCGAAATATAGCCAGTGCTATTTTTGTATCTTATTGAGTCTTAACCAATAATTTGTATATCTTCTCCAGATCGTCAATATTTCTTACCCGGATAAGCAAACGTCGCTGCTCTAATTGCATCACCAGCACGCCGTCTTCTGATAAATTCATCTCTTTAATGCGGTTATATTCTATCCAGACATTGGCGAAAAAGAATCCAGTGGATTTGAAGATTATTTTCGGCGCCCGGATCCAGAACAGGTAAAACCCCATTAATGCCAGGGCAGATAATAACCATGTGGTCAGTAATGCCCCCTGGCTCATCACGTTGTTATAGATAAGGATCAGCAGCAGACCGGTAAAGATGATGGCATCAACGCGACCGCGGCGCAGAAGGGGGATTGAGAGCAACGTCGCGCCGTTGCGGCGGGGCATGATCAATTCGTCGTAGAGGGCATACGCCAGAAGGGCAACAATAAAGACAACCAGTACGATGTCCGTGACCGTCATTCATCCTCCGGATAAAAAAACGGGGGCGTTCATGCCCCCGGTGTATTCACAAAAAAATTACAGACCCAGCAGACCGATAGCGTAACCGACGATACCGATAACGAAGAAGCCGACGATGATCCACAGCGCATTGACCTTTTTACGCAGCAGCCACATACAGGCGAAGGTCAGCAGCAGCGGTACCAGGCCCGGCATCAGCTGGTCAAGAATGGTTTGCACGGTGGTCACACGGGTCTGACCATCCTGACCGGTGATGGTTGACACCACCAGCGGGATGTTAACGTGCGTCCACTTGTTAACCAGCGCCCCCATGACAAACAGGCCGAGGATTGACGCCCCCTCAGTCAGTTTCTGCAGGAAGCCGCCGCCCATATCCTGGACGATATCCACGCCCTTACGGTAGCCATAGGCCACGCCGTAGTAGCGGGTTGCCAGACGTACCACGTTAAACAGGATAAAGAAGAGCAGAGGACCCAGCAGGCTGCCGCTCATGGCGATACCCGCACCGAGCGCGGCGAAGACCGGACGCACGGTACCCCAGAAGATCGGGTCACCTACGCCCGCCAGCGGCCCCATCAGACCCACTTTGATACCGTTGATGGCACCATCGTCAATCTCTGCGCCGTTAGCACGCTGCTCTTCCATCGCCAGCGTTACGCCCAGAACCGGCGCTGCAACGTAAGGATGGGTGTTGAAGAATTCCAGGTGACGTTTAATCGCCTGACGACGCGCTTCGTTGTTCTCGGGATACAGACGTTTGATTGCCGGTACCATAGAGAAGCAGAAGCCCAGCGCCTGCATACGTTCGAAGTTCCATGAACCCTGGAACAGGTTTGAACGGATAAACACGCCACGAATATCACCCGAAGTCAGTTTTTTCTGAGGGGTAGTTTTAGTCATATCAACCATTTCGCTCACCTGCTAGTCCAGTTCGTTATCGAGATCGTTATTACCAGCAACCTGTGCACTACCGGCTACGCGGTTATATTTCGGGCTGAGCTGGATGTAGAGGATAGCCATTACCGCACCAATCACACCCAGTGCCACCAGGTTGAAGTTGGTGAAGGCCGCGGTAACGAAGCCGAGATAGAAGAACGGCATCAGGTAGCCTGCGCGCATCATGTTGATGACCATCGCATAACCGACGACCACGATCATGCCGCCTGCAATGTTCAGACCGCTGGTGACCACTTCAGGAATGGCGTTCAGCATACCCTGGACTTCGCTGGTACCGACGGAGATTGCCACGATAACCGCCGGGATAGCGATACGCATGGCCTGCAGGAACAGGGACGAGACATGGATCCACGACAGCGCCGTCAGGTTGCCATTCTCCGCCGCCTTATCTGCCGCATGCTGGAATGCAACGGTGATAGTACGCACGATGATGGTCAGAACCTGGCCTGCTGCAGCCAGTGGGATAGCCAGCGCGATACCGGCACCGATATTTTGATGGCCGGCGATGACCAGCACGGTAGAGATGATGGAGGCGAGAGCCGCATCCGGCGCAACGGCCGCACCGATGTTCATCCAGCCCAGGGCGATCATTTCCAGGGTACCACCGATGATGATACCGGTTTTCATATCGCCGAGAACGGCGCCGATTAACGTACAGGCGACCAGCGGACGGTGAAACTGAAATTCATCTAGTACGGATTCCATACCCGCTATACACGCGACGATGAACACCAGCACAATCTGAAGAGTGGTAATCTCCATTGTACTTCTCCTATAGCTTTAACAGACTTAAGTGTGAAATTTGTCAACCAGCGCCGGCTTATTTCGCCACTTTGCTGATCAGATCCATCATTTTCAGTTTCGGGTCGGTAGAGACTTTACGGACTTCAAGCTCGATCCCGCGATCGTTAAGTTTCCTGAACGCTTCGATATCTTTTTCGTCCACCGACACCGCATTGTTCACCTGCGTTTTGCCCTGACGGTAAGCCATACCACCGATGTTCACGGAGGTGATTTTTACCCCTTCCTCAACAATACGTTCGACATCTGTTGGGTTGGTAAACAGCAGCATCACACGCTCACCCGCATATTTCGGGTTGTTGTAAACGCGGATCATCTTGGCGACATCCACCACGTGCGCGGTTACGCCCGGCGGGGCCACCTGGGTAAGGAGAGTTTTACGAACCGTATCAGCGGCGACTTCATCGCTGACCACAATGATGCGCTGGACGTTGGTCTCTTTGGTCCAGCGGGTAGCCACCTGGCCGTGAATCAGACGGTCGTCGATACGCGCCAGGCCAATCTGCATGTAATCGTTCGGGCCCATCGGCTTAAGCGGGGCGGCGGCTTTCGGGGCAGCAGCCGGGGCAGGGGCCGCCGCCGGAGCGACGTTTTCTGTAGGTTTCGCTTTCAGCGCTTTCACGCCTTCACGACCGGTTTCGACAGCCAGGGCAACCAGCTCGTCAAAGCTTGGGTTGTCATCGCGGGCCATCAGCGTTTCGACCAACATGGGGATGTTAACCCCGGCAACAACCTCATGCTGCTCTTTATCAACCACAATGCGGCTTGCCGCGTTAAACGGACTGCCGCCCCAGGTATCAACAAGGAACAGCACGCCGCTACTGGTATCCAGATTTGCCAGTTGAGCGGTATATTTTTCTATCAGCGTCTCAGCATTTTCACCGGGAACGAAATCGATCCAACCGACGTTTTCCTGTTCGCCTAAAAGCATTTCTGCGGTTTTAAGTAACTGCTCTGCAGCCCAACCATGTGT
This sequence comes from Leclercia sp. M-A074-M, assembly GCF_965195605.1. NCBI lineage: Bacteria > Pseudomonadati > Pseudomonadota > Gammaproteobacteria > Enterobacterales > Enterobacteriaceae > Leclercia > Leclercia sp. M-A074-M. The sequence continues at coordinate 215,920 of NZ_CBDAHM010000008.1, read as the reverse complement.
GCCTATAACAATAGCAATAGTCACTTGCTACCTCCTTTTATTATCGTTAATGCCCCCGGGTGAGAGGAGCATTAGAGATCATCTTCGAAAGAACGAATCGATTCAGATAAGGGTTAGAGTTCAATTAACTAAGACTTACGCGATTTATTTTAGACATCGAAAAAATAATTTATGTGATGAAGATCCGTAATTTAGCCTAAGCCAATGAGATATTTCTGTGATCAAAAAAAGCACGGAAACATCTGTTTGCAAAGGAAAGTAAATCTTTGCCAAAGAGCTCAGGTCTCTGATATGTTTACCATCCGTTTAATTGTCAGGAGTATGGGGCAGTAGCCCACTGTATGGACCGTCACCGACGCCAGTCACACACCCGGCCAGCTCTGGCCAGCCTTATCGGCGATTCGCGCCACTCACTGTTTACGTTCTTTACCGCTTCGCCCGACCTTTTCGCGGCGCCGTTTTGCCATTCCTTTAGCAGGAGCTTGTCATGGAATTCTTAATGGACCCGCAAATCTGGGTAGGATTGCTCACGCTGGTGGTACTTGAGATCGTTCTCGGTATCGATAACCTCGTGTTTATCGCGATCCTTGCGGATAAACTTCCACCTAAACAACGTGATAAAGCACGTTTAATCGGTCTGTCGCTGGCGCTGATTATGCGTCTTGCGCTGCTGTCGGTGATCTCATGGATGGTTACGCTTACGCAACCGCTGTTCACTGCCTTCAACTTCACCTTCTCAGGGCGCGACCTGATCATGCTGCTGGGGGGGATATTCCTGCTCTTCAAAGCCACAACCGAGCTCCATGAACGGCTGGAAAACCGCCAGCACGACGACGGACACGGTAAAGGCTATGCCAGCTTCTGGGTAGTGGTACTGCAAATCGTGGTACTGGACGCGGTCTTCTCCCTCGACGCGGTCATTACCGCTGTCGGTATGGTGAATCATCTGCCGGTGATGATGGCGGCCGTGATCATCGCGATGGCGGTGATGCTACTCGCCTCGAAGCCGTTGACGCGATTCGTTAACCAGCATCCGACCGTGGTGGTGCTCTGTCTGAGCTTCCTGCTGATGATCGGTTTGAGCCTGGTGGCAGAAGGTTTCGGCTTCCATATTCCGAAAGGCTATCTGTACGCCGCAATTGGTTTCTCCATCATTATAGAGCTGTTTAACCAGATTGCCCGTCGCAACTTTATTCGCCAGCAGTCGAACCAGCCGCTGCGTGCCCGGACCGCTGATGCGATTTTGCGTCTGATGGGTGGCCGCCGCGAAGCCAAAGCACAGCAGGACAGCGATAACCATGTCCCGGTGCCGGTTCCGGAAGGCGCCTTTGTTGAAGAAGAGCGCTATATGATTAACGGCGTGCTGTCCCTGGCCTCGCGTTCCCTGCGCGGCATCATGACCCCGCGCGGTGAAATCAGCTGGGTCGATGCCAGACTGAGCGTGACGGAAATCCGCCAGCAGCTGCTCTCCTCTCCGCACAGCCTGTTCCCGGTGTGTCGCGGCGAGCTGGATGAGATCATCGGCGTGGTTCGTGCCAAAGAGATGCTGGTGGCACTGGAAGAGGGCGTGGACGTTGAGGCCATTGCCGCCGCATCGCCTGCTATCGTGGTGCCGGAAACGCTCGACCCGATCAACCTGCTTGGCGTACTGCGCCGTGCCCGGGGTAGCTTTGTTATCGTGACCAACGAGTTTGGCGTGGTACAGGGTCTGGTTACGCCGCTGGATGTTCTTGAAGCGATTGCCGGTGAGTTCCCGGATGCCGACGAAACGCCGGAGATCGTTAACGATAATGATGGCTGGCTGGTCAAAGGCACCACGGATCTGCATGCCCTGCAACATACGCTGGGGCTGGAACACCTGACCAACCACGATGAAGATATCGCGACGGTGGCCGGTCTGGTGATTGCCGTGAACGGTCAAATTCCGCGAGCCGGTGATGTGCTTGAGCTGCCGCCGCTGAAGATAACCATCGTGACCGCCAACGATTACCGCGTTGATCTGGTGCGCATTGTTAAAGAACAGTCCGCCCACGACGAAGAAGAGTAATTACGGAGCCGACGGCATCATATCGCCGTTATGAGAGGCTGGCGGAGGTGAACTCTCCGCCAGCCACTGCGGGAAATCCCGCAGTGGCATCGGCCGCGCGTACAAAAATCCCTGAAGGATATCCACCCCGTGCAGGCGCAGATGGCTCGCCTGGTCGCTGTTTTCCACCCCTTCAGCCACCAGTTCAATATTCAGACGCTGGGCCAGGGCGATAATAATGTCTGTCACCGTTGAGTTGACGGCATCCGTGCCGATGGCGGCGGTAAAAGATTTATCAATTTTCAGCACTTCCGGATTGAGTTTCTCCAGCCACGAAAGCGAACTGCTCCCGGTACCAAAATCGTCAATCGCCAGCTTCACCCCTTTCTGATGTAACGCCTCTACCATGGTGTAGTCCATCTCCAGCAGGGAATCGCGCTCGGTTAATTCAATGACTAGCTGCTGCGCGGGCTCGGCGCTGAACCAGACGCGGTTCAGGTCATGAAGCAGAGTGCCGTCACGGAAATGGCTGGCCGCGACGTTGATCCCAATATGAAAGCCCGGCGCGGTAGGAAACATCGCCAGATGGCGGACGGTTTCGATAAGCACGTAGCGGGTGAGGGGGACAATCAGGTTATGCTCCTCCGCCAGTGGAATAAAAATATCCGGGGCGATCCACCCCTGCCGCGGATTATTCCAGCGCAGAAGAATTTCCACGCCGACGCAATCCTGTTTTTTGGCATCGATCAGCGGCTGGCAAAAGAGCTCAAACTCACCGGAGGCCAGGCCAAAGTTGATCTCCCGGGTAAAGCTCATGCGACTGGCGGTGGCAAGCCAGGCGATATACCCCACCAGCATGCTGAATATCACCGCCAGCGGCAGCTGCGACGGCAGATTTTTCAGCGCCAGCGCGGTCAGCCCCGGGCCGTTGACGGTGATGATGAAAGGAAAGTTGAGGGAAGCCTGCTGGTAAACGTTGTCGCCAGCGTCTGTCACCAGCCTGTCCGAAAGCTGGCGCTCATGGTTCAGGTACTTACCGCCGACGCTGAGGTTAACGTCGCTGATGAGCGGCAGCTGGGGCTCCAGCAGCATCCGGGCGATAAGATCGATATTCACAATCTCCATGATGCCATCCTCACTCTGGCCGGGCGCCGGATACCATTGGATCAGCACCGGGCTGCCTTTCATCAGCGGCTGGTCTGTGGTCAGGAGCAGTAAGGGCTGCGCGGCGGGCAGCAGGGGCTGAAACTGGCTGATGGGGATATCGCGGTCACCGAACATGCTTGAGCAATAGAGAATGCCGTCTTTAATCAGGCCGATTGAGCGCACGGTTTGCAGGGAGGCGGCGTGCTTGCGCAGTAAAAAGTTGACCTCCACGCAGGGCAGGCCGATAAGCGGTTGTACCACCTCGCGTCCCGTCTCCAGCGGCTGCAGGATCTTATCCAGCGTATCGACAGCATGGGAGACAAAGGCCACGGTGGTCTGCTGATTTAAATTGCGCTGTGAAATAAAGCCGATAATTAGCGTGCAAACGAGAGTGGAAAGGGACAGCAGGAGGCAAACGATTACCCGTTTGCGGTGATAATTTTTAATTATCCTGTGCGTTGTTTGCATGCCACGGTCACCTGAAGAGCCACTGGCGCAGATGCCCGTGGCAACCTGGCTAGTGTAGTCGGCATTATTTCAGGTAACGAGGAAAGGGGATGAAATTCGCCCATCCCTATCAGATGGGCGTTTAAAGCATGAAAGACGAAAGTCGCAGAAGCGCTTTCAGCGTCTTAGTCGCACTGCACCTTAATGGCCAGACCGCCGCGGGACGTTTCGCGGTATTTGGCGTTCATATCTTTACCGGTTTCGTACATGGTTTCGATCACCTTATCCAGCGAGACGCGCGGTTCGCTGGTACGGCGCATCGCCATACGGGAGGCGTTGATCGCTTTTACGGAGGCAATCGCGTTACGCTCAATACATGGCACCTGCACCTGACCGGCAACCGGGTCACAGGTCAGACCGAGGTTATGTTCCATGCCGATCTCGGCGGCCACGCATACCTGCTCCGGGCTGGCGCCCAGCAGCTCAGCCAGACCGGCTGCCGCCATGGAACAGGCCACGCCCACTTCACCCTGACAGCCAACCTCAGCGCCGGAAATGGAGGCATTCATCTTATACAGCGCACCCACCGCGCCTGCGGCGAGGAAGTAGCGAATATAGATATCCGGGCTTACCGATTCGATAAAGTGATCGTAGTAGGCCAGCACTGCCGGAACGATCCCGCAGGCACCGTTGGTCGGCGCGGTCACCACGCGGCCACCGGCAGCGTTCTCTTCGTTCACCGCGAGGGCAAACATGTTGACCCAGTCCACCACGTTCATCGGATCGTTGGAGTACTTATCCGTCGTGACCAGCATCCGGCGCAGGGCGGAGGCACGACGCGGCACGCGCAGTGGGCCAGGCAGTACCCCTTCCGTATTCATACCGCGATCGATACAGGCGCGCATGGTCTGCCAGACGTTGGCGAAATAGTCTTCAATCTCTTTCTTGCTGTGCAGCGCCAGCTCGTTCTGCATCACCATGCCGGAGAGGGACAGGCCAGTCTCCTTACAGTAATTCAGCATTTCTGTCGCCGATTTGAACGGGTAAGGCACCTTTACGTCGCCCGTGACGTCCTGGCCGAAATGCTCTTCATCGACGATGAAGCCGCCGCCGATGGAGTAGTAGGTCTTGCTGTAGACCACTTTCTCGCCGCTAAAGGCGTGGATCTGCATCCCGTTTTCATGCAGGGAGAGGTTGTCGCTGCGAAAACGCATGCCGTCGTCCTGCGGGAAATCGACTTCATGCCGGCCATTCGCCAGCAGCAGACGACCGCGCGTTTCCACGTCGCGAATAAACGCCGGAATGGCGTCAATATCTACGGTGTCCGGCATATTCCCGGCCAGACCCATAATAATGGCGATATCGGTGTGGTGGCCTTTACCCGTAAGCGACAGTGAACCGTAAACGTCTACAGCCACGCGGGTAACGCTATCCAGTAATCCTTTTTCGACCAGGTCATCGACGAACTGTTTACCGGCCTTCATCGGCCCGACAGTGTGGGAAGAAGAGGGACCAATCCCCACTTTGAACATGTCGAATATACTAATCACTTTAACACTCCTGACAGGGTTACCGGGTTTCCAGTAACGATGTAATAACTTCGCATAGTGTAAGAGGGAACCCTGTCGTCAGCTTAACTATTCACATGAATTAAACTAATGATTAACGCCTGATAAACTAATAGCGGGAGGCCGATCGCAAAGGCGCAAAAAAGAGGCGAATGTAAAGTATAGTCAAGGTTTCAGGCCGATCTGCAGCGCCAGCTCACGAATTATTCCCGCCGTCATGCCCCAGACAAAATAATGCTCATACCAGGAGAGCCACACCCGATGATCGTGGCCACGGCGATGAATATCGAGCGGATGATAACGGCCCAGACGCAGGGCTTCCGCCAGCGGCATTTCAAAGACCGACTCCACTTCGTCCTCGCTGGCGTGATAGTGCAGATCCGGCGGAATAATCCCCACCACCGGCGTGACCTGAAAGCCAGTAACGCTGTCCACCGGCGGCAGGACGCCAATCACTTCGACCTTGTGCGGCGGGATCGCCACCTCTTCCTCGGCTTCACGCAGGGCGGCGGCAATTAATGAGGCGTCGGTGCTGTCCACCGCGCCGCCGGGAAAGGCCACCTGACCGGCATGTTTACGCAGCTTCGCCGAGCGCCGGGTCAACAGCAGGCCCGGCTGCTCCCGGCGCACCACCGGGATCAATACTGCCGCCTGACGCTGGTTCAGCGACGTGCTGTTCACCTGCGGGCGCAACAGCTGAAAACGCGATAAAAAATGGTCGAGGGTCAGGTCGTGAGTATTCACCAGTTAGCACTCCAGTTGTTGCAGAATACGATTTACTTTATCAAACGTTTCCTGATATTCCGCCCCGGCCTGGCTGTCAGCCACAATGCCACCGCCTGCGGAACAGTAGAGCTGCCCCTCCACCGCCGTCAGGGTGCGAATGGTGATGCTGGTATCCATGCCGCCGCAGAGGCTGATATAGCCGATGCTGCCGCACCATGCGTTCCGGCGATGCGGCTCCAGTTCGTCGATGATCTCCATCGCCCGCACTTTTGGCGCGCCGGTGATCGACCCGCCGGGAAACGCGGCGCGCAGCAGATCGCACGCGGTCTGCGCTTGCGGCAGGCGGGCGGTGATGGTGCTCACCAGATGATGCACGGCGGGGAAGGGCTCCACCACGAACAGCTCCGGCACCCGCACGCTTCCCGGCTCCGCCACCCGGCCAATATCATTGCGCATCAGATCGACAATCATCAGATTCTCGGCTCTGTCTTTCGGCGAGGCGGCGAGCTTCTCAGCCTGCTGGCGATCCGCCTCGGCATCCGCCAGCCGCGGCAGGGTGCCTTTAATGGGACGGGTCTGGATGGTGCCTTCCGCAAGGTGGATAAAACGCTCCGGGGAGAGGCTCAGGATCGCCCCCTCTTCAAGACGCAAAAAGGCGCTGAAGGGGGCGCGGTTGTTGGCGTTCAGCCGGGTAAACGCCTGCCATTCGTCGCCCTCGTAGCGGGCCTGGAAACGCTGGGCCAGATTCACCTGATAGCAGTCGCCGCTGTGCAGGAAGGCCTGCACGCGCTCAAATTTGTCGTTGTACTCCGCCGCGGTCATATTGGCCTGCCAGCCGGAGGTCAACCGGAATGCAGGTACGTTCTCAGGGGGGCGCTGTGCTTCAAGCCAGGCCAGCCGCGCCTGTACATCGCCATGACAGACCAGCGACACCCGCTCTTTGTGGTGATCGACGATTATCGCCCAGTCATACAGGCCCACCGCCATATCCGCCAGGGTGATATCACGCAAGGCCCGTTCCGGTAGCTTTTCGAAGCGGCGGCCAAGGTCATAGCCGAACAGCCCCAGCGCGCCGCCCTGGAAGGGGAGGTCCGGGTCAGGCATGCAGGGCAGGCCCATCTCATCAAGGGCCTGCTGCAACAAACTCAGCGGGCAGGCGTCAGAATGAACCCCGTCGATCAGCGTATCCGCTCCGTGCGTCACCAGTGTGCTGCGCGGGTCAGCGACCAGAATGTCAAAGCGACTGTAGGTGTGATCCGCATGGCCCGAGTGCAGCAGCATGGCCCACGGCAGATGGCTGAGCGGAGCAAACCAGAATTCTGCGGCGTCAGGACGCCACGGTAATGTCATAACAGTGGGGGATAGCGAGTTCATGGGTGGTAAACAACCGGGCAGCGTGAAATAATTAGCGCCAATAATTTAGCAGGAGTTGACAATGTTTGCAGGTTTACCTTCACTGAGCCACGAGCAGCAGCAAAAGGCCGTCGAGCGCATACAGGAGCTGATGTCCCAGGGGATGAGCAGCGGGCAGGCAATTTCTCAGGTGGCAGAAGAGCTTCGCGCCACCCATACCGGCGAGCGGATCGTGGCGCGTTTTGAGGATGATGAAGAGGAGTAACGCCCTTACACCGCAGCGATAATCTTAATCTCAACCTTATACTGCGGCTTCATCAGCGTCGCCTGTACCGTGCAGCGGACAGGCGCGTGACCCGCCACCACCCACTCGTCCCAGGCTTTGTTCATCGCCGCAAAATCCTCTTTACTGGCAAGGAAAATGGTCGCATCCAGAATGCGGGATTTGTCGCTGCCCTGTTTTTCCAGCACTGCGTCAATCTGCGCCAGGGTATTGGCGGTCTGCTCATAGGCGTCGGCATCCAGGTTTTCCGGTACGCCGGTGTAGTAGAGGGTCTGGTTGTGGATCACTACATCTGACCAGCGGGCTTCGGCATCAATGCGCACAATTGTCATACACGTTTCCTCGTTATGGTGACTTTCTGCGGGCAAGACTGCCATATTGTTTTGCCTGCGTCACTCTCGACTGGCGCCAGGACGATCGGCCTGACATAATCCCTGTGCAAAAATACAGGGGGCAGAGTGGCAGACGATTTCGCAGCAGACGGACAGTTAGCAAAGGCAATTCCCGGCTTCAGGCCGCGCGAACCGCAGCGCCAGATGGCGCACGCGGTAGCCGAGGCGATCGACAGCGCCCAGCCACTGGTGGTAGAGGCGGGGACCGGCACCGGTAAAACGTACGCCTATCTGGCGCCAGCGCTGCGCACGAAGAAAAAGGTGATCATCTCCACCGGTTCGAAAGCGTTGCAGGATCAGCTCTACAGCCGCGATCTGCCCACCGTCGCCAAAGCCCTGAAATACAAAGGCCGTCTGGCCCTGCTGAAAGGGCGCTCCAACTATCTCTGTATTGAGCGGCTCGAACAGCAGGCGCTGGCGGGCGGCGATCTGCCGGTACAGACCCTCAGCGATGTGATCATCCTGCGCAGCTGGGCCAACCAGACCCAGGATGGCGATATCAGTACCTGCGCCAGCGTCGCCGAAGACTCTCCTGCCTGGCCACTGGTCACCAGCACCAACGACAACTGTCTGGGCAGCGACTGTCCGCTCTATAAAGACTGTTTTGTGGTCAAAGCGCGTAAAACGGCGATGGAGGCCGACGTGGTGGTGGTGAACCACCACCTCTTCCTTGCGGACATGGTGGTGAAAGAGAGCGGTTTTGGCGAGCTGATCCCCGAAGCCGAGGTGCTGATCTTCGACGAAGCCCATCAGCTCCCCGATATCGCCAGCCAGTATTTCGGCCAGTCGCTCTCCAGCCGCCAGCTGCTGGATCTGGCGAAAGATTTTACCATCGCCTACCGCACCGAACTGAAAGATACCCAGCAGCTACAGAAGTGCGCCGACCGTCTGGCGCAGAGTACGCAGGATTTTCGCATGCAGCTTGGCGATCCGGGTTTTCGTGGCAACCTGCGCGAACTGCTGGCCGATCAGCATATTCAGCGCGCGCTGCTGCTGCTGGATGACGCCCTGGAGCTCTGTTATGACGTGGCGAAGCTCTCCCTCGGCCGTTCGGCGCTGCTGGATGCCGCCTTTGAACGCGCCACGCTCTACCGCGCGCGCCTGAAACGGCTGAAAGAATTTAACCAGCCCGGCTACAGCTACTGGTACGAATGCAACTCGCGCCATTTCACCCTCGCGCTGACGCCGCTCACCGTGGCCGATAAGTTCCAGGATGTGATGGCGCAGAAGCCGGGTAGCTGGATCTTTACCTCCGCCACGCTGTCGGTTAACGACGATCTGCACCATTTTACCGAACGTCTCGGCATCGCAGAGGCCAAATCCCTGCTGCTGCCGAGCCCGTTTGATTACGCCACCCAGGCGCTGCTCTGCGTGCCGCGCAACCTGCCGCTGCCTAATCAGCCCGGCGCCGCCCGCCATCTGGCGGCGATGCTCAAGCCGATGATTGAGGCCAACAACGGCCGCTGCTTTATGCTCTGCACCTCCCACGCCATGATGCGCGATCTGGCGGAGCAGTTCCGCGCCACCATGACGCTGCCGGTACTGTTGCAGGGTGAAACCAGCAAAGGCCAGCTGCTGCAGCAGTTTGTCAGCCACGGCAATGCCCTGCTGGTGGCCACGAGTAGCTTCTGGGAAGGGGTCGACGTGCGCGGCGATACCCTGTCGCTGGTGATCATCGACAAACTGCCCTTTACCTCGCCGGACGATCCGTTGCTGAAAGCACGGATGGAAGATTGCCGCCTGCGGGGAGGCGATCCGTTTGATGAGGTGCAGCTTCCGGATGCGGTCATTACCCTTAAGCAGGGAGTGGGGCGCCTGATCCGTGACGTGGAGGATCGCGGAGTGCTGGTGATCTGCGATAACCGCCTGGTCATGCGACCTTACGGTGCCACCTTTATCGCCAGCCTGCCGCCGGCGCCACGTACCCGGGATATCGATCGCGCCGTGCGTTTCCTTGCCGCGTCGCAGACGCAGTAATTTGCTGGTGGGTGTGCTAAAATGCGCCCCTTTTTGTGACTGACCACTGCGAGAGCGCGACAATACATGCGAATTCTGGCTATCGATACCGCCACGGAGGCCTGCTCCGTTGCCCTGTGGAATGACGGTACTCCCTTTGCTCATTTCGAAGAGTGCCCCCGGGAACACACCCAACGTATCCTGCCTCTGGTGAAGATGATCCTCACCGAGGGCAATACCTCTCTTACCGACCTCGATGCGCTGGCCTATGGCCGTGGTCCGGGCAGCTTTACCGGCGTTCGCATCGGTATCGGCATTGCCCAGGGGCTGGCGTTGGGCGCTGAACTGCCGATGATTGGCATCTCGACCCTGGCGACCATGGCGCAGGGGGCGTGGCGCCGTACCGGTGCGACCCGCGTGCTGGCGGCTATTGATGCCCGAATGGGCGAAGTCTACTGGGCGGAGTACACCCGTGACGAGCAAGGCGTCTGGCACGGGGAAGAGAGCGAAGCGGTGCTCACGCCGGAAGCGGCAGGTGAGCGCATGAAGCAGCTTTCCGGTGAGTGGGCGACCGTCGGGACCGGCTGGCCAGCCTGGCCTGACATGGCAAAGGAGAGCGGTCTGACCCTGGTGGACGGCACTGTCCTGTTACCTGCCGCAGAAGATATGCTGCCCATCGCTTGTCAGATGCTGGAGGCAGGGCAAACCGTGGCGGTGGAGAAAGCCGAGCCGGTTTATTTGCGAAACACCGTAGCGTGGAAGAAACTTCCGGGCCGGGAGTGAATCTCAGTATAAGAGCCTGAGAAAAAGGAGTCGCATCATGGCGGTTCAAAAATATGTCGTTCGTCTGCTGACCGTCGGGGCGCTGGCCCTGGCGTTAACGGGATGTATCTCCGTGCCTGATGCCATCCAGGGCAGCAGCCCCACGCCGCAGCAGGATCTGGTCCGGGTGATGAACGCCCCGGAACTCTACGTGGGTCAGGAAGCGCGTTTCGGCGGTAAAGTCGTGGAGGTGCTCAACCAGCAGGGGAAAACCCGTCTGGAGATTGCCACCGTTCCCCTCGACAGCGGCGCGCGTCCGGTGCTGGGTGAAGCCTCACGAGGCCGTATCTATGCCGATGTTAACGGCTTCCTCGACCCGGTGGATTTCCGGGGGCAACTGATCACCGTAGTGGGACCGATCACCGGCGCAGAGCAGGGTAAAGTCGGCAACACGCCTTATAAATTCATGACCATGCAGGCCAACGGCTATAAACGCTGGCGGGTGCAGCAGCAGGTGATGATGCCGCCACCCGACCCCTGGTACTGGGGACCGCATCCATGGCGTTATGGCTATGGTTACGGCTACGGCGGATGGCCAGGCTATGGTCCCGGTCCGGCTCAGGTCCGAACGATAGTAACAGAGTAAGTCACTGTTATTCTTAATTAAGAAACAGCGGCCCGTCCGCTGTTTTGTTTTTTCCACGGTAATAAGAAAAATAAATAGTGACGCGCTTCGCAACCTTAAATCCGGACAATAAATAAACTGGTACGCTGAGTTAATATTATGTTAACGACTTGTTTATTAACCGGGGTTGTGATGACGACGAACACGCATTTCAGAGGTGATGTAGTGAAGAAGGTTTGGCTTAACCGATATCCTGCGGATGTTCCCGCAGAGATAAATCCTGACCGTTATCAATCCCTGGTTGAACTGTTTGAAAACTCCGTAACGCGTTACGCCGATCAGCCTGCGTTTGTGAACATGGGCGAGGTGATGACCTTCCGTAAACTGGAAGAGCGCAGCCGGGCCTTTGCCGCCTATCTGCAACAGGGCTTAGGCCTGCAGAAGGGCGATCGCGTGGCGCTGATGATGCCCAACCTGCTGCAGTATCCGGTGGCGCTGTTCGGCATTCTGCGCGCCGGGATGATCGTGGTTAACGTCAACCCGCTCTATACTCCGCGTGAGCTGGAACATCAGTTGAATGACAGCGGTGCCGCGGCGATTGTGATTGTCTCCAACTTCGCCCACACGCTGGAAAAAGTGGTTGATAAGACCCAGGTCAAACACGTCATCCTGACGCGGATGGGCGACCAGCTCTCCACCGCCAAAGGGACGCTGGTTAACTTCGTCGTCAAATATGTCAAACGTCTGGTGCCGAAATATCACCTGCCGGATGCCATCTCTTTTCGCCAGGCGCTGCACACCGGCTACCGGATGCAGTACGTTAAGCCTGAGATCGTCTCGCAGGATCTGGCCTTCCTGCAATATACCGGCGGCACAACCGGCGTGGCGAAAGGGGCGATGCTTACCCACCGCAACATGCTGGCGAACCTCGAACAGGTCAATGCCACCTACGGGCCGCTGCTGCATCGCGGCAAAGAGCTGGTCATTACTGCGCTGCCGCTGTATCACATTTTTGCCCTGACCATGAACTGTCTGCTGTTTATCGAACTCGGCGGGCAGAACGTGCTCATCACCAACCCGCGTGATATTCCGGGACTGGTGAAAGAGCTGGCGAAATATCCGTTTACCGCCATGACCGGGGTAAACACCCTGTTTAACGCGCTGCTCAATAATAAAGAGTTCCAGCAGCTCGATTTCTCCACCCTGCATCTGTCAGCGGGCGGCGGGATGCCGGTGCAGCAGGCGGTGGCCGAGCGCTGGGTCAAGCTCACCGGGCAGTACCTGCTTGAAGGCTATGGCCTGACCGAGTGCGCCCCGCTGGTGAGCGTAAACCCGCACGATATCGACTATCACAGCGGCAGCATTGGCCTGCCGGTGCCCTCCACCGAAGCTAAACTGGTGGATGACGACGATAACGAAGTGCCGCATGGCGAGCCTGGCGAGCTGTGCGTAAGAGGGCCGCAGGTGATGCTGGGTTACTGGCAACGCCCGGACGCTACCGACGAAATTATCAAGGATGGCTGGCTGCACACCGGCGACATCGCGGTGATGGATGACGAAGGTTTCCTGCGCATCGTCGATCGTAAGAAAGATATGATCCTGGTCTCCGGGTTCAACGTCTATCCCAACGAGATCGAAGAGGTGGTGATGCAGCACAACGGCGTACTGGAAGTGGCCGCAGTAGGGGTACCGGCAGGCAGCAGCGGCGAAACGGTAAAAATCTTTGTGGTGAAAAAAGATCCTGCCCTGAGCGAAGACGCGCTGATCACCTTCTGCCGTCGCCATCTTACCGGCTACAAAGTGCCGAAGCTGGTGGAGTTTCGCGACGAACTGCCAAAATCGAACGTCGGGAAGATATTACGACGAGAATTACGTGACGAAGCGCGCGCCAAAGTAGACAATAAAGGCTGAGCTTCGTGTTAGTCACCCAGAAACGCTGGCCTGGCCAGCGTTTTTTTATGGGCGCAAACCATAGAGAAAATGATTTGAATTACCAGATGATCACCACCAACGACGAACTGGCTTCGCTGTGCGATCTCACCCGCGATGCATCCGCCATCGCGCTGGACACCGAGTTTGTTCGTACCCGCACTTACTACCCGCAGCTGGGTCTCATCCAACTGTATGACGGCAAACGGGTATCGCTTATCGATCCGCTGGGGATCACCGACTGGACGCCGATGCGTGAGTTGCTGCTGGACACCGCCATCACCAAATATCTGCATGCCGGCAGTGAAGATCTGGAAGTTTTCCTCAACACCTTCGGCATCATGCCGCAGCCGCTGATTGATACCCAGATCCTCGCCGCGTTTGCGGGTCGTCCACTATCATGGGGCTTTGCTGCCATGGTGGAAGAGTATACCGGCCTTGTCATCGACAAGAGCGAATCCCGCACCGACTGGCTGGCGCGTCCGCTGACCGAACGTCAGCTCGACTACGCGGCGGCGGATGTGTTCTACCTGCTGCCCATCGCCAGTCAATTGATGAAAGAGGCCGAAGCCTCCGGCTGGCTGGCTGCGGCGCTGAATGAGTGCCAGATGACGCAGCAGCGTCGTCAGGAGATCGCCGACCCGAAAGAGGCGTGGCGCGACATCACCAACGCCTGGCAGCTGCGCACTCGTCAGCTGGCCTGTCTGCAACTGCTGGCCGACTGGCGTCTGCGTAAGGCGCGTGAGCGTGACCTGGCGGTGAATTTTGTGGTGCGTGAGGAGCATCTCTGGGCCGTGGCGCGGTACATGCCGGGCAGCATGGGCGAGCTGGACAGTATCGGGCTTTCGGGTTCGGAGATCCGTTTCCACGGGAAAACGCTGCTGGCGCTGGTGGCGAAAGCTCAGCAACTGCCGGATGAGGCGCTGCCGGAGCCGCTGCTGAATCTGATGGATATGCCAGGGTATCGCAAAGCATTTAAGGCGATCAAGGCCCTGGTGCAGGAGGTGGCGTCAGAGAGCAAAGTCAGCGCCGAGCTGCTGGCCTCACGCCGTCAGATCAACCAGCTGCTGAACGCGCACTGGAAGCTGAAACCGCAAAACGGCACGCCGGAACTGATTGCCGGATGGCGCGGGGAATTGATGGCCGATCGCCTGAATGCGTTACTGGAAGCGTATCCGCAGTAAGCGCGATCTGTAACCCCCGGCGGCGCTGCGCTTGCCGGGGCTACAAAACGACAAACCGTAGGCCGGGCAAACGACGTGCCGCCCGGCAATACGCACGTTTATGAACGCGACTCTTCCGCTTCCGGCAGGGTGACGTTGAGCTCCAGAATCGAGATATCTCCGTCTTTTTGCTCCAGCTGCACGGTGACCATTTCCGGGTCGATCTGCACGTATTTGCAGATCACTTCCAGGATGTCTTTGCGCAGCTGCGGCAGGTAGTGCGGTTCAGCGTCGCTGCGGCGGCGTTCCGCCACGATGATCTGAAGTCGTTCTTTAGCGATGTTGGCGGTGTTTTTTTTCCGCGAGAGAAAAAAGTCCAGTAATGCCATAACTTATCCTCCGAACAGGCGTTTGAGGAAACCTTTCTTCTCTTCTTCAATGAAGCGGAAAGGACGTTCTTCTCCGAGCAGACGATCCACAGTGTCCGCATACGCTTTACCCGCGTCTGCGTTGGCGTCGAGGATAACCGGTTCACCCTGGTTAGAGGCGCGCAGCACGGATTGATCTTCCGGGATAACGCCAACCAGTTTGATGCGCAGGATCTCCAGCACGTCTTCCATACTCAGCATATCACCTTTGCTGACACGACCCGGATTATAGCGGGTCAGCAGCAGGTGCTCTTTGATCGGTTCCTGACCATTTTCCGCTCGACGGGATTTTGAGGCAAGGATACCTAAAATACGGTCCGAGTCGCGCACGGATGAGACTTCCGGGTTGGTGGTGATGATCGCTTCATCGGCGAAGTAGAGCGCCATCAGCGCACCGGTTTCGATGCCCGCAGGTGAATCGCAGATCACGAAATCGAAGTCCATCTTGTTCAGCTCATCGAGCACTTTTTCCACGCCTTCACGGGTCAGCGCGTCTTTGTCGCGCGTCTGGGAAGCGGGAAGAATATAGAGATTATCGGTACGCTTATCTTTAATCATTGCCTGATTCAGCGTGGCATCACCCTGAATCACGTTTACAAAGTCGTAAACCACGCGGCGTTCACAACCCATAATCAGGTCAAGGTTACGCAGGCCGATATCAAAGTCGATAACGACAGTTTTCTTTCCCTTCTGGGCCAAACCAGTAGCGATGGCCGCGCTGGAGGTGGTCTTGCCAACGCCTCCTTTACCCGAAGTAACAACAATAATGCGTGCCATAGAAATTCCTTGTTAAAAAGGGATCAATTCAACGGTTGAACGGTCAAAGCGTTGTCTGCCAGACGCAAACGCGCTGCTTTGCCAGAAAATTCGGCCGGGATGTTATCGCTCAGCCAGTAAACACCTGCGATGGAGACCAGCTCCGCCTCCAGGTGGGTACAAAAAATTTGCGCATCGCGATCGCCACTGGCGCCTGCCAGCGCCCGGCCTCGCATTGAGCCATAGATATGAATATTGCCATCGGCAATAAGCTCCGCTCCTGCGCTGACGTGGTTTGTTACAATAAGGTCACAATTTGGCGCATAAATACGCTGCCCGGAACGTACCGGCAGGTCGATCAAACGCGTTTTTGTGGCGGGTGTAACAGGAAGTTCAGGCGGGGCAGGGGGCTCTGCGCGCGGGGCTTTATCTTTACCTTCGGTGAGCAGCGGAAGACCCGCCTCGTCGATTTCGGCTTTCAGTTCAGGATCTTTACAGCCGCTGATGCCGACAATCCGCAGCCCAGTAGCTAAGACCGCCTGTTGCAGCTGCTGCCAGTTAATCGGCGCTTCAAGATCGCTGACGTTAATGACGACGGGCGCATGTTTCAGAAATGCGGGCGCCTGGGCGATTTTGTCTTCTAACGCCTGACGAATAACCTCGGGTTTTGCTTCATGCAAATGAACCACTGATAAGGTGAAGCTACTGCCTTTAAGCTCGATTGGCGTGTTTGACATCCTGGCCTTACTCAATTTGCTTTTTACCACGGCGTGTGCGTCGTGATATTCCGAAGAGTATCAGGCATGTTATAGTCACAATTATATTGAGGCAAGTCACCCTCCCCGTTAATTCTGAGTAAATATATGTTTTGTGTGATCTACAGAAGTACCCAGCGCGACCAGACCTATCTTTATGTCGAAAAAAAGGACGATTTTTCCCGTGTGCCTGAGGCGCTGATGAAGAGCTTCGGTAAGCCGCAACTGGTGATGCTCATGCCGCTTGACGGGCGTAAGCAGCTGAAGAACGCCGATCTGGAAAAAGTAAAAAGCGCGTTAGCCGAACAGGGCTATTATTTACAACTCCCTCCGCCGCAAGAGAATTTACTCAAACAGCATCTTGAGGCGCTGGGGAAAAAATAGTTTGAG
The DNA here is from genome assembly GCF_965195605.1 of Leclercia sp. M-A074-M. Lineage (NCBI taxonomy): Bacteria > Pseudomonadati > Pseudomonadota > Gammaproteobacteria > Enterobacterales > Enterobacteriaceae > Leclercia > Leclercia sp. M-A074-M. Next base: position 199,215 of record NZ_CBDAHM010000008.1, on the reverse strand, counting down.
ATTAATCTGTCAGCGTTACATTAACCTTTAGGGGCTCATTATGTATCAGCATCATAACTGGCAAGGCGCCTTGCTGGATTATCCGGTCAGTAAAGTCGTCTGTGTGGGCAGTAATTACGCAAAGCATATTCAGGAAATGGGCAGTGCAGTTCCGGACGAGCCGGTGCTGTTTATTAAACCCGAAACCGCACTCTGCGATATCCGCCAGCCGCTGGTGATCCCGCAGGGGCTGGGGTCGGTGCACCACGAAGTGGAGCTGGCGGTGCTGATTGGCGCCACGCTGCGCCAGGCCTCTGAAGATCATGTGCAGAAGGCGATTGCCGGTTATGGTGTGGCGCTGGATCTCACCCTGCGCGAGGTGCAGGGCAAAATGAAAAAAGCGGGCCAGCCGTGGGAGAAAGCCAAAGGTTTTGATAATTCCTGCCCCATCTCCGGGTTTGTACCGGCGGCGGAGTTCCAGGACGATCCGCAGAATACGACCCTGAGCCTGAAAATTAACGGCGAAGTGCGTCAGCAGGGCTCTACCTCTGACATGATCCATAAGATTGTGCCGCTGATTGCCTATATGAGCCGTTACTTCACCCTGAAACCGGGCGATGTGATCCTCACCGGCACCCCGGAAGGGGTGGGGCCGCTGCACAGTGGCGATGAGGTGGACCTATCTGTCAACGGCCTGTCACTGAAAACACGCGTACTGTAATCCTCGCTTGCCGCGCTTTTCGGGCGGCAAAACTTGCATCGAGGTGCCAGACTGGTTATAAGGTGCGCTTTATTTTGACGTGTGGACATCCTTATGAGCGAAATCCCTTTCTGGCAAAGCAAAACTCTCGACAACATGACCGACGCCGAGTGGGAATCGCTTTGCGATGGTTGCGGGCAGTGCTGCCTGCATAAGCTGATGGATGAAGACTCGGACGAAATCTATTTCACCAATGTCGCCTGTAATCAGCTGAATATCAAAACCTGCCAGTGCCGCAACTACGAGCGGCGTTTCGAGCTGGAGCCGGACTGCATCAAGCTGACCCGGGATAACCTGCCGACCTTCGAATGGCTGCCCCCGACCTGCGCCTACCGCCTGCTGGCGGAAGGGAAAGATCTGCCGGCGTGGCACCCGCTGCTGACCGGCTCAAAAGCGGCGATGCACGGCGAGCGGATCTCCGTGCGTCATATCGCGGTGAAAGAGTCCGAGGTGCGCGACTGGGAAGACCATATTCTGAATCATCCCAACCGCTGATAATAAAAAACCCGCCAAGGCGGGTTTTTTAATGTGCGGCTTTTTTGCCGGGTGACGCTGCGCTTACCCGTAGGCCCGTGCAAGCGAAGCGCCGCCGGGCATCAACGACCAAACAGATCGCGTTTTTTCGCTTTAAACGGCTGGGCAATCAGCACCAGCAGCGCCACGATCAGGTAGGCGGCAAAAATGCCCACCAGCCACTGCGGCATCTCCAGGGTCAGGAATTCCCACTGACGCACGGCGCAGTCACCGGTAGCCACAAAGACCTGCGGCAGCCACTTGTCCAGCGGCAACCAGCTCGGGAAGCTGGCGGCAAAGTCACAGGTCTGGAACGGCGACGGGTGCAGCTGGATCATGGTGTGCTCCCAGGCCAGTTGCAGGCCTTTACCGGCACTGTAAAGCCAGATGGCAATGGCACCATAGCGCAGCGGGCTTTTTGGGGCGATGGCGCCCACCAGACCCGCGCCCATGACGCCAAACAGCGCGCAGCGTTCATAGATACAGAGTACGCATGGCTTCAGCAGCATTACGTGCTGGAACCACAATGCCACCATTTCTAACACGAAGGCGGTCAGGGCCAACAACAACCACGCCCCGCGACCGCGCGAGCACTGGTTCAAAAATTTCAACATAATCATTTCCCTGGAGCAGGTATAGAAAGCGCAGTGTAAACGAAATCAATCTACGCGCCAGCTTCAGCGCGTAAAATATAACGTAATCGAATACTTATCATGCACAAGTGCAGCCGGGCAATGACCGCCCGGCTGACTCATTTAATGCGTCGCCAGTATACCTGCCTGCAGCATCCATTGGGTAAAAGGAATGAGGGTAATTTTGACGCACAGCAAACCCACAGCGGTTAACACCAGGCTATAAGGCAGCGCCATCCATACCATCCGGCCATAAGAGAGGCGGATAAGTGGGGCGAGGGTGGAGGTCAGTAAGAACAGGAAGGCCGCCTGACCGTTTGGCGTGGCCACGGAAGGCAGGTTGGTGCCGGTATTGATCGCCACCGCCAGCAGTTCAAACTGCTCCCGGTCGATGATACCACTCTCCATCGCCGCTTTCGCTTCGTTGATATAGACCGAACCGACAAAGACGTTATCGGAGATGGCCGACAGCAGGCCGTTAAACAGATAAAACAGCGACAGCTGGGCATCGGGCGCCGCCTGCAGCACGAAGTTAATGATCGGCCCAAACAGGTGCTGATCGACGATCACCGCCACTACCGCGAAAAAGACCGCCAGCAGCGCAGTAAACGGCAGCGCTTCGGTAAAGGCTTTACCGATGGCATGTTCATCCGTCACGCCGGAGAAGGTGGTCGCCAGGATAATGACCGACAGACCAATCAGTCCCACCTCCGCCAGATGAAACGCCAGGGCGATAATCAGCCAGACGCCAATGATGCCCTGGGAAATCAGCGCCAGCCGCTGCTGACGGGTACGCTGGCTGCGGCTCTCTTCGTCGAAGCGTTGCAGCACGTCGCGCACCTGATTCGGCAGCAGGGTGCCGTAACCAAACCACCTGAACTTCTCCACCAGCCAGCAGGTGAGCAGGCCGCACACCAGCACCGGCACGCTGACGGGAGCAACGCGCAGGAAAAACTCGATAAAATTCCAGTCCGCGGCTTTGGCGATAATCAGGTTCTGCGGCTCGCCGACCATGGTCATGACGCCGCCCAGCGCAGTCCCCACGCCAGCATGCATCATCAGGCTGCGCAGAAAGGCGCGAAACTGCTCCAGCACGTCGCGCTGGTGGGCATCAACCTGACTGTCATCCTGCATGCCCGATGCCGGCTGGGAAGAGGCCACCCGGTGATAAATCCCGTAAAAGCCGACGGCGACGCTGATCACCACTGCCACCACGGTCAATGCATCGAGGAAGGCCGATAAAAAAGCGGCCGCCAGACAGAAGGCCAGCGACAGCAGTCTTTTTGAGGGGATGCTCAACAGCAGGCGGGTAAAAATGAACAGCAGCAGCTGCTTCATAAAATAGATCCCGGCCACCATAAACATCAGCAGCAGGAGCACTTCCAGGTTGGACGCCAGCTCTTCTCTCACGTGTTCCGCACTGGTCATCCCTATTGCTACCGCCTCGAAGGCCAGCAGGCCGCCCGGCAGCAGGGGGTAACACTTCAGCGCCATGGCCAGGGTAAAGATGAACTCTGCCACCAGCAACCAGCCTGCGGCAAAAGGACTCACCATAAAGATAAGCGGGTTAATTACCAGGAAGATAACCAGAGCCAGTTTGTACCAGTCGGGAGACTGGCCTAAAAAATTGCGCCAAAGGGCGCGACGATACGACATTTTCACAACAGATTTCCTTGCCCGTCACATAATTACGCACTAAGTATACGCAAATGGCGCCGGGGAAGGAGCGCAGGCCGCGTTTTTTTAAATGATAAAAATAAAACGGCGATCCCTTTTTTCTCGCCTCGCTGCGCTATCTGCCTCTGTCTGCCTCTGGTATGATGAGTGAATTTTGTAAAAAGCAGTGGAATGGAAAACTCACTATGGTAATAAAGGCGCAAAGCCCGGCGGGTTTCGCGGAAGAGTATATTATCGAAAGCATCTGGAACAACCGTTTCCCCCCAGGCTCGATTCTTCCCGCAGAACGCGAACTCTCTGAACTGATTGGCGTCACACGTACCACCTTACGTGAAGTGTTGCAGCGACTGGCACGCGACGGCTGGCTGACGATCCAACACGGCAAACCGACCAAAGTGAATAACTTCTGGGAAACGTCGGGTCTGAATATCCTTGAAACGCTTGCGCGCCTCGATCACGAGAGCGTGCCGCAGCTGATCGACAATCTGCTCTCCGTGCGCACCAACATCGCTACCATCTTTATCCGCACGGCGTTTCGCCAGCATCCGGATAAGGCGCAGGAGGTGCTCGCCCGCGCTACGGCGGTGGAAGATCACGCCGACGCCTTTGCGCTGCTGGATTACAACGTCTTCCGCGGGCTGGCGTTTGCCTCCGGCAACCCAATTTACGGCCTGATCCTCAACGGCATGAAAGGGCTCTATACCCGCATCGGTCGTCACTACTTCGCCAATCCGGAAGCCCGCAGCCTCGCGCTGGGCTTCTATCACAAGCTGAGCGAACTCTGTGCCGAAGGCCAGCACGATCAGGTGTATGACATCGTGCGTCGCTACGGTCGCGACAGCGGCGAGATCTGGCACCGGATGCAGAAGACCCTGCCGGGCGATCTCTCCATCCACGGCCGATAAAATAAAAAACCTCTCATCTGAGAGGTTTTTTTGCCGGGTGGCGGCTAAGCCTTACCCGGCCTACAAAATCCGCAATATATGTTTGCCGGATAAGCGAACGCCACCCGGCAAACAGGCGATACCGGCCTAAAGGATATTACCCTTAGGTGGGCAGCGCTCCAGCAACTCCACGCTGCCATCTTCGTTCTGCTGTTCAAGCAGAATGTCAAAGCCCCACAGACGATGTACGTGCTTCAGCACCTCTTTACGTCCTTTATCCAGCGGCGCGCGGTTATGCGGGATATAGCGCAGCGTCAGGGAGCGATCCCCGCGCAGATCCACATTCCAGACCTGAATATTCGGCTCCAGATTGCTTAAGTTGTACTGGGCCGAGAGACGGGAGCGGATCTCACGGTATCCCTCTTCATTGTGGATAGCCGAAATTTCCAGATAGTTGTTGTGATCGTCATCCAGAACCGTAAACAGGCGGAAATCACGCATCACCTTCGGCGACAGGAACTGGCTGATAAAGCTCTCATCTTTAAAGTCGCGCATCGCAAAATGGAGCGTCTCCAGCCAGTCGGAACCGGCGATATCCGGGAACCAGTATTTATCCTCGTCCGTCGGGTTCTGGCAGATACGCTTGATATCTTGGAACATGGCAAAGCCCAGCGCATAGGGGTTAATACCGCTGTACCACGGGCTGTTGTAAGGCGGCTGGAACACCACGTTGGTGTGGCTGTGCAGGAACTCCAGCATAAAGCGTTCGGTCACTTTGCCTTCGTCATAGAGGTGATTGAGGATAGTGTAGTGCCAGAAGGTGGCCCAGCCCTCGTTCATCACCTGGGTCTGCTTTTGCGGGTAGAAGTACTGACTCACCTTGCGCACGATGCGCAGGATCTCACGCTGCCACGGCTCCAGCAGCGGGGCGTTCTTCTCCATAAAGTAGAGCAGGTTCTCCTGCGGCTCAGAGGGATAACGGCGTGCTTCGGGAACCGCTTTCTCCTCTTCCCGTTTCGGCAGGGTACGCCACAGGGTATTCACCTGGCTTTGCAGATACTCTTCACGGCTTTTCTGCCGGGCTTTCTCCTCCTGCAAGGAGATCTTCTGCGGACGTTTGTAGCGATCCACGCCGTAGTTCATCAGCGCATGGCAGGAGTCCAGCAGCTTCTCGACCTCTTCCACCCCGTAGCGCTCTTCACATTCGGTAATGTAGTTTCGGGCGAAGATCAGGTAATCGACAATCGAGCTGGCGTCGGTCCAGCTGCGGAACAGGTAGTTATTTTTGAAAAACGAGTTGTGCCCGTAGCAGGCGTGCGCCATTACCAGCGCCTGCATGGTGATGGTGTTCTCTTCCATCAGGTAGGCGATACAGGGGTTTGAGTTAATGACGATCTCATAGGCCAGCCCCTGCTGACCGTGCTTGTAGAGCCGTTCGGTCTCAATGAATTTTTTACCAAACGACCAGTGGGTATAGTTAATGGGCATCCCGACGCTGGAGTAAGCGTCCATCATCTGTTCGGAGGTGATCACTTCGATTTGATGGGGATAGGCGTCCAGACGGTAGAGTTTTGCCACCCGGTCAATTTCCGCCAGATAGGTGTCCAGCAGCTCGAATGTCCAGTCGGGTCCATCGCTCAGACGAGTGGTGTCCTTATTCATGGAATCAATAGTAGCCATTAGCGCGCCCTCGTTGTTGGTAGCTCTCTCTGTCTGGAGAACCTCTTTTCAAGCATAGAACACGCCATTCAAAAGCGTGCTGGTGCGCTATTTTTTTCTTTGCGATTTCCCGTCGCGGGCATGACGAAAAGGGGGTGGGTAACAGCATAATCTGCTGGTTAAAAATGCCGCGCAGCATGAGATGCCAAATACGCCACAGCCCCGTCATAGGGGGAAGGTGTGAGGTAAGTCACCATAAAAAATGCCTATGTTGAATAATATTTTCATCTGGGTTATCAATATGTAACCAGAAGATTGTTCTTTTGCTTATAAATGGAGTGGCTATGCGTGTTGTCATACTGGGAAGTGGCGTCGTTGGTGTGACCAGCGCCTGGTATTTAAGTCAGACCGGGCATGATGTAACCGTCATCGATCGGGAACCGGGTCCGGCACTGGAGACCAGCGCGGCGAACGCCGGACAAATCTCTCCGGGCTACGCGGCGCCGTGGGCGGCACCGGGCGTACCGCTGAAGGCGATTAAGTGGATGTTCCAGCGCCATGCGCCGCTGGCGATCAGTCTCGACGGCACTCAGTTCCAGCTGAAGTGGATGTGGCAGATGCTGCGCAACTGCGACACTTCGCACTACATGGAAAACAAAGGACGGATGGTGCGTCTGGCGGAGTACAGCCGCGACTGCCTGAAAGCGCTGCGTGCCGCCACCGGTATCCAGTATGAAGGCCGTCAGGGAGGCACCCTGCAGCTGTTCCGCACCGCCCAGCAGTACGAAAACGCCACCCGTGATATCGCTGTACTCAAGGATGCGGGCGTCCCGTATCAGCTGCTGGAAGCGAGCCAGCTGGCGCAGGTGGAACCGGCCCTGGCGGAGGTCGCGCATAAGCTGACCGGCGGTCTGCGTCTGCCCAATGACGAGACCGGCGACTGCCAGCTCTTTACCCAGAATCTGGCGCAGATGGCCGAGCAGGCCGGCGTCAAATTCCGCTACAACACCGGTGTCGATAAACTTCTCTACGAAGGGGATAACATCTATGGCGTGCTGTGTGGCGACGAGGTGGTGAAGGCCGACGCTTACGTGATGGCTTTTGGCTCTTACTCTACCGCCATGCTGAAAGGGATTGTGGACATTCCGGTCTACCCGCTGAAAGGTTATTCGCTCACTATTCCGGTCAAAGAGGAGAGCGGTGCCCCGGTTTCAACTATCCTTGATGAAACCTACAAAATCGCGATCACCCGTTTTGACAACCGGATCCGCGTGGGAGGAATGGCGGAAATCGTCGGCTTTAACACTGAGCTGCTGAAACCGCGTCGGGAAACGCTGGAGATGGTCGTTGGCGATCTCTTCCCCCGCGGCGGCTTTATCGAACAGGCGACCTTCTGGACCGGGCTGCGTCCAATGACCCCGGACGGTACCCCGGTGGTCGGGCGGACACCGTTTAAAAACCTGTGGCTAAACACCGGACACGGTACGCTGGGCTGGACAATGGCCTGCGGTTCAGGGCAGCTACTCAGTGATTTGATCTCCGGGCGCACACCCGCTATTCCGTTTGATGATTTAAGCGTTGCGCGCTACCGTCCGGGATTCACGCCGTCACGTCCACAACATTTACACGGCGCGCATAACTAACAAGGAGTCGTCATGTCCCGTCCTGTTCTGGCTCAGATGGATCTGCAGGCCCTGAAGGATAATCTGCAAATTGTCCGTCGCGCTGCGCCCGCTTCACGCGTCTGGACCGTGGTCAAAGCCAATGCTTACGGCCACGGTCTGGACCGCATCTGGAGCGCGTTAAGCGCCACGGATGGTTTTGCGCTGCTCAACCTTGAAGAGGCGATCCTGCTGCGCGAGCGCGGCTGGAAAGGGCCGATTCTGATGCTCGAAGGTTTCTTCCACAGCGATGAACTGCCGCTGTTTGATAAGTACCGCCTGACTACCAGCGTGCACAGCAACTGGCAGGTCAAGGCGCTACAGAATGCGAAGCTGCATGCCCCGCTCGATATCTACCTGAAAATGAACAGCGGTATGAACCGGCTCGGTTTCCAGCCGGAGCGCGTGCACAGCGTCTGGCAACAGCTGCGGGCGCTGAAGAACGTCGGCGAAATGACCCTGATGGCCCATTTTGCCGATGCGGAAAAGACGGAGGGCATTGTCGAACCGATGAAGCGCATCGAGCAGGCAGCAGAAGGTCTGGCCTGTCCGCGTTCGCTTTCCAACTCGGCGGCAACGCTCTGGCATCCGGAGGCGCATTTTGACTGGGTGCGTCCGGGGATCATCCTCTACGGCGCCTCGCCGTCGGGTCAGTGGCAGGATATCGCCAACAGCGGCCTGAAGCCGGTGATGACCCTGCGCAGTGAGATCATTGGCGTCCAGACCCTGAAAGCGGGGGATACCGTGGGTTACGGCAGCCGCTATCGTGCGTCGGGCGAACAGCGGATCGGCATCGTCGCCGGGGGTTATGCCGACGGCTATCCGCGCGTTGCCCCTTCCGGTACCCCGGTATGGGTGGACGGCGTGCGCACCGGCACGGTCGGCACGGTGTCGATGGATATGCTGGCGATTGACCTGACGCCGTGCCCGCATGCGGGGATCGGTACGCCGGTTGAGCTGTGGGGCAACGAGGTGAAAGTGGACGATGTCGCCGCCGCCGCGGGCACCGTCGGGTATGAGCTGTTAACGGCGTTAGCGCCACGAGTACCGATCGTCGTTGTGTAACATCGCCCGGCGGCGCGACGCTTGCCGGGCCTACAAAACCCGTAGGCCGGGTAAGGCGTAGCCGCCACCCGGCAAACCGGCCTACTCTTCGGCATCCTCCGCCACGCGCACGCCCACCCTCAGCACCGCGTTATCCTCTTTCTCCGCCACCGTCCAGATCATCCCGGCAAACTCCACCTGGTCACCCACGACCGGCGCGGCACCGAGCTGCTTCTGCACGATCTCGCCCAGGGTCTGCTGGTTATCGCGATACTCCAGCCCGACATCCAGACCGTAAATCATCGCCACGTCGGCAAATTTGGCGCTGGCTTCCAGAATAAAGTCCCCGAAGAAGCGCTGATCCAGTGCCACCGGCGGCGACTGGCTGAAGAGCTTGCCAAGGGCAGGAAGGTCATGCTCGCGACCAATCACACAGAGAATATCTCCCTCGCGCAGCCGGGTGCTGCCGGTCGGATGCAGCAGGGCATTATCGCGGAAGAGGGCGGCAATGCGCGTCTCGGCGGGCATATGGAGGTCGCGCAGCGAGGCGCCCACGCACCACTTATCGGCGCTGAGCTGGTACACAAACTGCTCCCAGGGGTTTTCAGGGTGAAGATCCAGCCCCACGCGGGAGACCGGCCAGCCCACCGGTGGGATCACCACCTTCGCTTTTTTCGCCGCCCACGACAGCGACGTGCCCTGGAACAGCAGCGACACCAGCACCACGAAGAACGCCACGTTGAAGAAGAGACGGGAATTATCGAGCCCAGCCATCATCGGGAACACTGCGAGGATGATCGGCACCGCACCGCGCAGTCCCACCCAGCTGATAAACACCCGCTCGCGCAGGTTAAAGCCTCTGAAAGGCAGCAGTCCGGCGAAGACCGACAGCGGACGGGCAAAGAAGATCATCCACAGTGACAGCATCAGCGCCGGAACGGCAATCGGTAGCAGATCCGACGGCGTCACCAGCAGCCCCAGCACCAGGAACATGCCAATCTGCGCCAGCCAGGCCAGGCCATCGAAGTTTTGCAGAATGCCAAAGCGGTTGCGGATTGGACGGTTGCCGAGCAGGAAACCGCAGAGATAGACCGCCAGAATGCCGCTGCCGTCCAGCGCCGTGGTAAGGGCGAAAATCAAAATCCCGCCGCTCAGCGCCAGCAGCGGATAGAGCCCGCCCGGGAGCGAGATGCGGTTGATCATCTGTTGCAGCAGATAGCCGCCGCCAAGGCCAAAGAGGATACCCAGACCAAACTGTTGAATGATGTGCCAGGCGAACATCCAGCTCAGGCCGGTTTCATGCTGCTGGATCATCTCAATCAGGGTGATGGTGAGAAACACCGCCATCGGATCGTTACTGCCGGATTCAATCTCCAGCGTCGAGCCGACACGTTCGTTCAGCCCTTTGCCACCCAGCAGGGAGAAGACCGCCGCGGCATCGGTAGAGCCGACAATCGCGCCAATCAGTAACCCTTCCATCAGGTCAAGGTGGAACAGCCACGCCGCCATCATCCCGGTGAGGCCGGAGGTGATTAGCACCCCGACCGTTGCCAGCGACAGGGCCGGGCCCAGCGCCACGCGAAACGAACTGGCCTGGGTGCGCATCCCGCCATCCAGCAGGATCACCGCCAGGGCGAGGTTACTGATCATGTACGCAAACGGGTAGTTGTCGAAGGGGATGCCCCCGATGCCATCAACCCCCGCCAGCATGCCGATGGCGAGGAAAATAACCAGAATGGGGATGCCGAGACGCGAAGAAAACGAACTCAATAAAATACTACAGGTTACAAGAACTGAACCCAGGATAAAAAGACTGATTATTGCTGCGGCATCCAATGTGTGCGTACTCCCTGCCTGACGCGATGACTAGTAGTAAAACCCTATCATATTAACGCCCCTTACAGGGCGTTAATCCGCCGCTTAAGGGGCTTTTTTTATGCCCGGAGCACCGGATGCCCGCTCAGGGTTAAACGACTGTTGCCGGGGGTGTGAACCAGCGTTGCCTGCGCACCGAGCGGCAGGGTAACGGTCCGTTGCTCGTGGCCGAAGTCGAGTCCGCTGATAACCGGCACCGATATCCGGGAACGCAGGTAATCGACCATGGTTGCCAGATCGTATCCGGCATCGTAATCGTTAGGGGTCGCGCCGCTGAAGCTGCCGAGCACAATCGCCTGCTGACGGTTGAGAATACCCGCGTGATGCAGCTGGAGCAGCATCCGTTCTACGCGGAACGGATGCTCATTAATATCCTCCAGCACCAGGATGCCGTTCTCAATGGCGGGCAGCCAGCGGGTGCCGATAAGTGACACGACCATCGCCAGATTGCCGCCCCACAGCTGGCCTTCGCACACGCACGACGGGCCATCCCCCGGCCACTCAACGAAGTAGGTACTGTTGCTGAGCGCCCGCCAGAAATGGTCTACCGTGAAGGCGTTCAGCTCCGGGGCGCCAAAATTGCCCGCCAGCATCGGGCCGCTGAAGGTGATGACGTTGTGCAGCGCCAGCAGGCCGAGCTGGATCACGGTGAAATCACTGTGGCCGCAGATCAGCAAGGGATCCTGCTGCTGGCGTTTCGCCAGGCCCTCCCAGTCAATCTGTTCCAGCAGGCGGCTGGCGCCGTATCCACCGCGCACCGGCAGCACTATCTGGTCGGCGCCCGGCAGACGGGCGAGGGCGTTGATATCATTCAGCCGCTCCGCCTCGGTACCAGCAAATCGCTGCTGGCGGCGGGGTATAATCGTCTGATTTTGTACCTGGTGACCCTCGTCCAGTAATCGCGCCACGCCCCGCTGCGCCGCCTCCTGATTAATGCAGTACCCTGATGGTGCAATGAGATGAAACTGAGACATGGCATTTCCTTGCTGACTTATAAAGCTGAATGTATATATCATGCCGCCTGAGCGCGTCCTTCATCAAGCGGAGGATAGGGTAACAGCGATGAATGACCATAAGGACAGATGACGTGAAATTAAGATGGTTTGCTTTTTTGATTGTGCTACTTGCAGGCTGTAGTTCAAAGCAGGATTACCAGAAGCCGGAATGGAACCCGGAAGTCCCGGTTAAACGGGCGATGCAGTGGATGCCGATCAGTGAAAAAGCCGGTAAGGCGTGGGGAGTCAGCCCACGGCTGATCACCGCCATCATTGCGGTGGAGTCGGGTGGGAACCCGAACCTGGTGAGTAAATCAAACGCGGTGGGTCTGATGCAGCTGAAAGCCTCCACCGCCGGGCGTGAGGTCTACCGGCACATGGGCTGGAGCGGGCAACCCTCCACCAGCGAGCTGAAGAACCCGGAACGCAATATCTCTATGGGTACCGCCTACCTGAGCATTCTGGAGCACGGGATCCTGAACGGTATTGAGGACCCGGAAGTGATGCAGTATGCGCTGGTGGTCTCCTACGTGAACGGCGCGGGCGCGCTGTTGCGTACCTTCTCGTCGGATCGTAAAAAGGCGATCGCCGAAATCAATGACATGGATAAAGACGAGTTCTTTGATCATGTCGTCAATAACCATCCCGCCCCGCAGGCCCCACGCTATATCTGGAAAGTGCAGAAAGCGATGGACGCTATGTAATCTGTTGCCGGGCAGCCACGCGCTGCCCGGTGGCGATTAACGCACTTTATTGGCACGTTCCCGCGCTTCACGCTCCAGCGAGTAGATGATTTTCTGCAGTTCTCGCTCAGGACCCGGCCCGACGTTAAGAAACCGGAAACTCAGACGCGGCGTGGTGATGGTCTCGTTTTTGCTGTCCACCACTTTACGTTCGCTGACGGTAATCAGCTGCGCATCGAAAAAGAAGCGGCCCCAGCCCCCCATATCCAGCTCGATCTGCGAAAAACGCATTCCCTCGACCAGGCCTTCGGGTTTCGCGGTATCCATCAGCGCGCCCATGCCGCCCAGCGACAGATCGTGCAGGCGGAAACGAATGATGCTCTTATCAGGCATTCGGGCTTTGCAGAAGTAGGCCGGATGCAGCGGGGCATTGATGCGGAAGTACTCCCGGCGCTGAATGCACCATACGGAGGTCGGCAGCGGCGAGATAAAAGCAGGCAGCGCCTGGTAGTCACCCTGTTCCACCTTCGGCAGGTCGAACTCGACTTTGGCCCCCTGGGTATCGGCGGCCACGGTGATATTCTCCGCACGTAACACCGAGCGGTTTTCAAACTCCTGACTGCCCAAATCCATGATCAGTCGTTCCGGGGTAGCATCCAGGATTTTGCTGATGAACTGGTTGTTCCCCCAGCTGATACGTACGGGAACGTCATTTTTTTGCAGATCGCGTACTACACCCAATACAGCCAGCGGATTAGTTTTCAGGAACTGCTCACTGTAATTACTCACGCCCCGGGGCTCCTCGTTAGATGACAGTCTGTGGATGCGTTATCGGCAGCGGGCCGCGGAACTTAATACAAACCGGCAATTATTTTTTTCGCCTGAGCCGCAATTAAGTCGGTGTAGTAAAACTGGTTTTCCGGCGATTGCCTATACTTACTATTACCTGCGCTGGGGGTGTCCTGCGCAAGCTTAACTCTCCAAGAGGGCAACACTATGGGTATCATCGCCTGGATTGTATTTGGTCTGATTGCTGGCGTTATCGCAAAGTTCATCATGCCGGGACGTGATGGCGGCGGCTTTATCGTGACCTGTATCCTTGGGATCATCGGTGCGGTTGTCGGCGGCTGGCTGGCGACGATGTTTGGCATCGGTGGCAGTGTATCCGGATTTAACCTGCAAAGTTTTCTGGTGGCTGTGGTGGGTGCCATTCTGGTACTGCTTATCTACAGGATGGTACGACGCGCCTGAAACCGATAAAACGGCTCTTGTTAAGAGCCGTTTTTTTATGGGCAGAGCCTGGACGGCATGCCGGGTGGCGGATACGCCTTACCCGGCCTGGAGGTTACTGCTGTCCGACACTTTTCTGCGTTTCTGTTTCATCGTTAGCCGCTGGCTGGTCGGTGGTAGCCGGTGGCGTTGTGGTGGTCGTTGACGGGTTAGTTGTCGACGGGGTGCTTGTCGCCGCTGGCTGGTCGCCGGTGGTGGATGTGCCATTCGCCGCAGGTTGTGCGCCGGTAGTCGATGGGGTGGTAGTTACCGAACCCTCATTGGCCGCGGGTCGCGTGGCGGGCACTTTGTCGCACGGGTTCGCCTGCGGACAGACCAGATCCAACATTTTCAGCGTCACGCCGTTAGTCCAGCCGAAGCCATCCTGCAGCGGATATTCACCGCCGCCGCCGCCAGTGCCGGTGGTGGAAACATCATATTTCTCTACCAGCTTCTGCTCGCGATCGTAGGTGTGCTGCACGTTGGTGAGGAAGCGCCACGTCACATCCATCGCCACTTTATCCTGCCCGTAATTCTGCAATCCTTCGGTGGCGACCCACTGCAACGGCGCCCAGCCGTTAGGGGCATCCCACTGTTGGCCGCTGTTAACGGTGGTGGTCGAAATGCCCCCCGCTTTCAGCAACTGGGCTTCGGCAGCAGAGGCGGTTTTGTCCGCGCGTTCCTGCGAGGCGGCCTTGACGTAGAGCGGGAAGAGCGCCGCGGCGGTCAGCTGATTACGGACCTGTTTGGTTTTCAAATCGTAATCGGCGTACCAGCCCTCTTTCTCGTTCCACAGATAGCGCTCCATCGCTTTCTGACGATCGGAGGCCAGGCCCTCGTAACGGCTGGCTGCGGCGCTGTCACCGCCCTCCTGGCTGGCCTTCGCCAGCAGTTTCTCCATCTTGAACATCAGGGCGTTCAGATCCACCGGCACGATACTGGTGGTGCGGATCGTTCCCAGCTGCTGCGGATCGTCCATCCAGCGTGAGCTGAAGTCCCAGCCGGAGGCGGCGGCGGAGCGCAGATCCCGGTAGATCTCGGTTGCCGGACGGCTGGGGTATTTTTTCGCGGTGTTGATATCATCCAGCCACGATTCCGGGCGCGGCGTATCGCGATCGTCCCAGTAACGGTTAAGCACGGCGCCATCGTCGAGCTTCACCACCCGCTGGCTGGCCTGGCCCGGCTGAAGGGCATCTACCCCCTCCATCCAGTAGGCGTACTCTTTTTCCATCTGTGGACGGTATTTTTTCAGCGCCTCTTTATCGTGCGTCGCCAGCAGCTCCACCATCAGGGCAAAGAAGGGCGGCTGGGAGCGGCTCAGATAGTAGCTGCGGTTACCGTTAGGGATATGACCCCAGCTGTCCAGTTCGTACGCGAAGTTGTCCACCATACTGGCGACCTTGTCCCAGTGGCCGCTCTCGGCCAGCCCCAGCATGGTGAAGTAGCTGTCCCAGTAGTAGATCTCGCGAAAACGTCCGCCCGGCACTACGTAAGGCTTCGGCAGCGGCAGCAGGGAATCCCACTTTCCGGCGCTGGAGGTAGTGCGCGTCAGCACCGGCCACAGACCATCAATGTGCGCCCGCAGGCTCTGCCCGGCAGGCGGCACATATTTTTCCTTCTCGGTCGGCAGGGTGAAGTTCACCTCTACAAAGTGGCGCAGGTCAAAGCCGGACTGTTTCCGCTGCATGTGGTAGTCGGCAAGGATCGTCTGGGGATCGTTTTTCGGTACCGCATCGGCGAAGGTTTTTTGATCCGGGAAGAGTTTGGCGGTTTGCACATCGTTAAACAGCGGGCCAAACAGAATATCGGGGGCTTGTTTCCGGGCGCCGGACGGTTCTTCCGCATAGCTAAAGGCAGTTATCCCAAGCAGGATGCCGCCAATCGCCAGCCGCAATGCTGTTTGCTGCTGAGGTCTCATCATGGTTGTTCTCCTGGGTTCTCTGGGCAGCGCGACCGCTACCATCAATCACCTGAAAACCTTAGACGAATATTTGTCACTTCGCGTGTCGGAGGTAACACTTTGCACAAAACCAGACTATTTACCGTTGCGTATTTAGCCCCCTGAATCACCGTCATAAATATAGTAGTGGCGCGATTTATTTATCGCATAAATAACCACTAATCACGCAGATCACATAAAGGGAAAATCATAACTTCTTAGCGAGAAAACATAATAGATTGCTCTGGAAGGGATATGGAAATTATGTCGGCAGCTACAACGAAAGGACTGAAAAATACAGGGAGAGACCTGAAATGTCGGCAACGGAAAAATTAACGGTAAAAGAAAAAATAGGCTACAGCCTCGGCGATGCGGCCAGCCATATCGTCTTTGACTCCTCAGTGGCGATCCTCGCCTATTTCTATACAGATATCTACGGGCTGCCGCCCGCAGTGATGGGCACAATGTTTTTACTGGTCAGGCTGCTGGATGCCATCACCGACCCGATAATGGGGGCGATTGCAGATGCCACCTCCTCACGCTGGGGACGCTTTCGTCCGTGGCTGCTGGCGATCTGCGCCCCGTTCGCGGTCAGCTGCGTACTGGTCTATACCATCCCATCCTTTTCTGACAGCGGTAAAGTGGTCTATGCCGTGGCGGCCTATATCTTTATGACCCTGATGTATACCGCCATCAATATTCCTTACTGCTCGCTGGGCGCGGCACTTACTTCCGATCCGCGGGAAAACCTCTCTTTGCAATCCTGGCGTTTTGCCATCACCCCATTGGGCGGCGCCCTGGGCACCGCCTGCATTCTGCCGCTGGCGGATTATCTCTATCCTCAGGATCGCGCGAGCGGCATTCAGATGGCGATGGCCATTTTCGGGGTGATTGGCTGCCTGATGTTTATCATCTGTTTCGCCACCACCAAAGAGCGCGTTCAGCCCATCAAAGAAGAAAACCTCAATGTCGTCCGTGACGTCAAAATTCTGTTTCGCAATGAGCAGTGGCGCATTCTGTCGATCTACAACTTTATGATGCTGGTGGCGGTGGTGATCCGCGGCGGCGCGGTGGTCTATTACGTCAATACCGTGCTGCGTCAGGGCTCCACTATCATCTCGCTGTTTATGCTGGGCGGAATGATCGCCTCAATGCTGGGCTCGGCGCTGGCGCAGCCGCTGGGTTCCCGGTTCTGCAAAATCAAACTTTCATTCTGGATAAACCTGCTCAACGCCGGACTGGGCATCGTCTGCTTCTGGTTGCCGGTGCAATACTGGCTAATTCCGCTGGTGGCCCATTTTCTTATCCAGACGGTGCAGGGCGGAAACGGCGCGCTGCAGTGGTCGATGATCACCGACGCCAATAATTACGGCGAGTGGAAAACCCAGCGGCGAATTACCGGCATGAATGTCGCGGCCAATATTTTTGTCATTAAATTAGGCGTGGCTGTCGGCGGCGCTATTCTGGGCTGGGTTCTGGCCGGGTTTGAATATCAAGCCAGCGCAGCGGTGCAATCCCCTCAGGCGGTGCAGGGGGTTGTCTGGTTATTTACCCTTATCCCCTCGCTCTTTTATCTGTTGACCGCGCTGGCAATTAAATTCTACCGCCTCGATGAACAGGTAATGAATACCGTGGTGACGGATTTAAATAACGGAAAATTTGCAAAGCCCTAATGTACCAGTGGAATCAACAATAAACTCACAGGATGGAATCTATGCGTATTCATTATATTGCGCTGCTGATCAGCGCCTCTATTCCGGCGACCACGCTGGCGGCCACCCAAACGGACAGCATGGAGGCGAAAATCGCCCGGCTGGAAGCCAGTCTGGCAAAAGCCGAAGCCCAGATTGCGCGCTTAGCGCAGGCGCAACAGACTCCGGCGGTGAATGTGGTCTCAGCTGAACCCCCGACGTCGCCAGCGCCGACGTTAACCCTGTCAGGCTATGGCGATCTGCGCTTCTATGGCGATGTGGAGTTCAATATGGACGCCGCCAGCCGCAGCGGCAGCCTGACATCCATGCGCACCAGCGCCAATAAGGACTGGGCCCCATCAAACAACGAGCGCTGGGATATCAATGGCCGTCTCCTGCTGGGGTTTGACGGCTATCGGCGAATGGACAACGGCCAGTTTGCCGGTTTCTCGGCGCAGCCGCTGGCGGATCTTACCGGCAAGATGAATCTGGATGACGCGGTTTTCTTCTTCGGCCAGGAGAACGACTGGAAAATCAAAGTCGGGCGTTTCGAAGCCTACGACATGTTTCCCCTCAACCAGGACACCTTTATCGAATACTCCGGCAACACGGCGAACGATCTCTACAGTGACGGTTATGGCTACATCTACATGATGAAAGAGGGGCGCGGGCGCAGCGACAGCGGCGGTAACTTCCTGCTGAGTAAAAACCTCGGTAATTGGTATTTTGAGGTCAACACCCTGCTGGAAAACGGCAGCTCGCTGTTTGTCGATAAGCAGTACCATGGCATGGACCTGGATAACGATAAAAACGTGGCCTACGTGCGCCCGGTTATCGCCTGGTCAGAGGGGCGCTTCACCACGGCGCTGGCTATGGAGAGCAACCTGGTGAACAACGCTTACGGTTATCGGGATGCAGAAGGCCACTGGATCGATCAGTCCGATCGCACCGGTTATGGCCTGACGATGAACTGGAACGGGCAAAAAACCGACCCGGATAACGGCGTGGTGGTCAACCTCAACACCGCGTACATGGATGCCAGCGACGAAACTGATTTCACCGCCGGGGTGAATGGTCTGTGGAAGAACATTGAGCTGGGCTATATCTACGCCCATAACGAGATCGACAGATTCAGCGCTGCCGGGCTGAATGACGACTGCGATGGCGACTGCTGGATCACCCATCCGGGCGATTACGATATCCATACGCTTCACGCGTCGTATCTGTTCCCTGACGTAATGAAAATGAAAAACTTCAATGTTTATCTCGGAGCCTATGCCTCGTGGATCGATGCTCACCCGAAAGAGGGTAACGGCGACACCGACGCCCGCTACGGTGGCCGCCTCCGTTTTAAATATTACTTCTGATCGTCTCCCAGCCAGACCTCCGGCACGGTCTGGCTGGCTTGCCACATCTGCACTACCTTCATAACGAGTTCAAATGAAAGGGAGTGCCAATGAAATCATTACCTCAGATCCTTCCAGCCATTCTGCTGCTTGTCGGCTGCGGAGCGAATAATACCCCGCCGCAGGTGCCTGTTCCCGGTAAAACCACCTCCACTACCCTCAGTACCCTGGAGACGGGTGCCCAGGTGATCCAGTCCCGACCGCCGGTGGAGGCTATCAGTGCCTATCTTGACGGTTTTCATTTTTACAACGGGGATAAAAACGGGCAGATGGAGGCGCATCACTACGTGACGGTACTCAATGAAGAGGTCATGCAGGCGGTCATCTATGACGGCAATACAAAGGATGCCCGGCTGATGGGGGTAGAGTACATCATCAGCGAACGCCTCTTTAACAGCCTGCCGCCGGAGGAGAAAAAGCTCTGGCACAGCCACCAGTATGAAGTGAAATCGGGCAGCCTGGTGGCGCCTGGCCTGCCTGCGGTCGCTGACAAGGCGCTGATGAATAAAATCGTCAACACCTACGGCAAAACCTGGCATACCTGGCACACCGACAGGGATAAGACCCTGCCGCTCGGCATACCTGCGCTGATGATGGGCTTTACCGGCGAGGGACAGCTCGATCCCCGGCTGCTGGCGGATCGCGATCGTCGTCTGGAGATCGATACGCAGCAGATCAAAGCCCAGCGTGCCGACATCGTGGCCCATCCGGTAGCGGAAGGGGCCAATGCCTGGCAGCGCGGCGAGGTCATTCAGCTTAAACGCGTGCAGGGCAGCGGCGAACACGGGCATGGGGACACTACCCATTTCGGCACGTCCGAGCAGAGTCAGCAGAAACACCTACCCTGATGAGGAGGCGATATGAAGATTCATCATCTTAACTGTGGTTGTATGTGCCCGCTGGGCGGCGCGTTGTTCGACGGTTTCAGCAAGGGTCTACATGCGCACCTGGTCTGCCACTGCCTGCTTATCGAAACCGACCGTGACGGACTGGTGCTGGTGGATACCGGTTTTGGGCAAGGGGATGTACGCGATCCCTCCCGGCTGTCGGGCTTTTTCCGGGCGCTAAACAATATCCAGCGTCGGGAGTCCCTTACGGCGCGCGCCCGCGTCGAGGCGCTGGGCTTTAGCGTGGCGGATGTCCGCCATATTGTGCTTACGCACCTCGATTTCGACCACGCGGGTGGGCTGAGCGATTTCCCTCACGCGCGCATCCATTTAATGCAGCAGGAGATCGACACGGCGCAACGGCGCCATAGCTGGCTGCAACGGGAGCGCTATCGTCCCGGGCAGTGGAGCGGTATCTCTGGCTGGGAGGGATACCAGGTGCAGGGCGAACGCTGGTTTGGCTTCGACGCGGTGACGGCGTTACGCGGCTTGCCTCCGGAAATTTTGCTGGTGCCGCTGGCCGGGCACACGCCGGGGCATGCAGGGATCGCCATCAGCCAGCCGTCCGGGTGGTTGCTGCACGGTGGCGACGCCTGGTTCTATCGGGATGAGATGCGCCAGCCGCAGCGCCATTGCACGCCGGGGCTGCGGTTTTACCAGTGGATGATGGCGATGGACAACGGTACCCGGCGGCACAACCAGCAGCGGCTGCGGGAGCTCTCCTGCGCGCATGCCCACGACATCACTTTTTTCTGTAGCCATGACGCACGGGAACTGGAGAGCCTGATGACACAGGCAAAACAGCTCTAATTACCGCAACTTAGGCGTGGCCTGCTCTGGCAGAAGATCGTTTAAAAATTATACTGGATATTTGAACAGGTATTTGTATACTATTAGAGCAAATTACCCGAGTAATGTATGAGTGAGGGGTGAAACCTATGGTAATTCCTGTTGAAACTTTCCAGTCCAGTGGCCAGCTTGCCACCATCAGCAGTCGCGAAATCGCGAAGCTGACCGGTATTGCTCATACCGAGGTGAAGCGCATGGTAAAAAGCCTGGAAACGGCGCAGCGTCTTTCGCAGCCGGTAACGGCCAGCCTGTATGAGCGCGAAGGTGAAATGCGGCAGGAGTTTTTGCTGAACAAACGGGACTCCCTGCTGACGGTTTCGCGTATCTCCCCGGGCTTTACTGCCGCCATGCTCGATCGCTGGCAGGAGCAGGAGAGAAACGTCAATATTCCGGACTTCACCAACCCGGCGGCGGCGGCGCGCGCCTGGGCCGAGCAGTATGAAAAACGCCAGCGTGCTGAGGAGCAGCTAGCCCTCTGGGCACCAAAGGCGGCGTTCTTTGATCAGTTTGTTCAGGTCAAAGAGTCGCTGGGCTTCCGTCAGCTCTGTAAGATCCTCAAAGCGAAAGAGCCCCAGTTCCGGGAGTTCCTGCTTGAGCGGAATATCATGCAGCGCGTCGGCGGTAACCTGGTTCCGCCGCAGCACCACATCGATGCGGGCTATTTTACCCTGCACAGCGGCGTGGGCGAAAACGAGCGCACCTGGTCTCAGGCACGCTTTACCGCCCGCGGCGTGAAATGGGTGGCTGACCTGTGGGCTAAACACCTGTCAACGCTGGCAATTGAAATGCCTCGCACGGAGCGCACCGAAGGCGCCCCTGTCCAGCAGAGCTGGCTTTAATCTCTCCTGTAAAGCGAACCGGTCAGATCTCCTCTGGGGTCTGACTGGCTTCACGCAATGCCCCCGGCGACTTACCGACAACCCGCTTAAACGCGGGGCTGAATGCCGCCAGCGTACGGTAGCCGCCGACGCATAACGAAGACGTAAACTGGCTAACCACAGAGGCTTTAGGTTAGCCAGATTAATATTACTGGCACACTTCAGCTTCATTATCGCCACGCCGACGTTGTGCAAGCGTACAATAATATAAAAAATGACTGGCTTAATTTTGTATAAAGGGTGGAGTATTATTCTTTAACCAATTTTTTAAAACGTTCAATAAGATTTTTATATCTGGCGGGTTGCGCTGTAAAAATAGTGTCATATTCCGCAATCGTATCAGGTGAAACAAACAGGAAGGTATGGGCTTCCTGTAATTGCTCAAACGTGGCGTTAACCGACTTATCGTACCCGGGCTGGGAGAGGGCACGGTGCGATTTTTTTGAGGCGTAGAACAGACGAACCGTTACGCTCGGTGCCCCAAAAAGCTCTTCACAGATAAAAAGAAGGTGACCCCGTTTCGCGTTTTCATCGCGCTCAGCTTCCTGAAAGTCTCCCTTTACCGCACTCAATACCCCGTGGGCGATCGCCATTGCGCTGCCACTGCTCAGGCCGGGGATAAGCTGCTGTATGATTTGTGTATCAACGTTAACCCCACTGTTTTTGATCGTGAGTAGGTTCCTGTTCTTCTGCACTTCAACAAAAAATCCAGACTTGCCCACCAGTGAGCGCCATGCCTGATAGTCAAAAAGTGATCTACCCGATTGATTCATCGCGCTGGACATGGCTGCAAATAACGCCGCCACGCTGGCAAATAATTTTTTGGTGCGTATGGTTAATTTAGAAGAAGTTAAGACGAAGAGAATATTTCCTGTCTGATTGATTCGCAACATTGCATATTTTTCAGTATCGCTGGCACTGTCCATTAGCATCAGACCCTGATGCTTTTCTTCCAGCTCCGGCGATACAAAGAGATAGTGATCCAGGGGCGCTTTTCCGGCGTCAATCCATGTCTCCAGTTCGGTATCGATAATTGGTTCAAAATTCATAAAATAACCCTCTTTCACTTATTAAGTACAAAAATAAAATATGCGAAAATGATATCCACCTATGATGTGCATTATATTTTTTGAGTAAAATCCTATGCTGTTAAATATGCGCTGAATAAAATAAGGAAAATGTGATGAATGTCGTCATTCCTGGGTTTATATAATTAAAAGTGATCAATTTTATATTGTTAATATCTTTTATCTATATTAATAGAACGATGTATCACGCAAAATGATCTTTTCCGCGCGGGCTGGGACGAGGCAAGGCCGGAGACAGAGAGGAAAAAGCCCGGAACAGGGCTGCTGTTCCGGGCTTTTTAGAGGAAGGGCTATCGCTGCGGTTCCGCCTGTTTCATCGGAATCAATGCAATCACTACCGCACCCAGCACCAGGAAACCGGCCACCATAAAAATACCGGCGTTAAAGTTCCCGGTGAGATCTTTCATCATCCCCATCAGCAGTGGGCCCAGCGCGGCGCCGGTCATCCCGGTGGCGTTGATCACTGCAATACCTAAGGCGCGGGCACGCAGAGAGATGGAACGATCCGGGGTGGTCCAGAAGATCACCATGGCGGCAAAGGCCCCGGCCGAGGCCATCACGATGCCAGTGAACTGCAGCATCGGATCGGTGCTGGTGGCGGTGAGGATCCAGCCTGCGGCGGCAAAGAGGTACGGCAGCAGGGTGTGGACTTTACGCTCGTTGCGCTTGTCGGAACGTTTACTCCACCAGACCATTGCCACAATGGTACAGACCTGTGGAATGGCGCTCAGGATACCGATAGTCACGTTACTGCTCTCCTCGCTGATGCTGCGCAGGATCAGCGGCGTCCAGACGCTCAGGGCGCTCAGGGTGTTGGTCAGGCAGAAGTAGGCGAGGGTGTAAAGCATGATAGTGGGCGTGAACAGCTCGCGCATCAGGCTACGCTGCTGCGGCGCCAGGGCGGCCTGCTCCCGCAGCTGCTTACTCTCGGCGTTCAGGCGATCCGCTTCCAGCATCTCCTTCAGGCAGGCTTTATCATCCTGGGTCAGCCAGCGCGCTTTATCCGGGCTGTCGTCCAGCCAGAACCAGACCACAAAGCCCAGAATGACCGACGGGAAGCCTTCGAGCAGGAACAGCCACTGCCAGCCCTTCAGGTTCATCACCCCATCTAGGTTGAGAATATAGCCGGAGGCCAGCGAACCCAGCGCCATGGTCACCGGCATGGCAATCATAAACAGGGCGTTAGCGCGGGCGCGGTAGTGCGCCGGGAACCAGAACGTTAAATAGAGTAACAGCCCCGGCAGGAAGCCCGCTTCGGCAATCCCCACCAGCATACGCAGCACGTACAGGCTGTTAGGGCCGGTAGCGAACATCGTGGCGGTGGAGGCGATCCCCCACACCACCATCAGAATCGCAATCCAGCGGCGCGCGCCCACTCTGCTCAGCATCACGTTGCTGGGGATCCCGCAGATGACATACATCACGTAAAACAGCGTGGTTGCCAGTCCGAACATGGTGCTGGTGAGGCCCAGATCTTTGCCCATCGTCAGACCGGCAAAGCCGATGTTGATGCGATCCAGATACGAAAAGACGAACAGAATGAACAAAAAGGTGATCAATCGCCGGAATAACTTTTTGATCACCCGCTGTTGACGCGGATCGAGCGTGTCGTCAGCAGACGCAGGCGGAGCCAGCACGCTAGCGCGTGTTTGCTCCATCGATGGGCTCTCATTCATGAAATGCTCCACATAACGGTTAGAGGTAGTGTTAGCCCCGTTTGACGCGGGGTGTTTTTATAATGTGTTGATAAGCAGGTAAATTTTAATAAAAGCCGATAACTAGCGGGTAAGGGGAGCTACCCGGTGCACGCGATGCAAACACGTGCGCTAACGTATAGGAAATCGCGAGCATGGACGTCAATGTTCTGTTTAAAAAATGATACGTAATTGTTAATCTCGTAGCGTTTTTGAATCATAATGCGATATCGATCGGCTTTTGCGGCGCAGCGAGTGGTTAACCGCAGGGGGCAGGGTGCGATCGGGCTATAGCGGGGGATAAATAGCGGGTATAATTGCGGTCAATGCATTACTTCTGGAACGTCATTTCATGAGTCATACGAACACATCGTCAGACAGCGGCCCCACTTTTCACCGCGAAGAGTTCCCGTTCTACTGGATAGTTAACGTCTACGCACGTTATACGCAAGTGATGGAAATCACACTGAAAAAGGTGCAGCTTGATGTGTCCCGCTTTCGGGTGCTGATGATTACCGAGCAGTACGGTAAGGCCAGCATTTCGCAGATCGCCGAATTCGCGATGGCCAAAATGCCCACCGTCACCAAAATCGTTGGTCGCCTGCGCGACGATGGCCTGGTGACCACCGCCAGCAGCGTGCAGGATGCCAGAGTGACCGAAGTGATGCTCACCGATGCCGGACGCGAAAAAGTGGCCGAGGCACACCGCCTTACCCGCAAGGTTTTCGAGAAGGGTTTTAAGGGCATGACCGCGGCCCAGCGGGAAAAAATGAACCTCTCACTGTCGAAGGTACTCGACAACCTCAACGCGCTCTGAAGCGTTCCCGCAGAGAATTGCGGATTTGTGACAGCCTTAAAAATTCAAGATAAGTCACTGTAAAGTATAATATTATAAAAGAGCCGCTCTGATGACCAGAGCGGCTCTTTTTTCATTTCCGCGCCGCGTTTATTGTTATTTATCATCATCCTAAGCCTCTCTTCATGGATTGTTAGAAAAATGTTTCAGTGTTATTTTTTCGTAAAATTAACGTGAAATATTACTTGAATATTCATCTAAATCTTCCATGATTGACCAGAACAAACGTGGGTCGAACCGCAGCGAAGAGTGCGTCACCCAAATGTGATTCGTTTTTTCTGGTTAAGGTGCAAATTATGCAACCTGTTACTGAGAGCAATGGTTTTGTCACCCGATGTACCCTCGGCGAGGGCGATCTCCGCTTCGCGGTAAAAGACACCCTCGACATCGCAGGCTTTCCCACCCGTGCAGGCTGCCCGGCACTGGCCGCAAACCCGGCGGCGGAACAACATGCCGACGTGGTCGCAACCCTTCTCGGGCAGAAGTGCATCCTGACCGGAAAAACCACCCTGCACGAGCTGGCGTTTGGTGTCACCGGAATCAACCCCTGGGCCGGCACGCCGGTTAACCCGCTGTTTCCTGACCTGATCCCCGGCGGCTCCTCCAGCGGCTCTGCCGCAGTGGTGGCTGCTGGTGAGGTGGATTTTGCGCTCGGCACCGATACCGGTGGCTCGGTGCGCATGCCTGCCGCCTGCTGCGGGATCCTCGGCTTAAAACCGACTTACGGCG
This sequence comes from Leclercia sp. M-A074-M, assembly GCF_965195605.1. Classification (NCBI taxonomy): domain Bacteria; kingdom Pseudomonadati; phylum Pseudomonadota; class Gammaproteobacteria; order Enterobacterales; family Enterobacteriaceae; genus Leclercia; species Leclercia sp. M-A074-M. Next base: position 173,567 of record NZ_CBDAHM010000008.1, on the reverse strand, counting down.
CCGTGAGCCGGGCAGGGGTGATGCCCGCGCAAAGCTCGCTGGACTGCGTGGGGATCTTCGCCCGAGAGCCGGGCGTCCTGCGTGACGTACTGACCCGACTGGGGCTGCCGGTTGACGCGCCGCTGCACAGGATGCCCGCCATCGGCTTTATCCCGTCGGCGCTCATCAGCATCGATTCCCTGCTGTTGAACTTCCTCGCCCAGGCCGACCTGCAACCGCGTCAGGCTGAATTGCCGCTGCTGGGGGATGCCCATCGCGCCGGGTTGACCCTCATCAGCCATGAAAACTGGCAGGCTTTTAAAACGCTACTGCGTGACGACAGGGTCTCTGCCGACGTCGGCACCCGCATCCGTGCCGGGGCCGGGATCGATGCCCATGCCCTTGAGGCCGCAGAGGCTATCCGCCGCACATTTACCGCCCAGGTGGATGACCAACTGGCGAAAACCCCGTTGCTGGCCCTGGCAACCCTGCCGGAACTGCCGCCCACGCTGGAAGAGGCGAAGGATCCGCTGAGCGTCGTCAATCTCACCCGGCTGGTGCGCCCGTTCAACCTCAGCGGCCACCCGGCGCTGACCCTGCCTGCGGGTACGCTTGATGGCCGTCCGGTGGCGCTACAGCTCGTTGCCGGCAAAGGGCAGGAGGGGCTGCTGGTGCAGGCGGCTGAATGGCTCTCTGAGCGACGACGCCGCTAACCATCCCGCTTTACCGACAGTTTCAACACTAACTCAGTGAGTACCACTCATTGCGGCAGCACTCGTCTCTCTGCGGGCCGCACACTCTTTTGGGAGGAAGCTATGTCTGCCGTTCATGTTCGTGAGGAACTCGTTCCACTGCTGAATGAAGTCGCCACCCGCAGCGCCGATTTTGAGCAACAGCGTCATATCTCGGACGACATCATCGCCCGCTTTAAGCAGGTGGGCGTCTACCGCGCGTTAGTCCCCAAAATCTACGGCGGCGAGGAGTGTACCCCGGCACAGTTCTGTGAGCTGATCGAGCAGATTGCCACCGCCGATGGCTCCGCAGGCTGGGTCGCCAGCTTCGGCATGAGCCCCTTCTACCTTGGGGCGCTGCCGCCGGACACCCTGAAAGAACTCTACCGTGACGGCCCGGACGTGGTCTTCGCCGGCGGTATTTTCCCGCCGCAGAAAGCGGTGCTGGCGGATGGCGGCTACCGCGTCTCTGGCCGCTGGGGCTTTGCCAGCGGCAGCATGGGGGCCTCGGTCTTTGGCGTCGGCATCCTGCCGGAGAGCGGCGAACCGCTGCCGCGCATGGCGGTACTACCCCGCGACAGCGTGCAGATTGACCCGGTGTGGAACACCGTCGGCCTGGCCGGAACCGGCAGCCACGATCTGGTGGTTAACGATGCGTTTGTGCCGCAGGAGTGGACCTTTGTACGCGGCGGCGCCCTTAACCTGGAGGGGGCGCTCTATCGCTATCCGGTGCTCTCCCTGGCCACCCAGGTGCTCTCGGTGGTGGCGCTCGGCGTCGCCCGCGCGGCCCTCCATGAAATCTATGCCATTGCCCATCGTCAGCAGTCGGTGACCGGCGCGCCGCGCCTCGCGGAACGGCCGCAGGCGCAGATGCAGATAGCCCGCTGCGAAGCGGAACTGCGCTCCGCCCGGGCCTGGTTCTATGAGGCCATCGACGAGGTGTGGCAGTGCATCCTCGCCGGGGATGACCCTGCCTGCGCGCAGATCAACGCCCTGCGGCTCTCCTCCACCCACGCCACCCGCGTGGCCGCTGAAGTTACCCGCCAGGCGCTGGCACTGAACGGCATGGGCGGCATCACTATGAAAAGCCCGCTGCAACGCTACGTCCGCGACACCATGGTGATCACCCAGCACGCCTTTATGGGCGACCTCTCTTATCTCAACGCCGGTACGGTCTATTTCGGTGGCCAGCCTCTGCCGGGTTATTTGTAATTTTCACCACAGGAGCAACAGATGAGCCAGATAACAACCTTACGCGTGCTGTTTTGCATCGGCGTGAACCAAAACTTTTTTGATGCCACCCCGGCAGAAGCCAGACAGGTGTGGGCCGCGTTCGGCGTGATGATGAAAGGCATCGACGAAACCCAGGGCATCCGCGTCATCGGCAACATGGACGATGACCGCCTGATGGTCGGCCCGTCCACCACCTCGCCCTGGACCACCTACGTGCTGGCCGATGCCGACACCCTCGACAGCGTGGTGGCCGCCTGCAACCTGTTCCGCACCACTCCGGTGGGCGACGGCGAGTACAAGCTGTGGAAGTACTGCAAGATCGAAGCCCGCGTCGGGCGTGAGCTGATCATTCAGTAACGGAGCACACCATGAGCCCACAGGATGCGCTGCGTTTACAGCAGCTTGAGGATCAGCAGGCCGCCCGGGTCTGTATCAGCACCTACATGCGGCTGTGCGATCGCCTCGACAGCATGGAGACGGTACAGGCCATCGGCGCGCTGTTCAGCGCAGACGCCTGCTGGGAAGGGCTGGGTGAACCCTACGCCACCCGGCTGGGCAGACATCAGGGGCGCGAGGCGATTGTAGCGATGATGGCGGGCTACGTCCGCACGCCCGCGCACTTCGCCCTGAATGGCCACTTTTTATGCTCCGAGGCGCTCTGGCACGAGGCCGACGGCGAGCTGCATGGCCGCTGGCAGATGCTGCAAACCTCCGCCTTTACCGCCGGTGGCGCGCACCTGAATGCTGCCGAGCTGCAGATTATTTTCCGTCGCGAAGCCGGGGAGATGACCATGCACCATTTCACCACCCGCAACCTGTTCAGCAGGCCGGTAAGCCACTGGCATGCGGCGGATGCGCTACCTGTACCGGACAAAAACTAAAACGCCGACCACGAGCAGGAGAAAGATTATGCAGTGTGACCAGATCATCAATGTCAAAAATATCGATACCACGACGCCGAGGGCCCCGAGCCGGGAAGCGATTGCGGCTCTGGTAAAGGCGGATCGTGTCCACACGTCGCTCTACACCTCTGACGAGCTGTTCCAGCTGGAGCTGGAGCGCATTTTCAGCAAAACCTGGGTCTGGGTGGCGCACGTCAGCGAGATCCCGGAGACCGGCAGCTTCAAAACCACCGAGATCGGCACCCAGCCGGTGATCGTGGTGCGCGACCGCAAAGGCACCCTCCACACCCTGCTAAACCGCTGCCGCCATCGCGCGGCCACCGTCTGCGAACACCGCAGCGGCAAAACCAACAGCTTCGTCTGCCCCTACCACGGCTGGGGCTACGCCCTGGACGGCAGCCTGCGCGGCGTGCCGCACCCGGAAAGCTATGCCGACAGGCTTGAGAAGAACGAGCTGGGGCTGGTGTCGCTGCGTACCGAGCAGTATGCGGGCATGGTTTTCGCCACCTTTAACGAGCAGATCGAACCGCTGGAGGATTTCCTCGGCGCGGCGAAGAAGTGGATGGATCTCTTTATGAAGCAGGGGGCGGGCTACCCGATCAAAACCGGGCCGGCACACCGCTTCCGCTTCCCGGGCAACTGGAAAATTCAGCTGGAGAACACCACCGACGGCTATCACTTCCCGGTGGTGCACCGTTCTTTCCTGAGCTCCGTCGATAAGCAGACCGAAGAGATGCTCAACTTCGTGGACGGCAGCGGCTATGTCGAAGATCTCGGCAACGGCCACAGCGTGATGGTGATGATCCCGGAACTGGTGGATCTGGAGGCCAACCTCGATGCGCCCATCCCGGAGCGCTTTATCGGGCTGGCGGACGAACTGCGAAAAGATCACGACGAAGCGCAGGTCAGACGCATCGTGCGCGCGGTGGGCGGCTCCGGCTTCAACCTCAACCTGTTCCCGAACATCGCCTGTTCAATGGCTTTCTTCCGCGTCCTGCAACCCATCTCAGTGATGGAAACCGAAATTCATCACGCGGTGATCACCATGGACGGCGGGCCGGAGATCGCGAACCAGGCGCGGCTGCGTCTGCACGAGCACTTCCAGGGGCCGATGGGCTTTGGCACCCCGGACGACTCCGAGGCCTGGGAGCGCGTGCAGCGCGGAGCCACCGCGGGGGATGACCTGTGGATCATGCTCAACCGCGGCCTGGCGGGGGAGTACCGCACCGATGACGGCCTGCGCAGCGACGTCAGCGCCGAAACCGGGATGCGCGCGGCCTACCAGCAGTGGAAAAAATTGATGACGGAGAGCGAAAAATGATGACGCCAGATTCTGTGCTGTTTGCGGCGATGTCCGTAATCAACCTCGAAGGCGATCTGCTGGACCAGGGCGAGTTCAACGCCTGGCTGGATCTCTGGCAGCGCGACGGCCTTTACGTGGTGCCCATCGACCCGAACGAAACCGATTTTAAAAACACCCTTAACTACGCCTGCGACGATCACCACATGCGCGAGAAGCGGGTGAAGCGCCTCTACAGCGGAGAGTCCATCTCCACCACGCCCCGCGCCAGAACCCTGCGCACCCTGTCGCGCTTCCGCCTGCTGGAGTCCCGCGAGGATCTGATCGTGGTGCGCGGGGCGCAGTCCCTGTGGGAGCACCGCAAAGGCCACAGCCGCCACTATGCCGCGGATATCACCTGGCACCTGACACCGCAGGAGGGCAGGTTGCTGATTACCCGGAAGGTGATCCGCCTGGTCAACAGCGACGATGTGCTGCACAGCATCGGCTACATCCTCTGAGGAACTCCCCATGACGCAAACCGTATTAGTGACCGGCGCGGCCGCCGGTCTGGGCAACGTGATTGCCGCTCACCTGCTGGCGCAGGGGGATCAGGTGGTGCTGACCGACGTTGATGTGGCCCGCGCCCGGGAAGCTGCGGATCGTCTTGATGACGGCCAGGGCAGAGTGCTGGCGCTGGGGTTAGATATCTGCCAGCCGCAGGATTTTGCGCAGGCGCTCGACGCGACCATTAAACGCTTCGGCAGCCTGGAGGTGCTGGTCAACAACGCTGCCCTGACCCTCGCCACCCCGGTGATGGAGATTACGGTGGAGGAGTTCGACCGGGTGATCGCCACCAACCTGCGCGGCACCTTTGTCGGCTGCCAGACCCTGGGGCGTTACTTCGCAAGTACAGGCTACGGCCGCATCATCAACCTCGCCTCGTTAGCGGGGCAGAACGGCGGCACCGCCTCCGGCGCCCACTACGCCGCCTCGAAGGGCGGCATTCTGACCCTGACCAAAATCTTTGCCCGGGAGCTCGGCAAATCCGGCGTGACGGTGAACGCCATCGCCCCGGGCCCGCTGGATCTGCCGATGGTTCACGCCCTGGTGCCGGAAGAGAAGATGGCCGGTCTGCTGGGGATGATCCCGGTCGGCCAGTTAGGGGAAGCCGGGTTTGTTGCCCAGGCGGTGGCTTTGCTGGCATCAGAGCAGGCGTCGTTTGTCACCGGGGCGACCTGGGACATCAACGGCGGTCTGTTTATGCGTTAAGGAGCCAACATGCTGACATTACAGGTTATCAGGCGGGAGTTGCAGGGCGAGGTGCTCCTGCTGACGCTGGCGCATGCTGACGGGAACGATCTTCCGGCCTTCAGCGCGGGGGCGCATATCGATCTCCATCTTGCAGACGGCCTGGTGCGTCCGTACTCCCTCTGCGGCGACCCGCAGGATCGCCGTCACTACCAGCTCGGCATTCTGAAAGACAAAAAGTCTCAGGGCGGCTCCCTTGCCGCGCATGCGCTCAACGTTGGGGATCGGATCCAGGTCAGCGATCCGCGCAACCTCTTTGCACTGGAGGAGACGGCCAGCCATTGCCTGCTGATTGGCGGCGGGATCGGTATCACCCCGATGCTGGCGATGGCCGCCGAACTGCACGCCAGCGGCCGCTCCTTCAGCCTGCACTACTGCGCCCGTACCCGGGCCGGGGCGGCGTTTATTGCCCAGCTGGAGCAGGCGGCCTGGGCCGACCGCGTGCATCTGCACTTCAGCGACACGCAACGCCTCAATCTGAAGGCGGTGCTGAGCGACGTCCCGGCCAATACCCACGTCTACACCTGCGGTCCGACCCGGCTGATGGATGCGGTCACCGACGAGGCAAGCCGCCTCGGTTATCGCCCGGAGCAGGTGCATCAGGAGTGCTTCAGCGCCGAAGTCGTCACCGGTGGTGCGGCCTTTGAGGTGGTCGCGGCCGCAAGCGGCATTACCGTCCAGGTGCTGGAGAACCAGACCATCGTCGAGGCGCTGGCCCAGGCCGGGCTGAAGGTCTGCGTCTCCTGCAAACAGGGGATCTGCGGCAGCTGCCTGACCGACGTGCTGGAGGGAGAGCCGGACCATCGCGACAGCTACCTGACCGACGAAGAGAAAGCTGACGGCGATCAGATGTTGTTGTGCTGCTCCCGGGCCAAAAGCGCCCGTTTAGTCATCGATCTGTGAGGAAACCCTTATGACACTGCAAACCGAATTTCGTAACGCGATGGCACAGCTGGGGAGTGCGGTCTCGGTGATCACCACCGACGGCCCGGCGGGTAAATTTGGTTTTACCGCTTCCGCCGTCTGCAGCGTCACGGACTCGCCGCCGACGCTGCTGGTCTGTATGAACCGCAACTCCTATGCCAACGCGCACTTCAAGCAGAACGGAGCGCTGTGCGTCAACGTCCTCTCCAGCGACCATCAGGATCTCTGTGGGGTCTTCGCCAACGCCAGCCTGCGATCCGAGCAGCGTTTTGCGTATGACGCCTGGCAGGTGATGGCCAGCGGCGCGCCGGTGCTCAGCTCGTCGGTCGCCAGCTTCGACTGCCTGATCGACACCTGTCATGAAGTGGGCAGCCACTCCGTTTTCTATTGCCAGGTGCAGGCGATACGCATCAGCGAAGCGCCGCGCGGGCTGGTCTACTTTAACCGTCGCTACCATGCCATCGGGCATGATGTGGAAGCGTAAAACCAACCATAAGGGTAACGCTGATGAGCAATGTCGTGACTGAAAACCGCAACGCTGCGGCCGCCGTTCCACACGATGCCGGGCAGATGCGCAAGCTGGTGTTCGCCTCGGTACTGGGTAATGCCCTGGAATGGTATGACTTCTTCCTCTACGGCACCGCCGCGGCGCTGGTGTTTGGCCCGCTCTTCTTCCCGGTGGTCGGCGACCCGATGCAGGGCACGCTGCTGGCCTTCTCCGGCTTTGCGGTGGGCTTTCTCGCCCGTCCGCTGGGCGGGATTGTCTTCGGTCATCTTGGGGATCGCTACAGTCGCAAGATGACGCTGATCATGACCCTGACCCTGATGGGGGCCACCACCTTTGTCATCGGCCTGCTGCCGACCTACGCGCAGATTGGCATCTGGGCGCCGCTCTCCCTGATCACGCTGCGCTTTTTACAAGGCGTGGCATCGGGCGGCGAGTGGGGCGGCGGGGTGCTGATGCTGAGCGAGAACGCGCCCGCGTCCCGTCGCGGCTACTTTACCGCCTGGAGCCAGATGGGGGTCTCCGGCGGGTTTGTCCTCTCCGCCTTCGCCTTTTACCTGGTGCAGAAGCTGCCGGAAGCGGAGCTGATGAGCTGGGGCTGGCGCGTGCCCTTCCTGCTGAGCATCGTCATCTTCCTGGTCGGGGTCTATATCCGCAAAAACATCCGCGAGAGCAAGGCCTTTACTCAGGCCAGACCGGAAGAAAAACACGAGAAGATCCCGCTGATGGTGCTGGTGCGCGAGCACCCGAAGGCGCTGATGCAGGCCATCGCCCTGCGCCTGCCGGAGAACGGCGCCTCCTATATCTTCTTCACCTTCTCGGTGGTCTACGCCAAACACATCGGCATCGGTACCGGGGAGATCATCAGCGCCGTAACCCTGGCGATGCTGGTGGAGTTCTTCTCGATCCTGTTCTGGGGGGCGCTCTCGGATCGCATCGGCCTGAAGCCGGTCTACTACATCGGGGTCATCGGCCTGCTGGTGATGGCGTTCCCGTTCTTCTGGCTGCTCTCCACCGGCGACTACGGCTGGATCATGCTGGCGATGCTGCTCGGCCTGCCGTTCTGCCACGGGGCGATGATCGGCACCCAGCCCTGCATCATGAGCGACCTGTTCCCGGTGCGCGTGCGCTACTCCGGTCTGGCGCTGGGGCATGAGGTGGGCTCGATCTTCTCCGGCGGCCTGGGGCCGATGCTGGCGGTGGCCTTGCTGATGCATTTCGACGCCTCCTGGCCGGTTTCCCTGTTACTGATGGCCTATGCCCTGCTGGCGTGGATCGCCCTGCGTAGCCTGCCGTCCGCCAATAAAAACGAGGTAACGAAATGATTGATAAACGGATTGCCGCCACCGAGGGTGCCGTGGCGGACATTTTCGACGGCGCGGTGGTAATGGTGGGCGGATTTGGCGCCGCCGGACAGCCCGCCGAACTGCTGGATGCTCTGATCCGCCGTAAGCCGCGGGACCTCACCCTGATCAGCAACAATGCCGGGAACGGTGACTACGGTCTGGCGGCGCTGCTGAAGGCTGGCTGCGTGAAAAAAGTGATCTGCTCTTTCCCACGCCAGACCGACTCCTGGGTCTTTGACGACCTCTACCGTCGTGGCGAAGTCGAGCTGGAGCTGGTCCCGCAGGGCAACCTCGCGGCGCGCATTCAGGCGGGCGGCAGCGGGCTGGGGGCGATCTTCACCCCCACCGGGTTTGGCACCGAACTGGCGGCGGGCAAAGAGACCCGCCATATCGATGGCAAAGATTATGTCCTCGAGTACCCGTTAAAAGCCGATTTCGCCCTGATCAAAGCCCTGAAGGCCGACCGCTGGGGCAACCTGGTCTACGACAAAACCGGGCGCAACTTCGGGCCGATCATGGCCGCCGCTGCCCGCTGCACCATTGCCCAGGTGAGCGAGATTGTCGCCCTCGGCGAGCTCGACCCGGAGGCGGTGGTGACGCCGGGGATTTTTGTCCAGCGCGTGGTGACGGTCACGCCGCAATGCCTGCGGCAGACGGCATAAGGAGAGCCCGTGAATAAACTGACCCATCAACAGCTGGCCGAACGCATTGCCCGCGACATCCCGGAAGGGGCCTACGTCAACCTCGGCATCGGCCTGCCGACGCGGATTGCCAACTATCTGCCTGCGGACCGCGAGATCTTCCTGCACAGCGAAAACGGCATTCTCGGTATGGGGCCTGCGCCGGAACCGGGCTGTGAAGATCCGGAGCTGATTAACGCCGGGAAACAGCCGGTGACGCTGCTTGCGGGCGGCTGCTATTTCCATCATGGCGACTCCTTCACCATGATGCGCGGCGGCCACCTGGATATCTGCGTGCTGGGGGCCTATCAGGTCTCCGAACGCGGGGATCTGGCGAACTGGAGCACCGGCGAGCCCTCTTCGATTCCCGCCGTCGGCGGGGCGATGGACCTGGCGATTGGCGCGAAGCGCGTCTATGTGATGACCGAACATCTGACCCGTCAGGGCGACTGCAAGATTGTCAAAACCTGCACCTATCCGCTGACCGGCATGGCCTGCATCGACCGGATCTACACCGACATGGCGGTGATGGATATCACCGATCGGGGCATTGTGGTACGGGAACTGTTTGGCGACGTGACGGCGGAATACCTCCAGTCCGTCACCCCGGTGGCGCTCACCTTTGCCCTGAACAGCGAAACCGAGGAGGCGTGAATGGAGCTTGAATATCGCCTCGACGGCCTGGAAGCGGCCCCGCTGCTGGTGCTCTCCAACTCGCTCGGCACCACCTGGGAGATGTGGCAGGGGCAGATGGCCGATTTTACCCGCCATTTTCGCGTGCTGCGCTACAACACCCGCGGGCATGGTCGCTCTCCGGTTTCGGCTGGGGGCATCACTCTCGACTCGCTGGGGCAGGACGTGATTGCCCTGCTGGATCGTCTCGACGTTGAGCGGGCCTGTTTTTGCGGTATCTCGCTGGGCGGCATGACCGGGATGTGGCTTAACCGGCACGCCCCGTCGCGTTTTGATCGCATCGTGGTGGCGAACACCGCGGCAAAAATCGGTGAAGCGAAAGGCTGGCAGCAGCGCGCCGCAACGGTGCGCCAGCAGGGGATGGCCCCGGTCGCCAGCACCGCGGCGGCGCGCTGGTTCACCCCGGCATATCGCCAAAGCAATCCCGGGATGGTGAAGCTGCTGGTTGACGGTCTGGCCGACACCCCAGCCGAAGGTTACGCCGCCTGCTGCGAAGCGCTGGCAACGGCGGATCTCCGTGATGAGGTGGCGGCCATGCTGCGCCCAATGCTGGCTATCGCAGGGGATGAAGATCCGGTCACCACGGTGCAGGACGCCCAGTGGATCGCGGCTCAGGCGAAGCAGACAGAATATGTGGCGTTACCCGCCTCGCACCTGTCGAACGTCGCCTGCCCGGACGCATTTAATCAGCAGGTGCTGACCTTTTTAACCCGCAGGAGCATGACATGACCCTCACTATAGAATCCCTGGCCTGCTGGCTGGTGGACATTCCCACCATCCGCCCGCACAAGCTGTCGATGGCCACCATGGGTTGCCAGACGCTCACCATCGTCCGGATGCAATGCGCGAACGGCGTTACCGGCTGGGGCGAAGCCACCACCATCGGCGGCATGAGCTACGGCCCGGAAAGCCCGGAGGCGATCAAATCCGCCATTGAAACCTATCTCGCCCCGCTGCTGTGCGGCCAGTCGTTCAGCGGCGTGGCGCAGCTCGCCGACAGGATGAACGCCCACGTAAAGGGTAACACTTTTGCCAAATCCGCCCTCGAAACCGCCTTCCTCGATGCCCAGGGCAAAGCGCTGGGGCTGCCGGTGAGTTCACTCCTGGGCGGGGCGCTCACCACGCGTCTGCCGGTGCTCTGGACCCTGGCGAGTGGCGACACCCGGAAAGATATCGAAGAGGGTAAACGCCTGCTGGCAGAGGGGCGACACAACACCTTCAAGCTGAAAATCGGCGCCCGCGGGCTGGAGGTGGATGTCCGCCACGCCCTCGCGATCAAGGCCGCGCTGGGCGACGAGGTGAGCGTGCGGGTGGACGTCAACCAGGCCTGGGATCTGACCACCGCTATTAAAGGGATGACGCAGCTACAGGCGGGCGGGATCGACCTGGTGGAGCAGCCGATCCCGCTGTGGGATCGGCAAGGGCTTATTACCCTCAGCCAGCGTTTTGCGGTACCGATCCTCGCCGACGAAGCGGTGGCCACCAGCCATGATGGCTACGCCCTCGCGAGCGGCGGCTTTACCGGGGCGTATGCCCTGAAGATCGCCAAAGCGGGCGGCCCGGCGCAGGCCCTGAAGCTGGCGCACGTGGCACAGGCGGCGGGCGTGGCGCTGTACGGCGGCACCATGCTGGAAGGGACACTCGGCACCGTCGCCTCGCTGCACGCCTGGTCCACGGTGAGGATGCAGTGGGGCACCGAGATGTTCGGCCCGCTGCTGCTGAAGGATGACATCGTGGTCCGTCCGCTGGATTTCAGCCAGGGAGAGGTGACGTTACCGCAGGGGCCGGGGTTAGGCATTGAGATCGACGAAGACAAGCTGCGTCATTACGCACGTCAATAAAAGGAAAACGCGATGCTTTTTAAAGTGGAAATGACCGTCAACATCCCGTCGTCGCTGCCGGCGGCAGAGGTGGAAGCGATCAAGGCGAAAGAGAAAGCCTACTCCCAGCGCTTACAGCGTGAAGGCAAGTGGCCGCACATCTGGCGCGTGGTCGGGCAGTACGCCAACGTCAGCATTTTTGACGTGGCGGACAACCAGGAGCTGCACGACATCCTGACCGCGCTGCCGCTCTACCCGTGGATGGAGATCAGCGTGCAACCTCTGTGTACGCATCCCTCATCCATTCATCACTCGCAATAACAACAAACGTACCCTACAAAGAGGAATATGCAATGTCTGTGAATCCCGTACATCAAACCGAACTGGATACCTTACTCGCGATCAGCAGCGGCTTAAATTCCACCGGCGGTAACGATCGTCTCAAAAACATCATGCACCAGCTGCTGAGCGATCTGTGCAAGACCATCAAGCAGTTCGACGTGACGGATGAAGAGTTCTGGATTGCGGTGAACTACCTTAACGCGCTGGGCGGACGTCAGGAGGCGGCGCTGCTGGCGGCGGGCCTGGGTCTGGAGCACTATCTCGATATGCGCGCCGACGAGAAAGAGGCAGCCTCCGGCAACGACGTGGGCACCCCGCGCACCATCGAGGGGCCGCTGTACGTCGCCTACGCCCCGCTGAGCGAAGGCTTTGCCCGCATGGACGACGGGAAAGAGCAGGGCGAAACCCTATGGCTACAGGGCCAGGTGACCAATCTGAACGGTAAGCCGGTGGCGGGCGCGATCGTGGATATCTGGCACGCCAACACCCTCGGCGGCTACTCGTTCTTCGACCCGTCCCAGAGCGAATACAACCTGCGCCGCCGCGTGCGCACCGGGGAAGATGGCCGCTACGCCGTGCGCAGCATCGTGCCGTGCGGCTACGGCTGCCCACCGGATGGGCCGACCCAGAAGCTGCTGACCGCGTTGGGGCGTCATGGTAATCGTCCGGCGCACGTACACTTTTTTGTGTCGGCACCGGGGTACAAGCACCTGACCACCCAGATCAACCTCAACGGGGATGAATACCTGTGGGATGACTTTGCATTTGCGACGAGGGCGGAGCTGATTGCGGATCCGGTGAAGATTACGGACCCGGCGGTAGCGCGGGCACGTGATCTCGGGGGGGAGCATACGGAAGTGAACTTTAACTTTACGCTGGTGGAAGCGGCGGAGAGCGGGGAAGAGGAGAGAGGGAAGCGAGCGCGGGTTAAGGAGTGAGTGCTGAGAGGTTGATAGGGCCGGGTCCGCGGTGAGCGGGCCCGTTTTATTTGACCACTCAACAAAAGATAACAGCCTTTATTATGCTGAGCATTAAAAAACTTACTGAACCCTTTTAAGTATAATATCTATCACTTCGCTCACTAAAAATTAAAATAATCCGTAGAGTTTAATGAGTCTTTTCTGTTATTAATTTTATCTACTGCTTTATTGTATCGTCGTCTAATGAGCACATCAATGCTTAGTCTTAGTGCTTCTAAGGCAATTGATTCTGGAAGTCTTTTAAAATCAAGAATTTTACGAATGCTTAACTTACACCAATCACCCTCTAAACTATTACCATTCTCTCTGATAAGACTTATTAATTCTTTATCAGTTAACTCTATTTTCATAAAGTCAAGGGAGAATATAAATAAGTTTGAAAATAAACTTGGGTAGAAATCGGATTTATCGAAAGTGAAATTTTTTTTCTCTATTTCATAGCTTTCTTTATGACCAGCCTTGAAAGTAGTAAATTTGACGCGGATAAAGATATCATTCAAGAAAATCTCTTTAACAGAGGGCGGTATTACATAGTTGTCATTTTTGATATACTGAGAGGATAAAGATAAGAAATTAGTTATTGCTGGTATAAATCCATGCTCATGGAAGTTGTAATAGTCTAATTCTTCCAAGAAGAATAAGGTGTTATGAAATGTGGTATAAAAAGAATAATCGTTAAAACATTTTTTATAGAATGCTATTTTTTTATCATGTTGCAATGAAATGATAAAAGATGCGGCGAAGAATTCTTGAATTGACTTATGAATAAAGCGATACTCATTAAAGCCATCCTCAATAATCAAGTTAGTAATAGAAGATAACTCTCTTAATGTTTTCTCAGCTATAGATTTGTCCTCGTTGATATGCTTAAGTGCAATTGAGGCAAAGATTACTAGCTTTTCATGACTGAATCCATTTAAACCCTCCCTCAAGGAAATAAAACACAAACAATCAAAAAGTTCTCTATAGATGCGTCTATTATCATTCCAGTGGCGTTCTCTGTAGACTTTTCCTTTTATATTATCGTGTCTATGAAAAACAGTATTGAAAATATTTGAATAAAATTGTGATAATGTATTTTGGATATCTTCACCTACGTTATAACTTATACAAAATAAAACCACTAAAATTGGCGACTTTAATATGGAATATTTCTTTGTATGTAAAGGACTACGTTTTAATGCACCACATAGCTCATCACATTTTTCTTCATCAATGGCAGTTTTTTTATAATCCCAAAAATTTGTTGTTCAGTTAATTCGCACACTGAAAATGTTCTTAATTCTGACAGAGAGTCGATTTCAGTATCGGGTCTGCTTGTACAGATCACATGACAGTTGAAAGAATTAATGAAGCGTCTGATTTCATCAAGCAGATCTATTCTAAACTCTGGCTTAACCTCATCAAACGCATCAAGATATAACTTAACATTACTGTCTGCAAATAATTTTTTCAGCGCATACTCTGATATGTTAACTCCATAATGGCTTAGCGATTTTGATATCGCGAGTTCGAGAGTTCCACCAGTATATTTTTTAGCTCATAGAAAACAGGGAGTCGACTATATTTTTTGCGTTATTAAATAATAATTTTCGTAATAGTATGGATTTTCCTTGGCCTGCTAATCCTTTTATTAATATAGATCTATCATTATCTAAAACTGTGGAATCGTTGACCTCTAATCTGCTCTGTGTACCTGATTGCATTATATCAATCGGAATATAAACGTCATCAACATGAAAAGATTTATCTTGAGAGATCAAGGTTTTTATTTCTAAATTCCTTTCGCAATATTCTAAATAGTGATCTTTGAATCTCAGTATGTCTAAAAGTTCATACTTTTTAGCTAAAAAATCGAAAACGGACGCTATTGTTTTTTTGCGACCTCATTAGCCGTTGAGGTCAACACCGTACTAGTAACTGCTCCCATAGACACTTTCAAACCTCAGTTTGGTGAATTGCAGTCTGCATTATATCAATAAAGTGTAACCATAACAGGTATTGTCCTTGCTCAAAATTAATCCAGTGCCATCTAACTTATGACGCTCATCACAGAAACGCTGCCAGAGGCATGAGTGATTAACAAGACAAAACGGTTAGCTTTAGGCAGCTGATGTTCAGCCTGCGGGAACGTAGTTTTAACATGATGAGTGTTGTTATAACATGTTAATTGTCTCGGTGTAGTACGATGTATTGTGTCTGCATATGGATGTGTTGTAACACTTACACTTTACTATTGGTGGTACTGCGCACAGTAAGCTTGAAGATACTGGTTTTGGTGCTAAGCAAAACATAATGAATAGATATTAACATTTATAAAATATATTATTTAAATAATACTCATAAGCTAGCCAATTACTTTGTCGAGGTTTTAGGTTTTTGACATTTGACAATCTACACAGTTAATTAATCTATATACCGTCGAAAATAACCATATTATAATTATGGTTTCTAAGGTCAAATGGAGATTAAAGATCATGGCTATTCCAGCTTACTTATGGCTTAAAGATGACGGTGGGGCAGATATTAAAGGTTCTGTAGATGTAAGGGCTCGAGAGGGCAGCATTGAGATTCATAGTTTCGCGCATGGTCTACATCTACCCACAGATAACATGACGGGTAAAATTACAGGAACTCGAGTGCATAGTGCATTAACCTTCGAAAAGGAATTCGATTCATCAAGTCCCTACTTGTACAAGGCAGTAGCGAAAGGCCAGACGCTAAAAAGTGCCGAATTTAAGTGGTATCACATCAACGATGCCGGGCAGGAAGTTGAATACTTCAATATGCTGCTGGAAGGTGTCAAAGTCGTCTCGGTCTGTCCTCTGATGCATAACTCAAAAATGCCAGCACCGAAAAACATAATCATCTTGAATCTGTTTCGCTCCGCTATGAAAAGATTACATGGAAGCACTGCGACGGAAATATCATTTTTACTGATGCGTGGAACGACCGATGATTCATTGTACCTTTCGGCTTAACGGCAATGCTTTGTCTAATCTGAGCTGTACGGGTATTGGTTTTTTCCCTGCGTATTCGGGTAATACAGGACAGCACCGGAATAATCCTGATTCAGTTGCCATAAAGGATATTGGTCCACTGCCGCCGGGTAAATATTATATTGTTGACCGGCCCCGTAGCTTAAGTACACGCGTAAAAGATGTTTTTGCAACGCAAGAGACGGGCCCTGATCACTCAATATGGTTCGCTCTGTATCGCGTAGATGGGAATATCGATGATCACACATTTATTGAACAAGTGGAAAGAGGGAACTTCAGACTTCATCCTGCAGGATATAAAGGGATCAGTAACGGCTGCATTACGCTTCCTTCTCGTTGTCATTTTGCAGTACTACGGGAAGCACTCCTAAGAACCCCTACAGTGATGGTATCCGCATCACTTAACGCTTACGGCACTATTCAGGTGTATTAACGATGACGCCAGCGAAACACGCAGGTTTATGGCTTATTCAATTCTTGTCATTTCTCGTGATTTTTTCAGCATTTTACCTGCTCCTGCCTGAAGTATATTTGTTCAAGCGCTTCAGCGATCGGTTTGGATTTATTACCGAGCAGGCGTGGAATGATTTATTCATGTTATCCGTTCTCACTGCGTCAGTAATCATCAATACACTATTGATTTTCACTGTCGCCAGGATGAAAGAAAGACACCTATAACCAGCACAAACCCGGTCTTACTGACCGGGTTATGTGCCCAGACGTTCAGCAGCGCTTAGTGCGCCGTAATATACCGCTCCTTCACAAACTCCGCCAACAACCACACCATATCATGCAGCAAATCTGTTAATTCCTTCGTTACGCCAGGCGGCAGAGTGCCTGCCAGCAGCGCCTCTGTTAACGCCAGCGCATAATCCACCTGTAACGCGGTTTCCTGCCAGCAATCCGGTACGCAGGAGGCGACTTTCTCCCCCACGATAAGCTGTGCGACCAGGTACGGCGGCAGATCGGCATCGCAGAGTTCTCGCAGCTGGCGAAGGCCATGCAGTAAACGCTCACAAAGCGCACTGAATATAGCTGCGTCGTCAGTTTCAACCAGCACGCTCACCAGTGCGGCGCAATGTTCGGCGGTCTCGAAGAGATCCGCATCAGCCGGAAAGGGCAGGGCGGTAAGTTGATGAATAACGCTTTCGTCAGATGGGGTATAATACAGATTAGAGAGAGTTGTCATGTCGTGTTCCTTTTTAAAAATCTCCTCACCATCCCATGAGTTCCTACGCTCATGAGTGGTAGCGCTGACGGAGGTAGGAATGCCGTACACGACAAAAACGGCCAGCCTCGCGGCTGCTCCGCCAGCGCCACCGTGATTTTAACGGGATGAGCGCTGTCGCGACAAAAAATATTGTCGTGTCGTGAAAGTACGGGTTCCTACGCCCGATTGCGGATGTGCCGCAACGCAGTCACTCTACGACGCCGATCCCCTGATAAAAAGAGTTAACCCCGAATTACATAAGGTTACTTGAGACTTTGCGAGGCGGCTTCCAGAAAGGTCATACCGGGTGATTTGCTTGCCCTGCGCGGATAACTACACTCCCTTTTAGCCACATAAATAGAGGGAGAAGATCGTGAACATCAGCTTTCATTCACCGACCGCTCAACTCAAAAATTGGCTAAGTCGTCTGGCTGCAGCAACGCTGAAAGAATTATTCGCAATTCAGGTCATCTCAGCCGTGTTGGTGTCGGTGCTGTTGTCCGATCTGGCGGGTTTTGATTACTCTGGCTGGGCAGCACTGAGTAGCTATGCGGTGATGAATAATTCAGTGAAGGCCTCCACGGTTCGGGCGTTTAACCGGGTGACAGGAACCGTGCTGGGCGGTGTGCTGGCACTCTTGCTTACCACGTATCTCGTCCAGGACTCGGCGTTTCTGGTCCTGTTCTGCGCAGTTGTCGGGGGCGTGGCGGTATGGCAAGCGGACATCTCCCGCTGGTCCTATTCCTGGGTGCTGGGGGCGGTCACATCCATGATGGTGATGGCTGAAGCGCAGAAGAACAGTGAGCTTCGTCATCTGTTACGTTTTACGTTTAACCGTATCGAAGAGGTGGTGTTGGGCTGCGTAGTTTGCATTGCGATTACTTTGCTCTTTTATCCGTTAAACCGGCGCAGACAGGTTGCACCGCCGCATCAGGAGAGTCACCCTGAGCCAGCTCATCGACCGCTATTGCCCCTGCAGGCCGGGATTACACTATTACTGGTGACGCCGATATTGCTCGTTTTCCAGCTGACGGGATTCTGGCAGGCGATGGTTTCAGTGCTGGCGGTCTTTATTCTTCCTGCCTCGACTCAGCCCCTACAACAGCAGATCGGCCAGCGAATGCAGCAACGTTTATACGGGTGCATTGCCGCTACATTGCTGAGTTTTATCCTTTTACCTCTCATGCATCATTATCCCCCGGTGTATATAGCAATACTGGTCGCGGGATTATGGCTGGGGTGTCATCTGCAACAGGGAAAATCTTCCATCAGTTATTTCGGACGTCAGTTTACTGTGGCCTGGATCATCGTTTTTATACAGGATACGTTATGGCTGGCCGAGCCGATCCAGGCCGTTATGCGCTGTGCCAGCATACTGATCGCCATTATTTTCATTGGCATTGTTATGGTGGTATTTCGCTCGCTAAAACTAAGCGTCTGAATTCTCTGGCTCCCACAACCTGAAGAAATTTCACGGCTAAGCGGGATTTTACTATAGCGTTTGCTGTTGATTCTTAAGATAGTTATTGAGCTAAGTAATATAAGGGAAGAAACGATGTTGATGAAGATAAATACCGGACATCCCGCGTCCGTCACGGACGAATTTCGGGCCGGTATTGCTGCCTGTCTCCCCACCATTGCAGGCTACTGGAGCATTGGCTTTGCGGCGGGGGCGATAGGCACGCTCTCCGGGTTTACCACCGGGCAAATCGCGCTGTTGGCGAGCGCCCTCTACGCCGGTTCGGCGCAGTTCCTGTTTTACTCACTCTGGGCCGCAGGGGCGGAAATGGCCTCCGTGGTGCTGAGCGTGCTGCTGGTCAACCTGCGCTACCTGCTGATGAGCTCCTCCATGAGCGTTTTTTTTCGTGACTACACCACATTGCAGAAAGTGGTCAGCGGGCTGTTGCTGACCGACGAAACCTTTGGCGTGGCGGTGCAGCGCGCCAGCCCGCAGGGCAAAATCAGCTACCCCTGGATGCTGGGGCTGAATATTACCGCCTGGCTGAACTGGATCATCGCCTGTGTGGCCGGAGCATGGCTGGCAACCACGCTGCCCGCCTCGCTGATGGAGGGGCTGGGCTTCAGCCTGGTGTCGATGTTTATCGGCCTGATCCTGATGATGTGGTTTGCCAGCCGCAGGAAGATCCTCGAAACCATCAATATTGTCGTCGCGGTGGCGATCACACTGCTGACTGCCGGGAGTAGCTCGCTCAGTCTGGTGGTCATTCTGGCCGCATCCCTTGCCGCCACGCTGGCGACGCTGCTGTTACGCGCCCGGAAAGGAAAATAAGATGGAAAGAAATATTCTGCTGGCGATCCTCGCCTCGGCGCTGGTCACTGCCCTGATGCGTACCGTGCCGGTTTTGCTGTTATCCCGCTTTCGGCTGCCGGAGGTGTTGCTGCAGTGGCTGAGCTTTATCCCCACCGCCATCATGGCCGCCCTGGTTGCCGCCGAACTGATGAGTAAACCTGCAATGACAGATTCGGGGATCAGCATCTCGCTGCTGGCGGCGGCGTTTGCCACTCTGGTGGGCATTCTTACCCGCGGACTCTTTGCCACGGTGATCGCGGGAGTGGTAGCGTTTTGCGCGGCGGGGTATTTTTTGGCGTAATATTCTATAAACAGTGAGCTTTGCGAGACCTCTTCCAGAAAGGCTAGCCGGGTACTTTCGCTTGCCCGGCCTACACTTTGCGCCGACGGGTGATACAGTGAATAGAGGCAATCACTGAACAGGGAGTATGCACATGTACGAACACCCGCTTCGCAATATCATTAAGGCGTGTGACAGGGCGATCTCAGCCAAAGATTTTGATTCGCTGATGGAGCACTACGCCGACGACGCCGCGCTGGTGGTTAAGCCCGGTATGATCGTTAAAGGTAAAGACAATATCCGCAGCGCCTTTATTTCCATTTCTGATTATTTCCAGGATCAGCTCGTCGTGAAGCAGGGCGATATCCAGATCATTGAAGGTGGAGGAGATGCGCTGGTGATCATGGAATCCCAGCTTTTTTACCCGGATGAACAGGGCGCTACAACAGAGATCACCCGGCGTGCAACCTATGTATTCCGTCTGGAAAATGACCGCTGGCTGTGCACCATCGACAATTCCTACGGAACGTCAGTGTTAGATGCTGAACCCACCTGACCTTTTTATTTGCTGACCGGCGTCAAACTGAACAGAGAGAGCATCACCGATCCGGGCAACACACCGGATCGGTGACGGCGTGAGAAGAGATTAGAGGGCGCGGATCTCCTTTGAGCGCAGACTCAGGCGGACGGGCACTGATTTGTACGACGGCGTACCGCTCTCTTTATCGAGATAATCCAGCGGTACCAGCACGTTCGCTTCCGGGTAGTAGCCAGCAACCGTGCCAGGGGCAATGCTGTAGGCCACCACGGTGATGTCGTCCAGACGCTGCTGTGAGCCGGGGAGGGCGGTATGAATATCTACCCGATCGCCATGCTCCAGCCCCAACTGCTGCATATCCTCTTCGTTCATAAATAGCACGTCGCGCCGGCCGAACACGCCGCGATAGCGGTCATCCAGGGCATAGATGGTGGTGTTGTACTGGTCGTGACTACGCAGTGTAACCAGACGCAGCACGCGCTCACCTTCGCCCGGACTGTTCTCGCTCACACCCTCAAACAGCGAAAACATCGCCTTGCCGCTGGCGGTGGGCCAGACGCGCTCCGTGGGCGGCAGCGGCATACGAAATCCGCCCGGCCCCCGGATGCGGGCGTTGAAATTTTCAAAGCCCGGCAGCGTCTGCTCGATAGCGTCGCGAATACGGTCGTAATCCTCCACCAGGCCCAGCCAGTCGGTTTTGCTGTGGAGCAGGGTGGCGTGGGCGATCCCGGCGACAATGGCGGGTTCCGAGCGTAGCCAGGGAGAGGCCGGTTTGAGCTTGCCGCGGGAGGCATGCACCATCGACATCGAGTCTTCCACGGTGATTGACTGCTGGCCGCTCTGCTGCATATCCAGTTCAGTGCGCCCCAGGCAGGGGAGAAGATATGTCTCTTTCCCGACCAGCAGGTGGGTGCGGTTCAGCTTGGTGGCGACATGTATGCTGAGATCGAGACGTTTCAGCGCCGCAAACGTCCTGTCGTGATCGGGCATCGCTACCGCAAAATTCCCCCCGAGGCAGAGGAGCGCTTTGGCCTCGCCGTTAATCATCGCCTGCGCCGCCTGTACCGCGTCGTGGCCGTGGGTGGCAGGTGGGGTAAAACCGAACACCGTGCCCAGCCGGTCCAGAAAGGCCGCGGTCGGTTTTTCGGTGATCCCCACGGTGCGGTTGCCCTGCACGTTGGAGTGGCCGCGTAACGGACAGATGCCCGCGCCGGGTTTGCCAAAATTGCCGCGCAGCAGCAGGAGATCGGCGATCAAACGCACATTGGCGGTACCCTTGTTGTGCTGGGTGATCCCCATGCCGTAGGTGATGATGGTGGCGCTGGACTTAGCGTAGAGGCGCGCCACGTTCTCCAGATCGGCGCGCTTCAGGCCAGACTCGCGCTCGATGGCCTCCCAGCTCGTGGCGGCGATATCGGCGGCAAAGTCGGCAAACCCCTGGGTGTGGCTGGCGATAAAGTCATGATCCAGCGCATCCAGCACCAGCAGATGTTTTGCGATACCTTTTAACGCCGCGGCGTCGCCCCCGGCTTTAACCTGATAGTACGTCGAGGCGATATCGGTGGCGCTGTATGTCGCCATCTCTCTGACATTTTGCGGATCGGCGAAGCGCTCCAGCGCCGTTTCGCGCAGCGGGTTAAAAACGATAATCGGCACGCCCCGGCGGGAGAGCTCGTGCAGGGTGCCCATCATCCGTGGATGGTTGGTGCCCGGGTTATGGCCGATGGAGATCACCAGCTCAGTATGGTCGAAATCCTCCAGCGAGACGGTGCCTTTGCCAATCCCGATGGAGCGGGGCAGGCCGACGCTGGTGGCCTGGTGGCACATATTAGAGCAGTCGGGGAAATTATTGGTGCCCAGCTGGCGGGCAAACAGCTGATACAGGAAGGCGGCTTCGTTTGACGCGCGCCCGGAGGTGTAAAACTCCACCTCATCCGGGGCCAGCCCGCGCAGCACTTCGCCGATACGGGCAAAGGCTTCGTCCCACGCCACCGGGCGAAAGGTGTCGCTCTGCGGATCGTATTTCATGGGATGGGTCAGGCGCCCATAGCCTTCCAGCTCAAAATCACTTTTTGACCACAGGGTACTGACGGTGTGCTCAGCGAAAAATTCAGGGGTGACACGCTTTGTGGTCGCTTCCCAGGTCACCGCCTTGGCGCCGTTCTCGCAAAACTGAAAGGTGGATTTGTGTTCTTTGTCGGGCCAGGCGCAGCCCGGGCAGTCGAAGCCGTCGGGCTGGTTGGTGCGCAGCAGCGTGGCGGGAGCGTCAAAGGTGTCCATCTGCGTACGCACGGCAATCGCCGTGGCTTTTAAGGCTCCCCAGCCCCCCGCAGGGCCGGCGTAATGGCGAATGCCGGGTACCGCTCGTCTGTTATTGCTCATCTGCACTCCTGTCTTAAGCGGGTATATGTGATGGCGATGCCTGATTTGACTGTCGATCGAAACCCATCTCAATCACATATAGTTTTCATGTTAATTACAAATTATTCACAGTTCAGTTCACAAATCCACCATCAGATGCGTGTGGGTGGATGTCAATGGTTGTATATACATGTTCTGTCATATGGCGTTGCATAGGTATAGCAGGGTTTCTGACGGGCATTAATCATCCACTCAGAGAGGAAACTATGTCGTCTTTTTCATCTTCAGAAGCGCAGTCAAAGCGCGGCGGGACGCGAATATCGGAAACACGATCCATCGATTACATCCCGGATAATGAACGGCACGGCCACCCCTTCAGTCAGTTTACGCTGTGGTTTGGCGGCAATCTGCAGATCACCGCCATTGTGACCGGGGCGCTGGCAGTGGTGCTGGGCGGGGATGTGGTGTGGTCCATCATTGGCCTGCTGGTGGGGCAGGTGCTGGGCGCGGTGGTAATGTCATTTCATGCCCTGCAGGGACCGCGCCTCGGTCTGCCGCAGATGATCATCAGTCGCGCCCAGTTTGGTGTGCTGGGTGCGATGATCCCGCTGGCGCTGGTCTGCGTGATGTATGTCGGCTTCTCCGCCAGCGGGACGGTACTGGCCGGACAGGCGATGGCCAGGCTGCTGTCGATCTCGAACGTGGCCGGTATGATCCTGTTCAGCGCGATCATTATCGTGATTGCGGTGCTGGGATATAAGGTGATCCACAAGCTCGGCAAGGTAGCGAGCGTGGTGGGGGTGCTGGCGTTTGTCTATCTGTTTATCGCTCTGCTGATCGCCAGCGATGTGGGCGCTGTGATGCAGAATAACCACTTCTCGATGCCGATGTTCCTGCTGGCGGTATCGCTCTCCTCCTCATGGCAGATCGCCTTTTGTCCCTACGTCTCCGACTATTCCCGCTATCTGCCGCGCGACGTCTCAGGGGTGAAGACCTTCCTCTCCGTCTTCAGCGGTACGGTGCTGGGCACCCAGGCGTCCATGACGCTCGGGGTGATCACCGCGGCAATCGCCGGCAGCGCCTTCAAGGGACATGAGGTGAGTTACATCGTCGGACTGGGTAAAAGCGAGGCGATGGCGATGGTGATCTACTTTGCGATCTGCTTTGGCAAAATCACCTTTACCACCCTCAACGCCTACGGCAGTTTTATGTCCCTGACCACCATTGTCTCGGGCTTTCGCCGGCAGACGACGCTGAACCAGAAAAGCCGTGTGACCTTTGTGGTACTGATGGTGGCCCTTTCGTGCGTGATTGCGCTGCTGAGCGAACCGGCGTTCCTGAAGCACTTCACCCATTTCCTGCTGTTCCTGTTGGCCTTTTTCGTACCGTGGAGCGCCATCAGCCTGACCGATTACTTTATTATCTCCCGTAAAGCGGTAGATATTCCGGCGCTGTTCGATTCCCGTGGTCGCTACGGGCACTGGAACATGTTTGCCATCAGCGTCTATGTTGTTGGCGTGTTGATCCAGCTGCCGTTTATTGAAAACCCGCTCTACCACGGCTCGCTGACCTGGCTGTTTGCCGACAACGATGTCTCGTGGGTGATTGGCTGGTTCTGTACCGCAGCGCTCTATTATAGCTTGCGGCGTTTTGATCGTCGGGTGCTGCCGACAGAGACGATCTATCCGGCGTCGGGCAGGTGAAAGAGGTGTCAGCGATCCCGCAGGTCAGACGGGATCGCGGCTCTTTTACTGGGGGTTAAAAGCAAAACCTTCGTCGGCCCAGCCGGTCATTCCGCCAATCATAATTTTCACCGGGCGGCCCATCTGCGCCAGCTTCAGCGCGGCGCGATCCGCACCGTTGCAGTGCGGCCCGGCGCAATAGACCACAAACACTGTATCGGAGGGCCACTCCGCCATTCTTTGCTCGGTCATATCGCGATGTCGCAGGTGCAGCGCCCCAGGAATATGACGGCGGGCGAATGCCTCCGGGCTACCGACCACATGCAGCAACACAAAATCGACATTACCCTCTTTAAACGCGGTATGCACATCGTCACAGTCTGTTTCCACGCTCAGTCGCTGTAAAAAATGGTTTGCTGCGACATCTGGCGACGCAGCAGGATAATCAGTTACATAGCTCATAAACACCTCCAGGAATGAGCCTTTACTCTACGGCGGAGACGCGGCTTTGACAGCTGGCAGAAATGCCAGATAATATCAAGATCATGACAAAACCCATTGAGTGTGGTGATGAATAATCCTCTGGTGGTTGTACTGGCCTATGACGGCCTCTGTACCTTTGAATTCGGTATTGCCGTCGAAATTTTCGCGCTGCCCCGCCCCGAGATGGGCGAGGAGTGGTATCGCTTTGCGGTGGCGGGCGTTGATCCGGGTGAGTTACGCGCAACGGGCGGCTTCAGGTTGGTGGTGGATGGCGGGCTGGAGCTGCTGAGTGAGGCCGGAACGATCATCGTGCCCGGCTGGCGGGGGGCCGAAGTTCCGGTGCCCGCCGCGCTGTGCGAGCAGCTTGTCGCGGCACATCAACGTGGGGCGAGGATCCTCTCTATCTGTTCCGGAGTCTTTGTGCTGGCCGCCGCAGGGTTACTCGACAACCGGCAGGCGACCACCCACTGGCGTTATACCGACCTGCTGCAACAGCGTTATCCCGCCATCAAGGTCACACCTGACGTGCTGTATATTGATAACGGTGATGTATTGACCTCCGCAGGCAGCGCGGCGGGTATCGATCTTTGTCTGCACCTGGTGCGCCGGGATTATGGCAGCGTGGCGGCCAACCGCGTCGCGCGTCGGCTGGTGGTGTCGCCCCATCGCGACGGCGGCCAGGCTCAGTTTATTCAGCAGGCGGTGCCTGTCGCCTATGAAGGCCATCGCCTTGGGGCACTCTTCGACTACCTGTACGCCAGACTTGCCGAGCCGCATACCGTTGAGTCGCTGGCAAAATTTGTCGGGATGAGCCCGCGTACCTTTTTGCGCCGTTTCACCGCCACCACCGGCAAGACGCCCGCCCAGTGGTTGCTCCACGCCCGCCTGAGCCGCAGCCAGGATTTGCTGGAGAATAGCCAGTTGTCGATTGAGCGTATCGCGGAGGAGGTGGGGTTTGGCAGCGTGGCGACGATGCGTCATCACTTCAAAAATCAGCTGTCGACGACGCCTGCGGCATACAGGAAGGGGTTTTACACTTCAGCAGAGCAATAATGGGCAAGGTTGTTTAATGATTCTCCAGGCGAGACAACGTGCCTTTGATAAAAAAATCCACGCCATGGCGTGGATTTTTTCAGGTCAGTTAACGCATCCGCAGATGCATGACCCTTAAACGTTAAACAGGAAGTTCATCACATCGCCATCTTTAACGATGTAGTCTTTCCCTTCTGCACGCATCTTGCCGGCTTCTTTCGCACCTTGCTCACCCTTGTAGGTAATAAAGTCTTCAAAGGCGATGGTCTGGGCACGGATAAAGCCTTTTTCAAAGTCGGTGTGGATTTTACCCGCCGCCTGTGGTGCCGTCGCGCCGACAGGGATAGTCCAGGCGCGCACTTCTTTCACGCCAGCGGTGAAGTAGGTCTGCAGGTTCAGCAGTTGGTAACCGGCGCGGATCACGCGGTTCAGACCTGGCTCTTCCAGACCCAGCTCAGCCATGAACTCTTCACGGTCGGCATCGTCCAGCTCGGCGATATCAGACTCAACAGCCGCACACACGGCCACGACCACAGAACCTTCCGCTGCTGCGATTTCACGCACTTTGTCCAGGTATGGGTTGTTTTCAAAACCGTCTTCATTGACGTTGGCAATGTACATGGTCGGCTTCAGGGTCAGGAAGCTCAGGTATTTGATCGCCGCTTTGTCTTCGTCAGTCAGGTTTTTCAGCGCGCGCAGCATGCCCGCGTTTTCGAGCTGTGGCAGACATTTTTCCAGCGCAGCCTGTTCCGCTTTCGCGTCTTTGTCGCCGCCTTTGGCTTTCTTCTGCACGCGCTGCAGGGCGCGCTCGCAGGTATCCAGGTCCGCCAGTGCCAGCTCGGTGTTGATCACCTCGATATCGTCAGCCGGGTCCACTTTGTTGTTCACGTGGATGATGTTGTCGTTCTCAAAGCAACGCACAACGTGGCCGATCGCTTCGGTTTCACGGATGTTGGTCAGGAACTGGTTACCCAGGCCTTCACCTTTCGAGGCGCCTTTTACCAGGCCCGCGATGTCCACGAACTCCATGGTGGTGGGCAGAATGCGCTGCGGTTTTACGATCTCCGCAAGCTGATCCAGACGCGGATCGGGCATAGGTACAACACCGGTGTTTGGCTCAATGGTACAGAACGGGAAGTTAGCCGCTTCGATGCCCGCCTTAGTCAGCGCGTTAAACAGGGTGGATTTGCCAACGTTAGGCAGACCAACGATACCGCATTTGAATCCCATTTCTGAATCACCTTAATATCTTGATATTCAACACGTTAACATTAACGAGTCGAAGAAAAGTAAATAACTACGCCTATTATACACGTAACCGGCAGCCTGCGGGGCAAAAAAGCCGTTTCGCGCCGGTTATTGCGCTTTGAAAGCGTGAAGACGGTTGGTGGCTTTGGTTAAACCATCCTGGAGCCAGATTTCGGTGCAACGCGCCGCTTCGTCTACCGCCTCGTCGATCAGTTTCTGCTCGGAAACCGGTGGCTTACCCAGGACAAAACCAACAACTTTGTTTTTATCGCCCGGATGACCAATCCCCACGCGTAAGCGATGGAAGTTAGGGTTATTGCCCAGTTTGCTGATGATGTCTTTTAAGCCGTTGTGCCCGCCGTGGCCGCCACCAAGTTTGAATTTTGCCACGCCCGGCGGCAGATCCAGTTCGTCGTGCGCCACCAGGATCTCATCCGGATTGATGCGATAAAAGGTCGCCATCGCGGCCACCGCTTTACCGCTTAAATTCATAAACGTCGTGGGCACCAGCAGACGCACATCGGCGCCAGCCAGGTTAACGCGAGAGGTAAACCCGTAGAATTTAGGTTCTTCACGCAGAGGGGCGCGTAACCGCTCGGCCAGCAGATCAACATACCAGGCGCCAGCATTATGGCGGGTGGCAGCATATTCCGCGCCGGGGTTAGCCAGGCCGACAATCAGTTTAATCGTCACGTTTTTATTCCTGAAAGTGCTAAGTCTGGCGCGTAGTGTACTGTCTGCCGCGTCGGTTGACAAAATTCTGCTAAGCGACACGTAGAAACTGAATAATCCCGGCGTTGAACCATTAGAATTTCATGCTACTCAAAGGCTTATTTGTAAAGTTTTGTTGCACCGAAGTAGATATTTGTGATCGTTGACGCAATCCGCAAAACGGGTGGTGTCTATACTTTACACACAAGGAATAGGGAGATTATTCCCTTACAACCCAAAGTTCCGGAGGTGCTATATGAAACGCAAAAACGCTTCGCTACTCGGTAACGTGTTGATGGGGTTGGGATTAGTCGTCATGGTTGTCGGCGTCGGTTATTCCATTTTAAACCAGCTTCCGCAACTTGACCTGCCACAATACTTCGCCCATGGCGCAGTGTTGAGCATCTTCCTGGGAGCGGTGCTCTGGCTGGCCGGGGCGCGCGTCAGCGGCCACGAACAGGTCTGCGACCGCTACTGGTGGGTGCGCCATTATGATAAACGCTGCCGTCGCGAACAGCATAAGCACAGCTAACCTGTGACAGCGCGAAAAGCGGTTTCTTCGGAAGCCGTTTTTTTTTGCCTTTTTTCTTGACCCTCACGTAACGTAAGGCACCAGAGTGACCGTGATGGCGAGATAAAAGGAGCAGCGATGTTAATTCAGGTTGGCCTGTTGGCGAAGAGAGCGGGGATCACCGTTCGGACATTACACCATTATGAGCAAACCGGCTTGCTGCTGCCCTCTGCCAGAAGTGCGGCAGGTTACCGTCTTTATACCCTCGCGGATGTACAGCGGCTACACCGTATCCAGGTGTTAGCCAGAGCGGGGCTGGAGCTTGCCGAAATTAAAGAGGTTCTCGATCGGGATCCGCGCTCCATGGTGGATCTCCTGGGCGCGCAAATCGCTCTGCTGGATAAACAGATGCGCAGCATTCAGATGCTGCGCGAGCAGCTCGTGAGTTTGCATAGCACGCTGGCCGCAGGCACCGAGCCCGATCTGGAATCCTGGTTACAGACGCTGGAGTTAATGACGATGTACGATCGCTGGTTCAGTAAAGAAGAGTTACAGGTATTACCGTTTGCGCAGCAGAGTGACGCCCTGGCAGAGATCTGGGCCGGGCTGGTGGCCGAAGCCCGCCGCATGCTGGCGGAAAAGGTGGACGTTGCCGACCCACGCGCTACCGGGCTGGCTACGCGTTGGATGACGCAGCTTGAGCAGGATACCGCAGGCAACCCCGACTTCCTGACCCGCCTGAATGAGATGCACAGCGTGGAGCCGCAAATGCGTGAGCAGACGGGGATCGACGCTGATATCCTCGATTTCATCACCCGGGCCTTCGCCGAGAGCAAGCTGGCTATCTGGCAGCGCTACCTGACGCCCGAGGAGATGGCGTTTACCCGTGCGCACTATTTTGATCGCATGATGGAGTGGCCGGCACTGGTGGCAAAACTTCATCAGGCAAGCCGGGAAGGGGTGCAGGCAGAGAGTCCGGAAGCACAGCGGCTGGCGGAAAACTGGCTGGCGCTGTTCCAGTCTTACGCAGGGGATAATCCTGCAACTCAGCAAAAATTCCGCGAGGCGATGCAGCAGGAGCCGCATCTGATGAAAGGGACCTGGATGACGCCTGCTGTGCTCGAGTGGCTTCAGCAGGCGATAGGCATCATGATGCAGCGCCGGATGTCACAGATCCGCTAACGCGGCCTCACGGTCAGGATAGAACGCCAGACGGCCCGCAATGGGCTGAACCCCTGCGCGCGCCATCGTGCGCAGGGGCTGGAATTCGAGATTGGTCACCCGCAGTTCACAGCCTTCCGGCAGACGTTGGACAAAACGCTGTAAGGCGTCCAGCCCGCCGGCATCCAGCACCGGGACCGCATCCCATTTCAGCACCACGACACGTTTCCCCGCAATGCGCGACTCCAGTTCGCTGAACAATCCTTCCGCGGCGGCAAAAAACAGCGGGCCGATGACTCGCAGCACCAGCACGTCTTCCGGCGTGGCGACATTGACGCTGGCCAGACGGGTCATACGGGCAATGCGACGCATAAACAGTAATGATGCCAGCACAATCCCGACGCTTATCGCAATGACCATGTCAAACAGTACCGTCAGCGACATGCAGATCAGCATTACGATGATGTCGTCTTTGGGGGCGCGGCGCAGCAGGTTGATGACTTTATGCGCCTCGCTCATGTTCCATGCCACCATCAGCAGCAGGGCGGCCATGGCCGAGAGCGGCAACCAGGAGAGCAAGGGCGCCAGCACCAGCAGGGCGAGGATCACCAGCACCGAATGGACCACCGCCGAGACCGGCGACGTGGCGCCCGCGCGCACGTTGGCCGCGGAACGGGCGATGGCCGCTGTGGCAGTAATGCCGCCGAAGAACGGGGCGATAATGTTGCCCAGCCCCTGGCCGACCAGCTCGCTGTTGGCTTTATGTTTGGTGCCGGTCATGCCGTCCAGCACCACGGCGCAGAGCAGCGACTCAATCGCCCCTAACATCGCCATCGAAAAAGCGGCTGGCAGCAGGGCGCGCAGGGAGTCCCAGCTTAAGGTAAAGCTGGAGCCGGGCAGATCCCACGGCAGCACCAGCTGGGGCAGAAGCTGCGGAATACCGTTACCCTGGGAGCCATCCGCCAGCACGTAGTGGAACTGCGAGCCGATAGTGGCGACATGGCCGCCCAGCAGATTGACTATCCCCATTACCGCGCAGCCCAGCAGCAGGGCGGGCAGGTGTCCTGGCAGGCGGATGCCCAGCCGTGGCCAGAGGATCAGCGTGCCCAGGGTCACCACGCCAATCGCCGCATCGCCCAGGTTTGTTGTCGGCAGCGCCATCGCCAGCGCCCCCACTTTTTGCAGGTAATGCTCCGGCACGTGGGCCATCTGTAAGCCCAGGAAGTCCTTAATCTGCATGGTGCCGATGGTGATGCCGATCCCGGAGGTGAAGCCCAGCGTGACGGAGAGGGGAATATACTCAATCAGCCGGCCAAAGCGCGCCAGACCGAACAGAATCAAAAATACCCCGGACATCAGGGTCGCCACCAGCAATCCGCCCAGACCAAACTGCTGAGAAACCGGATAGAGGATCACCACAAAGGCTGCGGTGGGCCCGGAGACGCTAAAGCGCGACCCACCGGTCAGGGCAATCACAATCCCGGCAACGGCGGCGGTGTAGAGGCCATACTGCGGCGCCACGCCGCTGCCAATGGCCAGCGCCATCGCCAATGGAATGGCAATAATGCCGACCGTAATGCCGGCGATAAGATCGCGGGTAAACCGCGACAGGGTATATTTCTCTTTCCAGCAGGCGTCGATGAGGGCGCGGAAGGGAAGAACATGAGAGGAAGCGTTTTTCACAATCATCATCCGTGTGCGCATCATCTGTCATATCAATGGCAGGTGAAGGAGGCATTAATCATACAAATACATCTTGCAGACAAAAAAACCCGCCGTAGCGGGTTTTCTGACTGCGTCCGATTAGTGTTCGAACATGGCAGAGATAGACTCTTCGTTGCTGATACGACGAATCGCTTCTGCCAGCATCCCGGAGAGGGTCAAAGTACGCACGTTTGGCAGCGCTTTGATCTCGTCGCTCAGTGGGATGGTGTCGCACACCACAACTTCATCAATAACGGAGTTGCGCAGGTTGTTCACGGCATTGCCGGAGAAGATCGGGTGAGTCGCGTAGGCGAACACGCGTTTAGCACCACGCTCTTTCAGCGCTTCGGCGGCTTTGCACAGAGTGCCGCCGGTGTCGATCATGTCGTCAACCAGCACGCAGTCACGGCCAGCAACGTCACCGATGATATGCATCACCTGAGAAACGTTAGCGCGCGGACGACGTTTATCGATGATCGCCATGTCGGTGTCATTCAGCAGTTTGGCGATAGCGCGAGCGCGAACCACGCCGCCGATGTCCGGAGAAACCACAATCGGGTTGTCCAGGTTCAGCTGCAGCATATCTTCCAGCAGGATTGGGCTGCCGAATACGTTATCAACCGGAACATCAAAGAAGCCCTGGATCTGCTCGGCATGCAGGTCAACCGTCAGAACGCGGTCAACACCCACACTTGAGAGGAAGTCAGCAACAACTTTTGCGGTAATTGGCACACGTGCGGAACGGACGCGACGGTCCTGACGGGCATAGCCAAAGTAAGGAATAACAGCAGTGATACGGCCAGCGGAAGCACGGCGCAGGGCATCGACCATAACAACCAGTTCCATCAGGTTGTCGTTAGTTGGAGCACAGGTGGACTGGATGATGAAAATATCACCACCGCGTACATTTTCGTTAATTTGTACGCTGACTTCGCCATCGCTAAAGCGACCTACGGCGGCGTCGCCAAGAGAAGTGTACAGGCGGTTGGCAATACGTTGTGCTAGTTCCGGGGTGGCGTTACCAGCAAAAAGCTTCATATCAGGCACGAGAAGAACCTCAGGCATGCGTCCAGTGGTGGATAGTTCGCCGTAAACTGTGCGGGCCAGGCGAACGCTATCCAGGCGGTGTATTAAAGAGCGCGATGCAACGTCTGGAACAGGGTGACGTTGTCACCGAAACTCAGATTGCGCCAGAATGGCCTGCTGTAGCGGGGAGATATTCATACCGCGCGCCACGAAACCATGCAGCCACTCTGGAGCCAGCTCGAGCACCTGACGTGCAGCGGATTCCGTATCAAATTCAGCAAAGACACAGGCTCCTGTGCCAGTCAGGCGCGACGGCGCGTATTCTAACAGCCAGGAAAGCGCTTCATCAACCTCGCGAAAACGTTTTCTTGCGATATCCTCGCAATCGTTGCTGAATTCACATTTTAATAACGTTTCTATTGACCGG
Source organism: Leclercia sp. M-A074-M (assembly GCF_965195605.1). Classification (NCBI taxonomy): domain Bacteria; kingdom Pseudomonadati; phylum Pseudomonadota; class Gammaproteobacteria; order Enterobacterales; family Enterobacteriaceae; genus Leclercia; species Leclercia sp. M-A074-M. The sequence goes on along the minus strand of NZ_CBDAHM010000008.1, from coordinate 141,158 downwards.
ACGGGGGTATCGCGTGGAAGGTCCGGATCTTTAAAGATAACCGGGGTAGGGATGCTGACGCCCGGGTGGGCGACCAGGTACCATTTTTCCGCGGGTTCGGCCGGGGAGAGGATCTCGCCCACCCCTTCGGCAAAGGCCGCATGCCCCCGGACAAACACCGGCACGTCGGCCCCGAGGGTTAACCCGAGCGCGGCCAGTTCATCCACCGAGAGATCGCAGCCCCAGAGGTGATTGAGCACCACCAGTACGGTAGCGGCATTTGACGAGCCCCCGCCGAGCCCGCCGCCCATCGGCAACCTTTTCTCCACGCGGATATCCGCGCCGCTGCCCGCCGGCAGGCGTCCGCTTTGCTGCGCCGCCGCCATCAGCATCCGGGCAGCACGGACGATCAGGTTATCTTCATCGGCCACGCCCTCCACCGGGGTGAGCAGACGAAGCTGCCCATCCTGACGCGGTTCAATCGAAATGGTGTCGCCGTAGTCGATAAACTGAAACAGCGTCTGCAGGGTGTGATAGCCGTCCGCACGCTGGCCGGTGATGTATAAAAACAGGTTAAGTTTTGCGGGTGAAGGCCAGTGGGTCATCATTTGACAATCCAGTTATCCATCTTCAGCTTGATGCGCTGGCCGCCTTCGGTCAGTTCCAGGCTGGTTGGCAGGGCCGGTTTGGTATTGCTGTCGTAGCCGCCATAGACCACGTGCCAGTTTTTACCGTTCTGGCTGTAGTTCACTTCACTCAGACGATACTGGTCGTCGAGTTTGTAATCGGTGGCGTCGCCCGGCAGGCCGAGGATCCACTGGCGCAGGCTGGTAATCGGAATCGGCATCCCGGTCAGCTTGCCGATCATCTCTTCGGCATCGGTACCGGTATATTTCTGCCCTTTATTATCGGTGATTTGCGCGCTGCCTGGCTGGGCAATCAGCTCCATTTCGGTGCTCCCCACCGGGTTGAGCAACAGCAGGCGATAGCGATCCTGGCCGGTCTGCTGCCAGAAGAAGCGGGCATACACTTTCTGCTGATCCGACAGATATGCAAAGGCACCGCGGGTCTGGTACTGGCTTAAACCACGCACCTCCTGCTGGTGCTGACGCCACTGCGGTGAGTCAGGGCTTTTGCCTGGCCCTTTGGGCGGCGTAATGGAACATGCGGTAAGTACCAGCGCGGCGAGAGGCAGGAGGCGAATCAGTCTGGTCATAATAATGACAAATCCTTGAGATACGTGGCGGTTATAACCCTTAATGCTAGCGCCCGGTAGCGGGAGCGTCTACGCTCAAGTTGTCCTAAATCATCAAATTAGCGGTTAATAACAACTAATAACCTATTACTCCGAAAGGGGGCAGTCTCTTTTATTGATCTCGCGCATCCTGTATGATGCGCCCTGCTAACCCTATTAACGCTGGTACTACTCCCGCTCATATGACCCTTTTAGCACTCGGTATTAACCACAAAACGGCCCCGGTTTCACTGCGAGAACGCGTCACGTTTTCGCCGGATACGCTCGACCAGGCGCTGGAAAGTCTGCTTGCCCAGCCGATGGTGCAGGGGGGCGTGGTGCTGTCGACGTGCAACCGTACTGAGCTCTATCTCAGCGTGGAAGAGCAGGACAACCTGCACGAAGCGTTGATCCGCTGGTTATGCGAATACCACAACCTGAACGAAGAAGAGCTGCGTAACAGCCTCTACTGGCATCAGGATAACGATGCGGTCAGCCATCTGATGCGCGTGGCCAGCGGCCTTGATTCGCTGGTGCTCGGCGAGCCGCAGATCCTCGGACAGGTTAAAAAAGCGTTTGCCGACTCGCAAAAAGGCCACCTTAAGGCCAGCGAGCTGGAGCGCATGTTCCAGAAATCCTTCTCTGTCGCTAAGCGAGTGCGAACCGAAACCGACATTGGCGCCAGTGCCGTTTCCGTTGCGTTTGCCGCCTGTACGCTGGCGCGCCAGATCTTTGAATCCCTCTCGACGGTCTCTGTGCTGCTGGTTGGCGCAGGCGAAACCATCGAGCTGGTCGCGCGTCATCTGCGCGAACACAAAGTGAAGAAGATGATTATCGCCAACCGCACCCGCGAACGCGCCCAGGCGCTGGCGGATGAGGTAGGCGCGGAAGTGATTGCCCTCAGCGACATCGACGCCCGTCTCAACGAGGCGGATATCATCATCAGCTCCACCGCCAGCCCGCTGCCGATTATCGGCAAAGGTATGGTCGAGCGCGCCCTTAAGTCCCGCCGGAATCAGCCGATGCTGCTGGTGGACATCGCCGTTCCGCGTGATGTTGAACCGGAAGTGGGCAAGCTGGCGAACGCCTATCTCTACAGCGTGGACGATCTGCAAAGCATCATTTCCCACAATCTCGCCCAGCGTAAAGCGGCGGCGGTGCAGGCCGAAACGATTGTCGAGCAAGAAACCAGCGAATTTATGGCCTGGCTGCGCGCGCAAAGCGTCAGCGAGACGATTCGCGAATACCGCGGTCAGGCGGAACAGGTACGTAATGAACTGACTGCCAAAGCGATGGCGGCCCTGGAGCAGGGCGGCGATCCGCAGGTCATCATGCAGGAACTGGCATGGAAACTGACCAACCGTTTGATCCATGCCCCAACCAAATCACTTCAACAGGCTGCCCGTGACGGGGACGACGAACGCCTGAATATTCTGCGCGACAGCCTCGGGCTGGAATAGCGCGCCATACCCATTTTATAATTAAAAGGTGCACTTACGCCTATGAAGCCCTCTATTGTCGCCAAACTGGAAGCGCTGCACGAGCGCCATGAAGAAGTTCAGGCGCTGCTCGGCGATGCCGCGACCATTGCCGACCAGGAACGTTTTCGCGCCCTGTCGCGCGAATATGCGCAATTAAGTGACGTTGCGCGCTGCTTTACCGACTGGCAGCAGGTTCAGGAAGATATTGAAACCGCGCAGATGATGCTCGACGACCCGGAAATGCGCGAGATGGCGCAGGAAGAGTTGCAGGAGGCGAAAGTCCGCTCCGAAGAGATGGAACAGCAGCTTCAGGTGCTTCTGCTGCCAAAAGATCCGGACGATGAACGCAACGCCTTTGTCGAAGTCCGCGCCGGAACCGGCGGGGATGAAGCGGCCCTGTTTGCCGGGGATCTGTTCCGCATGTACAGCCGCTACGCCGAGTCGCGTCGCTGGCGTGTGGAGATCATGAGCGCCAACGAAGGCGAACATGGTGGCTATAAAGAAGTGATCGCCAAAATCAGCGGCGAGGGCGTATATGGTCGCCTGAAGTTTGAGTCCGGCGGCCATCGCGTCCAGCGCGTCCCGGCCACCGAATCCCAGGGGCGTATCCACACCTCCGCCTGCACCGTGGCGGTGATGCCCGAGCTGCCGGAAGCTGAGCTGCCGGACATTAACCCGGCGGATTTGCGTATCGATACTTTCCGCTCCTCCGGCGCGGGCGGTCAGCACGTTAACACCACCGACTCCGCGATCCGTATTACCCACCTGCCAACCGGCATCGTGGTGGAGTGTCAGGACGAACGTTCCCAGCATAAAAACAAAGCCAAAGCGCTCTCGGTGCTGGGTGCCCGTATCCATGCCGCAGAGATGGCGAAACGCCAGCAGGCGGAAGCCTCAACCCGTCGCAACCTGCTGGGCAGCGGCGATCGCAGCGATCGCAACCGCACCTATAACTTCCCGCAGGGTCGCGTGACCGATCACCGCATCAACCTGACCCTCTATCGTCTGGATGAGACGATGGAAGGCAAACTGGATCTGCTGATCGAACCTATCGTGCAGGAGTACCAGGCCGACCAGCTGGCAGCGCTGGCAGAGCAGGATTAATGGATTTTCAGCACTGGCTACAGCAGGCGATAAGCACGCTGGCGGGGAGCGAAAGCCCCCGTCGCGATGCGGAGATCCTGCTGGAGCATGTGACGGGCAAAGCACGCACCTGGATTCTCGCCTTTGGCGAAACAGCGCTTACCGCCGATCAGCAAAGAGAGCTTGATGCACTCCTCGCCCGGCGCAAAACCGGCGAGCCGGTGGCGCACCTGGTGGGCGAACGTGAGTTCTGGTCGCTGCCGCTCTATGTCTCTGCTGCAACGCTAATTCCCCGTCCCGATACCGAATGCCTGGTGGAGCAGGCGCTGGCGAGATTGCCCGCCACCCCCGCGCGCATTCTGGATCTCGGCACCGGCACCGGGGCCATCGCCCTGGCGCTGGCCAGCGAGCGTCCGGACTGTCAGGTGACGGCAGTAGATCTCATGCCCGATGCGGTGGCGCTGGCACAGCGTAACCTTGAGCGCCTGGCGTTAAAGAATGTGACGGTGCAGCAGAGCAGCTGGTTTACCGCTCTTGCTGACCAGCAGTTTGAGATGATCGTCAGTAACCCGCCCTATATCGATGAATGCGATCCGCATCTCGGCGAAGGGGATGTGCGCTTTGAACCGCGCAGCGCGCTGGTTGCGGCGGATCACGGACTGGCAGATCTCAGCCATATTATTATCCAGTCTCGCCAACACCTGGTCAGCAATGGCTGGCTGCTGCTCGAGCATGGCTGGACGCAGGGCGAAGCGGTGCGCAATCTCTTCCTGCAGGCCGGTTTTGCCCAGGTTGAAACCTGTCGCGACTATGGCGGCAACGAGCGCCTGACCGTGGGCAAGTGGCATGAATAGCTTCTCTGTACTGATCGCCCTGCACCTGACGGCAGTCGTCCTGACCGTCACGTTTTTTGCGCTGCGTTACTGGTGGCGTTACAGCAATAACGCCCTTATCAACGCGCGCTGGGTGCGGGTTCTGCCGCACTGCATCGACACCGTGCTGTTTCTTTCCGGCGCAGGGTTGATGTGGGTGACCGGTTATCTGCCGTTTACAGATGAAGGGTCATGGCTGACTGAAAAGCTGTTTGGCGTTATCATCTATATCGTTTTGGGTTTTATTGCGCTGGGGCGTCATCGTCCGCGCAGCCAGCAGGCCGGGTTTGTTGCCTTTCTGCTGGGGCTGGTGGTGCTGTACATCATCATTAAACTCGCCACCACAAGAATACCGATACTGGGGTAAGTCATGGAGTCCTTGGCCGATTTCGAATTTAACAAAGTGCCGCTGTGCGATGGAATGATTAAGGTATCAGAGATGATCCGCGATGATTTCATTTCACAATACGTCTACGATGAACTGGAGAAACTGGTGAGTCTGGCGCGTGAAGAGATTAATCAGGCGCGCCCTCAGGACTGGCAACTGGAGAAACTGATTGAGCTTTTTTATGGCGAGTGGGGCTTTTGCGATACGCGTGGCGTGTATCGGCTCTCCGACGCGCTGTGGCTCGATCAGGTACTGAAAAACCGTCAGGGCAGCGCTGTCTCCCTGGGGGCGATTTTATTATGGGTGGCGCACCGTCTTGATATTCCGCTGGTGCCGGTCATCTTCCCGACGCAGATGCTGCTGCGCGCCGAGTGGCTGGACGGCGAGATGTGGTTAATCAATCCCTTTAATGGCGACACGCTCGACGATCACACGCTGGATGTCTGGCTGAAGGGCAACATCAGCCCGATGGCGGAGCTCTACAACGAAGATCTGGACGAAGCGGATAACGCCGAGGTGGTTCGCAAGCTGCTGGACACCCTGAAGTCAGCGTTGATGGAAGAGCGGCAGATGGAGCTGGCCTTGCGTGCCAGTGAGGTGTTGCTGCAGTTTAACCCGGAAGATCCTTACGAGATCCGCGATCGCGGCCTGATCTACGTGCAGCTTGAGTGTGACCACGTTGCGCTGAATGATTTGAGCTATTTTGTTGAGCAGTGTCCGGAAGATCCGATCAGCGAAATGATCCGCGCGCAGATTAATTCCATCGCGCACAAACAGATTACACTGCATTAATCTTAATTCCGATTCACACCTGAATAAGGCGATCCTATGAAACAAAAAGTGGTTAGCATTGGCGATATCAACGTGGCGAACGACCTGCCGTTCGTGCTGTTCGGCGGCATGAACGTACTGGAATCCCGCGACCTCGCGATGCGTATCTGCGAACACTACGTCACCGTGACCCAGAAGCTGGGTATCCCGTATGTGTTTAAGGCCTCTTTTGACAAAGCCAACCGCTCCTCTATTCGCTCTTACCGTGGCCCGGGCCTCGAAGAGGGGATGAAAATTTTCCAGGAGCTGAAGCAGACCTTTGGCGTAAAAGTGATCACCGACGTCCATGAAGCAAGCCAGGCGCAGCCTGTGGCAGACGTGGTTGACGTGATCCAGCTGCCCGCGTTCCTCGCCCGTCAGACCGATCTGGTCGAAGCGATGGCGAAAACCGGCGCCGTCATCAACGTGAAAAAACCACAGTTCGTCAGCCCAGGCCAGATGGGGAACATCGTCGATAAGTTTATCGAAGGCGGTAACGACCAGGTGATCCTCTGCGACCGTGGTTCCAACTTCGGTTATGACAACCTGGTGGTGGACATGCTGGGCTTCAGCGTGATGAAAAATGTCTCTAACCAGTCGCCGGTCATCTTCGACGTGACCCACGCTCTGCAGTGCCGCGACCCGTTTGGCGCAGCCTCAGGCGGCCGTCGTGCTCAGGTTACCGAACTGGCGCGCGCCGGTATGGCGACCGGTCTGGCGGGTCTGTTTATCGAAGCGCATCCGGATCCTGCCAACGCCAAGTGCGACGGCCCATCCGCGCTGCCGCTGGACAAGCTGGAGCCGTTCCTGAAGCAGATTAAGGCGATTGACGATCTGGTCAAGAGCTTTGAAGAGCTGGATACCAGCAACTAATAAAAAAACCCGCTTCGGCGGGTTTTTTTATGCGCTTATTGCCGGGTGGCGCTGCGCTTACCCGGCCTACAAAACCCGTAGGCCCTGCAAGCGAAGCGCCGCTGGGCAAAGGACTAGGCAAATATCGTCATCAGATAGGCCGCAAACAATGCCAGGTGCGCCGCACCGTTGAGCACGTTGGTGCGCCCGGTGGAAAATGAAATCTGGCACAGCAGTAGCGACGCCAACATCACAATCATCTCCGGTGCACCAAGGCTAAACATCAACTCGTTACCGGTAAGAAGGGCAATCAGCGTCACCACCGGCACGGTCAGGGAGATGGTCGCCAGCACCGAGCCAAAGAAGAGGTTCATGGCACGCTGCACCTGGTTATTCAGCACGGCACGTAATGCCCCCAGCCCTTCCGGGGAGAGGATCAGCAGCGCCACCAGGAAGCCGGTAAAGGCCACCGGCGCGTTCATCGCCGTCAACAGTGTCTCCAGCGGTGCGGCATTCATCTTGGTGACTGCAATGACCGCAATCAGATGCACCACCAGCCAGACCGTATGCCACAGGCTGCTGTGCGCGGACGGCTTGCCGTGGTGCGGGTCATCGTCGTCGCTCTCATCTTCATGCTCATAGACGAAGAGACTCTGGTGCGTTTTGGTCTGGATCAGCAGAAACACGCCGTACATCGCCGCAGAAATCAGCGCCACGAGCAGGGCCTGACCGGTAGTGAAATTGGCCCCCGGCAGCGCCATCGGGAATACCAGCACGATAATCGCCAGCGGGAAGAGGGCGATCAGATACTGCTTAATACCAAACAGGTTCAGATATTGCGTTGCGAATTTGCGCCCGCCCAGCAGCAGCGAGAAGCCGACCAGCCCGCCGGTGACAATCATAATGATGGAGTAGAGCGTATCGCGCATCAGGGTAGGTGCGGCGTCACCGGTCGCCATCAGAGCGGAAATAAGGCTCACTTCGAGAATAACGACGGAAAGACTTAGAATCAGGGAACCGTAGGGTTCGCCCAGGCGGTGGGCCAGCACGTCGGCATGGCGTACAACGCTAAAAGCACTGCTCAGAATACCCACAAGGGCCAGAATATTAATCCCGATGACCACTGGCAGTGACTGCGCGCTTCCCCAGAAGAACAGCACGGCCAGGGCCAGCACCGGGAAAATGAGAGACGTCTCCTTATGACGGGTTTTCACCGTCTCGTGTGCGGTTGTCATGTAATTCTCCGTTTTGGCAGGTGCTTGTAATTATAGACAGAAAGTGAGGAGCTTAAATTAACAGATCGCCGTTAATCTCTGAGTATCTTTTACTTAATTTTACGGTACAGGGGAATTATTTAACGAGAGCGTCATAATAATATATTTTTGTTAAATAGGGTCTTAATAACAGTAGATTAAGAAACTGAAATCCAGGATTATCGATTCGACTGGAAGCCTTCGGCATTGTCGACCACACTTATTAAGTGAATAAAAAGAGGGGGTTGCTATGCCATACAAATCGAAAACTGATTTACCGGATAACGTTAAGAACGTACTGCCTGCCCACGCGCAGGATATCTACAAAGAAGCCTTTAACAGCGCCTGGGATCAGTACAAAGATAAAGAGGACCGCCGGGGCGATGACAGTCGTGAGGAGACCGCACACAAGGTGGCCTGGGCGGCGGTGAAGCAGGATTACGAAAAGGGAGACGATGATAAGTGGCACAAGAAGAAATAGTCATTGCTTAGTTGGCTGTGCTTAATAGTTTGCACCGTCGGCTTTGACTTTTAAGGCGGTCGGCCTCGCGCTCTGTTGCACCCGGCGAGATTATTGCATATCGTCACCCTACTGCTTTCTAATTGAGCAGTAAAAGGACCCGGAAGGTTCATAAAGTGAGGGCAGGGATGCAGGCAGTGGCGGAGGTGCAATATGTTAACGCGTGATTTTCTTATGAAGGCCGACTGCAGAACGGCCTTTGGTGCGATCGAAGAGTCGCTTCTGTGGTCAGCCGAGCAGCGCGCAGCGTCGCTGGCTGCGACCCTGGCCTGCCGTCCGGACAACGGTCCGGTATGGCTCTTCGGCTACGGTTCCCTGATGTGGAACCCGGCGCTGGAGTATGTTGAATCGGCAACCGGGACGCTTCCGGGCTGGCATCGAGCCTTCTGTTTGCGCCTGACCGCCGGACGCGGCAGCGCCTGCCAGCCAGGCCGTATGCTTGCACTGAAAGAGGGCGGACGCACCACCGGCGTGGCCTACCGTCTGCCGGATGCGACCCTGGAAGAGGAGCTGGCGCTGCTGTGGAAGCGTGAGATGATCACTGGCTGCTATATGCCGAGCTGGTGTCGGCTGGAGCTGGATGATGGACGCACCGTTAACGCCCTGGTCTTTATTATGGATCCGCGCCATCCGCTGTTTGAGGCCGACACGCGCGCGCAGGTCATCGCCCCGCTGATTGCCGCCGCCAGTGGCCCGCTTGGCACCAACGCACAATATCTCTTCTCGCTCGATAAGGAGCTGACGCGTCTCGGCATGCAGGATGATTGTCTGAACGAGCTGGTGTCGCGGGTGCGGGCATTGCTGGATAACGAATCGCCGGAAAGCCAGCTGCGCCCCGGCTTTGCCTGAAAAAAAGCCCGGTGACAGTGCGCCACCGGGCGAAGAATGATCAGGCTGCGACGTAGCTGATGGAGTGCTCAAGCGACTGGCTGTGGCTGTCGATGAGCACCTCCCAGGTTCCGGTATAAGGCACCGTCAGCCAGGCGTTGTCTTTGTCCTGTACGCTTAAAATATCTGCCTGCGTTTTGCGTGGTGCTTTATTACTCATCAGATGAATATGACAACGCTCTGAGCAGCGCACCACGACCGTATCCCCGCCAAACAACTTTAGACTTGCTTTTACCAGTGCCATTTTTTTACCCCGTATCCGAAACAACGCTCTCCTTGCGGCTAATCCTGAGCGTGATGTTGTTCACAATTCACTCATGGCATAACACCAAAGGGGAAGGGCCGGGGTGCTGATTTTGATCAAAAAATGGCGTAAGCCTTAAACAAAAATGACAAAATGCCTGAAAGCGCGCAGCGAACATCGCTTTACGCGGCTTTCAGGCAGCGGATTAACATTAAATGCGGAAATGACCGGCGGTTTCAGCGAGGTCGCCTGCCTGACCCTGAAGGGCGCTGGCGGCGGCAGCCGACTGCACCACCAGTTCGGCGTTTTGCTGCACCATACTGTCCAGATTGAGCACCGCGCGGTTAATCTCCTGAATGCCTTTCATCTGCTCGCTGGTCGCCACGGTGATCTCCCGCATGATCCCCGACATGCTGCCAATGCTGGTGACGATCTCATTCATGCTCTGCCCGGCAAGATGCACATAGCGCGAACCGGTCGCCACGCTGTCGGTGGTAGAGTCGATCAGGCTTTTGATCTCTTTTGCCGCCTGGGCGCTGCGGCTGGCGAGATTGCGCACTTCGCCCGCCACCACGGCAAAGCCGCGCCCTTGCTCACCGGCACGTGCCGCTTCAACCGAGGCGTTCAGCGCCAGAATGTTGGTCTGGAAAGCAATGCCGTCAATCACGCTGGTGATATCGCCAATTTTGGTTGAAGCGGCTTCGATGGACTGCATGGTGGTGATCGCCTGCGACACCACGTTGCCGCCCCGCGTCGCGGCCTCGGCAGCTTTGCCCGCCTGCTCGTTCGCCACGGCGGCAGATTCGGTGGACTGCGCCACGGAGGCGGTGATCTGCTCTACGGCGCTGGCGGTTTCACGCAGGCTGGAGGCGGCCCGCTCGGTGCGGCCAGAGAGATCCTGGTTCCCGGCGGCAATCTCCTGGGCGGCGTTCTTCACCGAGGCGCTGGCGTCGCGCAACTGCACCATCACCACCGCGAGTTTATCGCTGAAGGCGTTAAAGGCATGGGCGATCTGCGCCACCTCATCGTCACCTTTCTCCGGCAGACGCTGGGAGAGATCGTTGGTGCCGTTGGCAATGGCGTGCATCGCATCGCGAATATCTGACAGGCGCTTCAGCAGGCGGGCAATCACGAAATGCACAACCACCGCGCTGAGCAGCACCAGCACAACCAGCGACAGGGAGGAGGCTTTCAACAGGGTACGCATACCTGTCGTCGCATCATCGCTGTCAAGCGCGACAATCAGCTGCCACTGGGTACCGGCAATCGGGGTTGCGGAGAAGGTTTTCGCCACGCCGTTGTACTCCCCCTCGGCGCTGTTGCCATTCTTTAGCGCAGCCAGATCGACGCCGCTGATGACCGCTTTAAAGGGCTTTAAGGTCAGCTCGGGATCGCTGGCGGCAATGACCGAACCCTCGCTGTCAACCAGCAGCCCGCTGCTGGCTGGCGTCGGATGGATGCCGCGCACGTTGGCGATCACGCTGTCCATCGCCACATCGCCCGCCAGCACCGCTTTCAGCTCGCCGTTCTCTTTCACCGGCACGGCGAAAGTGACCACCAGCTTTTTGGTGCCGGTATCCACATACGGGACGGTGACGATGGCGCGATCCTCTCTCACCGCCTGCTGATACCACGGACGCACCGTTGGATCGTAGTCGGCAGGTACCCCTTCAGGATTGGAAAACTTCGCGGTTTTGCTGGCGTAGCCGGCATAGACGTTGATAAACCCGCCCGCCTGCGCCAGCTGTTTAAACATCGGTACCGGATCGTCGGTCAGGACGACGTTCTGCAGGGAGTTGATCATCAGCGTCTTGCTGCTGACCCAGTCGGCAATCGCCATGCTGTGGCTGGCGCTGGTGCTGGCCAGTATCGAACGTTGGGACTGTTGATTATCCTGACGCGTGACCTGGAAATTAATCACGGTATTCAGTAAAAGCGCGGCGATCAGACATCCGACCGTCGCCGCAATAATACGAGCGCGAATTGACCTGAACATAATGAAATACCTGCTGTGTTGTTGTAAAAAGCCTATCGGCATCGGGCAGGCAAACTTGAAGCTGGAACCGCGCTCATAAGAAAAAAATATTTTTGTTAATGCATTATTAGAAAGTTAATAGTTTATCCGCGGATAGCGTCCACTGCGCCAGCTCCACCAGGGTGCCAATCTCCACCCCGTCGATCAGCGGCAGGGCGCTGATACCGCGGCCATCGGCGCAGGTTTTGCACAGCTTCACCGGCACGTTCTGCGCCGTCAGGATCTCCAGCATCTGCTGGATATTGTAGCCCTCCGCCGGTTTTTGCCCCCGCAGTCCGGCTGTGACCGCGTCGGACATCAAAAACAGGCGCAGATCCAGGTCGCTCTCCTGCTCGCGTAAGGCAATCGCCAGTCGCAGGCTGTTGAACAGCGATTCGCTGCCATAGGCCGCACCGTTAGCGACAATCACAATCTTCTGCATGTTGACTCCTGAATAATGAAAAGGCATGAAAATTGCTTCTCTCTTCGGCAGACACTGACCCGGGAGAGTAAGCATGACGATAAACAGAGGCCGTCCACCCGGCGCCACGGAATGGTTCCAGCAGGCCAGGCTGCTGCGTAAACAGCAGCTGTGCAAGCTGGCACAACTGGGCACGCTGGTGAGCCGGATCAGCCATCTTGCGCACATGCTACAGTGCGAGCGGGGCGCCTCCAACATCTGGCTCTGTTCCGAAGGGGCGCTCTATGCCCTGGAGTGTAAAGCCAGCCGCGCGCTGGTAGACGAGCATGTGCAGGCGCTGCATCAGGCGCTCGGCTCGCCGGTGATGGCCAGCGGTGCCCTGTGCGAGCGGGTGGCCAACGCCCTGCAAAGTCTGGAGCAGCTTCCCGCGCTGCGTGAGGCCATTACGGCTTGCGCGCTGCCCGCTACGGCGGCGATGGAGCGTTATAGCCGTATGCTGCGAAACCTGCTCAGTATTGTGCCGCAACTCAATGACAGCATTGATAACCCGCAAATCGCGGGCAGATTTGTCGCGCTCTATAGCCTGATGCAGGGCAAAGAGCTGGTGGGGCAGGAGCGGGCGCTGGGAGCGATTGGCTTTACCCAGGGCTTTTTCAGCGATGAGATGCGCCAGACACTGGTAGACAGAATCGACGGCCAGCAAACCTGTTTCGAGGTCTTCCTCTCCCTGACCCCTCCCAGCCTGCACGATCCTTTCAACCTCAGCGTACCGGGGGCGGAGGTCGAACAGCTGCGGCGGCTGGCCTGTACCCGGCAACCCGCCGCGGATCAGGGGGTGCTGGCGCTGCACTGGTTCTCGCTGCAAACCGAACGCCTCGAACATCTGCGCACCCTGGAGGAGATGCAGATCGCCGATCTGATGCTGGCGGTGGAGTCGCTGATTAGCCAGGCTGACGACGAGCCGCCCGCAGAGCCGCAGACGGCGGAGCCGCTGGCCCTCTATCCGCAAAAACCGCTGCTGCCGCTGGTGCGCCAGCAGGCGCAGGAGATCGAGCAGCTCTCCCGCCAGCTGGCCTCGATGCGCGACACGCTGGAGGAGCGCAAGGTGATCGACAAGGCCAAAAGCGTGTTGATGACCCATCAGCAGATGAGTGAGGAGCAGGCCTGGTGCCAGCTGCGCAAGATGGCGATGGATAAAAATCAACGGATGGTGGATATCGCCCGCGCGTTGCTGACGGTCAAAGCTCTGTGGCAGCAGTAAATGCACCCAGGATGGGCAACGCCTGCATGGTTGAGGTGCGTTCTCGCTGTCGGCAGGCAGAAAAACCCCGTTATTTAAGCCTTTAAAACCTGGCATCACCCTTGCATTAATCAACATCACAATTCTGACGACGCGCCAACGGCGGTGTGTCGTTTTTGAGGATAAAGGCGTCCTGCGGTGCTTCGGCACTGCCGGGCGCTTTTTTTTGCCATTTTTTCAGGAGTGAGCATGGTGGAATGGACAAGACGGCGTTTTTTACAGGCCAGTGCGCTGGCGGGCGGGACGCTGATGGTGCCGGGATTGATGCAGAGCGCATGGGCCGCGGGCTCCGATAAACCGGAGCTGGAGACGGTGCGCGTCGGCTTTATCCCGCTGACCGACTGCGCGCCGCTGGCGATCGCGGCCTGGAAAGGGTTCGATAAGAAATATGGCTTCACCCTGGTGCCGAGCAAAGAGGCGAGCTGGGCGGCGGTGCGCGACAAGCTGGTGGCCGGGGAGCTGGACGCAGCGCACATTCTCTATGGCCTGCTGTATGGCCTGGAGTTGGGGATCGCCGGTAAACCTAAACCGATGGCCAACCTGATGACCCTCAACCGGAACGGGCAGGCGATCACCCTGTCGAGCGATCTGGCTCAGCAGGGCGTGCGCGACGTCGAGGGGCTGAAGAAGCTCATCGCCCGGGAGGCACCGGGCACCTACACCTTCGCCCACACCTTTCCCACCGGCACCCATGCCATGTGGCTCTACTACTGGCTGGCTGGCGCAGGCATCAACCCCTTCGACGACGTGCGCACCGTGGTGGTGCCGCCGCCGCAGATGGTGATGAACATGCGCATCGGCAATATGGTTGGCTTCTGCGTCGGCGAGCCGTGGAACGCCCGCGCTATTAACGATCGCATCGGCTTTACCGCCGCCACCTCCCAGTCCATCTGGCCGGAACATCCGGAAAAAGTGCTCGGCACCCGCCACGAGTGGGTAGAGCAATATCCGAACACGGCCCGGGCGCTGGTCAGCGCCCTGCTGGAGGCCCAGCGCTGGATCGACGCCTCACCGCAGAACAAAGAGGAGACCGCGCAGCTGCTGGCCCGGCGCGCCTGGCTCAACACCAAAGAGCAGTACCTCACTGGCCGGATGCTGGGCGAATACGACAGCGGAACCGGCAACCGCTGGCAGGATGCTAACCCGATCCGCTTCTTTGAGGAGGGGGCGGTGAGCTACCCGTGGCACTCCGACGGAATGTGGTTCCTGACCCAGTTCCGCCGCTGGGGACTGCTGAAAACCGACCCGGATTACGCCGCTATCGCCCAGCGCATCAACCGCACCGACATCTGGCAGGAGGCCGCCACTGCCGTGGGCGGCATTCGCGCACCTTCATCGCCGCTGCGCACCAGCACCTTAATGGACGGCACCGTCTGGGACGGCACCGATCCGAAGGGTTACGCCAACCGTTTCGCCATTCACCGTACAGGGGCCTGATATGAAAAACGTCAACATTAAAGCCGCACCCGCCATACCCGCCGAGCCGGCCAGCGGGGAAGTGATCGCCCTGCCGCCGGTGCAGGTCCGCCGCCGTACTCCGGGGTTTGCCCGCCGGACCAACGATCTGCTCCAGCGCATCATTCCGGCGCTGCTTGGCCTGGGATTACTGGTGATCGCCTGGCAACTGGCGGCTATCAACAGCAAAGGGTTCCCGACGCCGCTCAGCACCCTGGACTCGGCCATCACGCTGTTTGCCGATCCGTTCTACCGCGATGGCCCCAATGACATGGGAGTGGGCTGGAACGTGCTGGCCTCGTTGCAGCGTGTCGCTATCGGCTTTGGCCTGGCAGCGATCGTCGGCATCCCGCTGGGCTTTATGATTGGCCGGTTTACCTTTATGTCCCGCATGTTCACCCCGCTGATTGCGCTGCTGCGCCCGGTCAGCCCGCTGGCCTGGCTGCCCATCGGCCTGCTGCTGTTCCAGAAGGCGGAGCCTGCCTCCAGCTGGACCATTTTTATCTGCTCGATCTGGCCGATGGTCATCAACACCGCCGAAGGGGTGCGCCGTATCCCGGAAGATTACCTCAACGTGGCGCGGGTGTTGCAGCTCTCCGAGTGGACGGTGATGCGCCGCATTCTCTTCCCGGCCGTGCTGCCTGCGGTGCTGACCGGGGTGCGGCTCTCCATCGGTATCGCCTGGCTGGTGATCGTCGCCGCCGAGATGCTCACCGGGGGGCTGGGGATCGGCTTCTGGATCTGGAACGAGTGGAACAATCTCAACGTCGAAAACATTCTCATCGCCATCGTCATTATCGGCGTGGTGGGTTTGCTGCTGGAGCAGGGGCTGATGCTGATCGCCCGCCGTTTCAGCTGGCAGGAAAAATAAGGAGCACATGATGAAACCTCTCATTCAGGTCCAGGCCGTCAGCCAGCGTTTTTCCACCGCCAGCGGCGAGTTTCTGGCGTTGCAGAACGTCTCTTTTGATATTCACGAAGGGGAGACCATCAGCCTGATCGGCCACTCCGGCTGCGGCAAATCGACGCTGCTGAACCTGATCGCCGGCATCACCCTGCCGACGGAAGGTGGGCTTCTCTGCGATAACCGCGAGATCGCCGGACCGGGGCCGGAGCGGGCGGTGGTGTTCCAGAACCACTCCCTGCTGCCGTGGCTCACCTGCTTCGACAACGTAGCGCTGGCGGTGGATCAGGTGTTCCGCCGCAGCATGAGCAAAGCCGAGCGGCGGGAGTGGATCGAACACAACCTCGAGCGGGTGCAGATGGGGCACGCCATCCACAAGCGGCCGGGGGAAATTTCCGGCGGCATGAAGCAGCGGGTGGGGATTGCCCGCGCCCTGGCGATGAAGCCAAAAGTGCTGCTGATGGATGAGCCGTTCGGCGCCCTCGATGCCCTGACCCGCGCCCATCTGCAGGATTCGGTGATGCACATTCAGCAGGAGCTGAACACCACCATCGTGCTGATCACCCATGACGTGGACGAAGCGGTGCTGCTCTCGGATCGGGTGCTGATGATGACCAACGGCCCGGCGGCAACGGTAGGCGAGATCCTTCGCGTTGACCTGCCGCGCCCGCGCAACCGGGTGCAGCTGGCGGAGGAGAGCCGCTATCACCATATGCGCCAGCAGATCCTGCACTTCCTCTATGAAAAACAGCCGAAAGCGGCCTGAGGAGCATAACCATGCGCCTGGTCATCATTGGAAACGGACTGGCGGCAACGCGGCTGGTGGAGTCATTGACCGAGCGCGCGCCAGGCCGCTTTGAGATCACCCTCATCGGCGAGGAGCGCGTACACGCCTACAACCGCATACAGCTTTCGCCGGTGCTGGGGGGCGAGAAAGAGGCGGCGGCGACACAGCTTCATGATGAGAGCTGGTATCGGACGCGCGGCATCACCGTGGTGTGCGGCGAGCGGGTGCGGGCAGTGGATATCAGCGCCCAAACGCTGCGTACTTACAGCCGACAGTTCGTATGGGATGAACTGGTCTTTGCCACCGGTTCCCGGCCGTTTGTTCCGCCCATTCCCGGCAGCCATCTGCCCCACGTCTTCACCTTTCGCACCCTGGAGGATGTGAACGCCATTCTGGCGACGCCCGGCCCGGCGGTGGTGCTGGGGGGCGGTGTACTCGGCGTGGAAGCCGCCGCAGCATTAAGACAGCAAGGTGACAATGTCACGTTAGTCCATCGCGGTCCGTGGCTGATGGAGCAGCAGCTCGACCAGCAGGCGGGTCTGCTGCTGGAGCAGGCGCTCGGCGAGCGAGGTATCGGCTGTGAGCTGAACGCCGGGTTGTCGCAGATCGCCCCTGACAGCGTCACCCTCAGCGACGGACGCACCCTGGCCGCCACCCGGGTGGTACTGGCGACGGGCGTGTTGCCCAACATCGCCCTGGCGCAGGCAAGCCGCGTGCCGTGCGGCCGGGGGATCCTGGTGGATAACCAGATGCGCACCGCAATGGAGGGCATCAGCGCCATCGGCGAGTGCTGTGAATTAAACGGCGAGACCTGGGGGCTGGTGGCGCCGTGCCTCGCCCAGGCGGAGATCCTCGCCGCCCGTCTCGCCGGGGAGTGCGTCGCACCCTTTACCCCCACCCAAAACGGCATGCGCCTGAAGGTGACCGGTATTGAGCTGTTCAGCGCTGGCGAGGTTATCGCGCAGGAAAAAGATGCGGTGTGGACCAGCTGGGACCCGCTGACCCGCCACTACCGCCGTCTACTGGTTCGCAACGGCACGCTGGCAGGCGTGCTGCTGATGGGGGAGTGTCGCAGCGCGGCCACCCTCACCGATTTACTGGCAACGTCAGAACCCGCTCAGGCGGACTGGCTGTTCGATCGATTCACTACGCAGCCGCAGGTTGCAGGACAGAACGCTATGACAAAACCTACTCTGGTTGTGGTTGGGCACGGTATGGTCGGCCACCATTTTCTTGAAGACTGCGTCAATCGCGGTTTGCATCAGCAGTATCAGATTGTGGTCTTCGGCGAAGAGCGCTATGCCGCCTACGATCGCGTCCATCTGTCGGAATATTTTGCCGGACGCAGCGCCGACTCGCTGTCGATGGTGGCCGGAGATTTCTTTGCCGATAACGGCATTGAGCTGCGCCTCTCCCAGCCGGTGGTCGCCATCGATCGCGACGCCCGGGTGATTCGCACGGGATCAGGGCATGAAACCCACTGGGACAAGCTGGTGCTGGCGACCGGTTCGTACCCCTTTGTACCGCCGGTGCCGGGCCGGGATCTGCCGGGCTGTTTTGTCTACCGTACTCTCGACGACCTGGATAACATCGCCGCCCATGCAAAAAATTCGCGCACCGGGGTGGTGATTGGCGGCGGCCTGCTGGGGCTGGAGGCGGCCAACGCCCTGAAACAGCTTGGGCTGGATACGCACGTGGTGGAGTTTGCCCCGAACCTGATGGCGGTGCAGCTTGATAACGACGGCGCCGCGATGCTGCGCCGTAAAATTGAAGCCCTCGGCGTGGGGGTACATACCAGTAAGGCCACCACCGAAATCGCAGAAACCGACAGCGGGATGGTACTGCGCTTCGCCGACGGCAGCGAGCTGGCGACCGACATGGTGGTCTTCTCCGCCGGGATCCGCCCGCAGGATGCGCTGGCCCGGAGTTGCGGCCTGACGTTGGGCGAACGCGGGGGGATTGCCATCGACAACCAGTGCCGCACCTCGGATAGCGATGTTTTTGCTATCGGCGAATGCGCCCTCTGGGAGGGAAAAATCTACGGTCTGGTGGCGCCCGGCTACCAGATGGCGCGGGTGGCCTCCGCCGCGCTGGCGGGAGAAGAGAACGCGTTTATGGGTGCGGACATGAGCACCAAGCTGAAACTGTTAGGCGTAGATGTCGCGTCGTTCGGCGATGCCCATGGCCGCACCGCAGGGGCGCAGAGCTACCAGTGGACTCACGGCCCGCAGCAGATCTACAAGAAGATCGTGGTCAGTGCCGACAATAAAACTCTGCTTGGCGGCGTGCTGGTGGGGGATGCCAGCGAATATGCCACCCTGGTGCAGATGATGCTTAACGACATCCGCCTGCCCAACGATCCGGAAACCCTGATCCTGCCTGCGGTGGCGGGCAGCGCCCCGAAAGCGCTGGGCGTGGCGGCTCTGCCGGAGAGCGCGCAGATCTGCTCCTGCCACAACGTCAGCAAAGGCGACATCTGCCAGGCGGTGAGCAGCGGTGCCACCGACATCGGGGCGGTGAAACAGTGCACCAAAGCGGCCACCGGCTGCGGCGGGTGCAGCGCCCTGGTGAAACAGGTGATGGAGTTCCAGCTGGCGGCCCAGGGCGTGGAGGTGAAAAAGGACATCTGCGAGCACTTCGCGTACTCGCGTCAGGAGATCTACCACCTGGTGCGCGTCAACCGCATCCACACCTTTGATCAGCTTATCAGCCGCTACGGCCAGGGGCACGGGTGCGAGATCTGTAAGCCGCTGGTGGGATCGGTGCTGGCCTCCTGCTGGAACGAATATCTGCTGAAACCGGCCCATCTGCCCCTGCAGGACACCAACGACCGCTACTTTGCCAATATCCAGAAAGATGGCACCTACTCCATTGTGCCGCGCATGGCCGCCGGGGAGGTCACCGCCGACGGGCTGATCGCCATCGGCCAGATCGCCAAACGCTATCAGCTCTACAGCAAAATTACCGGCGGGCAGCGTATCGACCTGTTTGGCGCCCGGCTGGAGCAGCTCCCGGAGATCTGGCAGCAGCTGATCGACGCCGGGTTTGAAACCGGCCACGCCTACGGCAAATCCCTGCGCACGGTAAAATCCTGCGTTGGCTCCACCTGGTGCCGCTATGGGGTGCAGGACTCCACCGGGCTGGCGGTGACGCTGGAGAACCGTTACAAGGGGCTGCGCGCCCCGCACAAGATCAAGATGGCCGTTTCCGGCTGCACCCGCGAGTGTGCCGAAGCCCAGAGCAAGGACGTGGGGGTGATCGCTACTGACAAGGGGTGGAACCTCTATCTCTGCGGCAACGGCGGGATGAAGCCCCGCCATGCGGATCTGTTCGCCAGCGATCTCGACGACGCCACGCTCCTGCGCTACGTCGACCGCTTCCTGATGTTCTATATTCGCACCGCCGACCGCCTGCAGCGCACCAGCACCTGGCGGGATAACCTCGAGGGCGGGCTGGCGTACCTGCGCGAGGTGATCATCGACGACAGCCTCGGCATTGCCGCCGAGCTGGAGCAGGAGATGCAGCGGGTGGTGGATACCTATCAGTGCGAATGGCAGACCACTTTGCAGGACCCGGGCCGTCTGGCGCAGTTCCGCACTCTCGACGTCGCGCCAGCATCCGCAAAACGCTGGCAGGATATCTGTACCCTGGACGAGATCCCGGAACAGGCGGGCATTGGCGCGCGTCTGGGTACACAGCCCATTGCACTGTTCCGCTTTGGTAAGGCGATTTATGCCCTGGAGGATCGCGAGCCGGGCGGCAGCGCCAGCGTATTGTCGCGCGGCATTCTCGGCGATGCCGGGGGCGAGCCGGTGGTGATCTCGCCCCTGTATAAAACGCGGATCCGCCTGCGCGACGGGCGCCATGTTGAAACCGGCGAAGTGGCGGTGCGCGCCTGGCCGGTCAGAGTCGATGGCGACCGGGTGCAGGTGGGCAGTGAAGAGCTGGTGATGCGCGCGGAGGCCTCATGACGGAAACCCAAACGACCTGTCCTTACTGCGGCGTGGGCTGTGGGGTGATCGCCCGCGTCGAAAACGGCGAGGTCAGCGTGCGCGGGGACGACAGCCATCCGGCCAACTTCGGACGGCTGTGCGTTAAAGGCTCGGCGTTGGGGGAGACCACCGGCTTAGCGGGCCGCCTGCTGCACCCGGAGGTGGACGACCAGCCGGTGAGCTGGGCACAGGCGCTGGATATCGCGGGTACGCGGCTGCGGGAGATTATTGAAAAACATGGGCCGCAGGCGGTGGCCTTTTATGCCTCCGGCCAGCTGCTGACGGAGGATTACTACGCCGCCAACAAGCTGATGAAGGGCTTTATCGGCGCGGCCAATATCGACACCAACTCCCGGCTCTGCATGTCCTCGGCGGTGGTGGGCTACAAGCGCGCCTTTGGCGAAGATGTGGTGCCGTGCAGCTACGAGGATATTGAAAAGACCGATCTGGTGGTGCTGGTGGGCTCGAACGCCGCCTGGACCCATCCGGTGCTCTATCAGCGCCTGGCGCAGGCGAAAATCGACAATCCGGCGCTGAAGGTGGTGGTGATCGACCCGCGGCGCACCGCGACCTGTGACATTGCCGATCTGCATCTGGCCCTGACGCCTGGCAGCGACGCCGGGCTGTTCGTGGGGCTGCTCAACGCGGTCGACCCCGGCCAGGCCAGCGACTGGCCGGCTGAGCGGGTGGCCGAATTTTGCGGCCTGCCGCCCGACGATGTCGCCGCCTTTTACGCCTGGTTTACCGCCGCACCGCGCGCAGTGACGCTCTATACCATGGGGATCAACCAGTCCACCAGCGGCAGCGACAAGTGCAATGCCATAATCAACGTCCATCTGGCGAGCGGAAAAATTGGGCGCGAAGGCTGCGGACCCTTTTCGCTGACCGGTCAGCCCAATGCGATGGGCGGGCGCGAGGTGGGCGGGCTGGCGAATCAGCTGGCGGCGCACATGAATTTCACGCCGGACGATTTAAGCCGCGTGGCCCGCTTCTGGGGGACGGAGCGGCTGGCGCAGACGCCGGGACTGATGGCGGTGGAGCTGTTTGAGGCCATCGCCCGCGGTGAAGTGAAGGCGGTGTGGATCATGGGTACTAACCCGGCAGTATCCCTTCCGGACAGCCATGCAGTCTGCCAGGCGCTGGCGGCCTGTCCGCTGGTGATGGTCTCCGAAGTGATGCGCGACACCGATACCAGCCGCTTCGCCCACATCCGTTTTCCGGCGCTCGGCTGGGGAGAGAAAGAGGGGACGGTGACCAACTCCGAACGGCGCATCTCCCGTCAGCGCGCCTTTTTGCCCGCGCCCGGCGAGGCGAAACCCGACTGGTGGATCATCGCCCGTATCGCGCAGAGGCTGGGCCATGGCGCGGCCTTCTCCTGGGATCATCCTCACGCCATCTTTACCGAACACGCCGCCCTGACCGCCTTTGAGAACCATGGCGAACGGCAGCTTAACCTCGCGGCCTTGACGCAGTTGACCCGCGCGCAGTGGGATGGGCTGACGCCCTGGCAGTGGCCCGTCAACCGGGAAGTATTCACCCGTGCGCACCGGGTGCCGGTCAACCCGCAGACGCATGGCGCTACGCCGAATCTGCTCTATCCCTTTACCCTCAACAGCGGACGCATGCGCGATCAGTGGCACACCATGACCCGCACCGGCTACGTGCCGCGCCTGATGCAGCACCGCGATGAACCGACCGTGGAGATCTCGCCGCAGGATGCCGCCCGGCTGGGGATGCAGGATGGACAACTGGCACGCATCAGCGCCCAGCGCGGGCTGATGGTGGTCCGGGCGCGGATCAATGACGGGCAGCGCCCCGGGGAGCTGTTTGTCCCGATGCACTGGAACAGCTGTTTTTCACGCCAGGGCAAAGTGAATGCCCTGGTAGAAGGGCGCTGCGATCCCCACTCCGGCCAGCCGGAGAGCAAACAGACTGCGGTGCGACTCATGCCGTGGCAGCCTGCCTGGCAGGGGGAGCTTTACAGCCGGGAGGAACTGACCCTGCCGACACACGTCCACTGGTGGCGCAAGGCGGCAAAGGGGGTGTCGCGCCTGACCCTGGCGGGGGACAAGCCGCTGTTGGAGTGGCTGCTGGCACACTGCGCCGGCCAGGGCTGGCAGCTGCAAATCGCGCAGACGGGCGAGCGCAGCAGCCTGCTGGCCTGGCATCAGGGAGCATTAATGCTCGGCTTCTGGCAAGACACCGCTTTGCCAGGGCTGGCGCATACTTTTATCGAAGCCGCGTTTCACGTCGCGCCGGTCGCGCTGGCGGAGCGTCACGCCCTGCTTGACGGGCAGGATCCTGGCGAGCGCAGCGATCCGGGGCGCATCATCTGTAGCTGCTTTAGCGTTGGCGAAAACGCTATCCGCGAGGCCATTGCGGGGGGATGCGACTCTGCGGCGGCGCTGGGGGCAAAATTGCGCTGCGGCACCAACTGCGGCTCCTGTGTGCCGGAGCTGAAAGCGATGCTTTCTGTGAGGGTGTAAACGCCGGGTGGCGCTGCGCTTATCAGGCCCAAAGGATGCGTAGGCCGGGTAAGCGCAGCGCCACCCGGCAATCAGGCTTCAGGATATTCCTGAAATTTCCCTTAGGGCTGAAATTTTTTCTCAGGCACGCTAAGGTGTTAACTCCGTTTTCTCTCAACACAGGCACCCTTACACGACGGTGATGGTTGTTTCCCCCCGTATTCGTTCGCTGTTTCTTCTCCTCTGTTATGCCGGAGCCGTTCACGCTGCCCCGAATTCGTTTATCCATCAGGCGCAAAATCCGTTCGATAATAATGGCGACAGCCTGCCGGACTTAGGCATGGCGACCCCGACGGGGGAAAGCGAAAAGCATCTGGCGGAGATGGCGAAAGCGTTCGGCGAAGCCAGCATGACCGACAACGGCCTGACCACCGAGGAGCAGGCCCGGCAGTTTGCCCTGGGCCAGGTGCGGGACGCCGTCAGCCAGGAGGTGAACCAGCACATTGAGTCCTGGCTTTCGCCGTGGGGCAATGCCAGCGTCGATCTGCTGGTCAATGACGAGGGGCGCTTCACCGGCAGCAAGGGGAGCTGGTTTATACCCTGGCAGGATAACAACCACTACCTCACCTGGAGTCAGCTCGGCCTGACCCAGCAGGAGGACGGCCTGGTGAGCAATGCAGGCATCGGCCAGCGCTGGGTGGCGGGCAAATGGCTGCTGGGTTACAACACCTTTTATGACAATCTGCTCGATGAAAACCTCCAGCGCGCCGGGCTCGGCGCCGAAGCCTGGGGCGAATACCTGCGCCTGTCGGCCAACTACTATCAGCCGTTTGCCAGCTGGCGTGACAGCTCGGAGGTGCAGGAGCAGCGCATGGCGCGCGGGTACGATATCAGCGCCAACGCCAGGCTGCCCTTTTATCATCACCTCAACACCAGCATCAGCTTTGAACAATATTTTGGCGACAGCGTGGATCTGTTTCACACCGGCAACGGGTATCACAATCCGCTGGCGGTCAACCTCGGGTTGAACTACACCCCGGTGCCGCTGGTGACCCTTTCCGCCGGGCATAAGCAGGGGGAGAGTGGGGTGAGCCAGAACAACCTTGGCCTGAAGCTCAACTACCGCTTCGGGGTGCCGCTGAAAAAACAACTCTCCGCCAGCGAAGTGGCTGAAAGCCGCTCCCTGCGGGGTAGCCGCTACGATCCGCCTGAGCGTCAGAACCTGCCGGTGCTGGAGTTCCGCCAGCGTAAAACGCTCTCGGTGTGGCTGGCGACGCCGCCGTGGGATCTTAAGCCTGGCGAAACGGTCATGCTGAAGCTGGATATTCGCAGCCGACACGGGGTGCGTTCCCTGCACTGGCAGGGCGATACGCAGGCGCTGAGCCTGACCTCACCGGCGAAGGCCAGTGACAGCGAAGGCTGGAGTATTATCCTGCCGGCGTGGGACAGCAGTGAGGGGGCGAGCAACCGCTGGCGGCTGTCGGTGGTGGTGCAAGATGAAGCGGGGCAGCGTGTCTCTTCCAATGAGATCACGCTTGCCCTGACGGAGCCGCTACTGGCGCTGCCAGAGGAGGATCCGCGCTGGACGCTGCTGCCGGAGGAGTAAACTCAGAAAATGCGCTCCTGGTGTACCCAGACCGCCGCTTCCACCCGTGACTTCAGCTTCATCTTCTTCAGCATATGCTTCACATGGACTTTGACCGTGCTTTCGGTGATGTCCAGACGGCGGGCGATCATCTTGTTTGGCAATCCCTGGGCAATGAGCTTGAGGATATCGCGCTCGCGCGGGGTCAACTGGCTGACGTCGCGATCGGAGGTGGCACGGTTGGCGCGCAGGCTGGCCGCCAGTACCGGGGTCAACGCTTCGCTCAGCACCATGTCGCCAGCCGCCGCCTGTTGCAGCGATTTCAGCAGATCTTCCGGTTCCATGTCTTTCAGCAGGTAGCCGTCGGCGCCACGTTTCAGGGCGGTGACCACATCCTCTTCATGGTTGGAGACGCTGAAGACCACCACGCGCCCGGAGAGCGATTTTTCGCGCAGCTTATCCAGGGTTTCGAGGCCGTTCATGCCGGGCATATTCAGGTCGAGCAGGATCAAGTCAGGATCGAGGGCCTCGGCCAGTTCAATGCCCTGTTCCCCGTTGCTGGCTTCGCCCACGACGGTGATATCCGACGCCATGCTGATAAGTTGTTTAACACCGGTGCGCAGCATCGGATGGTCGTCGATCAACAGGATTGTAGCGGGCTCCTGATTAGACATGATGTTCTCCTTGAGCAGTGAAAAGAGGCTTTTCGGGAATAAAGGTGACGATAACGTCCGTTCCGCCCGATTCGCTCCGGCGGACCTGACAATCTCCGCGCAGGCTTTGCGCGCGGTCTCGCATAATAATCAGACCATAGTGGTTACTGCGTTCGGCGTTTTCCGGGATCCCGCAGCCGTTGTCACGCACCACCAGCCTGACCTGGTTTTCGTGCTGGCTCACGGTGAGCGAGACCGCCGTCGCCCCGGCGTGTTTCAGGGCGTTGCTTAACGCCTCCCGGGCGATCTGCAGCAGATGAATAGCCTGATGAGAGGGCACGAAACGGGGTGGTAGCTGATAGTCCAGCGAGACGGTGAAGCCGAGCCGGGCGCTAAACTCCTGACAGCTGGCCTCCAGGGCAGGCCGCAGGCCGGGCTCCGTCAATTGCAGGCGGAAGGTGGTCAGCAGTTCACGCAATTGTATCCAGGAGGTGTTCAGCTCGTTGCGGATCTGGCTCAGAAGCTGCTTGCTGCTCTCCGGCAGATCCGTGTCCTGCATCTGTAGACAGCTGACCTGCATCTTCATGCAGGAGAGGGACTGGGCGATAGAGTCATGCAGTTCGCGGGCAATGGTGGCGCGCTCTTCCATCACAATCAACTGCTGCTGTTTTTCCTGATGACGGTCGAGGGCTAACGTCGCGGTCAGCTGCTCCACCAGCGTATCGACCAGCTGCTGCTGATCGTGGCTGAGATGACGTCCGGCGGGCAGCGTTGCCAGTAAGATGCCATATTGCGTCAGGTTATCTGCCAGGCGCCACTTCAGGGTTATCCCGCTGGTGGTCAGCGGCGGCAGGCCGCGCGGGCAGAGGTGGCAGCCAATTTCATCGCAGCTGGCATCCGACTGACAGGTAAATTCCTGATGATTCTCTTCATCTTCCAGGTCGTATACGCGCAGTTCGATGTCGTGCAGCTGGGTCAGATTCTGCAGGCCGTTAAGCACCGGCGAGAGGCGCTCGCACAGCGGCACCTGGGAGTGCAGGCGGCGGTTGGCCTGCCAGAGGAAGGAGAGGATCTCGTTTTTCTGCTCCAGCCCGGCGGTTTTTTCACGCACGCGCTGCTCCAGCACCGCATAACTCTCGGCCAGCTCGCCGGACATGGTGTTCAGCGCCTCGCCGAGCATCGCCATCTCATTGCGTCCGTTGATGTGGGCGCGCTGGGTAAAATCACGCTGGGTCACGGCGCGGGCCATCGCCAGCAGCTGGCGCCAGGGGTGCAACAGCCGGGCGCGCAGCCAGAGGATGGTGAAGACCAGCAGCAACCCCATGAAGACCGCTATCAGTTGCTGCAACAATACTACCCGGCCGATACGCAGCTCGGTGCTGTGATCGAACGCCGAAACCAGAGTATCCAGACGGCTGACAAAGCCGGAGACATCCTGGGCTACCGCATCCGGATTACGCGCCTGTCGCAGCCCGGGCATTAACTGGGTATGCCAGTAAGTCTGCAGGGCCTTCAACTGCGCCTGCTGACGATCGCGGCGGGCGGCGATTTCCAGTTCGGGGCTGAACGCCGTTGCTTCCATTTCGTCGAGTAACGCCTGGTCTTTGGCTTCCAGTGGGATGGCCGCCAGCAGGCGATAACTCTGCATGCGCAGTGAACCGGCCTTATTAATGGCGTGCGCGCTGCCCTGAACGCCCTGAACCAGCCAGCCGGAGATCGCCATCCCTGTCACCCCGATCCCGGTAGACAGCATGACAATCAGCACCAGTTGGTTAACCAGCGTGAGTGGTGAAAAACAGCGTTTAAACATAGGGCAGTCTGGCTCCTGACAATGCCTGGACTCGGCAAGAACTCTATTCTCAGGCAACCCCTGGAGTATACCCATACCCCAAAAGGATTACCTACTAATTGCCATTGGAGGGGTGAATGGGAGGAGAGGGGTAAGCGGGGGGAGCAGTACCGTGAAAAACCACACCTTTTTCACTGAAAAGCGCTACTCACTTTGGAGGATAGCGATTTTCAGGCCATAAAATTGCCCACCTTCCCATTGATTTATATCAACTTCCTGTCGGCTTAAAACCCTGATCTTTGTGGCAACTTTTAAGAATCAGAGGTGTCTATGAGTCACTCTACTACCCCCGAAAGGGATTCTGGCGCAGTCATTACCGAGTGGCGTCCGGAAGATCCGGCGTTCTGGCAACAGCGCGGCAAACGTGTAGCAAGTCGTAATCTGTGGATTTCCGTTCCCTGTCTGCTGCTGGCGTTCTGCGTCTGGATGCTGTTCAGCGCCGTCGCCGTTAACCTGCCGAAAGTGGGCTTCACGTTTACCACCGATCAGCTGTTTATGTTAACCGCGCTGCCTGCGCTCTCCGGCGCACTGCTGCGTGTCCCTTATGCCTTTATGGTACCGGTGTTCGGCGGACGCCGCTGGACCGCGTTCAGTACCGGCATCATGATCATTCCGTGCGTCTGGCTCGGCTTTGCGGTACAGGATACCTCTACACCGTTTAGCACCTTCGTGATCATCTCTCTGCTGTGCGGCTTTGCAGGGGCAAACTTTGCCTCCAGCATGGCGAACATCAGCTTCTTCTTCCCGAAACAGAAGCAGGGCGGGGCGCTGGGGATCAACGGCGGCCTGGGCAACATGGGCGTCAGCGTAATGCAGCTGATTGCGCCGCTGGCGATCTCGGTCTCTATCTTTGCGGCCTTTGGTGGCGCAGGCGTGGAGCAGGCTGATGGCTCGTACCTGTTCCTGCAGAATGCGGCGTGGATCTGGGTACCGTTCCTGGTGGTCTTTACCCTGGCCGCATGGTTTGGCATGAACGACCTGGCGGCATCGAAAGCGTCGCTCAGCGAACAGCTGCCGGTGCTGAAGCGCGCCCACCTGTGGATCATGGCGCTGCTCTATCTGGCAACGTTCGGCTCCTTTATCGGCTTCTCTGCCGGGTTTGCGATGCTGTCCAAAACCCAGTTCCCGGATGTGCAGATCCTGCACTACGCCTTCTTCGGGCCGTTTATTGGTGCCCTGGCACGCTCTACCGGCGGGATGATCTCTGACCGTCTGGGCGGCACCCGCGTCACGCTGGTGAACTTTGTGGTGATGGCTATCTTCTGTGCCCTGCTGTTTATGACCCTGCCGGTAAACGGCGTGGGCGGCAACTTCGGCGCCTTCTTCGCGGTCTTTATGGTGCTGTTCCTGACCGCCGGGCTGGGGAGTGCTTCCACCTTCCAGATGATTTCGGTGATCTTCCGTAAACTGACGATGGATCGCGTTAAAGCGCAGGGCGGCACTGAGCAGCAGGCGATGCGTGAGGCGGCTACTGACACCGCAGCCGCACTGGGCTTTATCTCAGCGATCGGCGCGATTGGCGGGTTCTTTATTCCGAAAGCTTTTGGTATCTCGCTGGATCTGACCGGCTCGCCGGCGGGTGCGATGAAGGTGTTCCTGATTTTCTATATCGTCTGCGTGTTTGTCACCTGGCTGGTATACGGACGGAATTCTAATAAAAAGTAAGTTTGATTATCCGTTTGCGCGGCCTAGTGCCGCGCTTTTTTTAGCCTGCAATTAGTTACAACATACTTGAAGGGTGAGCCGCCGTTAGCATGCGGCCACTGTGATCGCCATCGCTAAACAGGCTTACCTACCCCTTAATACCGCTGGGGTTAAATGTTACGCGCGCTTTTGTAGGATAAATAAATAATGACCATATAAAACAGTAAGTTACATTATTGTATTCTGTACCGCTTTGGTGGTAGTCGAAAATTTACCCTTCTGAACATCCCCAACTCCCCTTGATCGTTATCAATTCTCCTCCTCTTTCAGAGCGTTACCTTCGCTGCAAATCAGCAATGTCGATTTAGAGAGCCACAGGCTCCATACAGGAGATACCCGATGAGCAAATTTTTGGACCGGTTTCGCTACTTCAAACAGAAGGGCGAAACATTTGCCGATGGGCACGGCCAGGTTCTGGAGACTAACCGGGACTGGGAAGACGGTTACCGTCAGCGCTGGCAACATGACAAAGTCGTACGTTCGACCCACGGCGTAAACTGCACCGGCTCCTGTAGCTGGAAGATTTTCGTCAAAAATGGTCTGGTGACCTGGGAAATGCAGCAGACCGACTACCCGCGCACCCGCCCGGATATGCCAAACCACGAACCGCGCGGCTGTCCGCGTGGTGCCAGCTACTCCTGGTATCTCTACAGCGCTAACCGCCTGAAATACCCGCTGATGCGTAAACGCCTGATGAAAATGTGGCGTGAAGCGAAAGCGCAGCACAGCGATCCGGTTCTGGCCTGGGCCTCTATTATCGAAGATGCCGACAAAGCGAAGAGCTTCAAACAGGCTCGCGGTCGCGGCGGCTTTGTACGCTCCTCCTGGCAGGAAGTGAATGAGCTGATTGCCGCTTCCAACGTCTATACCGTGAAAACCTACGGCCCGGACCGCGTGGCAGGCTTCTCGCCAATCCCGGCGATGTCGATGGTCTCCTATGCCTCTGGCGCGCGTTATCTGTCGCTGATCGGCGGCACCTGCCTGAGCTTCTACGACTGGTACTGCGACCTGCCGCCTGCCTCTCCGCAGACCTGGGGTGAGCAGACCGACGTTCCGGAATCCGCCGACTGGTACAACTCCAGCTACATCATCGCCTGGGGTTCTAACGTTCCGCAGACACGTACCCCGGATGCCCACTTCTTTACCGAAGTGCGTTACAAAGGCACCAAAACCGTAGCCGTGACCCCGGACTACGCCGAAATCGCCAAGCTGTGCGACCTGTGGCTGGCACCGAAGCAGGGTACCGATGCGGCCATGGCGCTGGCGATGGGCCACGTCATGCTGCGTGAGTTCCACCTCGACAAGCCAAGCCAGTACTTCACCGACTACGTGCGTCGTTACACCGACATGCCTATGCTGGTCATGCTCGAAGAGCGTGACGGCTACTACGCCGCAGGCCGCATGCTGCGTGCCGCCGATCTGGTGGATGCGCTGGGCCAGGAAAACAATCCGGAGTGGAAAACCGTTGCCTGTAACAGCAATGGCGAGCTGGTTGCACCGAACGGTTCAATTGGTTTCCGCTGGGGCGAGAAAGGTAAATGGAACCTTGAGCAGCGTAACGGCACGACGGGTGAAGAGACCGAACTGCGACTCAGCATGCTGGGCAGCCAGGACGAGATCGCCGATGTTGGCTTCCCGTATTTCGGCGGCGAAGGCTCCGAGCACTTCAACAAGGTGGAGCTGCAGAACGTCCTGATGCACAAACTGCCGGTGAAACGCCTGCAGCTCGCCGACGGCTCAACCGCACTGGTGACCACCGTTTACGACCTGACGCTGGCCAACTACGGCCTGGAGCGCGGTCTCGGTGATGAAAACTGCGCCACCAGCTATGACGACGTAAAAGCGTACACCCCGGCCTGGGCGGAGCAGATCACCGGCGTTCCACGGGCGCAGATTATCCGTACCGCACGTGAGTTTGCCGATAACGCCGATAAGACCCACGGTCGTTCAATGATCATCGTCGGTGCCGGTCTGAACCACTGGTATCACCTCGATATGAACTATCGCGGTTTGATCAACATGCTGATCTTCTGCGGCTGCGTGGGTCAGAGCGGCGGCGGCTGGGCACACTACGTGGGCCAGGAAAAACTGCGTCCGCAGACCGGCTGGCAGCCGCTGGCGTTTGCCCTTGACTGGCAGCGTCCGGCGCGTCACATGAACAGCACCTCTTATTTCTATAACCACTCCAGCCAGTGGCGCTACGAGACGGTTACCGCGCAGGAGCTGCTGTCGCCGATGGCGGATAAATCCCGCTACAGCGGTCACCTTATCGACTTCAACGTCCGCGCTGAACGCATGGGCTGGCTGCCCTCTGCGCCACAGCTGGGCACCAACCCGCTGCGCATTGCGGAAGCGGCGAAGAAAGCGGGCATGACCCCGGTGGATTACACCGTCAAATCCCTGAAAGAGGGCTCCATCCGTTTCGCGGCAGAACAGCCGGAAAACGGTAAAAACCATCCGCGTAACCTGTTCATCTGGCGCTCCAACCTGCTGGGCTCGTCCGGTAAAGGGCACGAGTACATGCTGAAATACCTGCTCGGTACCGAAAACGGCATCCAGGGCAAAGATCTCGGCAAGCAGGGCGGCGTGAAGCCGGAAGAGGTGGAGTGGAAAGACAACGGTCTCGACGGCAAGCTGGATCTGGTGGTGACCCTCGACTTCCGTCTCTCCAGTACCTGTCTCTACTCCGATATCGTGCTGCCAACCGCTACCTGGTACGAAAAAGACGACATGAATACCTCGGATATGCATCCGTTTATTCATCCGCTCTCTGCGGCCGTTGACCCGGCGTGGGAATCAAAAAGCGACTGGGATATCTACAAAGAGATCGCGAAGAAATTCTCTGAAGTCTGCGTAGGGCACCTTGGCAAAGAGACTGACGTGGTGACGCTGCCCATCCAGCACGACTCCGCCGCCGAACTGGCGCAGCCGCTGGACGTGAAGGACTGGAAAAAAGGCGAATGCGACCTGATCCCGGGCGTAACTGCACCGCACATTATTCCGGTTGAACGTGACTACCCGGCCACTTACGAACGCTTTACCTCTATCGGCCCGCTGATGGAGAAAATCGGTAACGGCGGGAAGGGGATCGCCTGGAATACCCAGAGCGAGATGGATCTGCTGCGTAAGCTCAATTACACCAAGGCAGACGGCCCGGCGAAAGGCCAGCCAATGCTGAATACGGCGATTGATGCGGCAGAGATGATCCTCACCCTGGCACCGGAAACCAACGGTCAGGTGTCGGTGAAAGCCTGGGCGGCGCTGAGCGAGTTTACCGGTCGCGACCATACCCATCTGGCGCTGAACAAAGAAGACGAGAAGATCCGCTTCCGTGATATTCAGGCCCAGCCGCGCAAAATTATCTCCAGCCCGACCTGGTCTGGCCTGGAAGATGAACATGTCTCTTACAACGCGGGTTACACCAACGTTCACGAGCTGATCCCATGGCGTACCCTCTCCGGGCGTCAGTCCCTGTATCAGGATCACCAGTGGATGCGTGACTTCGGTGAAAGCCTGCTGGTGTACCGTCCGCCAATCGACACCCGCTCGGTGAAAGCGGTGATGGGCGCGAAATCGAACGGCAACCCGGAGAAGGCACTGAACTTCCTGACGCCGCACCAGAAGTGGGGTATCCACTCCACCTACAGCGACAACCTGCTGATGCTGACCCTGTCCCGTGGTGGTCCGATTGTCTGGATGAGTGAAGCGGACGCCAAAGATCTGGGGATCGAAGATAACGACTGGATCGAAGTCTTCAACAGTAACGGCGCCCTGACGGCGCGTGCGGTGGTGAGCCAGCGCGTACCGGCCGGGATGACCATGATGTACCACGCGCAGGAACGCATCGTGAACCTGCCGGGTTCAGAGATCACCGAGCAGCGCGGCGGGATCCACAACTCTGTGACCCGTATTACGCCGAAACCAACCCATATGATCGGCGGTTATGCCCAGCTGGCCTACGGCTTTAACTACTACGGCACCGTAGGATCGAACCGCGATGAGTTCGTGGTGGTACGTAAGATGAAGAACATTAACTGGTTAGACGGCGAAGGTAATGACCAGGTACAGGAGAGCGTAAAATGAAAATTCGTTCACAAGTCGGCATGGTGCTGAATCTGGATAAATGCATCGGCTGTCACACCTGCTCAGTCACCTGTAAAAATGTCTGGACCAGCCGGGAAGGGATGGAGTACGCCTGGTTCAACAACGTGGAAAGCAAGCCGGGCACCGGCTTCCCGACCGACTGGGAAAACCAGGATAAGTGGAAGGGCGGCTGGATCCGTAAAATCAACGGCAAGCTGCAGCCGCGCATGGGTAACCGCGCGCTGCTGCTGGGTAAAATCTTTGCTAACCCGCATCTGCCGGGCATCGATGATTACTACGAGCCGTTTGATTTTGACTACCAGAACCTGCACAACGCGCCGGAGAGTAAACACCAGCCGATCGCCCGTCCACGCTCGCTGATCACCGGTCAGCGAATGGACAAGATCACCAGCGGGCCAAACTGGGAAGAGATTCTGGGCGGCGAGTTCGAAAAACGCGCCAAAGACCAGAACTTCGAGAACATGCAGAAGGCGATGTACGGCCAGTTCGAAAACACCTTCATGATGTACCTGCCGCGCCTGTGCGAACACTGCCTCAACCCGGCGTGTGTCGCCACCTGTCCGAGCGGCGCCATCTACAAGCGTGAAGAAGATGGCATCGTGCTGATCGACCAGGACAAGTGCCGCGGCTGGCGTATGTGCATCACCGGCTGCCCGTACAAAAAGATCTACTTTAACTGGAAGAGCGGTAAGTCTGAGAAGTGCATCTTCTGCTACCCGCGTATCGAAGCCGGGATGCCAACCGTCTGCTCCGAGAGCTGTGTAGGCCGTATTCGCTACCTCGGCGTACTGCTCTATGACGCTGACGCGATTGAGAACGCGGCGAGCACCGAGAACGAGAAAGATCTCTATCAGCGTCAGCTGGATGTGTTCCTCGATCCGAACGATCCGAAGGTGATCGCCCAGGCGCTGAAGGACGGTATTCCGCAGAGCGTGATCGACGCCGCGCAGCAGTCGCCGGTCTACAAAATGGCGATGGACTGGAAGCTGGCCCTGCCGCTGCATCCGGAATACCGCACATTGCCGATGGTCTGGTACGTGCCGCCTCTGTCGCCAATCCAGTCTGCGGCGGATGCCGGTGAGCTCGGCAGCAACGGAATCCTGCCGGACGTCGAAAGCCTGCGTATCCCGGTTCAGTACCTGGCGAACCTGCTCACCGCAGGGGATACCCAGCCGGTGCTGCTGGCCCTGAAACGTATGCTGGCGATGCGCCACTTCAAACGCGCGGAAACCGTTGACGGCGTCATCGATACCCGCGCCCTGGAAGAGGTGGGCTTAAGCGAAGCCCAGGCCCAGGAGATGTACCGCTACCTGGCGATTGCCAACTACGAAGACCGTTTCGTGGTGCCGAGCAGCCACCGTGAGCTGGCCCGTGAAGCCTTCCCGGAGAAAAGCGGGTGTGGCTTTACCTTCGGCGACGGTTGCCACGGTTCAGACAACAAATTCAACCTGTTCAACAGCCGCCGCATCGACGCGATGGATGTGACCAGCAAAACGGAGCCGCACCAATGATTGAACTCGTCATTGTTTCGCGTCTGCTCGAGTACCCGGATGCTGCGCTGGCGCAGCATCAACAGGAACTCTTCGATGCACTCGCGTCATCGGAAAACCTGGATAAAGAGGATGCCCAGAAACTGGGCGTTTTCCTCCGCGATCTGTTAGCGCGCGATCTGCTGGATGCGCAGTCTGACTACAGCCAGCTGTTCGACCGGGGCCGCGCCACCTCGCTGCTCCTGTTTGAACATGTTCACGGCGAGTCCCGCGATCGCGGTCAGGCGATGGTGGATTTAATGGCCCAGTATGAGCAGCACGGCCTGCATCTCGACAGCCGCGAGCTGCCGGATCATCTGCCGCTCTACCTGGAGTATCTGGCACAGCTGCCAAAAGAAGAGGCGCTGGGCGGCCTGCAGGATATCGCCCCGATCCTGGCGTTACTGAGCGCGCGTCTGCAACAGCGTGAAAGCCGCTATGCGGTGCTGTTCGAACTGCTGGTGAAGCTGGCTAACGCCTCGGTCGACAGTGAAAAAGTGGCGGAGAAAATCGCCGATGAAGCCCGCGACGACACCCCACAGGCGCTGGATGCGGTCTGGGAAGAGGAGCAGGTGAAGTTCTTTGCTGACCAGAGCTGCGGTGAATCGGAAATCTCTGCTCACCAGCGTCGTTTTGCCGGTGCCGTTGCCCCGCAATATTTGAATATCTCTAACGGAGGACAGCAATAATGCACTTCCTGAATATGTTCTTCTTCGATATCTATCCGTACATTGCGGGTTCGGTATTTCTGATTGGTAGCTGGCTGCGTTACGACTACGGCCAGTACACCTGGCGCGCCGCCTCCAGCCAGATGCTGGATCGCAAAGGGATGAACATGGCATCCAACCTGTTCCACTTCGGGATTCTGGGGATTTTTGCCGGTCACTTCCTCGGAATGCTCACCCCGCACTGGATGTATGAATCCTTCCTGCCGATGGACGTGAAGCAGAAGATGGCGATGATTGCCGGCGGCGCCTGCGGCCTGATGACCCTGGTGGGCGGCCTGATGCTGCTGAAGCGTCGTCTGTTCAGCCCGCGCGTTCGCGCCACCACCACCGGGGCGGATATCCTGATCCTCACCTTGCTGATGGTGCAGTGCGCGCTGGGTCTGCTGACCATTCCGTTCTCGGCTCAGCACATGGACGGCAGCGAAATGCTGAAGCTGGTGGGTTGGGCACAGTCGGTGGTGACCTTCCATGGCGGTGCGTCTGAGCATCTGGACGGCGTGGCGTTTATCTTCCGCGTGCACCTGGTGCTGGGCATGACGCTGTTCCTGCTGTTCCCGTTCTCCCGTCTGGTGCATATCTGGAGCGCGCCGGTGGAGTACATGACGCGCAAATACCAGATTGTGCGCGCCCGTCGCTAATCCGCCGTTTTCATCTCAACCCCGCTCTGGCGGGGTTTTTTTTCGCCCCAGCCGAGGTTGTTACCCGCAGCGGCAAACAGGATCAGCGCTCCGCCAGCCAGTTGGGTGAGGCTGAGCGCATGCCCAAACAGCAGGTTATCGACAACGAGCGCGACGACCGGATAGATAAATGACAGCGAGCCGATGATGGGAGTAGGGAGCTTCTGAATGGCGCTGTATAACAGTTGATACATCACCCCCGTGTGCACGATGCCCAGCGTCAGCAGAATCGCCCACGGGAAATCGCTGGAGAAGGTCGGCATATGCGCCAGCGGCAGCAGCATCACCACACCGGTTAACACCTGGATAAAGGCGATGTGCTGCGGTGTAATGGTCTGTAATTTGCGCGTGATAATGGCAGTGAGGGCGTAAAAGAAAGCGGCACCCAGCGCGAGGCCGATCCCCGAAAGCCATTGTGCGCTGTGTCCGCCGGTCAGCTCGCTGGAGAGCAAAATCACCACCCCGCCAAAGGCGAGGAACAGCCAGCCCCATTTCACCAGACTCACCCGCTCGCCCATCAGCATACCCATTAACACCAGCATAAAGGGCTGGGTGTTATAGACCACCGTCGAAAGTCCGATGGAGATACGTTCGAACGCGGCAAACAGCAGCAGCCAGTTAACGACCAGCGCAATGCCGCCAAGAATGGCCAGACCCAGGGTTACTTTGGTTAACGGGCTAAAAGGGCGTTTACTGAAACGAATAAAAAGAAACAGCGCCATGGCGCCGATCAGACAGCGCCAGAACACTACGTCAGTGACCGGCAAGCCGGAAAGCAGCACAAAAGCCCCGATAGAGCCGGATATCAGCATCGCCAGGCTCATCTGCCAGACGCCTTGTTGAATGTCGCGCATCGTACACCTCCTGATTATTGCCTCTATTGTTAAAAAACGGTGTCCGATTTAACAGCGCTGAATTAAGGTAAAAGGAGAGGTTTGCTTTTATAAATTAGGTGAATGTTATGGATTACCTTATCGATGAGATCGACCGCCATATTCTGCGTTGTCTGGTAGAGGATGCACGTATATCGCTGAAGGTGTTAAGCGCCCGGGTTGGGCTCACATCACCCAGTACGGCAGAGCGTTTAAAAAGGCTGGAAGAGCGGGGCATCATTCAGGGGTATGGCGCGCGGGTAAACCTGGCCGCGCTGGGTTACACGCTGCAGGCGCTGGTGCGCGTGCGACCGTTACCGGGGTTATTGCATAAAGTGGATAAATACATCCAGCAGATGCCGGAGTGTATTGAAAGCGACAAAGTGACCGGCGAGGACTGTTTCGTTATCCGGCTGGTGGTGCGCTCCATTGAACAACTGGATACGTTGCTGGATGGACTGGCAGAACATGCGCAGTGCAACACCTCGATTGTGAAAAGTTCACCGGTGACCCGTCGGTTGCCCCCGTTGTAAGGGATTTCGCCGGGTGGCGCTGCGCCTTACCCGGCCTACGGGTGTAGTGCGGGTATCTTGCCGGGTGGCGGCTGCGCCTTACCCGGCCTACGGGTATGGTACGGTTTTGTAGCCCCGGTAAGCGCAGCGCCACCGGGGAAAAGGTGCGCGGAACAGCAAGACTATTTATTTTTTAACTGAGAAGTTTAAAGCGATTTAGAAGTGATGGTGGTGGGGGAAGGATTCGAACCTTCGAAGTCTGTGACGGCAGATTTACAGTCTGCTCCCTTTGGCCGCTCGGGAACCCCACCAGGGGTAATTCAGATTTTGAGGTGAAACTTGAAGATGGTGGTGGGGGAAGGATTATTCGTCGCTTCGCTCCTCACCCTTCGGGCCGTTGCCTTTGGCAACGTTGTCTCGCTTTCGCTCGACTCGAACCTTTATCGAAGGTTCTCACCCTTCCCGACAAGTGCAAACATCGCTATATCTCATCGGTATTACCACATCGCTGTGGTGAATAATGGTGGTGGGGGAAGGATTCGAACCTTCGAAGTCGATGACGGCAGATTTACAGTCTGCTCCCTTTGGCCGCTCGGGAACCCCACCACGGGGTAATGCTTTTACTGGCCTGCTTCCTTGTGGGAAGCGGGGCGCATCATATCAAATGACGCGCCCCTGTAAAGACTTCCTTTGCATAAATGAATCGTTTGCCTGATTTTTACGCATAAAGACGCAAAGCTAATCAATTCATTTTATAAAGGATTAAAGAATAATCGTTCGGTTACCGTAGACAAAGACGCGCTGCGCCAGCACCTGATAGAGCGCGCGGCTTAAGACATTTTTTTCAACGTCGCGGCCGGCACGCATCATATCTTCCGCCGTGTAGGTGTGATCGACATGAATCACGTCCTGCATGATGATTGGACCTTCATCCAGATTGTCATTCACGTAGTGTGCCGTTGCGCCGATGATTTTCACGCCGCGTTCGTACGCCTGGTGATAAGGACGCGCGCCGATAAAGGCCGGCAGGAACGAGTGGTGAATGTTGATAATTTTATTCGGGAAGCGGGCAACGAATGACGGCGTCAGGACGCGCATATATTTCGCCAGCACCACGTAATCCGGGTTATGCGCTTCGATGGCCTGCGCCATTAAATTGTCATGCTCTTCGCGGGTATGGCCTTCATGGCTGACCAGCTCAAACGGAATATCAAAACGCTCAACCAGCGTACGCAGCGTCTCGTGGTTACCAATGACCGCGGCGATCTCAACATCCAACCCGCCATAGTTGGCTTTCATCAGCAGGTCGCCAAGGCAGTGTGCCTCTTTGGTAACCAGGATCACCACCCGGCGGCGACCGGCGGGGTTCAGTTCACGCACGGAACCTTCCGGGAGCGCGCCGTCCAGATCGGCCAGCAACGTCGCGTCATTGAAGATCCCTTCCAGCTCGGTACGCATAAAGAAGCGGCCGGTACGGTGATCAACAAACTCGTTGTTCTGCACGATATTCAGTTCATGTTTGTAGCAAATATTGGTGATACGGGCGATCAGCCCTTTCTGGTCGGGACAAATGGTGCGCAGCACTTTACGTTGTGTTGATTGCATTGCCGGAAAATCCTTACGTGTTTGCTTGAACCGTGTTGTCAGGCCTTATTGCCCGCAACACTTTTTAAATTTTTTGCCTGAACCACAAGGGCAGGGGTCATTACGACCAAACTGTGGACGCGTGCCGTCAATATAGTACCACTCTCCGCCCTCCTTTAAGAAACGCGAGCGTTCGATGATCGCGCCCGCTCTTCCTTGCTCGGTAAAGCGCGCAACAAAACTGACGAACCCCTCGTTTTCATCCCGGCCTGCTGCCGTTTCGTACTGAGTGAGGCCGAGCCACTGCGTATTTGCAAATCCGGCCTCGATCTCCTGACGAAAATCAGTAGCATGGCAGGATGGATGCCAGGTCTTAATCAGGTAGTCTGCGTCCCGCGTCACAAAAGCGGCATATCGGGAGCGCATAAGTGATGCCGGGTCCGGTGCAACCTGCTCACCGGTAAGATATCGTTGGCAACATAGGCTATACTCGAGTGCGCTACCGCAGGGACAGAGTTGAGACACGATTCTCTTCCTGAAATTAAAAAATGAATGACGTATAACGCCAGGGTGGCACTATGTTAACTGAGCGGTTGCAATGACGCTATGCAGGAATCCAGGGGACGCTAAACAGGGCTAATGAGAAAAGTAAAAATTGGACTGGCATTGGGCTCAGGTGCAGCCCGGGGCTGGTCGCATATTGGTGTGATCAACGCCTTACAACGTTTGGGTATCGAAATTGATATTGTTGCAGGCTGTTCAATAGGTTCACTGGTGGGGGCCGCCTATTCGTGTGGCAAGCTTCCCGAGCTGGAAACCTGGGTACGATCGTTTAGCTACTGGGACGTCCTGCGCCTGATGGATCTCTCCTGGCAACGTGGCGGGTTATTACGCGGAGAGCGCGTCTTTAACCGTTTTCGCCAGGTGATGCCCCTGACCGAATTCTCCAGCTGTCAGATGCCTTTCGGTGCGGTTGCGACCAACCTCAGCACCGGCAGGGAGATCTGGTTTACCGAAGGCGATATTCATCTTGCCGTCCGCGCCTCCTGCAGTATGCCGGGCCTGATGGCACCGGTTCCGCACAATGGTTACTGGCTGGTTGACGGTGGCGTTGTTAATCCTGTCCCTATTTCACTGACCCGTGCGATGGGGGCTGATATCGTAATTGCCGTCGATCTCCAGCACGATGCTCACCTGATGCAACAGGATCTGATGCCGGTTAACACCCAGTCGGATGAGTCCGCTCTGGACGATCTCGCATGGCATAAACGCCTGCGAGGACGCTTCACGCGAACCACCCGTAAACTGGTTGCTGCGCCAACCGCCATGGAAATCATGACGACATCGATTCAGGTGCTGGAAAATCGCCTGAAGCGCAACCGAATGGCGGGTGATCCGCCGGATATATTGATTCAACCTTTTTGTCCACAAATTTCAACGCTCGATTTCCATCGTGCTGAAGCGGCCATTACCGCAGGCGCGCAGGCAGTCGAAAAGAAAATGGACGAATTATTACCTTTAGTGCGGGCAACAGCCTGAGCACCCTTTTTTTGATTACTTCAGCAAAATCTGACAGGCGATAGTGCCGATAGCATGCCACTATTTATCTATTGTCAGCGCCGGGAGAGACCATGACACAGCCATTAGCCGGGAAACAAATTCTGATAGTTGAAGACGAGCCTGTTTTCCGCTCCTTACTGGATTCATGGCTATCATCGCTGGGGGCGACGACTGCACTTGCAGGTGATGGGATCGACGCCCTGGAAAAAATGGTGGGCATTAAGCCCGATTTGATGATTTGCGACATCGCCATGCCGCGGATGAATGGCCTGAAGCTGGTGGAGCATTTACGTAATGCCGGCGACCAGATCCCCATTCTGGTCATCTCTGCGACCGAAAATATGGCCGATATCGCAAAAGCGTTACGCCTGGGTGTCCAGGACGTATTGCTTAAGCCAGTTAAAGATCTGAATCGCTTGCGTGAAACCGTTCTCGCCTGCCTCTATCCCAATATGTTTAATTCGCGTGTTGAAGAGGAAGAGCGGCTTTTTCAGGACTGGGATGCGCTGGTGAATAACCCCTCTGCGGCGGCAAAACTGTTACAGGAGCTTCAGCCGCCGGTTCAGCAGACATTTTCCGGGTGCAAAGTTAATTACCGCCAGCTGATGGCTGCCGATCAACCGGGTCTGGTGCTGGATATCGCACCATTATCTGAAAACGATCTGGCGTTTTATTGTCTGGATGTTACCCGGGCGGGCGATAATGGTGTGCTGGCGGCATTATTATTGCGGGCATTATTTAATGGATTGCTTCAGGAACAACTTTCTCATCAGGGTCAGCGTCTGCCTGAGTTAGGCAGCCTGTTGAAACAGGTCAACCAGCTGTTGCGCCAGGCCAGTTTACCAGGACAATTCCCATTACTGGTCGGTTATTACCATAGCGGCCTGAAAAATTTGATTTTGGTCTCTGCCGGACTTAATGCCACGCTAAATACCGGGGAGCATCATATTCAGGTCAGTAACGGCGTCCCGTTAGGAACCTTAGGAAATACTTACCTGAATCAAATAAGCCACCGCTGTACCTCATGGCAATGCCAAATTTGGGGGACGGGGGGGCGGTTGCGCTTAATGTTGTCCACAGAATAGTCAGTTGGAATTTAAACGGTAGATAGCTTTACCGTCGTTTTACGGGCAATGCTACTATCGGTGCCTGTTTTTATTCGTATTTATCCTAATTAAGCGGTAGCGCGTCCTTTTCAGACCCGGACACCATCCACAGGCTGATATACTGAACGCGTTATTAATGCAGACTAAAGTTCAAAACATGAACAGTTCAGGAGAGTTTCAATGGCTGCCGTAAATTCGAAAGTGAGAAAGGCCGTTATCCCGGTTGCCGGGTTGGGAACCAGGATGCTGCCAGCAACGAAGGCAATTCCAAAAGAGATGCTGCCACTCGTTGATAAGCCATTAATCCAGTATGTGGTCAACGAATGTATTGCTGCAGGCATCACTGAAATTGTGCTGGTAACACATTCATCCAAAAACTCTATCGAAAACCATTTCGATACCAGTTTTGAACTTGAAGCCATGCTGGAAAAACGCGTGAAGCGTCAGCTTCTTCAGGAAGTGCAGTCTATTTGCCCGCCGCATGTCACTATTATGCAGGTCCGTCAGGGGCTGGCAAAAGGTCTGGGTCACGCCGTGTTGTGTGCCCACCCGGTAGTCGGTAACGAGCCGGTAGCGGTTATTTTACCCGACGTTATTCTGGACGAGTTTGAATCCGATCTTTCCCAGGATAACCTGGCTGAAATGATTAAACGCTTCGACGAAACGGGCAGCAGCCAGATCATGGTTGAGCCAGTTGAAGACGTTACCGCTTATGGCGTTGTGGACTGCAAAGGCGTCGATATGAAGCCAGGCGACAGCGTGCCAATGGTTGGCGTGGTTGAGAAGCCAAAAGCCGACGTAGCGCCATCTAACCTCGCTGTAGTAGGGCGTTATGTACTGAGCGCAGAGATTTGGCCGCTGCTGGCGAAAACGCCTCCAGGCGCCGGCGATGAGATCCAGCTGACCGATGCCATCGACATGCTGATCGAAAAAGAGACCGTCGAGGCTTACCATATGAAAGGTAAGAGCCATGACTGCGGTAATAAACTCGGTTACATGCAGGCCTTCGTTGAATATGGTGTTCGTCACCAGTCCCTGGGCGAAGAATTTAAGGGCTGGCTGAAAGAGACGCTGGACATTAAAAACTAATACGGCGTTAACGCCCTAAGCAAAACCGGTGATAGCTATGCTACGCCGGTTTTTTTATAACCTTTTTAGGGTGTCGCTCATGTAGGGCAGGGTAATAGTGTGATGTAATCGTTATATGTGCACGTGTAACAGAATGTCACACGAGATAAAATAAAGGCATAAAAAATCCCGCATTAAGCGGGATTTTTCGGATATTTACTGGCTTATTCCTGGATCAGGAAGTCGTCCAGTTGTTTACCTTGCTCATCCATTGCTTTTTTGATAACAGCTGGAGTACGGCCCTGGCCGGTCCAGGTTTTAGATTCGCCGTTCTCATCGATGTAGCTATATTTAGCCGGACGCGCAGCACGTTTAGCTTTAGTACCGGTTTTAGCGGCAGCCATGCTGTTCAGCAATTCGTTAGGATCAATACCATCAGCGATCAGCATTTCACGATATTGCTGCAGTTTACGTGTACGTTCTTCGATTTCAGCAGCAGCGGCGTTTTCTTCTTCACGACGCTCATTAACAACGACTTCTAATTTCTCCAGCATTTCTTCAAGCGTTTCCAGAGTACA
The DNA here is from genome assembly GCF_965195605.1 of Leclercia sp. M-A074-M. NCBI lineage: Bacteria > Pseudomonadati > Pseudomonadota > Gammaproteobacteria > Enterobacterales > Enterobacteriaceae > Leclercia > Leclercia sp. M-A074-M. Next base: position 98,107 of record NZ_CBDAHM010000008.1, on the reverse strand, counting down.
TTCTCTCGCCTGGGCACGGAGAGTGCGGATGTTGTTCAGAATTTTAAGTGCTTCGCTCATTGTAGTAATCTCAAACTTATAATGTGGGGGTTTGTTGAGGTAATAATAGAGGCATAAATTGATATGTGCAATAGGCCAGAATGTAAGGAATTCAAAAATACCTAATATTCGGCACTATTATTAATTACCGGAACTTAAATTTGGCGGGGAGAAAGGGGGGCGACGTTATCAAAAGATGCGTTGTAAACCTGACGGTGAACTCTTTTTTTACAGGCAATTTTCATGGGGATTATTGTTTCTCCGGATAAATATCAACCTTTCGTATTAGTACTGAAAACACGGTTACCCGATGAAACCGTTAATTACGCCTGAATCATTTTCAGCCTGGTGGCGACATTAAAATAACAGGTTTTTCCGGAACTTAGCGTTTATAAAACCATGGGTTTTTATGTTCTTTTCGTATGCTCCTTCATGATGTGTCCTATATCCCGGTGGTGGATAAAATCTCTCGTAACGCGGGTCTTCCGCGCTGCAGCACGGAAGACCCGACAAAATATGGTACAATCGCCTATCGGTAATAATACACATTGATTAGGGTTTAACGGCCAATGGCACAACTGTATTTCTACTATTCAGCAATGAACGCAGGTAAGTCGACCGCGTTACTGCAATCCTCCTACAATTACCAGGAGCGTGGGATGCGTACGGTGGTTTACACCGCCGAAATCGATGACCGTTTTGGTGCCGGAAAAGTGAGTTCGCGAATTGGCCTCTCTTCTCCAGCCAGGTTATTTAACCCACAAACTAATCTGCTGGACGAAATTCGTGCACAGGCGGCTGACCAGGCAGTCCATTGCGTGCTGGTGGATGAGAGCCAGTTTTTAACGCGTCAGCAGGTTCATGAGCTTTCTGAAGTCGTTGATGAACTGGATATTCCAGTACTTTGCTATGGGCTGCGAACGGATTTTCGCGGCGAACTGTTTGTCGGCAGCCAGTATTTGCTGGCATGGTCAGATAAGCTGGTGGAATTAAAAACCATCTGCTTCTGCGGGCGTAAAGCGAGTATGGTGCTGCGTCTTGATCAGGCAGGAAAACCCTATGCGGAAGGCGAACAGGTGGTGATTGGCGGTAATGAGCGCTATGTATCCGTATGTCGTAAGCATTATAAAGAGGCGCTGGTAACAGGCTCTCTGACGGCGATTCAGGAAGCCAGTCGTCGTTAACGGTCCAGTTCGTCTGTCGCTATTTGCGCTGGAAAAGAGACATAAAAAAACCCGCCGGAGCGGGTTTTTTATTGAGCGATTAATTAAGCGCTTTTCTTCGCTTTCTTATCCGCTTTTACCAGCGTTTCTACAGCTGCCGGTGCAGCAACCACACCTTCAGTGTATTCGCGGCCATAGAAGGTATCCAGCAGGATCTGTTTCAGCTCTGCGATCAGTGGGTAGCGCGGGTTCGCACCGGTACACTGGTCATCAAAGGCATCTTCAGACAGCTTGTCTACGTGTGCCAGGAAGTCAGCTTCCTGAACGCCAGCTTCACGGATAGACTTAGGAATACCCAGTTCCGCTTTCAGGCTTTCCAGCCATGCCAGCAGTTTCTCGATCTTCGCAGCAGTACGATCGCCAGGAGCGCTCAGGCCCAGGTGGTCAGCAATTTCTGCGTAGCGACGACGAGCCTGCGGACGGTCGTACTGGCTGAATGCCGTCTGCTTGGTCGGGTTATCGTTAGCGTTGTAACGGATAACGTTAGAAATCAGCAGGGCGTTCGCCAGACCGTGAGGAATGTGGAACTGAGAGCCCAGCTTGTGCGCCATGGAGTGACACACACCCAGGAAGGCGTTAGCAAACGCGATACCGGCGATGGTGGCAGCACTGTGCACACGCTCACGGGCAACCGGGTTTTTAGAGCCTTCGTTATAAGAGGCTGGCAGGTTCTCTTTCAGCAGTTTCAGTGCCTGCAGAGCCTGACCGTCAGAGAACTCAGACGCCAGTACAGAAACATAAGCTTCCAGGGCGTGAGTTACCGCATCCAGACCACCGAATGCACAGAGTGATTTCGGCATGTCCATGACCAGGTTGGCGTCAACAATCGCCATGTCCGGGGTCAGAGCGTAGTCTGCCAGTGGGTATTTCTGACCTGTTGCATCGTCGGTAACAACAGCAAATGGCGTCACTTCAGAACCGGTACCGGAAGTGGTGGTGACGGCGATCATTTTCGCTTTCACGCCCATTTTCGGGAACTTGTAGATACGTTTACGGATATCCATAAAGCGCAGCGCCAGCTCTTCGAAGTGCGTTTCTGGGTGCTCGTACATTACCCACATAATTTTGGCTGCGTCCATTGGGGAGCCGCCACCCAGCGCGATGATCACGTCTGGTTTGAAGGAGTTTGCCAGCTCTGCGCCTTTGCGAACAACGGACAGGGTTGGGTCAGCTTCAACTTCGAAGAAGACTTCAGTTTCCACGCCAGCCGCTTTCAGAACAGAGGTGATCTGGTCTGCGTAGCCGTTGTTGAACAGGAAACGGTCAGTCACGATGAGCGCACGTTTGTGGCCATCAGTAATCACTTCATCCAGCGCGATTGGCAGGGAGCCACGGCGGAAGTAGATAGATTTCGGAAGTTTATGCCACAACATGTTTTCAGCTCGCTTAGCAACGGTTTTCTTGTTGATCAAGTGCTTAGGACCAACGTTCTCAGAGATGGAGTTACCACCCCATGAACCACAACCCAGAGTCAGGGAAGGCGCGAGTTTGAAGTTATACAGGTCACCGATACCACCCTGAGAAGCAGGGGTGTTAATCAGAATACGTGCTGTTTTCATCATCTGACCGAAGTGAGCAACACGATCTGGCTGGTTGTCCTGGTCGGTATACAGGCAGGAGGTATGACCGATACCGCCCATAGCTACCAGTTTCTCCGCTTTAACAACCGCTTCTTCAAAATCTTTCGCGCGGTACATTGCCAGCGTCGGAGAGAGTTTTTCGTGCGCAAACGGCTCGCTTTCGTCAACGATATTCACTTCGCCAATCAGGATCTTCGTGCTGGCTGGAACGGTGAAACCTGCCAGTTCAGCAATTTTATACGCTGGCTGACCTACGATGGCGGCGTTCAGTGCACCATTTTTCAGGATGATGTCCTGAACCGCTTTCAGCTCTTTACCCTGCAGCAGGTAGCCGCCGTGGCTGGCGAAACGTTCGCGAACGGCATCGTATACGGAGTCAACAACCACAACGGACTGCTCGGAAGCACAGATTACGCCGTTATCGAAGGTTTTAGACATCAGTACAGAGGCAACAGCACGTTTGATATCGGCGGTTTCGTCGATAACAACAGGGGTATTACCCGCACCTACGCCGATAGCCGGTTTACCGGAGCTATAGGCCGCTTTAACCATGCCTGGGCCACCAGTTGCCAGAATCAGGTTAATGTCTGGGTGGTGCATCAGAGCGTTAGACAGCTCCACGGAAGGCTGATCGATCCAGCCGATCAGGTCTTTTGGTGCACCCGCAGCGATCGCCGCTTGCAGAACGATATCTGCAGCTTTGTTGGTGGCATCTTTAGCACGTGGGTGTGGAGAGAAAATGATCGCGTTACGCGTCTTCAGGCTGATGAGCGATTTGAAGATAGCAGTAGACGTTGGGTTGGTGGTTGGAACGATACCGCAGATGATGCCGATTGGCTCAGCAATGGTGATGGTACCGAACGTGTTATCTTCAGACAGAACGCCACAAGTCTTCTCGTCTTTATAGGCGTTGTAGATATACTCGGAAGCAAAGTGGTTTTTGATCACTTTATCTTCGACGATACCCATACCAGATTCGGCAACGGCCATTTTAGCGAGAGGGATTCGAGCATCTGCAGCAGCCAGAGCGGCGGCGCGGAAGATTTTATCAACCTGTTCTTGGGTGAAATTGGCATATTCACGCTGGGCTTTTTTTACGCGCTCTACAAGTGCGTTAAGTTCAGCGACATTAGTAACAGCCATAATGCTCTCCTGATAATGTTAAACTCTTTTAGTAAATCAGCTGCTCGACACGAAAACAGTATAGTCAGCGTCATTGCCACTTGCTTAACTTACGTAAAAACAAGGTGTTAATGTTTTTATCGTTCCCCTGATTTACTAAAAGAGCCTCCCATCAGTAGCCTACGTTCAGACTCTGAGTCTCCCTGGTGGCGTAATCAAGATTACTCACTTCTGAGTACCGAAAACATGATCTGTATCAATTTATCCATAAGCTGATACCTTTCAGCAGGGGTATTTTAGGGCATTTCGTCAGTTGTTAAATAATTGCAAAACTAATTGAACCATAACAACGTATAAAGTACACAAATATTTTACAGCGTTACATCACCATATTTAGCATTATTGTGGTGAACTGGCGGCATAAAAGGCGTATCGTCTGCGCGGTTACTGTGGATGCCACATTTTATATTGAGACTTGCTAATCAGCGGAGCTAACAGTGAGCCTATCGCTCTTTGATTTCCCAACCTATTTTAAGTTTTTTATCGGTCTGTTCGCGCTGGTGAACCCGGTGGGTATTATTCCCGTCTTCATCAGTATGACCAGCTATCAAACCGCCCTTGCCAGGAATAAAACCAACCTGACGGCAAATTTGTCTGTGGCCATCATCCTGCTGACGTCGCTCTATCTTGGGGACTCAATATTGCAGATTTTTGGCATCTCAATCGATTCGTTCAGAATTGCCGGTGGGATCCTCGTCGTCACCATTGCCATGTCAATGATCAGCGGCAAGCTGGGTGAGGACAAACAGAACAAGCAGGAGAAATCAGAAACCGCCATCCGCGAGAGCATTGGCGTGGTGCCGCTGGCGTTGCCCTTGATGGCAGGGCCAGGGGCTATCAGTTCTACCATCGTATGGGGAACGCGTTACCATAACCTGATGCATCTGATTGGCTTTTCGATCGCCATTGCTCTGTTTGCCTTCTGTTGCTGGGGGGTATTCCGTATTGCGCCATGGCTGGTACGCCTGTTGGGACAGACGGGTATTAACGTTATCACCCGTATAATGGGTCTGCTGCTGATGGCGCTAGGGATTGAATTTATTGTAACCGGTCTGAAATCAATCTTTCCGGGGTTATTAGGTTAATCCTTCAAATGAAAAAGCGGAGCCCTGGGCTCCGCTTTTTTTGTCATTATCAGCAAATCATATAATGAAAGTTGAAAATCGCTTTAACTATAATTAATTTTATTAATAATTTTGTTTTGTTGATTTTCAATCACTTGCCTGTTCCCATGCCGCTCACCTGCTCATAAACTGCGCAATACGTCTGTTATTTTACTCACACAATACTCTGGGGCTTGCTGCAAGATTACTGAGATGATATTAGTAATTTGCTGAATGATTTAGATGAATGTGCTAAATAATAGACAGTTGTTAATTTTTTGTACAAAAAAGAGAACGCTTCTGGCATCGCGGTGCGCTCATCCATAACATTTTCTTCATCTCATTGAATATTGGTCACTTTTTTCTTTTTCGGTGCGGGACATAGCAGGCCACGGCATGACGGTCCCTTCCGTAAAAGAGAATTGGTTAACAAATTTGCAAAATGTATTGGCACCTAAGTAACTCATTTGGTACTTTCCGGCCATTCCATTTCAGCGTAATTCTTCTAGTTGAGAATCTTTTTCATTAACGATTTTGACCTATAAGAATTAATACATGCCTCGGCAGGGGAGGCATGTCACAAATCGACGCAAGGCGGCCAGACGAGCCGCCAGTAATAGTAAAGTCGGTGATAGCGAGAAGTAAAAAACGCCTGACGGCAGCATAAACTCCTACGTTGTCAGGGAACCCCTAAAAAGGGGAATTAAACAGGCTGGTAAAAACCAGTAATTATAAAGAGTGGAGTATCAACACAATGTCCATCATCACAAAAAAAAGTCTGGTAGCTGCGGGGATTTTAACTGCGCTAATCGCAGGCAACGTTGCAATGGCTGCTGACGTCCCTGCTGGAGTTCAACTGGCGGAGAAGCAAACGCTGGTGCGTAACAACGGTGCTGAGGTTCAGTCTCTGGATCCGCACAAGATTGAAGGTGTACCGGAGTCTAACGTTAACCGCGATCTGTTCGAAGGTCTGCTGGTCACTGACGTAAACGGCCACCCGGTTGCGGGTGTAGCTGAAAAATGGGAAAACAAAGACTTTAAAGTCTGGACCTTCCACCTGCGTAAAGACGCGAAATGGTCCGATGGTTCCCCGGTTACCGCCCACGATTTCGTTTATAGCTGGCAGCGTCTGGCAGATCCTAATACTGCCTCACCGTATGCGAGCTATCTGCAGTATGGCCACATCGCCAATATTGATGACATCATCACCGGTAAAAAACCGATTACCGATCTCGGCGTAAAAGCGATCGATGACAATACGTTCGAAGTTACCCTGAGCGAGCCGGTCCCTTATTTCTATAAGCTGCTGGTTCACCCGTCCGTCTCCCCGGTTCCAAAAGCCGCGGTTGAAAAATTTGGCGATAAGTGGACTCAGCCCGCCAATATCGTGACTAACGGCGCCTACAAGCTGAAAGCCTGGGTCGTTAACGAACGTATCGACCTGGAGCGTAATACCAACTACTGGGATAACGCGAAAACTGTCATTAATCAGGTCACCTATCTGCCAATCTCTTCTGAAGTGACTGACGTTAACCGCTACCGCAGCGGCGAAATCGACATGACCTATAACAACATGCCGATTGAACTGTTCCAGAAGCTGAAGAAAGAGATCCCTGCTGAAGTACACGTTGACCCGTACCTCTGCACCTATTATTACGAAATCAACAACCAGAAAGCGCCATTCACTGACGTTCGCGTTCGTACCGCCCTGAAGCTGGCGCTGGATCGCGATATCATCGTCAACAAAGTGAAAAACCAGGGCGACCTGCCAGCGTACAGCTACACGCCACCGTACACCGATGGTGCGAAGCTGACCGAGCCAGAATGGTTCAAAATGACCCAGGAACAGCGTAATGCAGAAGCGAAGAAACTGCTGGCCGAAGCGGGTTATACCGCAGACAAGCCGCTGACCTTCAGCCTGCTGTATAACACCTCCGATCTGCATAAGAAACTGGCTATCGCAGTCTCTTCCATCTGGAAGAAAAACCTGGGTGTGAACGTGAAGCTGGAAAACCAGGAGTGGAAAACCTTCCTGGATAGCCGCCATCAGGGCACCTTTGATGTGGCGCGTGCCGGCTGGTGTGCGGACTACAACGAGCCGACCTCTTTCCTGAACACCATGCTGAGCGACAGCTCGAACAACACCGCGCACTATAAGAGCGCAGAGTTCGATAAGCTGATCGGCGATACCCTGAAAGTGACTGACGAAGCGCAGCGCGCCGAGCTCTACGCGAAAGCGGAACAGCAGCTCGACAAAGATTCTGCGATCGTACCGGTTTACTACTACGTGAACGCCCGTCTGGTGAAACCGTGGGTAGGTGGATATACCGGGAAAGACCCGATGGATAATATCTACGTTAAAAACTTGTATATTATCAAGCATTAATGGCAATGAGTGGGGCGGGCGCTGTCTGCCCCACGGTGTCTACTCATCGTAATATTATATAGGCACACGCCAGAAGGTACGGGCAATGTTGAAATTTATCCTACGTCGCTGTCTTGAAGCGATCCCAACGCTATTCATTCTTATCACGATCTCCTTCTTTATGATGCGTCTCGCGCCGGGAAGTCCATTCACCGGTGAACGTACGCTGCCGCCAGAAGTTATGGCGAATATCGAAGCGAAATATCATTTAAACGATCCTATCTCCACCCAGTATTTCAACTATCTGAAACAGCTGGCCCACGGTGATTTTGGTCCGTCGTTTAAATATAAAGATTATTCCGTAAACGATCTGGTGGCGTCCAGCTTCCCCGTTTCGGCGAAATTAGGCGCCGCGGCGTTTTTACTGGCCGTTATTCTTGGCGTCACGGCGGGCGTTATTGCCGCGCTTAACCAGAACACGAAATGGGATTACACCGTTATGGGGGTGGCAATGACCGGTGTCGTCATACCGAGTTTTGTCGTGGCCCCTTTGCTGGTCATGATATTTGCCATCACCCTGAAATGGCTGCCCGGCGGCGGCTGGAATGGCGGGGCGCTGAAATTTATGATCCTGCCGATGGTCGCGTTGTCTCTCGCCTATATCGCCAGTATTTCGCGTATCACCCGTGGTTCAATGATTGAAGTGCTGCACTCGAACTTCATCCGTACTGCCCGGGCCAAAGGGCTGCCGATGCGCCGCATCATCTTCCGTCATGCGTTAAAACCTGCGCTGCTGCCGGTGCTCTCTTATCTGGGCCCTGCGTTCGTCGGGATTATCACCGGGTCAATGGTTATCGAAACCATCTATGGTCTGCCGGGTATTGGTCAGCTGTTCGTTAACGGCGCCCTTAACCGCGACTATTCACTGGTACTGAGTCTGACCATTCTCGTTGGCGCGCTCACCATCTTCTTTAACGCGATCGTCGACGTGCTCTATGCCGTTATCGATCCGAAAATCCGCTACTGACACTGGAGCTCGCCATGATGTTAAGTAAGAAAAACAGCGAGGCGCTGGAAAACTTCAGTGAAAAACTGGAAGTGGAGGGGCGTAGCCTCTGGCAGGATGCACGCCGTCGCTTCATGCATAACCGTGCTGCGGTTGCCAGCCTGATTGTCCTGGTCCTTATCGCCCTGTTTGTGACGCTCGCGCCGATGCTGTCGCAGTTCACCTACTTCGATACCGACTGGGGCATGATGTCCAGCGCGCCGGATACCGAATCGGGCCACTACTTTGGTACCGACTCGTCCGGACGTGACCTGCTGGTCCGTGTGGCCATCGGTGGACGCATTTCGTTGATGGTAGGGATCGCAGCAGCTTTTGTTGCGGTGATTCTGGGTACGTTATACGGATCGCTCTCCGGCTATCTCGGCGGCAAGGTCGATTCGGTGATGATGCGTATTCTGGAGATCCTCAACTCCTTCCCGTTTATGTTCTTCGTCATTCTGCTGGTGACCTTCTTTGGCCAGAACATTTTGCTGATCTTTGTGGCTATCGGCATGGTCTCCTGGCTCGATATGGCGCGTATCGTGCGCGGCCAGACCCTGAGCCTGAAGCGCAAAGAGTTTATCGAAGCGGCGCAGGTGGGCGGGGTTTCGACCGGTAATATCGTGGTCCGTCATATCGTGCCAAACGTGCTGGGTGTGGTGGTGGTGTATGCCTCGCTGCTGGTACCTAGCATGATCCTGTTTGAATCTTTCCTGAGCTTCCTCGGCCTGGGTACCCAGGAGCCACTGAGCAGCTGGGGTGCGCTGCTGAGCGATGGCGCCAACTCTATGGAAGTTTCACCGTGGCTGCTGCTGTTCCCGGCGGGTTTCCTGGTGGTAACACTGTTTTGTTTCAACTTTATCGGCGATGGCCTGCGTGATGCCCTCGATCCGAAAGACCGTTAAGGAGTGCCGCCATGACTATTATTGAAACGGCATCTGCCCCACAAGCGCATCAGCAGGGTAACCTTCTGCTGGATGTGAAAGATCTGCGCGTCACCTTTAAAACGCCTGATGGCGATGTGACTGCGGTAAACGATCTTAACTTCAGCCTGCGTGCTGGCGAAACGCTGGGTATCGTGGGTGAATCCGGTTCCGGTAAATCCCAGACGGCGTTCGCGCTGATGGGGCTGCTGGCACAGAATGGCGTTATCGGCGGCTCTGCCACCTTTAACGGTAAGCAGATCCTTAACCTGCCGGAGAACGAGCTTAACAAGCTGCGTGCCGAGCAAATATCCATGATTTTCCAGGATCCGATGACCTCCCTGAACCCGTACATGCGTGTGGGCGAGCAGCTGATGGAAGTGCTGATGCTGCACAAGGGGATGGGCAAAGCCGAAGCGTTTGAAGAGTCGGTTAAGATGCTGGATGCGGTAAAAATGCCGGAAGCGCGTAAGCGTATGCGCATGTTCCCGCACGAGTTCTCCGGCGGGATGCGCCAGCGCGTGATGATCGCGATGGCGCTGCTGTGCCGGCCAAAACTGCTCATTGCCGATGAACCGACCACCGCCCTGGACGTGACCGTTCAGGCGCAGATCATGACCCTGCTGAACGAGCTGAAGCGCGAGTTTAATACTGCGATCATCATGATTACCCACGATCTGGGCGTCGTGGCCGGGATCTGCGATAAAGTGCTGGTGATGTATGCCGGGCGTACCATGGAGTACGGTAAAGCGCGAGATGTCTTCTATCATCCGGCGCACCCGTACTCCATTGGCCTGCTGAATGCGGTACCGCGTCTTGATGCGGAAGGGGAGTCGCTGCTGACCATTCCTGGCAACCCGCCCAACCTGCTGCGTCTGCCGAAAGGCTGCCCGTTCCAGCCGCGCTGTCCGCACGCGATGGAAATCTGCAACAGCGCGCCGCCGCTGGAAGAGTTTGCACCAGGCCGTCTGCGTGCCTGCTTTAAGCCGTACGAGGAGCTGGTATGACAGCCATTGACGAAAAAAGAAATGTTCTGCTTGAAATCGCCGATCTGAAAGTGCACTTCGACATCAAAGACGGCAAGCAGTGGTTCTGGCAGCCGGCGAAAACCCTGAAAGCGGTTGACGGCGTCACCCTGCGTCTCTACGAGGGGGAGACCCTTGGCGTGGTGGGGGAGTCGGGCTGCGGCAAATCCACCTTTGCCCGCGCGATCATCGGCCTGGTCAAAGCCACTGGCGGCAAGGTCGCCTGGCTGGGTAAAGATCTGCTGGGGATGAAGCCGGAAGAGTGGCGCGAGGTCCGAAGCGACATTCAGATGATTTTCCAGGACCCGCTGGCGTCACTGAACCCGCGTATGACCATTGGCGAGATCATCGCTGAGCCGCTGCGCACCTACCATCCGAAGATGCCGCGTACCGAAGTGCGCGACCGCGTCAAGGCGATGATGATGAAGGTCGGTCTGCTGCCGAACCTTATCAACCGCTATCCGCACGAGTTCTCGGGCGGCCAGTGCCAGCGTATCGGCATTGCCCGCGCGCTGATCCTTGAGCCGAAGCTGATTATCTGTGACGAACCGGTCTCCGCGCTGGACGTGTCGATTCAGGCGCAGGTAGTTAACCTGCTGCAAAAACTGCAGCGTGAGATGGGGCTGTCACTAATCTTTATCGCCCACGACCTGGCGGTGGTGAAGCACATCTCCGATCGCGTACTGGTGATGTATCTGGGCCATGCGGTGGAGCTGGGCACCTATGATGAGGTGTATCATAATCCGTTACACCCTTACACCAGAGCGCTGATGTCTGCCGTGCCGGTGCCGGATCCTGACCTGGAGCAGAATAAGACCATTCAGCTGCTGGAAGGGGAACTGCCGTCGCCCATCAACCCGCCGTCTGGCTGCGTGTTCCGTACCCGCTGCCCGATTGCCGGGCCGGAGTGCGCGAAAACGCGTCCGGTACTGGAGGGCAGCTTCCGCCATGCGGTCTCCTGCCTGAAGGTTGACCCGCTCTGACCGGGTAAAAGGCAATAAAAAAGGCTGCAATCGCAGCCTTTTTTTATTCGCGCCAGAGTATGTGGCAGAGCTTGTGGTCTTTCTCACGACACAGCAGAACGCGGGCAAAAATATCATTGATCTCGCCCCCGTCGGTCTCCGCCAGGCCAATTACCACCTCGGCGAAGAAGTCCGGGTTCAGGTCGTAATCGACATGTTCAGCCCAGTCTTCAGACGGATCGAACAGCTCGGCGCCGCCACGCTCTTCAAACTGTAAATTAAAGAGAATCACGTCAGCCGGGTCGAGATTATCGACGGCCAGTTCCAGAAAGATATCGTAGGCCTGCTCGAGCGTTTCGTCTTCGGTCAGGCGATTGTTCAGATCCATTTCCATGATGACTACCTGTTTAACATCGTTGGGCACGTTTTACAGCAACGGACTAAAGAAGTAAAACAGTCGTTCGGCAATTCGCTGCCATAGCGGCCTTTTCATCCACAGACGGGCATCCAGCAGGCGGGAGCGCGAGATATAATCATCCTGCACGGCCGCCAGATCGCCCCCAAAACCGGTATCGTCGATCACCAGCGTGATCTCAAAATTGAGCCACAGACTACGCATATCGAGGTTCACTGTTCCCACCAGGCTGAGCTCACCGTCCACCAGCACGCTCTTGGTATGCAACAGCCCACCTTCAAACTGGTAAATCTTCACCCCGGCTGCCAGCAGTTCGCTGAAAAAGGCCCGGCTGGCCCAGCCCACCAGCACCGAATCGTTCTTGCGCGGCAGGATGATACTGACGTCGACCCCGCGCTGGGCGGCGGTGCAGATAGCGTGGAGCAGATCGTCACTCGGCACGAAATAGGGGGTGGTCATGATCAGGTATTCGCGGGCGGAATAGGCGGCGGTCAATAACGCCTGATGGATCAGATCTTCCGGGAAGCCCGGTCCGGAGGCGATAGTGTGAATAGTGTGCCCACTGGCCTGTTCAAACGGCATGATATTGGCATCCGGCGGTGGGGGCAGAATGCGTTTGCCAGTTTCAATCTCCCAGTCACAGGAGTAGACGATCCCCATCGCGGTGGCGACCGGGCCCTCCATGCGCGCCATCAGATCGATCCACTGACCCACACCGGCATCCTGTTTAAAGAAGCGCGGGTCGACCATGTTCATGCTGCCGGTATAGGCGATGTAGTTGTCGATGAGCACCATTTTGCGGTGCTGGCGCAGATCCATCCTGCGCAGAAACACACGCATCAGGTTAACCTTTAACGCTTCGACCACTTCCACACCGGCATTGCGCATCATGGATGCCCAGTTGCTGCGGAAAAAATTCACGCTACCGGCGGAGTCGAGCATCAGACGGCAGTGGATCCCCCGGCGTGCCGCGGCCATCAGGGATTCAGCTACCTGATCGGCCATGCCACCGGGCTGCCAGATATAAAACACCATCTCGATATTATGCCGCGCCAGCTGAATATCGCGGATCAGGGCGTTCATCACGTCATCAGAGGTGGTCATCAATTGCAGCTGATTGCCTTTCACCCCGGCAATCCCCTGGCGGCGCTCACAGAGCTTAAATAACGACGCGGCGACGTCACTGTTCTCTTCGGCAAAAATATGTTTGCAGGATTTCAGATCGTTCAGCCATTTCGCCGTGGAGGGCCACATCGCCCGGGCACGCTCGGCCCGGCGTTTACCGAGGTGAAGCTCGCCAAAGGATAAATACGCAATGATGCCGACCAGCGGCAGGATATAAATAATCAACAGCCATGCCATGGCAGAGGGAACGGCTCGGCGCTTCATCAGGATGCGTAATGTCACCCCTGCGATTAACAGCCAGTATCCCAGAATGAGCAGCCAACTCACCACGGTGTAGAAGGTTGTCATAATAAAAAATCCTTTTGAAAGCGTATTGTTAAGAGTTTACGCGTCAGGATTTTTCTGGCAAATAAAAACGCCAGATAAAAGCGCTGGTCTGCCGCAGGCAAGGGACTATAATGAACGCTCTGTTTTGTGAAGAGTTGGTAACATGAAGCGCAGTAGAACAGAAGTAGGGCGCTGGCGCATGTTGCGACAGACAAGTCGTCGCAAAGCGCGTTGGCTGGAAGCACAATCCCGCCGTAATATGCGTATCCACGCCATCAGAAAATGCAGTATGAACCGTCATCGCAATGCGTTGCTGTTCGCCGTTCAGGATTACTGAATGACACAAGGGCACCCACAGAGGTGCCCGATGTTTTTTATTCGCTACGTCAAAAAGGAGGATGAGGTGTTTGCGGATTTGGGTGTACTGAATTTCTGGACCTATGTTGTCGGGGCTATTTTTATTGTTCTGGTGCCTGGGCCTAATACCTTATTCGTTTTAAAGACCGGTATTGGTCACGGTGTGAAAAAGGGCTATCTTGCCGCCAGTGGCGTATTTATTGGCGATGCGGTACTGATGTTTCTGGCATGGGCGGGGGTCGCGGCGCTGATCCAGACCACGCCAATGCTGTTTAATATTGTGCGCTATCTCGGGGCGTTCTATCTGTTATGGCTGGGCGGCAAAATGCTCTGGTCGGTAATAAGGCATACACAGCAGGGCGATGCTGGCGGTCTCGAACCGGCTAAAACCATAATGAAACGCTCGCTGGTGCTGAGTATGACCAACCCGAAGGCGATTTTGTTTTATGTCTCATTCTTTGTGCAGTTTATTGACGTTCGCGCGAAGCACACCGGCGTCGCTTTTATGATCCTCGCGGTCACGCTGGAAATCATCAGTTTTATCTATATGAGCTTCCTGATCTTCTCCGGCGCGTTTGTTACGCGCTACCTGAAAACCAAAAAGAAACTGGCGAAGCTGGGAAATGGTTTAATTGGATTACTGTTTGTTGGCTTTGCGGCGCGGCTGGCATCGCTGAACTAATAAGAAAAGGCTCCTGGTACGGAGCCTTTTTTTATCCTAGAAAACTTTTTTAAACGGCTTCACCACGACGTTATCATACACGCCTGCCGCCACATACGGGTCGTCCTGCGCCCAGGCCTGTGCCGCTTCGAGCGATTCAAATTCGGCAATCACCGTCGAGCCGGTAAAGCCAGCCGCGCCCGGATCGTTGCTGTCGACGGCAGGCATCGGGCCTGCGGTCAATAATCTGCCTTCGTCATGCAGCAGCTGTAAGCGCGCAAGGTGGGCAGGGCGTACGGAGAGACGTTTTTCCAGAGAATCAGCGACATCTGCAGCAAAAATCACGTAAAGCACAGCGGAGCTCCTTAACCGATAAAAGTGGGAATTACGTTATGTGAAAGTGCAGGTGACTGCAATGTAAAGATGGCAACATTGTTAAAACCTTGCGCCTGATGTGCCTTTTTTTCGCCAGCTGGACGGTAAAATCGGGCGAAGTTTAACTGGCTTATTGAATATGATTGCTATTTGCATTTAAAATCAGGGCCTGGCTTTTTAACTGAAACGATTATGACTTCAATGACCCTTGAATATAGGCTATTCGGGTTTTGAAAGTATCTGGTTTTCATTCACATTACAAGCACTAAGCCCGCTCTATCAGGTGAGCCAATGCCAGCAATCTCACGCGCTGCTCTGATAATCCGCCCAATTTGTAACGTCCCGCAAGTTCATAACCTACTCTGTCCAGCTTCTGTAGCATTGGGACAGGAATATTCAGGGCGAGATTTTGAGTTAACGGAATTGCATCCCCTTGAGACTTCAGAGGATTACACGGATAAAGCGTCATTCAAACCTCCTGAGCATCTCCCCGATTGCCAGTGTTAAACGTTGGTCTTCTGATACCACACCTTGACCAATCTGTTCAGAAAGCTTTTCCAGCTTTGTGATAAGCGATGGATGCAGCGTCATCAAAAGATTACAACTTACTTTCTGACCATATTCATTAAAGAGTTGATTCATTTACAGCCCTCCCATCGACTGAGCAACTTCAGCCGCTTCTGAGGCTGCTGTTATGGCTTTGTTTCGTTTTGTCTGTGCTTCGAGAATTCGTACAGTTGCATCACGCTGCAAGCGGGTGACCTTTGAAGAAGCTGCTTTCAGAATCCCGTCACAGAACGCTTTATGCTGGTTGCTCATGGCGCTGGTGGCCTTAACGTAATCAGCGGGATTGATACCTATAGCTTCACAGAAAGGCTGTACAGCGTCGATGGCAGTCACTGTATGACGTTGCATTAACTGAGCCTGTAAAGTGGCAATCTGAGCCTTGTAAGCGGCTTCAGTGACTTTGTTAGTCATTACCCACCTCACCAGCGACAATCACAGATAGATACGATTCAAGCGGTTTAATTCCCGATAACGCCTCTTCAGCCTGTTTCACCAATACATTGTGAGCATGGATGGCATTATTTACCTTATTCGCTTTCTCAGTGATTCCTGCATCAACAAATTTCTCAGCGGCTTTCTTACATGCCTTTTCAATCTCAGCAAGCGGGTTATGTTTTGGTGACTGCTGTAATAGTACAAACTTGATAAATCCAGCGCCCATTTCATACACAATATAATTCTCATTCATCATGTTCTGAATAATGGTCTGTACCATCGCTGGGTGTGTAACCTGTCGGATTCTGAATCCATAATCTTCGACTGGCTGAGACATTAGTTGCTTAGTCTTGATAGCAATAAGAGTATCTTTATTCAGGCTGTCTGCGTTGTAAATATCCTTTGCATCTTCGATATTTTCCAGTGCAGCTTTAATTTTGGGGATGAAATGTGATTCGATTTCAATTCGTTTCTGTGTAGGACTATTCATTATTAACGCTCTCGTGAAATTCAGATGCAAAAATACACCACACAGGCCGTCTTTTACGTAACCCGTGTAGTGTCATCTGGAATGTGTAAGGGGGTTGGCTGACCTGTCCCGAGGAAGGGATGCCACAGGAAAGCCATTAATTTGTCAGGAAATCAATCCAATATACAAATGTTAACATGTTGTTAAATTCTGTCAAAGGGTTTCAGTTTCTGACAGATAGCCTTGATAACTTCGTATCTTCTGGTTTTTGTCATCATACGGGGTGGGGTATAACCAGAGGGAGGTGTAATCCCTGTTAATTCGGAAAGGCTCTTATACTGCATGTAGAATTGACGTGTCTTTTCCGCTACGATAGTAAAGTATTTCTTTCTTTTCTTCATTCATGTTAATACTCCTGAAACAGGAAAGGTCACCCCCCATAATAAAACCTGAGAAAGTGACCTTCTAGCTATTCTCATCTATCTAAGACCCTGTTGACCGATTTTGATAAATGAGGATTACTGTATTATTATTATACGTAACTGTGTTTTTGTCCAGTGGCATTTTGTTATTACTGAAATTGATGGATGGTTATTATTGGTGGGGTGGGTGGTATGGCGGAAAAGCATATTTAGCACTTTTTGCTATTGACGGATTTTTTACGATTGATATAATGCATTAAGACCTTTACAGATTATCTTTAAAGTTTTCTGATTATTACTAATTGAATACTACAATAAGAAAATGGCTTACGCCAAAAGCCATTAAAATCTTATTATCTCTTCAAAGATACTTAATCAATACCTTTAAAGATTACTGTTAAGATGTGGAATCACCAATCAAGGAATTATCCTTTCAACATTCGCATGGCTTCGCGTTGTCATGCTCTTGCTTTCGCCTTGTAATCTATTCAGATAGCCTATCAGAACCCCTGTATGCCATTCTGAAGCGTTCCTAATATCAACCTACATTCTTCCCTC
Source organism: Leclercia sp. M-A074-M (assembly GCF_965195605.1). Classification (NCBI taxonomy): domain Bacteria; kingdom Pseudomonadati; phylum Pseudomonadota; class Gammaproteobacteria; order Enterobacterales; family Enterobacteriaceae; genus Leclercia; species Leclercia sp. M-A074-M. The sequence continues at coordinate 80,949 of NZ_CBDAHM010000008.1, read as the reverse complement.
AAGGCCCATCATAAGCCCTCAGAAAGCGCTAAAATAGCTCAGGTTACAATTGCATCAAACCATTGCGTTTGATATAATAATCAACCTGTTAGAGATGAGTTCTCTTTGAGTTGTGGGAATATCTGGTGTCGTTGCTTAAGCCCCCGTTGAGTCGGGGTAGCTTGAGAGTTCAACTAGTCCGGCCATATCTAAAGAGATTTATCAAATGGCAGACATTCACAATAAGAGCGAAGACTAAACACCCCCAAATTGTTGAGTCACCTCACCTACAGCAATATTGTGAATTGCAACTTTTCAGACCTTCCCATCTGTTAAGCCATAGACAATCCATCACGGTGAAAAGGGTTCCTTCCCATCAAGCGTTAATCGCTGGTGGGCTGAATGATTTTCCACACCGGAGACTGGAAGAATGAAACCTACTGTACAGACATCAAACCGATTTTTGTTTCTTACCGGAAACGAAGACTTCACCATCCGAAAAACTGCTGCTGCAAAGATTGCCAGAGCACGCGGTCAGCGTTTCTTTGTTCACATCTGCAAGAGACATGGTGCTAGTGAACATTACTCAAGCTGCATGGCTTGTGTTGAATGCCAGAAACAATGGTACAGGGATAACGGTAAGCATAAGCCGGATCCAGACATCAAACCTTTCATCTCAGTTTACCCACTGGTTAAGATGACTTTCAGGGGGTTACAATTCCCTCAGATATTCTCTTAAGGGCCTCTCAATGGATGACGAAAAATTACACACCTACCTTAAAGCTATTGGTATGGGGTGCTTTGTGACGTATTACAGCAAGTTTGCCAACACCACCATTTCACGTGCTGACCTCATTGAACTGCTGCATACTCAGGAAGGATACACAGAAAAAAGCTGTGGGAGCCGCACCAGTAAAGCGAGAGCAATCATTTCCGCAGGGGCAAGTGAAGAAGCACTAAGGCTAATTATTGCGTCTAATCGTGTTAACGATGATTTAAGGGATGAGGCCAGAAAATTACTGATGAAAATTTTTCCGTAAAATCAGGGCATCACTCGTTATTTTCGGCCTTCATTGATTACTGGAACATATCAGTGAAGGTCTGGAAGATTTGATGAGCAGATGAATACCTGCTTAGAGGGCGAACCTGAGAAAGTAGCGTTTAACAAGCAATTCCTCAACATATCTGCAATGAAATCAATCAGAAAGCCCCGCATAAGCAGGGCGTGACTATTCACAAGTCAAATTAAGCCATCTCTTTGAGACTCTTACTGACCTTTGCCACCGTTGCCCTTGAGCAATTCACCGTTTCCATTACGTCAGTGTAGGACATACCAGCCTGTAACAGCTTGGCTATTCTCTCATTACGCTGTGTGTCCTCTGGACGGCCTTTGTACTTACCGTCTGATTTGGCCTTTACAATGCCCTGAGCCTGTCTTCTCTTACGGTCTGTGTAATCTTTTCTGGCAATGGCCGCTAACATGTCCAGCATCATCCCGTTTAGCGCCTCAAGCATTCTGCTGGTGAACTCATCACCTGACTGAATAAGCTGGTGGCTTGTTGGCAGGTCTAAGGCAACCACTCTCACACCTTTCTCATTAATCAGTGACCGTAACTTGTTCCAGTCTTCGCCGCTCAAACGTGACAGGCGGTCTACCTGCTCCACTAAGAGAACATCTCCCTTCTGCGCAATCTCAAGCAGTCTGAACAACTCAGGACGCTGTAGCGATGCACCTGATTCATTCTCTGTGAAGTAGCTTGAAATGGTCATACCGTTGGCTGTAGCGAACTCATCCAACTGACCTTTGGCGCGTGTTGCGTCTTGCTGAGTGGTGGAAGCTCTGAGGTAAGCATAGACACGTGAAGTCATGATAGTGAACCGTAGCAGTCTGTTTAAGATGGTTCAATTATATCAGTCTGTTTTGCATGGTTCAATAAATCATTTTTGGGGTGAACTGGTTCAGTAAATCAGTGCCTCTTGAGGTATACCTAAAGTGAACCAGACCATGATGGGAAGTCAGAGAAGGGGTTAACAGAGAGGCGATGAAAATCAACGCCCCCGATGAGTTAGCCTTTTTGTGCGTTAGCTGCTGCAACCCTCACAGCACAAATAAAATCACCCATACCAGCGCCAACACTGTTTCCATCGGCTACGTAGTCGCCCTGAAAATCTAATCTCCCATCCATACCGAAGAAACTCAGCTTTCCGAAGCCATTGTCACAATCCGCATTTTTGATGCTGACTTTGTAGTATTTGATTGTCTTATCGCTTTTGTTATCGAACATCATAAGGATAGATGACTCGCCTTTGATGTTTTTGAAAGTACCTTTTTTAGCTGAATATTCAGTGGTGTCATTAGATGCAACGGAAATCCAGTTGCTCGAATTATCAGCAAAAGCAACGTGTGAAACAAAAAGAGCAGACAAGCCCAGTAATGTGATTTTCTTAACCATTAACCCCATTCCACTTATAAGAATTTTCTTGATTTTAGCCATGCTTTCAGCAACGTTCAATGATGCATCATATGAGCTGCTATTTATCAGGGGTTAGATAGTCTGATTCCCTCTGTACCCCGTGGTGAAACAGTAAAACGCCCTCAACCGTTGGTATCACTGGGCTGATGGTGAAAATTCAGATGTCTTGATACACTGATAAACCCTGTTAATAAAGTGATTGCTTATGCATTTTTCGCAGTATTGTCAGGGTTTTGGCGTTTATTTATGCACATTTCAAAAATGAAAACGTAAAGCCGTCAGGTCATAGCGTAAAATCTCTTGCTAAGAACGTTTTGTAACCTGCTTACCAGACTTCCTGAACTCTTCATCAGATGTAATGACGCTGAACATGTCGATGTCTGTAGGTGACGGGGATGATACAACTTGCTTCATTAAATCCTGTGATAACACAGGAGATAAGTCTCTTGATTTTCCAATTACAGTACCGTTTCGAAGCGTGATTATTATCATTTCACGTTGCAGCTCGATGGATTGTACGAATTTTGACAGTATGAGTTGTGCTTCTACTCTTCCTGCTTTGGTCGTCAAGTCAATCTCCGACAGGTGATGCAACGGCTTATCACTCAATGTTTCACGCTGATTGAGTTCGTCTAATTCACTTTGCAAGTTACTGCGTTGAATGTTCAGTTCTTTGACCTGTTCTTTAAGCTCTGTAACATCATCCAGTTCGAGAAGCAGGGTGGTTGCCTTTTTTAACTTGCTGGTTACCAACGAAATTTGATACTCAATCTCAGCTTTTCGTTTGTCAGTGTTGTTACCATCATCCCTCTCAAGGAAGCCAACGATGTTATCAAGCATCCATTTATCAAAGGGTTTACGTTTAATGGTAGGAACATTGCAACGTCCATCAGGGACATTGTTACAACGGTAAACACCTTGATAGGTTGCCTTGACACCTGTGGGATGTACTGAGGCACCGCATTGACAGCGAATGATTCCCTTAAATAGGTTGATAGTAATTGGATTGTCACTGGCTGGCGCTCTGCCAACACGATTTTTTGACAGAATCTCCTGAGCCTTATTAAAGGTGGCAACATCAATCGCTGGTTCATAGTAGTTGGGGATAGCGGGGCGGTCATTACGCTTGGATGCTGCCAGTGTTCCAACGGTTGACTCAGAGCGTAAGATAGTACGGACAGAGTGAACACTAAAGCCATTCGCTTTTTCACGTCGAGAGAATGACTTAATGTTGTTTGCCTGAAGGTAACGAGCAATGTTGTGAAGAGATTCACCAGAAAGGAGCAAATCGAAAATTGTCACAACGGTTGATGAGTGCTCGTTAAGTTTACGAGTATCAGGGTCTATCCAGCCTGGGACATTTTTAGTCAGTTGCTGTTTGCCTTCTAATGCAAGCTGTGCTCTATGCTCCCATGCAGCACTTACCTTGATTGATTTCTCTTTTGATTGCTGATGTGCGATGTGTGCGGCTATCTTCAACTGAATAGATGTATCAAGGTCATCAATATTGGTGCTGGTGTAGATTTTGCCTGATTCGAGACAAATCACATCAACACCTTTACCCGTAATGAGGTCTACAAGGTTTTCGGTATTACGTGCTTTCTGTCGGTTAAGACGGGTTTCTGATTCGACAAGTAAGACAGTTTGCCCTGACAGGTACTTACCATCCTGTATGTTTTGAAGCATTCGTCCAAAATCGCCTTTCAGATGGTGACCGTGATATGCCGATGCACCTTCATCTGAGAATTCATCGACAACTTTTGCATCAGGGTTATCTTTCAGCCATCTCTCAAACAGACCTTTCTGGCGGCGTATTGAGTCACCACGTTCTTGTGGCTTACTGCTGAAACGAAGGTATGTAATTACTTGACGCATAGTGATAGACTCGACGTAAATGATTATCAATTAGCAAAGAACCTTGAAAAACTATGGCTTATGCTACCTCGCCGAATAGCTCAAATACAATGACCCTCGATTTACCTCGCCGCTTTCCCTGGCCGACGCTGTTGTCCGTCGGAATTCACGGAGCCGTGGTGGCGGGTCTGCTTTACACATCGGTACATCAGGTTATTGAAATGCCAGCGCCCGCGCAGCCGATTTCGGTGACCATGGTAACGCCTGCGGAGCTGGAGCCCGTACAGGTCGCGCCTCCACCGGAGCCTGTTGCAGAGCCCGAACCCGAGCCGGAACCAGAACCTGAAGTTGTTCCTGAGCCGCCAAAAGAAGCGCCTGTGGTGATCCACAAACCGGAGCCCAAGCCAAAACCGAAGCCGAAACCGAAGCCGGTGAAAAAGGTGGAAGAGCGTCCGAAGCGTCAAGAGCGCCCGGTTGAGCCACGTACCACGCAGCCCGTTGAGCGCGCAGCCCCGGCTCGCCCGGTCATGAACTCCGCGCCAGTTACCGCTAAGCCGGTTCCGGCGGCGCCGCCGGGTCCACGTGCGTTGAGCCGTAACCAGCCGCAATATCCGTCGCGCGCGCAGGCTCTGCGTATTGAAGGGCGTGTGCGGGTGAAATTTGACGTCACCGCCGACGGACGTGTGGATAATGTCCAGATCCTCTCCGCGCAGCCGTCAAACATGTTCGAGCGTGATGTGAAAAACGCGATGCGTAAATGGCGCTACGAAGCCGGTAAGCCAGGCAGTGGACTCATCGTCAATATTGTTTTCCGCCTCAACGGCGGGGCTCAGATGGAATAATGAAAAAAGCCTCCCAATCGGGAGGCTTTTTTTATGCCTGCGGTAATGCACGCGGTTTACCTTCGCTATCCACCGCCACGTAAATAAAGAGCGCTTCGGTGGCCTTATAGCGCTGGCCGATCGGTTCCGAAGAGACCTTCTTCACCCATACTTCAATATTGATCGACACCGAGGTATTTCCCCGCTTCACGCAACGGGCGTAACAGCAGACCACATCACCCACCGCGACAGGCCGCAGAAAGGTCATACCATCAACCCGGACCGTCACCACGCGGCCATGGGCAATCTCTTTAGCGAGGATCGCCCCGCCCATATCCATCTGCGACATTAACCAGCCGCCAAAAATATCGCCGTTCGCATTGGTGTCGGCGGGCATTGCAAGTGTGCGTAAAACCAGTTCGCCCTGCGGGGCGTTCGTTGTTGTCATTATGAACTCTACTTATTACGGAGGACTTCAGGCGGGATGCTACTATGATTTGCTGCCGGAGAGAACAGAAGAAAAACGCCAGGCTTATCAAGCCTGGCGGAAGGATTACTGCTTGTCATCCTGTGGCATGTGGCGATAGATGTAGATGCCGCTCAGGAGGGTGAAAATCAGCGTTAGGGCGGTCAGACCAAAGACTTTAAAGTTGACCCAGATATTCTGCGGCAGCCAGAAAGCGATATAGATATTCGCCAGACCACAGAGAATAAAGAATACCGCCCAGGCGATATTCAGGCGCGACCAGACCGCCTGCGGCAGCGCCAGCTCTTTACCCAGCATGCGCTGGATAAGCGGCTTTTTCATCACCCACTGGCTGAACAGCAGGGCGCCGGCAAACAGCACATAAATGACGGTCACTTTCCACTTGATGAACTCATCGTTGTGGAAAAAGACGGTCAGCCCGCCAAAGACGGCCACCAGCACAAAGGTGATCAGGGCCATTTTTTCAACCTTGCGGTAGCGCACCCAGCTGTAAATCAGCACGACTGCGGTGGCGACAATCAGGGCAGTGGTCGCGGCGTAAATGTCATACAGCTTATAGAAAGCAAAAAAGACAACCAGGGGTAAAAAATCAAGAAACTGCTTCATTCTTCGATTCCATCTATCAGCGACGGCCTGTACGTTCTGAACAGGCCATCAGAAAAATTACTGGCGAATTAACGTGTACAGGCGGAACAAATAAACGAGCAAGACAGCGGAGATGAGGTTGCTCAGGGTATTCGCCACAACAGCACCAACGTTAGGCGTCAGAACGGCAAGATTGGGTGCAAACAGCAGCAGCAGGGTTTTCGCCAGCAGCCAGCTCATTACCGCTGGCGCGACCAGACGCATATTAGACCATGCCAGCCGGATACTGCTACGCATGGCGACAAAAATGCCCATGCGGTCCTGTACCAGCATCACGGGGGCGAAGGCGAGCACAATCGCCAACAGCACGCCCGGCACCACAACCAGCATAATCCCTAATTGCACCAGCATGGTGGTTAAAAAGATCAGAATGAACAGCCTGGGCAGCAGCGGCGCGCTGGCACCTATCGCCCGCAGCGCGCTGACGCGCTGCCCGGCAGAGACCAGCTGGATCATCAGCAGCACGCCGCCTGCCAGAATGGCATTGCCGATAAGACCGGAAAAGGTCGAGGCCGCAGAAGCCCGCAACAGGATCTGCTGCTGTTCCGGAGTCATGTTCTGCACCATCTCAAACAGACCAACGCTGCTGGCGATTTGATCGCCTTCGCTCAGGCTGGCAATTTGCTCCTCACTCGGCGAAAAAGCATGACCAAGTACCACCGTGATAAATGCGCACAACAAGGCGATCAGTAAAAAGGTAACGAACTGATTGCGGAAAAAATTCCCCGTGTCACGGTAGACAGACTTCGCCGTGATAGACATGCACTCTCCTTGAGTATTGCAGGTGTTAATTAGCGGGCAATTGTACCCTGGATAAGTGTACGGTGGCAGTATCAAGCCTTGTATGGAAAAGCATATCTTTGTAAAGCGCCCGTAATGCGTCGCTGCCATTTTGCGCGGTTGTGGGCAAGCGGGGCGTTTTGTGTCCGAAATGGCAAAATTGATCCAGACCCTGCCTACCAATTTTTGCCAGTTGTGAAAAAAATTAATTTAGATCAATGAATGTTAAATCACTGAATTTAGTGTGATCAATGCAAGATCACTTATTAATCATTTGTGGGTATATTCCGTTCCTGAATAAAACCATAACGAGGGGATGGATATGAAAAAAGCAGCAGTGGCAGCACTGATTCTGAGTACGCTTTCCGGCGGCGCAATGGCCCACGAAGCAGGTGAGTTCTTTTTCCGTCTCGGGACGGCGACGGTACGTCCAACGGAAGGCTCGGACAATGTTCTGGGTCTGGGCGGTTTTAACGTCAGTAACAATACCCAGGCGGGGATGACCTTTACCTGGATGGCGACCGACAACGTCGGCGTTGAACTGCTGGCGGCCACGCCGTTTCGCCATAAAGTCGGTACGGGCCCAACCGGGGATATCGCCACGGTTCACCATCTGCCGCCGACCCTGATGGCCCAGTGGTATTTCGGTGATGCAGGCAGCAAGGTTCGCCCCTACGTTGGCGCCGGGGTTAACTACACCACCTTCTTTGATGAGAAGTTTAACGACACCGGTAAAGCGGCTGGCCTTTCCGATCTGAGCCTGAAAGATTCATGGGGTATGGCGGGGCAGGTGGGGCTGGATTACCTCATCAACCGCGACTGGCTGATTAATATGTCGGTCTGGTACATGGATATCGACACCGAGGTGCGCTTTAAGGCGGGGGATCAGCAGCAAAATATCAATACCCGTCTGGATCCGTGGGTGTTTATGTTCTCGGCGGGATACCGCTTCTGAAAATAAGAAGGCCCCGAGGGGCCTTTTTTTATTTACGCCCTAACAGCAGGCCAAGAACAATACCCACCGCACCCGCGGCGATCAGGCCGGTAAGAGGGTTATTTTTTACTGCGTCGGTAACATCAGTAACAACGTCGCTTGCCTGTGCAGCATATTTGCGCCCGGCACCCTTCAGCTGATGTTTTGGCGAATCAACGGCCTCGCCAAACTGCTGCTGCGCAGCGCCGGCGAATTCATCCAGTTTGTTCTTCGCTTTTTCACCTGCATATTGTGCATCATTATCAAGATTTTGGTCTGACATAACGTTCTCCTTTTGTAGTCAATGTTAAGCATAGACTCAACAGGGATATCCTGGAGAAAATGGGATTAATACTTAAGAAAGGGTGGCCTGGCGCCACCCTCTTATTATTTCTGGATGAGATAGCGGATGGTCGGCCCATCCTGTTGAATATCCAGTACCGTATAGCCGTGGTTTCTGGCGTCCAGGGGAATATTGTTGATGGATTGAGGGCAGTCGCTCACCACCTCCAGGATCTCGCCCTTTTTCAGTTGCGGCATCGCCTCAAGCGTGGCAACCGCCGGGTATGGGCAAGGTTCACCCAGCATATCGAGGCGGTAGTCGGGAACGATCGCTTTCATGCGGCTTCCTCACGAATGTCAGTTTTCATGGCAGCGCGGCGGAAGAAGCGTTTCTCCTGCGCCAGCACCAGCAAAAATGCGACCAGCAGCAAAATGTAGGTCACCAGTAATCCACCCAGCGGGCCAAAGGTGTTGAGAAGATTAACCTTGTCCCAGTTGGTCGCCAGCGCGGGGGATAAATCATCCCACCAGTAAGCCAGCAGGGTCGAGCCAATCACATTACCCAGACCAACCCACCAGTAGTGCACCTGGCCTTCCACCGCGCGGTACATCCACCCGGTCTCGCAGCCGCCCGCCAGCACAATTCCAAAGCCAAACAGTAGCCCGCCGATCACGGCGTTTGGCCCGGCCCACATGATTTTAGGCGCGACACCCAGCTGGACGTAGCTGAAGATCCCGATGGCGCTCACCGCCATCCCGGCGATAATCGCCTTCGCCATCATGGTGCGTCCGGTGATCCACATATCGCGAAACGCGGAGGTAAAGCAGATCTGCGCCCGTTCAATCAGCAGACCAAATCCGACACCGAACAGCATCGCCAGCCCGAGCTTCGGCTGGTTCAGCGCGGTACAGAGCGCCCAGGCCAGCATGCCGAAGAAGACCAGCATACCGAGACGAAAGCGACGACGGGCCTGATCCGGCTTCTGCGTTAACGGCGAGGCGGCGCTCACTTTTTGCATTTTGACCGGAATACGGAACAGGGGCAGCAGGGTAAAGCGCGCGCCAAAGTACGAGCCGACGGCGGTGGCGAGAGCAAAAAACCAGGCGTGGAGGGAGAACTGCGGGATCCCGGTGAAGAAAGCCGCAAGGTTACAGCCCATCGCCAGGCGCGCACCAAACCCGGCGATGATACCGCCAACCACCGCCTGGGCGATGCGGATCCGGCTGTGCGGCATGCGCAGCTTGACGTTGTTTGCCCAGAGTGCGGCAGCAAAACAGCCGCCGAACATACCGATGATCATCATGCCGTCGATGCGTGTGAGTGGGGAGCCATCAAGGTGAATGAGTTTGAAGTAACCCCACGCTTCGGTGTGAACGCCCGCCAGTTGCAGCAACTGCCCGCCCCAACGGGTAAATTCACCCGTAACCGCCCAGAAGGTGCCGGTGATACCAAAATAGTAGGTGGAGAGGATCCCGGCAGCGATAACGGCAGGAACAGGTGACCAGAACTTAATTAAATAAGTCTGCTTAAAGTATTGCCATGACATAGTTAAGCCTCTGAACTCAGAAGGTTTAAGGAGGAAGTGTTATAAAACGTGAGGATGATACGCCGGGAATCGCGTTTGAAAAGGATTAACTGCGTTAAAGATCGAAGGGATCAATTTATGCGTAAAGCCGCCTGGTAAAAAACCAGACGGCGACTCTTTTACTGCGGACGGGTTGCGGCTTTCATGGCGCTGACAAAGGCCTTCAGTTCGCTCAACATCTGTTCAGGCTTATCGACATTGTTCTCGATAATTTTGACGATCGCCGAGCCGGAAATCGCCCCGGCCGCCCCGGCGCCCAGCGCCGCGGTCACCTGCTCAGGCGCTGAAATACCAAAGCCCTGCAGCGGCGGTGCGGCATTGTACTCCGTCAGTTTTTCCACCAGATGGTGCAGCGGCAGGGCGGCTTTGTTCTCCGCACCGGTAACGCCGGCGCGGGACAGCAGGTAGGTATAGCCGCGACCGTGGGAGGCGATCTGGCGCAGCAGGCTATCATCGGCATTCGGTGGGCAGATAAAGATCGGCGCAACGTTGTGACGCATCGCCGCCTGGCGGAACGGGGCAGACTCCTCGACCGGGACATCGGCGACCAGCACCGAATCCACGCCCACGCGCGCGCACTCGGCGTAGAACTCGTCAATGCCGCGGTTAAAGACCAGGTTAGCGTACATCAGCAGGCCGATGGGCATCGCCGGGTATTTCTGACGGATGGTTGCCAGCATCTCGAAGCACTGGGTCGGGGTCACGCCTGCGGCAAAGGCGCGCAGGGTGGCACTCTGAATGGTCGGGCCATCGGCCAACGGATCGGAGAAGGGGATGCCCAGCTCCAGCGCGTCGGCGCCCGCTTCAACCAGGGCGTCGATGATTTTCAGCGACTGCTCCGGAGAGGGATCGCCCAGCGTGACGAAGGGAACAAACGCGCCTTCCTTGCGGGCCTTAAGTTCAGCAAACACGTTATCGTAACGTTCCATCAGATTTCCCCTCGTGCTTTCAGAATATCGTGAACGGTGAAGATATCTTTATCACCGCGACCGGACAGGTTCACCACCAGCAGTTGCTCTTTTTCCGGGTTCTCTTTGATCATTTTCAGGGCATGGGCCAGGGCGTGGGAAGATTCCAGCGCCGGGATAATCCCCTCCTTACGGCACAGGGTCTTGAACGCTTCCAGCGCTTCGTCATCGGTAATTGAGACGTACTCGGCGCGACCGATGCTGTTCAGGTGCGCGTGCTGCGGCCCCACGGACGGGAAGTCCAGCCCGGCAGAGATGGAGTACGACTCTTCAATCTGGCCCTCGTCGGTCTGCATCATCGGCGCTTTCATGCCGAAGTAGATGCCCACGCGGCCATGCTTCAGTGGCGCACCGTGCTCGCCGGTTTCAATTCCGTGACCAGCAGGTTCAACGCCGATCAGCCCCACACGGGTATCGTCGATGAAGTCAGCAAACATGCCGATGGCGTTAGAGCCGCCGCCCACGCAGGCGATCACCGCATCCGGCAGGCGCCCCTCTTTTTCGAGGATCTGCGCTTTGGTCTCTTCGCCGATCATGCGCTGGAATTCACGCACGATGGTCGGGAACGGGTGCGGGCCCGCGGCGGTACCGAGCATATAGTGGGCGTTTTCATAGTTACCGGACCAGTCGCGCAGCGCCTCGTTACAGGCATCTTTCAGGGTGGCCGAGCCACTGTGCACCGGGATCACTTCCGCGCCCATCAGACGCATACGGAAGACGTTCGGCGACTGACGCTCAACGTCTTTTGCCCCCATGTAGATACGGCATTTCAGGCCGAGCAGGGCGCTGGCCAGCGCCGACGCCACGCCGTGCTGACCGGCCCCGGTTTCGGCAATGATTTCGGTTTTACCCATCCGTTTTGCCAGCAGCGCCTGCCCCAGCACCTGGTTGGTTTTATGTGCGCCGCCGTGGAGCAGATCTTCACGCTTCAGATACAGGGTGGTATTCGTCCCCTCTGTCAGGTTGCGGCATTTGGTCAGGGCCGTAGGGCGTCCGGCGTAGTTTTTCAGCAGGTCGGTGAACTCAGCCTGGAAGAGCGGATCTTTTTGCGCACTCACGAACGCCTCTTCAAGCTGGCGCAGGGCGGGCATCAGGATTTGCGGCACATACATGCCGCCAAACTCACCAAAATAGGGATTTAATAATGTGGTCATCTTCTCTTCCTTAATATGCACGCAGCGTTTTGAACACCGAAGCCAGTTTGCTGGCATCTTTTATGCCCGGCTGCGACTCAACGCCTGAATTAAAATCGAGACCTGCGCAGCCCGCTTTGGCGGCCTCAACGCAGTTATCGGGGCTTAAGCCCCCGGCGAGCAGGACGTTATCCAGCTTCTCGCCCTGGAGCAGCGACCAGTCAAAACGCTGCCCGGTTCCGCCCTGGCCATTATCCAGCACATACTTATCAACATGCTGCAGCGTGCGCGGCGGCAGGGTGTCGGCCACGCTCAGCGCTTTCCAGATTTGCACCTGCGGTTTTAGCCTTTCACGCAGGGCATCGATATACGCCTGATCTTCGCTGCCGTGCAGCTGGACGGCGGTCAGGGAAAGCGACTCTGCCGTGGCAGCCACCTGTTCGATGGCACCATTACGGAAGACGCCCACATACTGTAACGGGGCGGCGGCGATCACCTCGTGCGCCTGCGCCTCGGTCACGTTGCGCGGGGAGGCATCAACGAAGATCAGCCCGCCGTAAATGGCGCCCGCTTCATAAGCCGCGGCGGCATCCTGTGGACGCGTCAGGCCGCAGACCTTGTTCTCCCCCAGCAGCACGCGACGTACCGCGGCGCTGAGATCGTCCTGCTCCATCATCGCCGACCCAATCAGGAAGCCGTTGGCGAAGTGGCTCAGCTCGCGAACCTGGGCATAACTGTTGATCCCGGACTCGCTAATCACCGTTACGCCTGCGCCCAGACGCGGCGCCAGCTGGCGGGTGCGGTTCAGGTCGATGGAGAGATCGCGCAGGTCGCGGTTATTGATCCCGACCACTTTGGCCTCGAGGGCGATAGCGCGCTCCAGCTCCTCTTCGTTGCTCACTTCTGTCAGCACACCCATGTTCAGGCTGTGCGCGACCGCAGCAAGCTGGCGGTACTGTTCATCGTCCAGGACCGAGAGCATCAGCAGGCAGGCGTCGGCCTGATAAAAACGCGCCAGCCAGATTTGATACGGGTCGATGATAAAGTCTTTGCACAAAATCGGCTGCGGCGCGATGCCGCTGACGATGGGCAGAAAATCAAAACTTCCCTGAAAATATTTCTCATCGGTCAGCACCGAAATAGCCGAAGCGTGGTGCTTATAGATGGCGGCGATCTTCGCCGGGTCGAAATCGTCGCGGATCACCCCTTTCGACGGGGAGGCCTTTTTGCACTCCAGGATAAATGCGGTGCGCGCGCCCCGCAGGGCATCATAAAAACGACGGCTGCTCGGTACCACGTCATTCTGGAAACTGGCGAGCGGCTGCTGCTGTTTCCGCGCTTCAACCCAGATGGCCTTATCGGCAACGATTTTCGCTAATACGGTCTGCATTGTTTACCCTCTTGCCGCAAGTGCGGTCACTCGGTCGTAGGCTGCGCCGGAGCGCAGCACATCAATCACTTTTTGCGCGTTGACCTGTAAATCCTCTTCGCCGTGCAGACGCATCAGCATGGCGACGTTAGCGGCGACAGCGGCCTCATGCGCTGGTTCACCTTTACCTTGTAACAGGCGGGTCAGAATGTCACGGTTTTCTTCCGGGGTGCCGCCCGCAAGTTGTTCCTGGTGATACGGGGTTAAACCAAAGTCTGCTGCGTCAAGCTGATAGTTTTTGATTTCACCGTTGTGCAGTTCGGCCACCAGCGTCGGCGCATGGAGCGAGACTTCGTCCATTCCGCCGCTGTGAACCACCGCCGCTCGCTGATAACCGAGCACCCGCAGGGTTTCGGCGATCGGCAGCACCAGTTCAGGGCTGTAGACACCAATCAGCGCCAGCGGCGGGTGCGCCGGGTTGATCAGCGGCCCAAGCACATTAAACAGGGTGCGGGTCTTCAGCTGCTGACGCACCGGCATGGCATGGCGGAAGCCAGTGTGATACTTCGGCGCGAACAGGAAGCAGACGCCCAGTTCGTCCAGCGCATCGCGGGATTTCTCCGCATTCATGTCCAGATTAATCCCGAAGGCGGCCAGCAGATCCGACGAGCCGGAACGGCTGGAGACGCTGCGGTTGCCGTGCTTCGCCACCTTCAGCCCACAGGCGGCAGCGACAAAGGCGCTGGCGGTGGAGATGTTGATGCTGTTACTGCCGTCACCGCCGGTACCGACGATATCCGCGAAGAGGTAGTCCGGGCGCGGGAACGGGGCGGCGTTTTCCAGCAATGCGGTGGCGGCACCGGCAATCTCCTGCGGCTGTTCACCGCGCACTTTCATGCTCACCAGCGCGGCAGCCAGCTGCTCAGGCTTCAGCTCACCGCGTACCACGGCGGAGAAGAGCTGGTGGCTCTCCTGCTGGCTCAGGGTCTGCGCCTGGTAGAGTTTTTCCAGAATCGGCTGCAGAGTGTTGGTCTGCTCCAGTTTCTGCAGCGCCCAGTTCAGGGTCTGCTCCAGCAGGCGCGCGCCCTGGGAGGTCAGAATGGATTCCGGGTGGAACTGCATCCCGCAAACCCGGTCCGCGTCGTGACGTACCGCCATTACCATCCCGTTGTAATGGGCGTTGATCGTCAGGCCCGCCGGGATGTTGCTGCCCACCAGCGAGTGGTAACGCGCCACCGGCAGGGGATTCATCAGCCCGGCAAACATCGCCTGGCCGTCGTGTTCAATGCTGGAGGCTTTCCCGTGCAGGATCTCACCGGCCTGGCCGACGTAGCCGCCGTAAGCCTCAACAATCGCCTGATGGCCCAGGCAGATGCCGATGATTGGCAGCTTGCCGCGCAGGCGGGTCAGCAGCTCCGGCATACAGCCTGCTTCGCTCGGCGCGCCAGGCCCCGGGGAGAGCATCAGCACCGGGTTTTGCATGGTGGCCAGACGGTCGATTAAGGTCTGAGCCGGGACATGGTTACGGTAAATCACCACGTTGTGACCGTTAGCACGCAGCTGATCCGCCAGGTTATAGGTAAAGGAGTCGATATTATCGAGCAGCAGAATGTCAGCCATCAGAAAATCTCCTGTGCGTGATGGGCAGTCGCAATGGCGCGCAGTACCGCGCGGGCCTTGTTACGGGTTTCGTCAGCTTCAGACTGCGGAACGGAGTCGAGAACGATGCCGGCACCCGCCTGGACGGTGGCAATGCCTTCTTCAACGTAGGCGGAGCGGATCACGATGCAGGTATCCAGATCGCCGTGGGCGGTGAAGTAACCCACCGCGCCGCCGTAGCTGCCGCGACGACGGCCTTCGGCCTGGGCAATCAGCTGCATGGCACGGACTTTTGGCGCGCCGCTCAGGGTGCCCATGTTCATGCAGGCGCGGTAGGCGTGTAGCACGTCCAGATCCTGACGCAGCTCGCCCACCACGCGGGAGACCAGATGCATCACGAAGGAGTAACGGTCCACTTTGGTTAAGTCGGCGACATAACGGCTGCCCGGGGTGCAGATGCGCGCCAGGTCGTTACGGGCCAGGTCCACCAGCATCAGGTGTTCGGACATCTCTTTCTGGTCTGTGCGCATCTCCAGCTCAATGCGGCTGTCCAGATCGCGGTCCAGTGAGCCGTCGGCGCGACGACCGCGCGGGCGGGTTCCGGCAATGGGATAGATTTCAATCTGGCGGCTGGTGGCGTCGTACTTCAGGGAGCTCTCCGGCGAGGCGCCGAACAGCGTAAAATCGTTATCCTGCATAAAGAACATGTAGGGGCTGGGGTTGCTTTTCTTCAGCACGTCGTAGGCCGCCAGAGGAGACGGGCAGGGCAGGGAGAAACGACGGGACGGCACCACCTGGAAGATCTCGCCTGCGCGAATGGCTTTCTGCATCTGGCGCACCACCACGCCATATTCGTCGTCCGTCTGGCTGACGTCGCAACGCATCTGCTCCACGCGCTGCACCGGCAGTGCCGGCGGGGCTTCGTCCATTTGCGCCTGCAGTTGGGCAATGCGTTGCTCCAGGCGCTGCTTCTCCGCCAGTAACGGAGTAAACAGGCTGGCCTGAATGCGGGTGTACTTTTTCTGATGGTCGATCACCAGTAAGGTTTCCGCCAGATAGAAGCAGTAGTCCGGACAGCGGTTTCCCTGCTCCAGCTCGGGGAGATCTTCAAAACCGGCCACCAGATCGTAGGCAAACAGTCCGCCAAAGAACATCGCTTCGCGCTCGCTTTCCGGGACGTTTACCAGATTTTGCAGCAGGCGGAAGGCATCAAACACCGACAGAGAACAGAGGCGGGCATCTTCATCCAGCAGCTGGCTCACCGGCGGGAAGTGCAGGATCCGCTGGTCCGGGCGATGTTCGTTCTCAATGCCCGCGGGCAGGACATCGTCCAGCAGCGACAGCAGGGCCGCACCGTTTTCAGAAAGCGCCTTCAGGGTGACGGTGTTGCCCAGGGCGGTGATGCGCAGGGCGCTGTCGACCAGCAGCAGGCTTTTCAGATCGTCTTTACTGTCGATATCCGCCGACTCCAGCAGCAGCGTGGCAGGACGGGCGCCACACACCTGATGGAACAGAGCTGTGGGATTGTGGCGATAGGCCGCCTCACGGGTCAGCAGTTCAAGGTTCGGTTTGGCTGTTTGCATTATGTTGTTCTCTTTATTCTGTTCATAAAAAAGCCCGCTCAGTGGCGGGCCAGGTATCTGTATGCATGACGCAGACGTACGACACTGCCCGACAATTCAGGAGGTGCGCCACCAGCTATGCAGAGAAAAATGTGCGGTCATTTCCAGATACCTCGTTGAGTGAACTTGCGTACTAGTTAACTAGTTCGATGGCTTATTGTCAACCCCCGATTTCAGAATTTCACCACATGCCGTTATGATGGCGGCGCAGATATTGACGAGCAGTGACGGGAGCCGCTTTGAGCGACACGAATTACGCAGTGATTTATGATTTACACAGCCATACCCAGGCCTCCGATGGCCTGCTTACGCCTGAAGAGCTTGTCCATCGTGCCCATGAGATGCGCGTGGGTACGCTGGCCATTACCGATCACGACACCACCGAGGCCATTGCGGCCGCGCGGGCGGAAATTGCCCGCAGCGGATTGCCCCTGACCTTAATCAGCGGCGTGGAGATTTCCACCGTCTGGGAAAATCACGAGATCCATATCGTCGGGTTAAACATCGATATTGAGAACCCGACCCTCTGTGCGTTCCTGGATGAACAAAAGATGCGGCGCGTACAGCGGGCAGAGATGATCGCCGAACGTCTGGAGAAAGCGCATATTCCCGGCGCGTGGGAAGGGGCCCTGCGTCTGGCGAATGGCGGGGCGGTGACCCGCGCCCACTTTGCCCGTTTTCTGATTGAAGCCGGGAAAGCAAATAACATTGCGGATGTGTTTAAAAAATATCTCGCCCGCGGGAAAACCGGATACGTTCCTCCCCAGTGGTGTACAATAGAACAAGCTATTGATGTCATTCATCATTCTGGTGGTAAGGCGGTACTGGCCCATCCGGGGCGGTATAACCTTTCCGCCAAATGGCTGAAACGTCTGCTGGCATACTTTGCCGAACACGGCGGAGAGGCGATGGAAGTCGCTCAGTGTCAGCAGGCACCCAACGAGCGCAGTCAGCTGGCTGAATATGCCCGCCAGTATGGACTCTTTGCCTCCCAGGGCTCTGATTTTCATCAGCCTTGTCCCTGGATAGAGCTGGGACGCAAGCTCTGGTTACCCGCCGGTGTCGAGCCGGTGTGGCACCTCTGGGAGCAGCCAACGCCAATTGAAGAGAGGGTAGTATGAGCCAATTTTTTTATATCCATCCTGACAATCCGCAGCCGCGTTTGATTAATCAGGCCGTGGAGATCGTGCGTAAGGGTGGCGTTATTGTCTATCCAACTGACTCAGGCTATGCGCTGGGCTGTAAGATCGAAGACAAAAACGCGATGGAGCGTATCTGCCGGATCCGCAACCTGCCTAACGGGCATAACTTTACCCTGATGTGCCGCGATCTCTCTGAGTTATCGACCTACTCCTACGTGGATAACGTGGCGTTTCGGTTGATCAAAAATAACACGCCGGGTAATTACACCTTTATCCTCAAGGGGACGAAAGAGGTGCCGCGCCGCCTGCTGCAGGAAAAACGCAAAACCATCGGGATGCGCGTGCCGTCAAACCCGATTGCTCAGGCGCTTCTCGAGACGCTGGGCGAGCCGATGCTCTCCACCTCGCTGATGTTACCGGGCAGCGACTTTACGGAATCCGATCCCGATGAGATCAAAGACCGTCTGGAGAAACAGGTTGAGCTGGTGATTCACGGCGGCTATCTCGGCCAACAGCCGACCACGGTGATCGATTTAACGGAAGATGCCCCGGTTGTGCTGCGTGAAGGGGTGGGGGACGTGAAGCCTTTCCTGTAATTTCATAGGGTACAGGGTCATCTGTTTAGCATGATATTCTCGCTATAATGACCCTGATATTATCACTCCGCCTGTCTTCTTATTCCTTCCTGTAGTAAATATCTTGTGATTTTCTGAAAATAGTTCGTTGCTGGAATAATCTCGCCCCTGCCTGAATATGTTGATGTACGATAAGCGAACATATGCTTATTGAAAAAAGGATATCTATGGCGTTGCAAGGGAAGTTAATCCTCAACGGGGCAGACTATGCGCCTTTTAATCTGTACGGCGTGGGTGTATTTATGGCGCATTCGGGGTTAGGGGCATACCGGAACAATATTAACTGTGCTGCTGTTGCAAAATTAGGGCCTATCCCACCCGGAAAATATTGGATTGTAGATCGCAAAGAAGGCAACTACTTTTCTCAGAAGCTAACGGAAATACACGATGAGGCTAATAGATTTTTTGGCCGACGTGCCTTTGGCAAGTCGGACTGGTTTGCGTTATGGCGCGATGACTGGAATATCGACGATGATACCTGGATAGAAAATGTCAAGCGCGGCAACTTCCGGTTGCATCCCGGTACAGTTTCCAAAGGTTGTATAACTATCGCCAATAATTCAGATTTTTCGATGATCCGCAATGCGGGGATGGGTGGAGGTGGTTGATGGCGGCAATACTAAAAAAAATTGCGCATAAAATCATTAAATTTATTTATTTTATTTTATTGTTATATTGTGTTGGTCACACTTTCCCATATGCCGAATTATATATTGATGAGGATTTTGCAACAAAATGGGCGTTGTTTTTCTATGGGGGTGAAGACGCGGAATCCATGTATGACGCTTATACCGATATAGATCTATCTATAATGATATCAATAGCAATGCCAATATATTTTATAACAATGAAGTTAATCAAAAAATTAAGGAGCAAATAAAATGCCAATTCCTCCGTATATGTGGCTCAAAGACGATGGTGGCGCCGATATTAAAGGTTCTGTAGACGTGCAGGACCGTGAAGGCAGCGTCGAAATTATCGGTCTGAGTCATGGCATCAACCTGCCTGTTGACAGTGCCAACGGTAAAATTACCGGTACACGCCAACACTCATCCATGATGATTGAAAAGGAAGTCGATAGCTCCACGCCCTACCTCTATAAAGCAGCCGCGACAGGCCAGACGTTGAAAAGTGCCGAGATCAGGTTTTATCACATTAACGACGCAGGACAGCAAGTCTGCTATTACACGGTGTTGATGGAAAACGTGAAGATCACTGGCGTTAACTGCGCTGTACCTAACGTAAAATTATCGGGCAACGATAAAATGAATCATGTAGAAAGCGTCAGTATTCAGTATGAAAAAATCACCTGGCGTATCGTGGATGGCAACATTCAGTTCACCGATGCCTGGAATGAGCGGCCTACGGCCTGAGAAATCTGCCTGCCCAAATCGTTGGGTTTGCTTCAGGTTACCAGCACCCGCTCGCCGCGGCGCAAAACTTGTTGAATCATTTAGTCTAAAATTCATGTAGTATGTGCGGCCATGAATCACTGGGCGAGACGTATTGTCTGCCATTATGTGTGCTGTGAAAAAGTTACAGATCATTGAGTTAAGGTTGAATCGCGCTTAACTCCTTGTTTTCGAATGTATACCAGACGCCTGTGAAGGCGACACCTGAAGGAAGCTCAATGAGCGAGAAATTACAGAAAGTGCTGGCCCGCGCCGGCCACGGTTCACGCCGTGAAATCGAAACCATTATCGAAGCAGGTCGTGTCAGTGTGGACGGTAAAATCGCCACGCTGGGCGACCGTGTGGAAATCGTACCAGGCCTGAAAATCCGTATCGATGGCCACCTGATCTCGGTGAAAGAGTCCGCCGAGCAAATCTGCCGCGTACTGGCTTACTATAAGCCGGAAGGCGAGCTCTGCACCCGCAACGATCCGGAAGGTCGCCCAACCGTATTCGACCGCCTGCCAAAACTGCGCGGCGCGCGCTGGATCGCTGTAGGTCGTCTGGATGTTAACACCTGTGGCCTGCTGCTCTTCACTACCGATGGTGAACTGGCAAACCGTCTGATGCACCCAAGCCGTGAAGTGGAGCGTGAATATGCGGTCCGCGTGTTCGGTGAAGTTGACGACAATAAGATCCGTGAGCTCTCCCGCGGCGTGCAGCTTGAAGATGGCCCGGCTGCGTTTAAAACCATCAAGTTTACCGGTGGTGAAGGTATTAACCAGTGGTACAACGTCACCCTGACCGAAGGCCGTAACCGCGAGGTGCGTCGCCTGTGGGAAGCCGTTGGCGTGCAGGTTAGCCGCCTGATCCGCGTTCGCTACGGTGACATTCTTCTGCCGAAGGGGCTGCCACGTGGCGGCTATACCGAGCTGGATTTAACCCAGACCAACTATCTGCGTGAGCTGGTGCAGCTGGCGCCGGAAACCTCCTCGAAAGTGGCGGTAGAAAAAGATCGTCGCCGCATGAAGGCGAACCAGATCCGTCGTGCGGTTAAACGCCATAGCCAGGTCAGCGGCAATCGCCGCTCTGGCAGCCGTAACAACAACGGCTAAAAAATAAAAAACCCGGCCTGGCCGGGTTTTTTGTTAATAGTCGATGCCGATTTGCGCTTTAACGCCTGCATCAAAGGCGTGTTTCACCGGGCGTAACTCGCTGACCGTATCCGCCATCTCCATAAGATCCCGATGACAGCCGCGCCCGGTAATAATCACCGTCTGGTGCGCCGGTCGGTTGTTCAGCGCATCAACCACTTCCTGTAACGGTAAATAGTCGTAGGCCACCATATAGGTGATCTCATCGAGCAGAACCATATTCAACGTGGTATCCGCCAGCATGCGCTTTGCATGCTCCCAGACCGCCAGGCAGGCCGCGGTGTCAGTGTCGCGGTTTTGCGTGTCCCAGGTAAAGCCGGTCGCCATAACCTGAAACTCTACACCCTGCGGCTCCAGCAGATTACGCTCGCCGTTAGGCCACTCGCCTTTGATGAACTGGATCACACCCACCTTTTGTCCATGACCGACGGCGCGCGTGGCGGTCCCAAAAGCGGCAGTGGTTTTGCCTTTGCCGTTGCCGGTGAAGACGATAATAATTCCGCGCTCATCCTGAGCTGCGGCAACGCGGGCATCGACCTGCTCTTTCAGGCGCTGCTGGCGCTGCTGATGACGTTCATCACTCATTGCGATATTCCTGGTTTACGGCCGGGTTGGGCATCAAAGGTCATGCCGGTTTTCCGGCGGCTGTCATCGCCCATCAGCCACAGATAAAGCGGCATGATATCGGCAGGGGTTTTCAGTTTAAGCGGATCTTCGCTCGGGAACGCGCTGGCGCGCATGCTGGTGCGGGTCCCGCCGGGGTTGATGCAGTTTACGCGCAGATGGCGGTTCTGATACTCCTCGGCCAGGACCTGCATCATCCCTTCGGTGGCAAATTTCGAGGCGGCATAGGCGCCCCAGTTAGCCCGACCCTGACGCCCAACGCTGGATGAGGTAAACACCAGCGAGCCGGAATCAGACTTCAGTAATAAAGGAAGCAATGCCTGGGTAAGGAAGAAGGTACCGTTAACGTTGACCTGCATCACCTGCTGCCAGATCTCCGGCGTTTGCTCTTCCATGGGCCGCACTTCGCCAAGGAAGCCCGCATTATGTAGTACCCCGTCCAGACGGGGATACTCAGCGGCAATACGCTCAGCAAGTTCCCTGCAGCTCTGGGGGGTACAGGTTAACAGGTCGAGAACATATTCGCGGGTCGGCGCGCCACCTTCACTGGCGATCGCCTGAGCGACGTCACGCAATTTATCTTCATTACGTCCCAGCAGAATCAGGCGCGCACCGTGGCGGGCGTAAGTCAGCGCCGCTTCGCGACCAATACCGTCGCTGGCCCCCGTGACCAAAATAATACGTTTTTGCAGTAGATCTTTTTTCGGTTGATAGTGCAAGGTCACTCCTCTGGCGCGCGTTGGCGCGGCCCATGCTGTGCGGTCTCTTTTCGGCTTTATGCCCGAAAGCGCGGTTGATTACAATCAGTCTACCGGAGAGTTCGCTGTAAAATTAACAATTTGCAAATATTTCATTCATAAATAAACATTTCTGAAGAGGGCTCGCAAGGGTATCGTCAGGTAAGAGACGCCTGGTGAAGGCTGTTGTACACTGGGTGGGAAAACAAGTGGTTAAACCAAGGTGGACGCGTGGAATTACTTTCTGAGTACGGTTTATTTCTGGCCAAAATTGCGACGGTGGTGATTGCCATTGCGGTGATCGCCGTTCTGATTGTTAACCTGACGCAGCGCAAACGTCAGCGCGGCGAGTTGCGCATTACCCGCTTAAGCGAGCAGTACACTGAGATGAAGGAAGAGATGTCAGTGGCGCTGCTCGATGCGCATCAGCAAAAACAGTGGCACAAAGCGCAGAAGAAAAAGCACAAACTTGAAGCGAAAGCGGCAAAGCAGAAAGCAAAGCAGG
This sequence comes from Leclercia sp. M-A074-M, assembly GCF_965195605.1. NCBI lineage: Bacteria > Pseudomonadati > Pseudomonadota > Gammaproteobacteria > Enterobacterales > Enterobacteriaceae > Leclercia > Leclercia sp. M-A074-M. Next base: position 58,189 of record NZ_CBDAHM010000008.1, on the reverse strand, counting down.
AACTCCATCCGGAGGTGGCAAAGCCACGGGTCTATGTGCTGGACTTTAAAGGCAGCATGGACGCCCATGAAGTCTCCTCCCTGCGCGAGGAGATCACTGCTGTGCTGGCGGTGGCAAGAGCTGAAGATCAGGTGGTGCTGCGTCTCGAAAGCCCGGGTGGGGTGGTACATGGTTACGGGCTGGCCTCTTCACAGCTACAACGTCTGCGTGACAAACATATCCCGCTGACGGTGGCGGTGGATAAAGTCGCTGCCAGCGGCGGTTATATGATGGCTTGCGTGGCCGATAAAATTGTCGCGGCGCCTTTCTCTATTATTGGTTCGATTGGCGTGGTGGCGCAGATCCCTAACTTCAATCGTTTCCTGAAAAATAAAGACATCGATGTTGAGCTTCACACGGCGGGCCAGTACAAGCGCACGCTGACCCTGTTGGGTGAAAACACCGAAGAGGGGCGACAGAAATTCCGCGAAGATCTCAATGACACCCATCAGCTGTTTAAAGGATTTGTGAAGCAGATGCGACCCACGCTCGATATCGACGAGGTCGCCACCGGCGAGCACTGGTACGGTACCCAGGCGCTGGAAAAAGGGCTAGTGGACCAGGTGGGAACCAGCGACGATCTGCTGCTCTCGCTGATGGAGGGCCGCGAGCTGGTGGGTGTGCGCTATACGCGCCGTAAAAAGCTGATGGACCGCTTTACCAACAGCGCCGCAGAGAGCGCGGATCGTCTGCTGCTGCGCTGGCTACAGCGAGGTCAGAAACCGCTACTGTGAATAAAAACGCGAGGCCAGTGCCTCGCGTTTTTGCATCAATCAACCAGGTGGTACTTTTCAGATAAGACATGGGCGAGGTATTTAAACATATTAAATACCGCCGTGCTGCGAGGGGTTGGTAGCCCCTGCTCATCGAGAAAGTACTCACCGCTGAACACCAGCACACCATTGCGCTGTTCCACGCCCGTGGCTTCGATCCCGGCCATGGTGTCGTCATGTTCACGAATGAGTTTATTTGCTTCAACAAGCAACGTTTCACGGTCAATGGGTTGGGTATTTTGCTGCATTATCCACTCCTTAAACAGTGATATTAGTCTACGCCGCCGCGGTGCCGGGAGCAAATTTTCCCCGTTTTACCCCCTCCAGGGCAAGAGGTACAGCGCTGGCGTGATTTGCTTTTGCATGCTAATAAAGTTGCGTAACGGATTTTATCAGGTAGAGTGTGCGCTTTCGTCATTCTGGCAACAGATTTGCTTGACATTCGACCTAAATCTCGTCGTGTGGTTATACTGGAGCGAGAAAAATCGCGTCAACTCAACTGCTTATGTGATGTCGATTTTATGACTGAACGGCAAACGGGGTTGATATCCACTCGTGGCGTCGTTATATAAATGTCTCGTCGCCAGGGGAAGGTGAACTCACGCGACGTATTCCTGGAAGAAACAAATTAGGTAAAGGTGAATATGGGTAAAGCTCTCGTTATCGTTGAGTCCCCGGCAAAAGCCAAAACGATCAATAAGTATTTGGGTAGTGACTACGTGGTTAAGTCCAGCGTCGGTCATATCCGCGATCTGCCGACCAGTGGCTCAGCCAAGAAGAGCGCCGACTCTACCTCCACCAAAGGGGCCAAAAAGCCTAAAAAGGATGAACGTAGCGCGCTCGTAAATCGCATGGGAGTTAACCCATGGGATAACTGGCAGGCACAGTACGAAGTACTGCCGGGTAAAGAGAAAGTCGTCTCCGAGCTGAAACAGCTGGCGGAAAAAGCCGACCACATCTATCTCGCAACCGACCTTGACCGCGAAGGGGAGGCCATTGCATGGCACCTGCGGGAAGTGATCGGGGGCGATGACACACGCTACAGCCGCGTAGTGTTTAACGAAATTACTAAAAACGCGATCCGCCAGGCCTTTGAAAAGCCGGGTGAGCTGAATATCGACCGCGTCAACGCTCAGCAGGCGCGCCGCTTTATGGACCGCGTCGTGGGTTACATGGTTTCTCCACTGCTGTGGAAAAAGATTGCGCGTGGACTCTCCGCAGGCCGCGTACAGTCTGTTGCCGTGCGTCTGGTGGTTGAACGGGAACGCGAAATTAAAGCGTTCGTGCCAGAAGAGTTCTGGGAAGTTGACGCCAGCGTGACCACGCCGGGCGGCGACACCCTGCCGCTGGAAGTGTCGCACCAGAACGATAAGCCGTTCCGTCCTGAAAATCGCGAACAGACCATGGCCGCGGTAGCGCTGCTGGAAAAAGCGCGCTATCAGGTGCTGGATCGTGAAGACAAACCGACCAGCAGCAAGCCTGGCGCACCGTTTATCACCTCCACATTGCAGCAGGCGGCCAGCACCCGTCTGGGCTATGGCGTGAAAAAAACCATGATGATGGCGCAGCGTCTGTATGAAGCGGGTCACATCACCTATATGCGTACTGACTCTACCAACCTGAGCCAGGACGCCGTCAACATGGTGCGTGATTACATTGGCGACAATTTCGGTAAGAAATACCTGCCGGAAAGCGCCAATCAGTACAACAGCAAAGAGAACTCCCAGGAAGCGCACGAAGCGATTCGTCCTTCTGACGTCTCTGTGCTGGCGGAATCCCTCAAGGATATGGAAGCCGATGCGCAAAAACTGTATCAGCTGATCTGGCGCCAGTTTGTTGCCTGTCAGATGACCCCGGCGCAGTATGACTCCACCACGCTGACCGTCGGTGCGGGCGATTTCCGCCTCAAGGCGCGTGGCCGTATCCTGCGTTTCGATGGCTGGACCAAAGTGATGCCTGCGCTGCGTAAGGGCGATGAAGACAAAACCCTGCCAGCGGTCAACGCCGGGGATGAACTTTCCCTGGTTGAGCTGACGCCTGCTCAGCACTTCACCAAGCCGCCGGCACGCTTCAGCGAAGCCTCGCTGGTGAAAGAGCTGGAAAAACGTGGTATCGGTCGTCCGTCGACCTATGCGTCGATCATCTCGACCATTCAGGATCGCGGCTATGTGCGCACGGAAAACCGCCGTTTCTATGCGGAGAAAATGGGTGAAATCGTCACCGATCGCCTGGAAGATAACTTCCGCGAGCTGATGAACTACGATTTTACCGCGCAGATGGAAAATAGCCTGGACCAGGTGGCTAACCATGAAGCCGAGTGGAAGAAGGTGCTGGATAGCTTCTTCAGCGACTTCACCAAGCAGCTGGATAAAGCGGAAAAAGATCCGGAAGAGGGGGGCATGCAGCCGAACCAGATGGTGCTGACCAGCATCGACTGTCCGACCTGCGGCCGTAAGATGGGGATTCGTACCGCCACGACCGGTGTCTTCCTTGGCTGCTCAGGCTATGCGTTGTCGCCGAAGGAGCGCTGCAAAACCACCATCAACCTGGTGCCGGAAAACGAAGTGTTGAACGTGCTGGAAGGCGACGATGCGGAAACCAACGCATTACGCGCCAAACGCCGCTGCAATAAGTGCGGCACAGCGATGGACAGCTACCTCATCGACCCGAAACGTAAGCTGCATGTCTGCGGTAACAACCCGACCTGCGACGGTTACGAGATTGAAGAGGGTGAGTTCCGCATCAAGGGTTATGACGGTCCGATTGTGGAATGCGAGAAGTGTGGTTCTGAAATGCACCTGAAAATGGGGCGTTTTGGTAAGTACATGGCCTGCACCAATGACGACTGCAAAAACACGCGTAAGATCCTGCGTAACGGTGAAGTGGCACCGCCGAAGGAAGATCCGGTTCCGTTGCCGGAGCTGCCGTGTGAAAAATCCGATGCGTACTTTGTACTGCGTGACGGTGCTGCGGGCGTCTTCCTGGCGGCGAATACCTTCCCGAAATCGCGTGAAACGCGTGCGCCGCTGGTTGAGGAGCTTTACCGCTTCCGCGATCGCCTGCCAGAAAAACTGCGTTATCTGGCTGATGCACCGCAGCAGGATGCAGAAGGTAATAAGACCGTGGTGCGTTTTAGCCGTAAAACCAAGCAGCAATATGTCGCTGCTGAGAAAGAGGGTAAAGCCACCGGCTGGTCAGCATTTTATGTTGACGGCAGATGGGTTGAAGGCAAGAAATAGCCTTAATTTACGCTAAGTTACCTCGTAAGGGCCGGTATTCCGGCCCTTTTTTATTACCGGGTTATTATTTTTTGTTCCGGGCTATACAGCAAAGATATAAGTGATATAGTGGTTATAGTTAACCCTTTCTTTATTATCAAATCGTCTTAAGCGATTGCCCGTGTGCGCTAAATCGGATGGTCTGGCATGAAACTACAGCAGCTCCGCTATATCGTTGAGGTGGTCAACCACAACCTTAACGTCTCCTCCACCGCAGAAGGTCTTTACACTTCGCAACCCGGCATCAGTAAGCAGGTACGCATGCTTGAAGATGAGCTGGGGATCCAGATTTTCGCCCGCAGTGGTAAGCATCTTACCCAGGTAACGCCAGCAGGACAGGAGATTATCCGCATCGCCCGCGAAGTGCTGTCGAAGGTTGATGCCATTAAATCCGTTGCCGGAGAGCACACCTGGCCGGATAAAGGCTCGTTGTATATTGCCACCACCCACACTCAGGCGCGCTACGCGTTGCCAGGGGTAATCAAAGGCTTTATCGAGCGCTACCCTCGCGTGTCGTTGCATATGCATCAGGGCTCGCCAACACAGATTGCCGAAGCGGTCTCAAAGGGCAATGCGGACTTTGCCATCGCCACCGAAGCGCTGCACCTGTATGACGATCTGGTGATGCTGCCTTGCTATCACTGGAACCGTTCGATTGTGGTGACGCCGGAACATCCGCTGGCGGCAAAAACGTCGGTGTCCATTGAAGAGCTGGCGCAGTATCCGCTGGTAACATACACCTTCGGCTTTACGGGCCGCTCGGAACTCGATACCGCCTTTAATCGCGCGGGGCTTACGCCGAGGATCGTCTTTACCGCCACCGATGCCGATGTGATCAAAACCTATGTGCGGCTGGGTCTTGGCGTCGGGGTTATTGCCAGCATGGCGGTGGATCCTGTTGCCGATCCGGATTTAGTGCGTCTGGATACCCAGGGCGTATTCGGCCACAGCACGACCAAAATTGGTTTCCGCCGTAGCACCTTCCTGCGTAGCTATATGTATGATTTTATTCAACGATTTGCGCCACATCTGACCCGTGACGTGGTAGATACGGCGGTGGCGCTGCGCTCTAACGACGATATCGAAGCGATGTTTAAAGATATTAAGCTGCCTGAAAAATAATTACCTCCGGTATCTTTCCTTCGGGAGAGATACCGTTATTTCTCTTAAGACCCGAATTAAATCCCCCGATCTGCGTTCATTTCTCACAATAACCATAACGTTATGGCGTTTTTTTCATGAGTCAGTTGTAAAAACGTGACAAAAATAGAAAATATTTTGCAGCTATGCAAATCCCACGTTTCATTTATATATTTCCGCTCAAAAGATTAACTATTTCATGCCAGACGATTCGTAAATTCGCTGGATCTTCGACTAAAGTTTCTTTAGGATTTATCTCAACTACGATTACTTATACCAATTGTTTGGTATTCAAATGATAAGCGAAATCGATTGTATGGGGTTAGCAATGCCGTCAGGACGTCAAGAGCCGCAAAGGGACCCAGGACTTAAGCGCAAAGCCTGGCTGGCGGTGTTTCTCGGCTCCACCCTGTTTTGGGTAGTGGTGGCTTTACTTATCTGGAAATTCTGGGGTTAAGCATGGCGGTTCAGGGGCGTAGTGAAGCAGTGAAGCCTGTATGTCAGCAGCGTGACACGCGTCGCAAAGTCCGTAATGGATCTACAGGTAACGTCCCGGCATCCTGGAAGCTATCGCCTGTACAACAAGCTTTCATTGATCTCTTCGCAGAAGACGAAGACAAAAAACAATAATTCTTATTATCAGCCCCGGGCGATAATAATCCGATGCGCTTTTGTACTCTTTAATAAATACACATCAGCAATACCGAACTGAGACAAACTCAGCGAGCAATAAATTAATAAAGCGTGGTGCCGCAATGATGAATAATATATCCGGAGCTAAATACTGGTCGTGGATGGCCGCCTTTTCCCTCTCGATCCTCTTCTGGTGTCAGCTACTCTGGCTCACCCTACAGTGAATGATGAAAGCCTCGCGCCCGCGGGGCTTTTTTATGCCTTCTTTTCGCACTGAATTTGTCCATTTGAGTTGTTATCAAATCGTTACGGTGACGATGTGTTATCTTTAATTACGGCCCTGATAAAAGTCAGGGCATCGCAATCCCGGTAATTAAGGAGGAGCTTATGTCGTTAACCCTACGCGAAGCCAGTAAGGACACATTGCAGGCTGAGAATAAAACCTATCACTACTACAGCCTGCCACTGGCCGCAAAGGAACTTGGGGATATTGCGCGCTTACCCAAGTCACTTAAAGTGTTACTGGAAAACCTCCTGCGCTGGCAGGATGACCTCTCCGTTACGGCTGAGGATATTCACGCCCTGGCCGGATGGTTGCAGAACGCCCACGCCGACCGGGAGATCGCCTATCGTCCGGCCAGGGTGCTGATGCAGGATTTCACCGGCGTCCCGGCGGTGGTTGATCTGGCGGCAATGCGTGAAGCGGTAAAACGCCTGGGGGGCGATACCGCAAAAGTGAACCCGCTCTCCCCGGTTGACCTGGTTATTGACCACTCGGTGACCGTGGACCATTTTGGCGATGATGAGGCGTTTGAAGAGAACGTGCGTCTGGAGATGGAGCGTAACCACGAACGTTATGTGTTTCTGAAGTGGGGCCAGCAGGCGTTCAGTCGCTTCAGCGTCGTCCCACCTGGCACCGGTATCTGCCACCAGGTCAATCTGGAGTATCTCGGCAAAGCGGTGTGGAGTGAACTGCAGGATAAGGAGTGGGTGGCCTACCCCGATACGCTGGTCGGCACGGACTCCCACACCACCATGATCAACGGACTCGGCGTGCTGGGCTGGGGGGTAGGGGGGATCGAAGCCGAAGCGGCGATGCTCGGCCAGCCGGTCTCAATGCTGATCCCGGATGTGGTCGGCTTTAAGCTGACCGGCAAGCTGCGCGAGGGCATTACCGCCACCGACCTGGTGCTCACCGTCACCCAGATGCTGCGTAAGCACGGCGTGGTGGGTAAATTTGTAGAATTCTATGGTGACGGCCTCGACTCTCTGCCGCTGGCAGACCGGGCTACTATCGCCAATATGGCGCCTGAATATGGCGCTACCTGCGGTTTCTTCCCCATTGACGGCGTGACGCTGGAGTATATGCGCCTTAGCGGTCGCAGCAGCGAGCAGGTCGCGCTGGTGGAAGCCTACGCCAAAGCACAGGGGATGTGGCGTAATCCGGGCGATGAACCGGTGTTCACCAGCACCCTGGCGCTGGATATGGGCGATGTAGAGGCCAGCGTCGCCGGGCCGAAACGTCCCCAGGACCGGGTGGCTTTGCCGGATGTACCTAAGGCGTTTGCCGCCAGCACTGAACTGGAGGTCAACACCGCACAGAAGGATCGCCGCCCCATTGATTACGTCATGAACGGCCAGCAGTACCAGCTCCCGGACGGCGCGGTTGCGATCGCGGCCATCACCTCCTGCACCAACACCTCGAACCCCAGCGTCCTGATGGCGGCGGGGCTGCTGGCGAAAAAAGCGGTTACTCTCGGCCTGAAACGCCAGCCATGGGTTAAAGCCTCGCTGGCCCCGGGCTCGAAAGTGGTCTCCGATTATCTGGCGCAGGCCCGCCTGACGCCGTATCTTGATGAGCTGGGCTTTAACCTGGTGGGCTACGGGTGTACCACCTGTATCGGCAACTCCGGGCCGCTGCCGGAACCTATCGAGACAGCAATCAAGCAGGGCGATCTGACGGTAGGGGCGGTGCTCTCGGGCAACCGTAACTTTGAAGGACGTATCCATCCGCTGATTAAAACCAACTGGCTGGCCTCTCCGCCGCTGGTGGTGGCTTATGCGCTGGCGGGCAACATGAATATCAATCTGGCAACCGATCCGCTGGGATACGATCGCAAAGGGGATCCGGTTTATCTGAAAGATATCTGGCCATCGGCACAGGAAATTGCCCTTGCGGTTGAAAAAGTGTCTACCGACATGTTCCGCAAAGAGTACGCCGAAGTGTTTGAAGGCACGCCGGAGTGGAAAACCATTGAAGTGGCGCGCTCAGATACCTATAGCTGGCAGGAGGATTCCACTTATATCCGTCTCTCCCCGTTCTTTGACGAGATGCTGGCAGAACCCAAACCGCTGGAAGATATCCACGGCGCGCGCGTGCTGGCCATCCTCGGTGACTCGGTGACCACCGACCATATCTCCCCGGCAGGCAGTATCAAAGCGGATAGCCCGGCAGGACGTTATCTCCAGAGTCGTGGCGTAGAGCGACGGGACTTCAACTCCTACGGTTCGCGTCGCGGCAACCATGAAGTGATGATGCGTGGCACCTTCGCTAATATTCGTATCCGCAACGAGATGGTGCCTGGGGTGGAAGGCGGAATGACTCGCTATCTGCCCGGAACCGAAGTGATCTCAATCTATGATGCCGCCATGAAATATCAGCAGGATGGCATCCCGCTGGCGGTCATTGCCGGGAAAGAGTACGGCTCCGGATCAAGCCGCGACTGGGCAGCAAAAGGACCCAGGTTGCTCGGTGTACGCGTCGTTATCGCCGAATCGTTTGAGCGTATTCACCGTTCAAACCTGATCGGGATGGGGATTTTACCTCTGGAGTTCCCGGAGGGGGTATCGCGTAAAACCCTGGGGCTGACGGGTGAGGAGCGCATTGACATTGCGGATCTGCAGAACCTGACGCCTGGTGCCACCGTGCCGGTCAAACTGACGCGAGCTGATGGGCAAACCGAGGTGGTGAACTGCCGCTGTCGTATCGATACCGCGACGGAGCTCACCTACTACCAGAACGACGGCATTTTGCACTATGTCATTCGTAATATGCTGAACTAAAGGAAAATCAGCCCGGCATAAATTGCCGGGCTGTTGTTTTTACTTATTAAGCAGATGACCTAGCTTGGCCGCTTTGGTATCCAGATAGTGTTCGTTTTTCGGGTTACGCCCTACAATCAGCGGCACACGTTCTACGATGTTGATCCCGGCTTCGGTCAGGATCTCCACCTTCCGCGGGTTGTTGGTCAGCAGACGCACTTCATCGACGCCCAGCAGCTTGAACATATCCGCGCACAGGGTGAAATCACGTTCATCGGCAGCAAAGCCCAACTGGTGATTAGCTTCAACCGTATCGTAGCCTTGATCCTGCAACGCATAGGCGCGGATCTTATTCAGCAGACCGATGTTGCGGCCCTCCTGACGGTGATACAGCAGAATGCCCCGGCCCTCTTCGGCGATGCGCGACAGGGCAGCTTCAAGTTGAAAACCACAATCGCAGCGCAGGCTAAACAGGGCATCACCCGTAAGACACTCAGAATGAACGCGAGCCAGAACCGGCGTCTGCCCGGACGTATCGCCGAAGACTAACGCGACATGATCCTGCCCGGTTGCCAGTTCTTCAAAGCCCACCATCAGGAAATCGCCCCAGGGGGTTGGCAGATTGGCTTCTGCCACACGTTTAAGCTGCATGTGATTCTCCAGAAAATGCTGACACGCCTTGTGTCTGTCGCCTGTTTGGCTGTCGGTATGTTCTTATTTTGCCACAAGCTGCACGGGTTCACCTAATCACTGCCGGCTTAACGAACGTTAAACGCACAATCCGACATTTTTACGCAGTTCTGATTTTTCGGTTATGATTGTGAGGCTTATCGGAAAAAGGAGACGACATGCTTTCAATTGCCCGCCGCACGGCGGTTGGCGCGGGGATATTGCTCATTATGCCTGCGGCCTTATGGATATCGGGCTGGCAGTGGCAGCCAGGCACGAATAGCGGATGGTTGAAGGTGCTGTTCTGGATAACGGAGACCGTCACCCAGCCCTGGGGAATTATTACGCATACGCTACTCTGCGGCTGGTTTTTGTGGTGCCTGCGTTTCCGCCTGCGGGCAGCCATCATGCTCTTTGCCATCCTTGCGGGGGTCATTCTGGTGGGTCAGGGCGTTAAATCTCTGGTAAAAGATCGGGTGCAGGAGCCGCGTCCTTTCGTGGTCTGGCTGGAAAAAACTCACCATGTCCCGGTCAACGACTTCTACAATTTAAAGCGTAAAGCGCGCGGTGAGCTGGTAGAAGAACAGCTTGCTGAACAACAGACTATTCCCACTTTTTTACGTAAACACTGGCAGAAAGAGACCGGTTTTGCTTTCCCGTCCGGGCATACCATGTTCGCGGCAAGCTGGGCGTTACTGGGGATAGGGTTGCTGTGGCCGCGTCGGCGCACGGTGACTATTGTGGTACTGCTGGTCTGGGCGACGGGCGTGATGGGAAGCCGCTTGCTGCTTGGCATGCACTGGCCGCGGGATCTGGTGGTCGCCACATTGATTTCCTGGCTGTTGATCACCTGTGCGACCTGGCTTGCTCAGCGATTCTGTGGCCCGCTCACGCCTCCGGCTGAAGAGAAGCGGGAAATTGCCGACAGAGAGCAAGAAAGCTGACTAAGGTTGAAATTATTATATTAAGCCGCAGATCTGGACGTGGCGCGACGCTTTTTCCGTTTCGCGCCCGTCCTGAAAATGGTAGTTTATAAGGCTGGTTACGCTATGGTGAACACTCTTTATTCGCTTAAACCACATAACGGGAAGTAATGTGAAATATTTACTCATTTTCTTACTGGTGTTGGCGATTTTTGTCATTTCCGTCACATTGGGTGCGCAAAACGATCAACAGGTAACGTTTAATTATCTGCTGGCGCAAGGCGAATATCGGATATCCAGCCTCCTGGCGGTTCTGTTTGCTGCCGGGTTTGTTATCGGCTGGCTGATTTGCGGTCTGTTCTGGCTTAAAGTTCGGGTAACACTCGCCCGGGCTGAACGAAAGATTAAACGTCTTGAAAACCAAATTGCGCCTCCGGCCGACGTTCCGGTAAGTTCAGGTGTGCCGGTAGCGAAGGAATAATCTAAGATGCTGGAGTTGTTGTTTCTGCTTTTGCCTGTAGCCGCAGCCTATGGCTGGTATATGGGCCGCAGAAGTGCGCAACAAACAAAGCAGGATGAGGCGAACCGTCTTTCTCGCGACTATGTCGCCGGGGTTAACTTCCTTCTGAGCAACCAACAGGATAAAGCGGTCGATCTGTTCCTTGAGATGTTGAAAGAGGATACCGGTACCGTTGAAGCCCACCTTACGCTCGGTAATCTGTTCCGCTCCCGCGGTGAAGTCGACCGCGCCATCCGCATCCACCAGACCTTAATGGAGAGCGCATCATTAACCTATGAGCAGCGTTTGCTGGCGGTACAACAGCTGGGCCGTGACTATATGGCGGCCGGCCTCTACGATCGCGCCGAAGAGATGTTCAAGCAGCTGGTGGATGAAACTGATTTTCGCATCAGCGCCCTGCAGCAGTTGCTGCAGATTTACCAGGCCACCAGCGAATGGCAGAAAGCGATCGACGTTGCTGAACGTCTGGTGAAGCTCGGTAAAGATAAACAGCGCGTTGAAATTGGCCACTTTTACTGTGAACTCGCCCTGCAACAGATGGGCAGCGAAGATATGGACAAAGCCATGGCGCTTCTTCGCAAGGGTGCCGCCGCGGATCGCAGCAGCGCGCGCGTCTCCATCATGATGGGGCGCGTCTATATGGCGAAAGGGGATTACCAGAAGGCGGTGGAGAGCCTGCTCCGGGTTATCGATCAGGATAAAGAGCTGGTCAGCGAAACCCTTGAGATGTTGCAAACCTGCTATCAGCAGCTGGGCATGACCTCAGAGTGGGTGGCTTTCCTGCGCCGTTGCGTGGAAGAGAACACCGGGGCGACAGCGGAGCTGATGCTGGCGGATGTGGTTCAGGAACACGAAGGCAGTGATACGGCGCAGGTCTACATTACCCGCCAGCTGCAGCGCCATCCCACCATGCGCGTCTTCCATAAGTTGATGGATTATCACCTGAACGAGGCAGAAGAGGGGCGCGCCAAAGAGAGCCTGATGGTGCTGCGCGACATGGTAGGCGAACAGGTGCGCAGCAAGCCGCGCTATCGCTGCCAGAAGTGTGGTTTTACGGCCTATACCCTCTACTGGCACTGTCCGTCATGCCGCGCCTGGTCCACCATTAAGCCAATTCGCGGCCTCGATGGGCAGTAATTTTTAAAAAGGCTTAATTTAGTTACAACATACTAATTAAGGTGAAACACTGGGTCCGTGCGCGCTGTAGTCTGGCAGGAAAGAAAATGTAACCTGTTAATTTTTGTGGTGCGCAGGTAGAATGCTCGCCGTTTAACATTCCCGCGCCGATGCGGCGCCCATCGACGAGAAGGTCCGGTCATGACGTCTGTAGCTTCATCTTCCTCCCGCGTAGTTACTGAATCTCCTGTTGTTGTCGCTCTGGATTACAACAATCGCGACAATGCCCTGGCGTTCGTTGATCGAATTGATCCGCAAGACTGCCGCCTGAAAATCGGTAAAGAGATGTTCACGCTTTTTGGTCCGCAAATTGTTCGGGATATGCAGCAGCGCGGATTCGATGTCTTTCTGGATCTGAAATTCCACGATATTCCCAACACCACGGCCCATGCGGTTGCGGCTGCGGCTGAGCTTGGAGTCTGGATGGTGAACGTTCACGCCTCCGGCGGGGCGCGTATGATGACCGCCGCTCGCGAAGCGCTGTTACCCTTCGGTAAAGAGGCCCCATTGCTGATTGCCGTTACCGTGCTGACCAGCATGGAAGCCAGCGATCTGCTGGACCTTGGCGTGACGTTGTCACCGGCAGAGCATGCCGAACGTCTGGCCCGCCTGACGCACTCCTGTGGCCTTGATGGCGTCGTCTGCTCTGCTCAGGAAGCCGTTCGCTTCAAAAGTGCCATCGGACAGGATTTCAAGCTTGTCACGCCGGGTATCCGTCCCCAGGGGAGTGATGCCGGCGATCAGCGCCGCATTATGACCCCGGAACAGGCGCTGGCGGCGGGCGTGGACTATATGGTTATTGGTCGACCGGTCACCCAGTCAGCCGATCCGGCACAAACCCTGAAAGCTATCAACGCATCACTTCAGAAGGGGGCGTAATGCGCGACACTAACAGCCGCCTGGTCTATTCGACAGAAACCGGGCGCATTGATGAGCCAAAAGAGGTCGCGGAGCGACCAAAAGGTGATGGCATTGTACGTATTCAACGCCAGACCAGCGGACGTAAAGGGAAGGGCGTATCGCTGATCACCGGAATTGACGCCGACGATGCCACCCTTACGCAGATTGCCGCAGAATTGAAGAAAAAATGCGGATGCGGCGGCTCAGTTAAAGATGGCGTTATTGAGATCCAGGGCGACAAGCGGGATCTCATTAAATCCCTCCTGGAAGCAAAAGGGATGAAAGTGAAATTAGCGGGCGGTTAACGTACCGCCAAAACAAATAAGCCACGGTCAGACCGTGGCTTATTGTTTTTATTTTGAGATAGCGCCAGAACAGCAGGGCGTTATCAAATGACTGCGGTGGCAATCGGTAGGTTATTTAACCTGGTGACCGATGATCCCACCCACTGCAGCACCACCCAGGGTACCCAGCGTGCTACCGTCAGTTAAGACGGAACCACCGATTGCGCCAGCACCCGCACCAATCGCGGTATTACGGTCTTGTCTGCTCATGCCGGAGCACGCGCTCAGGGATAATGCCAGCGTAACGGCCAGCATAGCAGCGGATAATTTTTTGCTGTTAAAAGTCATAATTCATTCTCCTGAAGTATTGATCCACGGAAATCATTTCGCTTAAATGGTTATCAATCCCCCTCAAGCGCGTTATTCCATGAAACTTGATTGCGCAGGCGTTACAAGATCACGCAGGTGATAGTTACTTCCTGTTATATCGCTAACAATAATTTTACGTCTTTATTACTGATCCGACAGGTAAATAGTCTTAAACGGGGGTTCAGAAAAGTCTCAGAGCGAAGGGGCAGAAAAATGACGCCCGATATTCGGGCGTTAGGGGAGGGTCAGGCAGGTTTTTTGACGATATCGACGGTTAAGCCGTCTTGCTGCAGATTAGCGATGTGCGCCTGTTTAATGCCCTCGTCGGTAATAACCCGGCTGAAGCGAGAGACCGGGCCCATGGTATAAGGGTGAACCGCACCGAATTTTGAGCTGTCGGTGAGCACAATGGTCTCGCCGCCTTTCTCCAGCACCGCATTTACCACATCCGAGCGCATCATGTCCCTTCCGGTAAAGCCGGTATCAGGCAACCAGCCATCAATGCCGATAAATGCCTTGTTGAAATGGACTTGCTGCACATACTGACGGGTAAGCGGGCCAACCATGCTTTCGCTTTTTTTCTGGTAAATGCCGCCGAGCAAAATCACTTCGCTGCGCGTCTCCTTCAGAAGATGCGCTATATAGCTGCTCACCGTCACGATGGTAACCTCTTCTTTCTGGTCGGCCAGCGTGCGCGCGAGAAGGGCATTGCAGCTGCCGTTCTCGATAAACACCGTTTCGCCATTATTCACCAGAGACGCGGCAAACTCCGCCAGCTCGCGTTTCAGCGCATAGTTGTTCATCATCCGCGTTTCAACATCTTCGCTGTCCAGCGGGACGGCGTAACCATGCGCGCGACGGAGGTAGCTCATTTTTTCCAGAAGATTGAGATCCTGGCGGATGGTGACTTCTGACACGCCGGTCGCTTTTGCCAGATCAACGACACTCACACGCCCTGTATCGATCACCATCTGTAATATTACTTGTTGTCGGGAGTTCATAGCATCCATATTAAAACGGCATCGCCGTTAGTTGAAAACTGACATAAACACGAGAGATGGATCGAGCCTTAAACTTCCCAGGGGGATTTAGGCGATACTGCCTCGGGGTTTTTCTGCTCGCCCGCCTGGGTCAGTAATTCTGATTTTAATATCTCGAGATTACGAAGAGCAGAGTTCACATCGCCTGCGACCAGAATATCCAGCACAGTATCAATACGTTGCGCCACTTTCAGTGCATCGATATCAGACATAATCTCATCCCTAAATGAAAAGTGAATAAATTCAATGATGCAGAAATTGAAGGCAAAAGAGAAGGGAAAAAGTGAGCTAACGAAAGCCCATTAATGGTAGTGATATTTTGATGCTTCTTTATACGTAGGAATTATGTAGTGGATTAGTCTAACTCTGCGCGCAAGGCGCTTTTTTCTATGAGGAATTAGACTATGACAATTATCAATCAGGCAACCTGTAAACTGTTCACTGATTCTGCACGATTCACTCAGCTCGCCGGCTATTACGAGGAGGAGAGACGTACCGTGTGGATGATGTTACGGGCCCAGCCGCGTCCCTGCTTCAATCATGCGCTTATAGAGGAGATTATGAACCTGTCCTGGCTGGTGCGTCAGTCCGGGTTTGAGGTTGATTTCTGGGTGACCGGTTCGCTGGTGCCCGATATGTATAATACTGGCGGCGATTTACGCTTCTTTGTCGAGTGCATTGAGAACGGTCGTCGGGAAGCGCTTCGGGCCTATGCCCGCGCCTGTGTGGACTGTGTCCACGCCGCATCGCGGGGATTTGATACCGGGGCGATCACCCTGTCGATGGTAGAGGGCAGTGCCCTTGGCGGTGGCTTTGAAGCGGCGCTGGCGCACCACTTTTTACTGGCGCAACGGGATGCCCGCTTAGGGTTTCCTGAAATCGCCTTTAACCTGTTCCCCGGGATGGGAGGCTACTCGCTGGTTGCCCGCCGCTCTGGTATGAAACTGGCAGAAGAGCTGATCTATAAAGGGGAGTCGCACACTGCGGAATGGTATGAGCAGCAGGGGCTGGTGGACGTGCTGTTCGAACCCGGTCAGGGCTACGTGGCGACGCGGACCTTCATAGACACGTTACAACCCAAAATGAATGGCGTCAGAGCGATGCTGCGCGCCCGCCAGCGGGTATTGCAGCTGCCGCGCAGTGAGCTGATGGACATCACGGAAGATTGGGTAGACGCCGCATTCTGCCTGCAACCTAAGGACGTGGCCTATATGCAGCGGCTGGTGCTGTTGCAGGACCGCCACACGGCATCGGGGCTGCGTAAAGCCAGCTAGCGCGCATTGCGTGACTGATAGCGTTTAAACCATCGCTCGAAAGCGACAGCGGGCATGGGTTTAGCAAACAGAAATCCCTGTCGTTCATTGACGCCGTTCTTCGTCAGAAAGGCGTCTTCTTTCGCACTCTCGACCCCTTCGGCAATAACCTGCAAATTCAGCGCCTGAGCGACTGCAACGATCGCGCGCACCAGCGATTGCGACACCGACTGCTTATGGATATCCCGGACAAATGCCTGGTCGAGCTTAATGGCATCGATGGGAAAACGCGCCAGTTGCGACAGCGACGAATAACCGGTTCCGAAATCATCAAGGTGGATCTGCGCCCCCAGCTGGCTGAACTGCTGGATCACCGACAGCGCCAGCTCTTCGTTTTCAATCAGGCAGCTTTCGGTCAATTCAACGTCAATGGGGCAATATTCAAAATTGAGATCCTTCAGCGCCTGTTTCAGATCGCTGAAAATCGTCTGATCTGCCAGCTGGCGGGCCGAAACGTTGACCGCCACGCGTAAATTGATGCCTTTATCGCGCCATTTGGCAACCTGACGAACCACATCCAGCATCACCCAACGCCCCAATGGAACGATCAGTCCGGACTCTTCGGCGTAGGAGATAAACTCCAGCGGCGGGATCAGTCCGCGCTCCGGAGACTGCCAACGCACCAGCGCTTCGAGGGTTCTCACCTCGCCACGCCAGGTAATTTTGGGCTGGTAGTGGATCACCAGCTGATCATTCTCCAGCGCCTTGCGCAGATTGGTGTCCAGCCACAGATATTCAAATACGCGCTGATTCATTTCCGGGGAGAAAACGCAGAACTTGCCGCGTCCGTTCTCTTTCGCGGTATACATGGCCGTATCGGCGTTGCGTATCACGCTTTCCCGATCGGTGCCGTGCTGCGGCGCGAGGGAGATCCCCAGCGAACAGCCGGTGTAGACTTCAATTAAACCAATCCGGAAAGGCTGACGCAGGCGGGTGAGGATCCGCGAAGCCATGGCCTCGAGCGCACCCTGTGACGTACCGGTTGCCAGCACGATAAACTCGTCGCCACCCAGACGCGCAAGAACCTGCCCGTCCTCCAGGCAACTGAGGATAGCCAGCGCCACCGCCTGCAGCAGCTGATCGCCAAACATATGCCCGTAGGCATCATTCACTTTTTTGAAATTATCGAGGTCAAGATAGACCACGCCCACCTGGCCATCGCCACGGGTTTCAATCGCTTCGCTGATCAGATCGTGGATAGCGTTGCGGTTTGGCAGGCCGGTAATGGTGTCGGTATTGGCAAGTACACGAAGACGTTCCTGGGCACGGCGTTCTTCAGTGATATCCGTACCGGAACAGATAAGGAATATTTCATTTTTTCCGCTGCCGCTGTGCACGAATTTATTACGGAATAAAAACAAACGCTGCCCTTTGCGGGTTTTAATCCAGCGTTCCACTTCATAGGAGCTGCCGTCCCGAAAAAAACCGCTGATATTACGCCGGGAAGCCGCTGCCTCGCTGCGGCTCATAAACAGTTTAAAGACGTTCTGACCGATAACCTCGTGCTCTTTCATCCCGGTATATTCTTCGCTCAGGCGGTTGAAGCGTTGAATATTGCCGTGCCGGTCGAGAATAACGATGACCGAGTTGGCCTCTGAAACCACCTGCTCGGCAAAGGATAACCCCTGCGCCAGATCGCGGGCGACGGAAGGGGTGTCGTTCCAGGCGGAGGCGGTACCGGTCCACTCTTTTTTATTGATCTTACGTCCCACCAGGTGCACTGGCACCTCGGTTCCGTAGAGGGAGAGCGTCATGGTAATACTGGAGGTAATAACCGTCATCTGGCGAATGCTGTTGGCCTGCTCGTCATTCAGCGCCACAACCTGCGTGGTATCGGCGCTTTCGCTGGCCGCAAGATGGAGCGCGTTACTGTCCGCCGTCAGTCGCCACCAGGGACTGTGGGTGCCCATGTAACGAAACAGCAAATTTTGCTCCAGATCGTCAATCATGCTCTCTCCCAGGCGCACTTAATTGCACACACTGTGCATTTTCAGTCGGTTTTACCGTGCTTAAATAACGGTAAACCCGAACTAAACTTATTGTTTTTTCCCAGTATTCTTATATTAGAACGAGATCGGCAAAAAAGGATACAGGCGAATGAATATTCTGGTGACACGTTAAAGCATTCACCAGACTGTCATGAATAAGTGTGATCGCTTTTCGCAATGTAGGGGAGAAAAAGATAAGTAAAAATGATGAATTTGACGTTAACGCAAAAAAAAGTCGGTTCCCTCAAATGAGGTGAACCGACTTTTAAGCACTCAATAATCAGACGGCAGGGCGGGCAATAATGCTGCGTGTTTCCATGCGCACTTCAGCAATAGTGACGTCGATAACTTCGGTCACTTTATAGGCCACTTCGCCCTTGATTTGCACGGTGCCGTTTTCCTGGCTGCAGACCAGCTCGTCACGTACGGCGTGCAGGAACGGCGCAGGAATAAAGGCCACGGCGCCATTATCCACCAGACGTACACGCATCCCGCCACGGCTGACATCGATGATCTCCGCCGCGAAACGGGTCTCCGTTCCGGCTTTGTCTTTCAGGAACCGGGCGTAGAGCCAGTCACCGACGTCGCGTTCCGCCATGCGGTTAAGGCGACGGCGCTCGGCCATCTGCACCGTGGCTTCGTCCTGTGGACGGGCAATGGTTTCGCCTTTAACGATCGCTTTCAGCAGGCGGTGGTTAATCATATCGCCATACTTACGAATCGGTGAGGTCCAGGTGGCGTAGGCTTCCAGCCCCAGACCAAAGTGCGGGCCAGGTTCGGTGCTGATCTCAGCGAAAGACTGGAAGCGACGAATGCGGCTATCCAGGAAACCAGATGGCTGGGCATCCAGTTCACGGCGCAGCTTGCAGAAGCCATTCAGGGTCAGAACTTCCTGCGGATCCACATGCACGTCATGGGTTTTCAGCAGGGCCGCCAGGGCTTCGCTGTTAGCCGGATCAAACCCGGTGTGCACGTTATAGATACCGAAACCGAGTTTGTCGCGCAGTACGCGGGCCGCGCAGATGTTCGCCGCAATCATCGACTCTTCAACGATGCGGTTAGCAATGCGACGCGGCTCCGCCACGATATCCAGCACTTCGCCTTTCTCACCGAGAATGAAACGGTAGTCAGGGCGATCCTTAAAGACCAGCGCATGGGTCTTACGCCATTCGCTACGGCTCAGACAGACACGGTGCAGCAGGCGGATCTGGTCGGCAATGGCCTCATGCTCAGGCTGCCAGCTACCGCTGTTTTCCAGCCAGTCAGAGACCTCGTCGTACACCAGCTTGGCTTTAGACTCGATCAGCGCAGCAAAGAACTCAATGTTCTCTTCGATAGTGCCATCGGCAGCGATGGACATGCGGCAGGCCAGTACCGGGCGCACTTCGTTAGCGCGCAGCGAGCAGAGATTATCCGACAGATCGCGCGGCAGCATCGGGATGTTGAAGCCTGGCAGATAGTTGGTAAAGGCACGGATTTTCGCCGCGTCATCCAGCGGGGTACCTTCCGCGATCCAGGCTGTAGGATCGGCAATCGCTACGGTTAGCAGCAGTTTACCGTCAGCCTGCTCTTCAACATACAGCGCATCGTCCATATCTTCGGTGCTGGCGCTGTCGATGGTGACAAAATTCAGTGCAGTCAGATCGCGACGCTCAAGACCTTCGTCCAGCATGTCAGTCGCTGCGCCTTCTGGCGCCTCTTTTTCCAGATTATGGCGGGCAAGGGTGACCCACCACGGTACGAAATGGTCTTCACCGAAGGTGATAAACTGGGTGAGTTCGGCATAAAAACCGCGATCGCCCTTCAGAGGGTGACGGCGCATTTCTGCTACGGCCCAGTCACCTTCTTTAAAATCATGCGTCACGCCACGCTCAGCGCGGCAGGGGATGGCGTCTTTCAGCAGAGGATGGTCCGGAATGATGGACAGACGGTCATCTTTTCTCAGCACCTTACCCACAAAACGGGTCAGGAACGGTTCAATTAATTCTTCAGGCTCGGCTGATTCACGATCCTTTTCGCTATGGATCACGGCCGTAATGCGATCGCCGTGCATCACTTTCTTCATCTGCGGAGGCGGAATGAAGTAACTTTTCTGCGCATCGACTTCAAGGAAGCCAAAGCCTTTTTCCGTGGCTTTTACGACCCCTTCAGCACGTGGCGTCTGGGAATGCAGTTGCTGTTTAAGCTGCGCTAGCAGCGGGTTGTCCTGGAGCATAGTGATCTATTTTCGTAGCCATTGAGCGGCTGACAGTTTTACGCGAATCTCACTGCTACAGCAAGCGCTCTTTCGGTCGTTAGTGTGGTTATTCGCTTCTGCCAATGGCGATTTTCAGACGGTTCAGCCAGCCGCAAAAAGCGCTCCAGGTGAGGAGATTGATGGCCTGTACGGGCGACTGGCCATCATCTGTCAGCGGGGTAAACTGCGCGGCGCTGAACTGATCCGGCGATCGCGCCAGCTGTTCTACCGCACGCCTTACCGCCTCATCGTCTTTATACGCCGTGTGAATGCCACTGATGAGAATTTCACCGGTTTGATCGAGGATCAACGGTTCATGACAGAGCACCGGCGTAAGGGGATGCAATAACGGCTCGTCCTGCCAGCGTTCAAGCGAGGCCAGCTGCTGTGGGCTGGCCTGACAACGCTCAACCTCGGGTATGGCAGGCTGCCATGTGTTCAGGTCGTTATCGTCCGGCAGGGCGTGAGGCGGGATATGGTGCCCCGGCAGCCAGCGCACCGGGTGGCCGAGCAGGGCCTGAAACACCGCCACCACGCGCGCCTGAAAGCCCACAAAGCCGATAATCTGATTGATGGTCACGATGTCATACACCGTCAGGCCCACCTCATCGAGCCCCTGCTGCGCTTTGCTGTCAATCACATCCGGCGAGCTGGCAAGCTGGCGGGCATACTGGGTGATCTGGGCGAGACGGCGATTGCTTTCACGGGAGGAGTCGGGACCGGGGAGCGGGGCGAGAAGGGCGGCGTAGTGATTACACAGACGCTGCACGCCGCACACCTGGGCGACGGTCAGAGCAGTGCTGAAACGATCGTAGGCGCTCAGCGTGCGAAGCCGGGTTACGGTGACGGTGCGCGGGAAAAAAAGGTCGCATAGCGCCCGGGCCGGGGTTAACCAGCGTTCACAGGCTGCCAGCAGCGTTGCCGGTAGCGCGATGTTCAGCAAAAAGCGATCGGCGACATGCGCGGCTTCGGGAACCAAAGGCAGGACTTCCGTCGGGCTGCTACTGGACTGGGTCTCATGATACCAGTGGCCTTTGCCAGAAATACGGCGTTGTTCCATGTGCGTTCCTTGATCTCAAAATGGCGATCAATATCCTGGCGGAAGGCGGATAAGCGGAAAAATATTGTTAAGTGATAACAAATAGCGGAACGGAATAACGCGGGGAAAGCGGGCGAAACGGTGGGGATACCTCCCCGCCGGAGCGGGAAGGTAATGAACTTATTTGAGTTCCAGCTCGTTCATTGCAGCGATGCTGAAACCGCCATCAACGTGAACCACTTCGCCGGAGATGCCAGCAGAGAGGTCAGAGCAGAGGAAGGCTGCGGAGTTACCCACATCTTCGATGGTCACGGTGCGACGGATTGGGGTAACCGCTTCGCAATGCGCCAGCATTTTACGGAAGTCTTTGATGCCGGAAGCCGCCAGAGTACGGATTGGACCGGCAGAGATGCCGTTTACGCGCACGCCTTCCGGACCCATTGCGTTCGCCATGTAGCGCACGTTGGCTTCCAGAGAGGCTTTTGCCAGACCCATTACGTTGTAGTTCGGGATAGCGCGCTCAGCGCCCAAATAGGACAGGGTCAGCAGAGCTGCGCCCGGGTTAAGCATGGAGCGGCAGGATTTCGCCATCGCCACAAAGCTGTAGGAGCTGATGTCGTGTGCGATTTTGAAGCCTTCACGGGTGACCGCGTTTACATAGTCGCCGTCGAGCTGGTCGCCTGGTGCAAAACCGATGGAGTGAACGAAACCGTCAAATTTCGGCCAGGTTTTTGCCAGCTCGGCGAACATGCCATCGATGCTTTCATCTTTAGCAACGTCGCATTCCAGAACAATGCTGGAACCCAGCTGCGCGGCGAACTCCTCTACGCGGCCTTTCAGCTTGTCGTTCTGGTAGGTGAATGCCAGCTCAGCACCTTCGCGATGCATCGCCTGTGCGATACCGTATGCGATGGACAGTTTGCTGGCAAGGCCAGTGACCAGAATGCGCTTACCGGAAAGAAAACCCATAGCTCTTAATCCTTATATTCATTGTTGTGGCGGCTGTCATTTTTGGACAACCGTCGTTAAAACGCGGCGATAATAGCATGTGTCGCGTACAGTGTTAATCCGACCACTCCATACGGGGCAGGTCAGCGATCTTTTCGCCAGGCATCGGCGGTTAAGGCTTCGCCAAAATGCCCGGCAATTAAACGTTTGGTCAGATCGTGAAGTGGGGCGGCCAGCACCGACGCGGTGCTGCCGCGCTCCACCACTGAGCCTTCGTGCATCACCAGCACCTGATCGCTGATGTGCTTCATCATCCCCAGATGCTGGGTGACGTAGATATACGAGATACCCTGTTTCTCCTGCAACTCCAGCATCAGGTTGATAAGTTGTGAACGCATCGACATATCCAGCGAGGCCAGCGCTTCGTCAGCGATGATCACTTTCGGGCGCAGGATCAGCGCGCGGGCAAGACCCAGACGCTGCTTCTGCCCCGGCGCCAGCATGTGCGGATAATAGCTGACGTGATCCGGCAGCAGTCCGACCATGCGCAGGGTATCGATGATCTGCTTACGTCGCGCTTCAGGTTCCAGATCGGTATTGAGCCGTAGCGGAAAATCGAGGATCTGTGAGATACGCTGGCGCGGGTTCAGCGAGGTGGAGGGATCCTGAAAAATCATCCTGATCCGCTGGCTGCGGAACGAGTAATCGCCAAATTTCAGCAGATGGTCGTCAATCAGGACCTCACCGTCCGAGGGTTCAATCATCCCGGCCAGCATCTTCGCCAGCGTCGATTTCCCTGAACCGTTTTCACCGATGATCGCCAGGGTCTGCTTTTCACGCAGGGTAAAGCTCAGCGGTTTTACCGCTTCAACGGTCTGTCGGCGGAATAAGCCGGTACGGTAGCGAAAGGTCTTACTCAGGTTGCGCACTTCCAGCAGGGTTTCGACCATGTCACTCTTTCTCCATGTTCAGCGGGAAATGGCAGGCAAACAGATGGTTCTTCGGCCCGGCCAGGCGCGGCGTTTCAATGCATTTACGCTGGGCATAGGGACAGCGCGGACCCAGGCGACAGCCAATGGGCAGGTGCTCCAGCAGCGGGATAGCCCCCGGCAGGGTATTCAGGCGACTTTTATGCGGCATGGGGCTGCCAAAATCCGGTATCGCACGGATCAGCGCCTGGGTATACGGATGATGCGGCGTGGTGATCAGATCCTCGCTGCCGGCGGTCTCCACGGTCTGGCCGCAGTACATCACATCAATCTTATCTGCCCATTTACTCAGCATCTGCAGGTCATGGCTGATCAGCAAAATAGTTGTGTTGTTGTTCTGATTAAGCCGGGTCAGCAGGCGGAAGATTTGCGCCTGGGTGGTCGGCTCCATCGCGTTGGTCGGTTCGTCCGCGATCAGCAGGCGCGGCTGGTTAGCCAGCGCGATGGCAATCATCACTTTCTGACACTCACCGTCCGTCAACTCATAGGGGAAGCTGCGCATGGCGTCTTTGTGATCTTTGATCCCCACCCGGTGCAATAGCTCGATAGCCCGGCGTTTACGCCAGCCAAAACGTTGCCACCAGCGGCCTTTATAGGTCCAGGCGGGAATGTTCTGCATCAGCTGTTTGCCCACCCGCTCCGACGGATCGAGACAGGATTGCGGCTCCTGAAAGATCATCGACACGTTGTGGCCCACCAGCTTGCGTCGTTCGCGGACGGAGAGGCGCAGCAGGTCGATATCATCAAAGCGCATACGGTCAGCGGTGACGCGCCAGTTATCCTTCGCCACGCCGCAAATCGCTTTAGCAATCAGGCTTTTGCCTGATCCCGATTCCCCCACCAGCCCGCGAATTTCGCCTTCGCTCAGGGTAATACTGACGCGATCGACCGCTTTGACCCAGCCTTCGCCGGTTTTAATCTCAATCGTCAGATTGCGAATATCCAGTAACGGCATTATTCCACCCCCGCCACAATGGCGCGACGGATCCCGTCGCCAAGCAGGTTCACCAGTAATACGCTAACCATAATTGCAGCACCCGGCAGCATCACCGTCCAGGGGGCTACATAGATCAGTTCCAGCGCGTCGCCCAGCATCGCGCCCCATTCCGGGGAGGGCAGTTGCGCGCCCAGATCGAGAAAACCGAGCGCGGCGATATCCAGGATCGCCATCGACAGGGCACGGGTAATTTCCGTAACCATGCCCGAGGCGATATTGGGCAGCACCGCAAACCACAGAATATTCATGGTGGTGGCGCCATCGAGACGGGCGGCCACCACATACTCTTTTTCCAGCTCATCATGCACCAGGCTGTAGACCGAACGTACCATGCGCGGCAGTAGCGCCAGCCAGACAGCAAACATGGCGTGCGTCAGATGCGGTCCGGCGAAGGCCACCACGATGATCGCCAGCAGCAGCGACGGGATCGACAGCAGCGTATCGAGAATATGGTTCATCACCGCCGAGCGCAGGCCGTGAGTAGCCCCGGCGACAATACCCAGTACCAGGCCGCACAGCGTGGCGGCCAGGGTGACCACAAAGGCGCCGCCCACCGTCGGCGCAGCGCCGCTCAACAGACGGCTTAACACATCGCGCCCGAGGTCGTCGGTGCCCAGGAAGAAGGAGACTTCACCGTAGCGGGACCAGGATGGCGGTAACAGCTGATAGCCGAGGAACTGCTGATCGATGCCATACGGCGCAAACCACGAGCCCAGGATGCACAGCAGCACCAGGCCGCCACAGCCGTACAGGCCGATCATCGCCATAGCGTCGCCGTAGAAATTTCGCCACACGGTGCGTAACGCACCGGGCGTGCGCTTTTCACTGTATACGCTATCGTAAGGCATACCATTCCTTATGTTTCAGTGGGTTAGCCATAGCGGCCAAAATATCAGATAACACGTTCACAATAATCACCAGCGCGCCAATCACCATCACGCCGGCAGAGATAGCGGCATAATCCTGCTGGCGAATGGCGTTAATCAGCCAGCGCCCGAGGCCTGGCCAGCTAAAGACCATTTCGGTGATCATGGCCAGCGTCAGCATGGTTGAGAACTGCAGCCCGAGACGGGGGATCACCGGCGGCAGCGCATTATGCAGCACATGGCGACGTAAAATCGTCAGCCGTGACAATCCGCGTGTGGCGGCCGCTTTAACATAGTTCTGGTCAAACACCTCGCTGGTACTGATGCGCATCAGGCGAATCACCTCCGTGGTTGGTGCCACGGCCAGGGCCAGCACCGGCAACACCATGTGGCGCACGGCGCTGATGATCATCTCATGCCGCCAGACCGAATCTGAGAGCCAGGCGTCAATAATGGCGAATCCGGTGACAGTTTTTACCGCATAGAGCAGGTCAAAACGTCCGGAAACCGGCAGCCAGCCGAGCGTCAGCGAGAAAAAGAGCGTCAGCAGCAGCGCCAGCCAGAAGACGGGAACCGAAAACCCGAGCAGGGCGATCGCGCTGATCAGCTTGTCCTGCCATTTATTGCGGGTGATCCCGGCGAGCATCCCGACCGGGATCCCGACAATCAGCGCAAAACCGAACGCCAGGATGCAGAGCTCCATGGTGGCGGGGAAGACCTCTTTCAGTTGCTCGGAGATGGGCTGGCCGTTAATGCTGGAGACGCCAAAGTCCCAGTGCAGCACGCCTTCAAACCAGAACCACCACGCATTCCACAGCGAAGCACCCTGTAGCGGCGCGTGCGGGGTAAAATAGCTCAGGCTAAAACCCACTAAGGTGAGAAAGAAGAGGGTGATGAGCAGCAACAGCAACCGACGTAAGGTAAAAATAATCACGGTTTTTTCACCTCTTCTTGTTTCTCGCGGGAGACGCCCGCAAACGACGCATTTCCAAACGGACTGAGCACCAGGCCTTTGATATCGTAACGGTACGCCTGCAGACGCAGGGATGAGGCCAGCGGCAGTACCGGCAACTCTTTGGCCAGAATAATCTGCGCTTCATCATAGGCATCGATACGTGCCGCCAGCTGCTGGGTCGACAGCGCCTTGCGTAGAATGCTGTCAAACTCGCGGTTGCACCAGTGGGCATAGTTGGTCTGCGAATCAATGGCCGCGCAGCTCAGGAGCGGACGGAAGAAACTGTCCGGGTCGTTACTGTCTGTCGCCCAACCTGACAGGGTGAGATCGTGGTTCATGTCCATCAGGCGCGCCTCCTGAAAACGGCCTTCTACCGGAACAATCACCACATTAACCCCCACCTGGGCCAGGTCAGCCTGGAGCAGCTCCGCGGTTTTTAGCGGGCTGGGGTTCCAGGCCTGGGAGCTGGTAGGCACCCACAATTGCAGGGTGAGGTTTTCTGCCCCCAGCGCTTTGAGCTGTTCGCGTGATTTTTCCGGGTTGTATTCGGTAATTTTAGCCTCGCTATCGTAGGCCCACGAGGCGCGGGGCAAGATTGAGGCGGCAGTTTCAGCGGTACCGTAATAAATGGACTGCATCAGACGCTGGTTATTGATCGCCAGCGCCAGGGCATGGCGTACCGCCGGGTTGTCCAGCGGCGGTTTGTTGGTGTTAAAGGCCAGATAAGCGATATTCATGCCCGGGCGCAGGGTCAGGCGCAGACGCGGGTCGTCGCGCAGGATAGTCAGCTGGCTGGCAGCGGGCCAGGCCAGGACATCGCATTCGCCGGTCAGCAGTTTCGACAGCCGCCCGGTACCGCCGGAGCCTAAATCGACCACAACCTGCGGCATAAGCGGCGTGCCGCGCCAGAATTTCTCATGGCGTTGCAGGCGCACGTACTGCCCCGCCCGATACTCTTCAACCTGGAACGGTCCGGTTCCTACGGGCTGGCGATCCATCAACTCCATTTTGTCCTTCAGGGTGAGTTGAGTGGCATATTCCGCGGACATCACCGAAGCATAGTGCGTCGCCAGATGCCACAGGAAGGAGGCATCTGGCCGCGCCAGGGTGAACTCCACCGTGCGGTTATCCAGCTTGCGAACGGACTTCACCGTATCGGCAAACTGTAAACTGTCGAAGTAGGGGAAATTACCGCCGTTGATGTAGTGCCACGGATGGTTGCGGTTAAAAATGCGCTGGAAGGTAAAGACCACGTCATCCGCATTGAGTTTACGGGTAGGCTTAAACCACGGCGTGGTCTGGAAGCTGACGTCGTCGCGCAGGCGAAAACGGTATGTGGCCCCGTTGTCCAGCACTTGCCAGCTCTCGGCCAGTTCAGGCACCAGGCGATAGGTATAGGGATCCACATCCAGCAGGCGGTCATAGATCTGGGCGGCGAGGGTATCGACGATCAGGCCGCTGCTCGCCTTTTGCGGGTTGAAGGTGTTGACCTGCCCACTTACGCAGTAGACAAAGCCGCTGTCGCGAATATCCGCGCGATCCGCCAGCTCAGGCGCGGCAAACGCCTGGCTGCTTAACAGACCGAGCGCAATCAGGGACGAGAAAACCAGTCGCATAATTTTTAAGGTTTTTAGAGACGATCTGCAAAGTGTATCGCACTTACACCTGCTTCGTAAAAATGTCTGCGGGTAAGTGCTGATTATGTCATCGCATCTGATGCTTTTTGAGCAATGCCCTTAACTGATGGTAGGTCAGCCCCAGCAGTTCAGCCGCGCGTTTCTGATTAAATTGTGCCTCGCGCAGGCTCTGCTCCAGCAACCGCTTCTCCTGCTCCAGCTGGAACAGACGCAAATCGAGGGGCAGGGTAGGTATACCCGTGGTAAGCGGTTTGCTGACAGAGGGCTGTGCGGGACGCTGAAAGGGATCGATCACAATTTCATCCAGCTCTGTCTCGCTGCTACCGTGGCGGTAGACGGAGCGCTCCACTACGTTTTTCAGTTCGCGGATATTGCCCGGCCAGCGGTAGTCCAGCAGCGTTTCACGGGCGTGCTGACTGAAGCCGGGAAAAAGGGGCAGCCCAAGCTCACGACACATCTGAATAGCAAATTGCTCCGCCAGCAGCATGATATCGCTGCGCCGCTCGCGCAGCGGCGGCAGGTTAACCACATCAAACGCCAGCCGATCCAGCAGGTCGGCGCGAAACTTCTCCTGCTCGACCATCTCCGGCAGATTGGCGTTAGTGGCGCACACCAGCCGCACGTTTACCTGTAAAGGCTGGCTGCCGCCCACGCGCTCCAGCTCGCCATACTCAATGACGCGTAGCAGTTTTTCCTGCACCAGCATCGGCGCGGTCGCCAGCTCATCAAGAAACAACGTGCCGCCATCGGCGCGCTCGAAGCGACCGGGATGGCGACGCTGCGCCCCGGTAAAGGCGCCCGCCTCGTGACCAAACAGTTCCGTATCCAGCAGGTTCTCGTTCAGCGCGGCGCAGTTCAGAGAGATAAACGGTCCATCCCAGCGCCCGGAGAGGTAGTGTAGCCGGTTGGCAATCAGCTCCTTGCCGGTGCCGCGCTCGCCGATAATCAGCACCGGTTTATTCAGCGGTGCCAGCCTGGATACCTGCTCCAGCACTTCGAGAAAACTGTTGGCTTCCCCGAGTAACGTGTCTTTAAATTCAGCCATGACGTAATTGACCACTTATTGGTGTAATTCACTAAGTGAGAGTAGGGCGTAGCGGGCGAAAAAGCAATCACATCGTATAAAATCAATAAGATATAAAACTGGCACGGGAATTGTATTAACTATGCAGCAGGGCTTAGCCCGATAACAGAAAATATGAGGATTCAATTATGGGTATTTTTTCTCGTTTTGCCGACATCGTGAACGCCAACATCAACTCACTGCTGGAGAAAGCAGAGGATCCGCAGAAGCTGGTTCGTCTGATGATTCAGGAGATGGAAGACACGCTGGTGGAAGTGCGCTCTAACTCCGCCCGTGCGCTGGCTGAGAAAAAGCAGCTTTCCCGCCGTATTGAACAGGCGACCGCCCAGCAGGCCGAATGGCAGGAAAAAGCGGAGCTGGCGCTGCGCAAAGATAAAGAGGACCTGGCCCGCTCTGCGCTGATTGAAAAGCAGAAGCTGACCGATATTGTCGCCACCCTTGATCAGGAGGTGACGCTGGTGGATGAAACCCTTGCCCGCATGAAAAAAGAGATTGCGGAGCTGGAGAACAAGCTGAGCGAAACCCGCGCCCGCCAGCAGGCCCTGACGCTGCGTCACCAGGCGGCAAGTTCATCCCGTGACGTGCGCCGTCAGCTCGACAGCGGCAAGATTGACGAAGCCATGGCCCGTTTTGAGTCGTTTGAGCGTCGTATCGATCAGATGGAAGCGGAAGCGGAAAGCCACAGCTTTGGCAAACAGAAAACGCTGGATCAGCAGTTTGCCGATCTGAAAGCGGATGATGAAATCAGCGAGCAACTGGCCGCGCTGAAGGCCAAAATGAAACAAGACAATCAATAATAAAAACTGCGGCGCCCGCCGGCGCCGCCACTCATCACACAAGGAGTAGACATGAGCGCGCTTTTTCTTGCCATTCCGCTGACCATTTTCGTGCTATTTGTTCTGCCGATCTGGTTGTGGCTGCACTACAGTAACCGTTCTTCAAGGGGAGAGCTGTCGCAAAGCGAACAGCAGCGCCTGGCGCAATTAACTCAGGACGCAAATAAAATGCGCGAACGTATTCAGGCGCTGGAGGCGATCCTGGACGCAGAACATCCGAACTGGAGGGATCGCTAATGGCACTGAACCTGAATAAAAAATTGTGGCGTATCCCCCAGAAGGGGATGGTGCGCGGCGTCTGCGCCGGACTGGCGCACTACCTCGACGTGCCGGTGAAGCTGGTGCGTGTGGTAACGGTACTCTCCATTTTCTTTGGTCTGGCGTTTATTACCCTGGTGGCCTATATCATTTTGTCCTTCGTGCTGGACCCGATGCCGGACGGCGCGATGGGCGATGAAAATAGCCCCACCAGCAGTGAATTACTGGACGCGGTGGATGCTGAGCTGTCGGCAGGCGAAAAACGCTTGCGCGAAATGGAGCGGTATGTCACCTCGGATACCTTCACGCTGCGAAGCCGTTTTCGTCAGCTTTAACTGAGAGAACTGATATGAATCAACGCTGGCAACAGGCCGGACATCGCGTCAAGCCGGGCCTGAAAATCGCAGGGAAGCTGGTATTACTCACCGCACTGCGTTACGGCCCGGCAGGCGTGGCGGGGTGGGCGATCAAATCGGTTGCCCGCAAGCCGGTACGAATGTTGTTGGCCGTCGCGCTGGAGCCGATGCTGAAAAAGCTCGCGAACCGGTTATCCAGTAAACTGAAATAATTCGCAACGGCACAAAGTTCAATGTGCCGTTGCGCTGCTTTTATTCCTTTCTCCTTGCCCCCGTGTCATATTTCTCAGAACAATAATTCCTTCAGGCAGAACAGGATGGCGATGAAGCGACTTAAAAATGAATTTAATTCTCTGGTAAATCGTGGGGTTGACCGACATTTGCGCCTGGCGGTTACCGGACTGAGCCGCAGCGGCAAAACCGCCTTTATCACGGCGATGGTCAATCAGCTCCTTAACCTGCATGCCGGGGCGCGCTTGCCGCTGTTGAGCGCGGTACGCGAAGAGCGCCTGCTCGGCGTGAAGCGCGTCCCTCAGCGCGATTTTGGCATTCCCCGTTTCACCTACGATGAAGGGCTGGCCCAGCTTTACGGCACGCCGCCAACCTGGCCCACGCCCACCCGCGGGGTGAGTGAAATCCGCCTGGCGCTGCGGTACCGTTCCAATGATTCTTTGCTTCGCCATTTTAAAGAGACCTCCACTCTCTATCTGGAGATTGTCGATTATCCCGGCGAATGGCTGCTCGACCTGCCGATGCTGACCCAGGACTATCTCAGCTGGTCGCGGCAGATGACCGGCCTGTTACAGGGGCCCCGCGCGGCCTGGTCCGCCCGCTGGCGTTCCCTGTGTGAGGGGCTGGATCCGCTGGCACCCGCCGATGAAAACCGGCTGGCGGCCATTTCGGAAGCCTGGACCGATTACCTGCATCAATGTAAGAAAGAGGGTCTGCACTTTATCCAGCCGGGTCGCTTTGTGCTGCCTGGGGATATGGCGGGCGCCCCGGCCCTGCAATTTTTCCCCTGGCCGGACGTGGAGGCTTTTGGTGAATCGAAGCTTGCCCAGGCGGACAAACATACCAACGCCGGTATGCTGCGCGAACGCTTTAACTACTACTGTGAGAAAGTGGTTAAGGGGTTCTACACTAACCACTTTTTGCGCTTCGACCGCCAGATTGTGCTGGTGGACTGCCTTCAGCCGCTCAACAGCGGGCCACAGGCGTTCAACGACATGCGCCTCGCGCTAACCCAACTGATGCAGAGCTTCCACTACGGGCAGCGCACGCTGTTCCGGCGTCTCTTCTCTCCGGTGATCGACAAACTGCTGTTTGCCGCCACCAAGGCGGATCACGTGACGGTGGATCAGCACGCCAATATGGTATCGCTCCTCCAGCAGCTGGTGCAGGATGCCTGGCAAAACGCCGCCTTTGAGGGTATCAGCATGGACTGCCTGGGGCTGGCCTCGGTGCAGGCCACCCAGAGTGGCCTGATTGACGTTAATGGCGATAAGATCCCGGCGCTGCGCGGCCACCGTCTGAGTGACGGCGCCCCGCTGACGGTCTACCCTGGCGAAGTACCCGCCCGATTGCCGGGCCAGGCATTCTGGCAGAAGCAGGGGTTTCAGTTTGAAGCCTTCCGCCCGCAGACGATGAATGTAGACCAGCCGCTTCCGCACATTCGCCTGGATGCCGCGCTGGAGTTTTTGATTGGAGATAAATTGCGATGACCGAACCCCTAAAACCGCGAATGGATTTTACCGGCACCCTGGAAGAAGCGGATCGCGAAGCCTTCAAAGCGGCACAAACGTTTGATGACACCCAGGCCGGAAACTTCGCCCCGGTAGTGACCGACATGCTCCCTGCGGAAGAAGGACAAGCCGAAGCCGTCGTCGAAGCCGCTTTGCGCCCTAAACGTAGCCTGTGGCGCAAAATGGTCAGCGCGGGCCTGATGCTGGCGGGCGTTGCGGTGGTAGGGCAAGGCGTGCAGTGGGCAATCAATGCCTGGCAAACCCAGGACTGGGTGGCGCTGGGAGGATGCGCGGCAGGTGCGCTTATCGTCGGCGCGGGCGTCGGCTCTGTTGCCACCGAATGGCGCCGTTTATGGCGACTGCGCCAGCGCGCCCACGAGCGTGATGAAGCCCGGGATCTGCTGCACAGCCACGGCACCGGTAACGGACGGGCATTTTGTGAAAAACTGGCGAAACAGGCCGGGCTCGATCAGTCTCATCCGGCCTTGCAGCGCTGGTACGCCGCCATTCACGAAACGCAAAACGATCGCGAAGTGGTATCGCTGTATGCCCACCTCGTGCAGCCGGTGTTGGACAGCCAGGCGCGGCGGGAGATCAGCCGCTCGGCAGCCGAATCAACGCTGATGATTGCCGTCAGCCCGCTGGCGCTGGTGGATATGGCTTTTATTGCCTGGCGCAACCTGCGCCTGATCAACCGTATTGCCACGCTGTACGGTATCGAACTGGGCTATTACAGCCGCTTGCGCCTGTTCCGCCTTGTACTACTCAATATGGCCTTTGCCGGGGCCAGCGAGCTGGTGCGCGAGGTGGGGATGGACTGGATGTCACAGGATCTGGCCGCTCGCCTTTCGGCCCGTGCGGCGCAGGGGATTGGTGCGGGATTACTCACCGCGCGGCTGGGGATCAAAGCGATGGAATTGTGCCGTCCACTGCCGTGGACAGAGGATGATAAACCCCGGCTGGGGGATTTCCGTCGGGAATTAATCGGCCAGCTGAAAGATACCCTCAATAAAAAACCGCAGTAAGCTCGCTTCCTCGCACATAATTCCGACACCCTGCTCACAGGCTGTCAATATTTGTTGACAGCCGTCTTCCCGATTGCAGATATCTGGCTTATCATTTCAGGGTTAATGGCTTATAGAGTGATTTTCCCATGCGTCTGGAAGTGTTTTGTAAGGACCGTCTCGGCCTGACTCGCGAGCTGCTCGATCTCCTTGTTTTGCGGAGTATTGACCTGCGTGGAATTGAGATTGACCCAATCGGGAAGATTTACCTGAATTTTGCTGAAATTGCTTTCGAAACATTCAGCAGCTTAATGGCTGAAATCCGCCGTATCGCTGGCGTTACGGATGTGCGCACCGTGCCGTGGATGCCCTCCGAGCGCGAGCACCTGGCCCTCAGCGCGCTGCTGGAAGCGATGCCCGAACCCTTTTTATCCCTGGATCTGAAAGGCAAAATCGATCGGGCTAATCAGGCGAGCTGCCAGCTGTTTGCCCTGGAGCCGGAGAAACTGAGCAACCACAACGCCGCCCAGCTGATCCCCGGCTTCAATTTCCAGCGCTGGCTGGAGAGCAACCCGCGCTCGACTCACAGCGAGCATGTGGTTATTAACGGACAAAATTTCCTGATGGAGCTCACCCCGGTCTATCTGCAGGGCGACAACGACGACAGAACCCTGACCGGTTCAGTGATCATGCTGCGCTCAACGGTCCGTATGGGGCGTCAACTGCAAAACCTGTCGAGCCAGGATACGGGCGCCTTCAGCCAGATTATTGCCGTCAGCCCGAAAATGCGCCACGTGGTGGAGCAGGCGCGCAAGCTGGCAAACCTTGCTGCACCGCTGCTGATCACCGGCGACACCGGTACCGGCAAAGATCTGCTGGCCCATGCGGTGCATCAGGCGGGGCCGCGGGCGAGCAAACCTTATCTTGCCCTGAACTGCGCTTCTATTCCGGAAGATGCCGTTGAAAGCGAGCTGTTTGGCCACGCGC
Organism: Leclercia sp. M-A074-M; assembly: GCF_965195605.1. Lineage (NCBI taxonomy): Bacteria > Pseudomonadati > Pseudomonadota > Gammaproteobacteria > Enterobacterales > Enterobacteriaceae > Leclercia > Leclercia sp. M-A074-M. The sequence goes on along the minus strand of NZ_CBDAHM010000008.1, from coordinate 24,168 downwards.
CGGAAGGCAAAAAAGGCTTCTTTGAGCAGGCCAACGGTGGCTCGGTGCTGCTGGATGAAATTGGCGAGATGTCGCCGCGGATGCAGGCCAAACTGCTGCGCTTCCTTAACGATGGCACTTTCCGCCGGGTGGGGGAAGATCATGAGGTGCATGTGGATGTGCGCGTCATCTGCGCCACCCAGAAGAACCTGGTGGAACTGGTGCAGAAGGGGATGTTCCGGGAAGATCTCTATTATCGCCTGAACGTTCTGACCCTCAATATTCCGCCGCTGCGCGATTGCCCCCAGGACATCATGCCGTTGACCGAGCTGTTTGTGGCGCGCTTTGCCGATGAGCAGGGTATCCCAAGACCGAAGTTTTCAGCCGATCTGAATACGGTTCTTACCCGTTACGGCTGGCCGGGGAATATTCGTCAGCTGAAAAATGCGATCTATCGTGCCCTGACCCAGCTAGAAGGCTATGAGCTGCGGCCGCAGGATATTTTATTGCCGGATTACGATGCCGGAACGGTGGCGGTAGGCGAAGAGGCGATGGAAGGATCGCTGGACGACATTACCAGCCGCTTTGAACGCTCGGTGCTGACGCAGCTGTATCGTAACTATCCCAGCACCCGTAAGCTGGCAAAACGCCTGGGCGTGTCTCACACCGCCATCGCCAACAAGCTGCGCGAGTATGGTCTGAGCCAGAAGAAAGGTGACGAGTAAAAATAAAAAAGCCTCCGCAGGGAGGCTTTATTGTTACGCTTGCCGTTACGCCTTCAGTGATTCCAGCGCGGCAGCGTAATCTGGCTCGGTGGTGATTTCATTCACCAGGTGGCTGAACACGACGGTGTCGTTTTCGTCGATCACCACAACGGCACGCGCCGCCAGACCTTTCAGTGCGCCTTCAGAGATGCCCACGCCGTACTGCTCCAGAAACTCCGGGTTGCGCAGGGTAGAGAGGGTGATAACGTTGCTCAGACCTTCCGCACCGCAGAAACGGGACTGAGCGAACGGCAGGTCGGCTGAGATGCACAGCACAACGGTGTTGTCCACTTCGGTCGCCAGCTGGTTGAATTTACGCACAGATGCGGCGCACACGCCGGTATCAATGCTTGGGAAAATGTTCAGCACTTTACGCTTGCCGGCAAACTGGCTCAGCACGACGTCAGACAGATCTTTTGCCACGAGCGTAAACGCCTGCGCTTTGCTGCCTTTCTGAGGAATGGATCCTGCAACAGAAACCGGGTTGCCCTGGAAATGAACGAGTTGTGACATAGTTATCTTCCTGTTTACATATAGTTAACGTCGTCGTTAGTGTATGTCATCAGCCGATAGCACAGCAAACCCTATTTGCGCGAAGCCGCTATACAGGAGTGAGTGATGAGAACCCTCAAGGTTTATGAAGAAGCCTGGCCACTGCATACGCCGTTTGTGATCTCCCGGGGGACCCGGAGCGAGGCCAGTGTGGTGGTGGTAGAAATAGAAGAAGAGGGCGTCAAAGGGGTGGGGGAGTGTACGCCTTATCCCCGGTATGGCGAAAGCATCGCCTCGGTAATGGCGCAGATCATGGCGCTGGCGCCTGAACTGGAGCGCGGCCTTACCCGGGAAGCGCTACAGCGGTTACTCCCTGCCGGTGCCGCACGTAACGCGGTGGACTGCGCGCTGTGGGATTTAGCCGCGCGTCAGCAAGGGATCTCTCTGGCGACGCTGGCGGGCACGACCCTGCCGCAAACGGTGGTCACCGCGCAAACAGTGGTGATCGGTGAGCCTGCTCAGATGGCCGCCAGCGCCAAAGCGCTCTATGACGCCGGGGCGCGCCTGTTGAAAGTGAAGCTGGACGATCGTCTGATCAGCGAGCGGATGGTCGCCATTCGCGGGGCCGTGCCGCAGGCGACGCTTATCGTCGACGCCAACGAATCCTGGCACAGCGAAGGACTGGCTGCCCGCTGCCAGCTGCTGGCGGATCTGAACGTCGCCATGCTCGAACAGCCTTTGCCCGCAGGGGAAGATGCCGCGCTGGCGAACTTTATTCATCCACTGCCCATCTGCGCCGATGAGAGTTGCCATACCCGGGAAAGTCTCACGGCCCTGCAGGGACGCTACGATATGGTGAATATTAAGCTGGATAAAACCGGCGGTATCACCGAAGCGCTGGCGCTGGCCGCCGAGGCACGTCGGCGCGGTTTTGCCCTGATGCTCGGCTGTATGCTCTGCACCTCGCGAGCGATTGGTGCCGCACTGCCGCTGGCGAATGAGGTGAAATTTGCCGATCTCGACGGCCCTACCTGGCTTGCCGTGGATGTCTCTCCGGCGCTGCACTACAGCACCGGCGTTGTTCATCTCTGAGGTTCCCAGCGCAACAGATCGGTCATCGCTTTCAGGTACTTCTCGCTGGCCTCGTCGGAGGAGATCGGCGGGAATTCAGCAGTGATGCAGTGCAGGCTTAAATCGGCACACCAGCTGCCGAATGAGCCTGGCGTCTCATAGCCGACGCTGGTGACCAGCGGCAGTGAAAAGGCATCTGCCAGCCAGCGCCCAAGAGCCGTGTGGGCGGGATCTTCAATGCAGGCCAGCGGATCGTGAAACGAGACAACCCAGGCCGGATGCAGTTTGTGGATCAGATGACACAGCGCCTGGGTTTCTGGCTCTGAACCGGGCTTGTCGCCCGTCAGCAACACCACATCGCGATCTTCGGCGGAGCTGTTCCAACGGTAGACTGTCTCGCCTTCCCGCCAGTTGGCCGCCGGGAAGTTACGGTTTAAATCCACACCACGGGCATTGGCGCGTAAACCCAACTGACAGCCGTCCGGGTTAACGGTTAATACCACATGGTGGCGGCGCAGCGGAGGGGAAAGGGTACGCAGGGCGCAGGAGAGGGTCACAATCGAAGAATTTTCATCTCCGTGGGTTCCGGCAATGATCAGGCCGCTGTTGCGATCGGCCTGTGGGGCAGGGAACCAGATTAAGGGGGCGCCGAGGTATGAGCGGCCGTAATGTTCGGTCCCGGGCGGGAAAGCGCCACGTTCCGTTCTTGGGCGGGTAAGTGACATAGAGGTTCCTGAATCAGATTGTATTACTGGCAGTGTTGTGCAAAAAACACGGTTAATCAAATAGTTTCAGCCAGAAGGTAAAACCGGCAGATATCAACTTTCCGGCGGAAGTTGTTTGCATTTCACTGTTCCGAAACAAATAATTACCCATCTGCTCGTTACCCATCATTTCAAAGGGGATCTCATGAAGCATCCGGTTTCGTTGATCTGTTCTGCCTTATTGTTGTGTGGCCTCTCTTCTTACGCCTTCGCGGCGGATGTTCCCCCCGGGACAACGCTGGCATCCAAACAGGAGCTGGTGCGTCATATCAAAGATGAACCTGCCTCGCTTGATCCCGCTAAAGCGGTGGGTCTGCCTGAAATTCAGGTGATCCGCGATCTGTTCGAGGGTCTCGTGAATCAGAATGAAAAGGGCGAACTGGTGCCAGGCGTGGCGACCCGCTGGCAGAGTAATGATAACCGCGTCTGGACTTTCACCCTGCGCGAGAACGCGCAATGGTCTGACGGCACCCCCGTCACTGCCCAGGATTTTGTCTACAGCTGGCAGCGTCTGGTTGATCCCAAAACGACCTCGCCTTTCGCCTGGTTTGCGGCCCTGGCCGGGATCGTGAACGCGCAGGCGATCATCGACGGTAAGGCAACGCCGGATAAACTGGGCGTAACGGCAGTGGATAACCGAACCCTGCGCGTGCAGCTCGATAAACCCCTGCCGTGGTTTGCCAATCTGACGGCGAGCTTCGCCTTCTATCCGGTACAAAAAGCGAATGTGGAGAGCAGCCCGGAGTGGACTCGTCCTGGGGCGCTGGTAGGTAACGGTGCGTATATCCTCAAAGACCGGGTGGTCAACGAGAAGCTGGTGGTTGAGCGTAACAGCCATTACTGGGATAACGACAAAACCGTTCTGCAGAAAGTGACCTTTATCCCGATCAACCAGGAGTCCTCAGCCACCAAGCGCTATCTGGCAGATGATATCGACATCACCGAATCGTTCCCGAAAAACCTCTACCAGAAGTTAATGAAAGAGATCCCGGGCCAGGTCTATACCCCGCCGCAGCTGGGCACCTACTATTATGCCTTTAATACCCAAAAAGGCCCGACTGCGGATGCGAGAGTGCGTCTGGCGCTCAGCATGACTATCGACCGGCGCATCATGGCTGAAAAAGTACTGGGTACCGGCGAAAAACCTGCCTGGCACTTCACCCCGGACGTGACCGCAGGATTTACGCCGGAGAAATCGCCTTTTGAGCAGATGAGCCAGGAAGAGATGAACGCGCAGGCCAAAACGCTGTTGCAGGCGGCTGGCTACAATGCGCAGAAACCGCTGAAGCTGACGCTGCTGTATAACACCTCAGAGAACCACCAGAAGATTGCTATCGCGGTGGCGTCAATGTGGAAAAAGAACCTGGGTGTCGATGTGAAGTTGCAGAACCAGGAGTGGAAAACCTATATCGACAGCCGTAATACCGGCAACTTTGACGTGATCCGCGCCTCCTGGGTAGGTGACTACAATGAGCCCTCGACCTTCCTCTCCCTGCTGACCTCAACGCATACTGGCAACATCTCGCGTTTCAACGATCCGGCGTATGACAAGGTGATTAACCAGGCATCCCTGGAGACCACCGAGCAGGCCCGCAATGCGGATTACAATACCGCAGAAAAAATCATTGCGGAAAAAGCCCCGATTGCGCCGATCTACCAGTACACCAACGGGCGGTTAATCAAGCCGTGGGTGAAAGGCTATCCGATTAACAACCCGGAAGATGTGGCGTATAGCCGCACGATGTATATCGTGAAGCACTGACGCGTACTGACATCCTGCTGACGGCAGGATACCATCGCTAAACCCAGAGCTGGCGCGACTTGCAGCGCCAGTTTCTCCCCCTTTACGAAGAAATGCGTGATAGCCTCGTCCAAAAGAACGGGCATTAAGCGAACGAAAGATCGGTGTGTTCTTCACCGCACTGGCGCGTACCGGGGATACTCAGACGGTCAGGGGGAAAGGTACCTTTGACGATATCGTGTTTGTGGCCACCGCGATTTTAACTGCGACTGAGCAGGATAATGAGCCTGAACCGCGCATTACCCATCTGGTTGATCTGTTTCTGAATGGCATCGGCGCTCATTGAAGTCATTTTTTATCTGTAGCGTTGGCTGTTTTTGTCACCAGGATAGCATCTGCAATCACGCTGAAAATCCGTTCGGCGCGGGGAGCGTGCGAGGGATGTCCACGCAGCCAGGCCAGCGCAGCAATCAGATCAAACAATTCCGCACCATCAAGATTAGCCCGCGCCTTACCATCGGCCTGAGCGCGGGCAAGGAGCGCTGCCCCGGCAGCGCGAAGGGCGACGCACGATGTGTGGAGCGCGGAATCGGGATCTTCGATGGCGCTCATCATCGGCTCAATAACGCCACGATGTTCATAGGTGAAGGCGATAATCTCTTGCAACCACAACGTCAGGGCTTCGGCTGAATCGGCCCTGGTCTGAAGGGCTTCGGCTCTGGTCGCCAGTGCATCAAAGCTTGAACGCAGCAGGACTTCAAGCAACGCTTCGCGGCTCGGGAAGTGGCGGTAGAGTGTACCCAGGCCGACTTCGGCTCTGCGGGCAATGTCGCGCAATGACGCATCGGCGCCTTGCTCAATAAAGACGTCGCGCGCGACGGCAATCAGGTGGTCGTAGTTTTTTCTCGCATCGGCTCGCATGGTGTCTCCTTGACAAGCGGAACAGTGCTCCATATATTCGGAGCAGTGCTCCGTTAAATATACCGCATTTACGTCCGAGGAGAAAGCCATGTCGATTAAAGTGATGAAGGCAGTGCAGCAGTACGCGTTCGGTGGGCCGGAGGTACTTCGCTATGAAGAGGTTCCTGTGCCAGATCTTCAGCCCAACGAAGTGCTTGTCCGCGTGTATGCGGTCGGCCTCAATCCTCCTGACTGGTATCTTCGCGATGGCTACCGAATGTTGCCGCCGGAATGGCAACCCAAAGTCACTTTCCCCGTGATCCTGGGAACGGATATTTCGGGGGTGATCGTTGCGGTGGGCGACAACGTCACGGCGTTCTCTGTCGGGGATGAAGTCTATTCGATGGTGCGCTTCCCCGACGGGGCGGCTGGCGGTAGCCGGGCCTATGCCGAATATGTCAGCGTAGCGGCAACGGAGGTAGCGCGTAAACCTCGTTGTCTTGACCATATCCACGCCGCTGCCGCACCCATGTCGCTGCTGACCGCATGGCAATTTATGATTGATCAAGGGCATGATGTGCCAAATCCGCTACAGGCAACCCCGCATAAGCCGGTGCCGCTGGCGGGACAAACCGTTCTGGTTAACGGCGCGGCAGGCGGTGTCGGCCATTTCGCCTTACAGCTGGCGAAATGGCAGGGCGCGCATGTTATCGCGGTGGCCTCCGGTGAACATGAAATGTTTCTGCTTAACCTGGGCGCTGATGAATTTATTGATTACACGAAACAGGCTGCCGAAGATGTAGTACGCAATGCAGATCTCGTCATCGATGCGGTTGGCGGCCCTTCAGCAAGCCGCTTCTTGCGCGCTCTCAGGCGCGGCGGCGCGCTGTTTCCGATTTATCCTCTGGGATTTTCAGGCGCTGACGAGGCCCGGCAGTTGGGCGTTGTCGTCTCGGCTACCCAGGTGCGATCCAACGGCGCACAGCTCGCCCAGCTTGCCGAATTGATGGATAAGGGGGTGATTCAGGTAGCTGTCGACAGTACGTTCCCGCTTGCGCACGCGCAACAAGCGCATGAGCGGGCGGCTCGAGGACATATTCAGGGGAAAATCGTGCTTTCGGTCATTGAACAGGACTGATGTGACGGGAGTGATACGGCCAGAGTCTGTGTAATTAATCACCACGCCTGTTCGCTTTGGGTCCTGAACACCGAAAGAAGGCCTTAACGCCGAAGGGCGTATGGTACGGCAAAATTGCCCGAAGATTACCGGATGGGCGGTGTATGCTCTGTATGTGGCGTTTCGTGCGATGAATATTGCCCACCTTGTAAATGGCGCTGATTGAGGCGCCATTTTTTTCGCTCTCACGCGTAATTATCATTAATTCATGGTTTGAGTTAATTTATATAAATCATTTAAAATAAATATAATATGCATATTTGTTATGTATTCGCTTCTGTTTATTTACGTGAGAATTCTCCTTTTAATATTTGCAGGTCAGATATCAGTACTTGCTAATCGAATTGAGGACAAGAGTATGTGTAAAGTCTCGCTTTGGATTAATAGTTAGTTGATCCAGTGTAATTCTTTGTTCTACTATCTGTCCGTTAATAAATGTGGTTTTTACTCGACAACTATTCCTTAAGGAAAAGGGACCGCTATGGCTGATTCGTTTCAGAATGAAGTGCCTAAGGCACGAATAAATTTAAAATTGGCTTTACACACAGGAGGCGCACAGAAGAAAGTTGAATTACCCCTTAAAATTCTTACTGTTGGCGATTTCAGTAACGGTAAGGAGACCCGCATGTTATCGGAGCGGGAAAAAATAAACATCAATAAAAACAACTTCGATAGCGTACTTGCAGAATTTAACCCCGAGATTAATCTGGCCGTACAGAATACGCTTTCTGGCGACGGTGAAGAAAACATCCGCCTGCAGTTTTCCTCCATGAAGGATTTCGAACCAGAACAGGTTGCCCGTCAAATTCCTCAACTCCGCGCGATGCTGGCCATGCGTAATTTATTACGCGACCTCAAATCTAACCTGCTGGATAACGCCACTTTCAGAAAAGAGCTCGAGAAAATTCTTAAGGATCCGGAGCTAACTCAGGAGTTACGTGACGAAATGAGTGCGCTTGCCCCGAAATAATGTGTGGATGTCTCTTTTAATGGATTAACCGGGAATATGCTGATGTCTTTAAATACTGAAAATGGCTCTGCTCAGGGGCAAACTACTGTACTGGAAAAAGAGGGTGTTTACGCCTCTCTGTTTGAAAAAATCAATCTGACCCCAGCCTCCAGCCTGGGCGATATTAATGCGTTTCTGGATGACGCCGCGCTGGCTGATGCGTCAGCAGGTGAACGTCTGACTGCGGCGATGCAGGTGTTTATGGAGTGCATCCGCCGTTCCGGACAACAGGTGGAAAAGCTCGACAAAACGTTGATTGACCACCATATCGCAGAACTTGATTTTCAGATCAGCCGCCAGCTCGATGCGGTGATGCACCATACCGAATTCCAGAAAGTGGAATCCCTGTGGCGTGGCCTGAAGCAACTGGTGGATAACACAGACTATCGCCAGAATGTGAAAACCGAAATTCTGGATGTTTCAAAAGACGCTCTGCGCCAGGACTTTGAAGACGCGCCGGAGCTCATTCAGAGCGGGCTTTACTGGCACACCTATACAGCTGAATACGACACCCCGGGCGGTGAACCGATTGGCTCGGTGATATCGGCTTATGAGTTTGACGCCAGCCCGCAGGACGTGGCGCTGCTGCGCAACATCTCCAAAGTATCTGCCGCAGCGCATATGCCGTTTATCGGCTCCGTCGGTCCGAAGTTCTTCCTGAAAGAGTCGATGGAAGAGGTGGCTGCGATCAAAGATATCGGCAACTACTTCGACCGCGCCGAGTACATCAAGTGGAAATCGTTCCGCGACACCGACGACGCCCGCTATATCGGCCTGGTCATGCCGCGGGTGCTGGGGCGTCTGCCGTATGGTCCGGACACCGTACCGGTGCGCAGCTTCAACTACGTTGAGCAGGTGAAAGGCCCGGATCACGAAAAATACCTGTGGACCAGCGCGTCATTCTCCTTCGCCTCCAACATGGTGAAGAGCTTTATCAACAACGGCTGGTGCGTGCAGATCCGTGGTCCGCAGGCGGGCGGGGCGGTGAAAGATCTGCCGATCCACCTGTACGATCTCGGCACCGGCAACCAGGTGAAGATCCCGTCTGAGGTGATGATCCCGGAGACCCGCGAATTTGAGTTTGCGAATCTCGGTTTCATCCCGTTGTCGTACTACAAAAACCGCGACTACGCCTGCTTCTTCTCGGCGAACTCAGCCCAGAAACCGGCCCTGTACGATACTGCCGATGCGACGGCCAACAGCCGCATCAACGCGCGCCTGCCGTACATCTTCCTGTTGTCACGCATTGCCCACTATCTGAAGCTGATTCAGCGCGAAAACATCGGGACCACGAAAGATCGCCGTCTGCTGGAGCTTGAGCTCAACACCTGGGTGAAAGGTCTGGTCACTGAAATGACCGATCCGGGCGATGAACTGCAGGCTTCTCACCCGCTGCGCGACGCAAAAGTGGTGGTGGAAGACATTGAGGACAACCCAGGCTTCTTCCGCGTGCGACTGTACGCCGTGCCACACTTCCAGGTGGAAGGTATGGACGTGAATCTGTCGCTGGTGAGCCAGATGCCGAAAGCGAAAGCATAAGGCGGGAGCAGGGATGAAAATTTATCGTCCGCTGTGGAGCGACGGGGCTTTCCTGGCCCCCCAACAGTTTCAGCAGCAGGCCCGTTGGGATGCACACGTTGCAGATACTGTTGCACGAATGGCGCTGGCGCACCCCTGGGGTGTGCTGTGCGCTGAGTTTGACGACAGCGCACTGGCGCTTTCCCGGCTCAATGCCACCCGTCTGATCGTACGCTTTGCTGACGGGACGCTGGTCGACACGGATCTCGCGGATAACCTGCCACCGGTCTGTGATATATCCGCGGTGGTGCAGGAGAGTATGGAGGTGCTGCTGTGCCTGCCATTGCTCAGCGCGAACGGCGGTAATCTGGATGACGGGCGCGACAGTGCCCGTCCGCGCCGCTGGCAGGCAGAACGGGTGACGGTACAGGAGCTTGCCGGACATGAGCGCAGCGATCTGGCTGTACTGCGTCATTCGATGACGCTGCGGCTGTCCACCCAGGAAAACAGCGCTTATCTGACCTGCCCGGTGGCGAGGCTGATCCGCAACGCCCAGGGACAGTGGGTGCGCGATCCCAGCTTTATCCCGCCGCTGCTGTCGCTGGATGCCAGTCCCGTGCTAAACGGTGATCTCAGGGATCTTCTGCACCGCCTGTCGGCCCGACGTAAGCGACTGATGGCAATGCGACGCGAAAGTAATGAGCGGATGGCGGACTTTGCCGTGGCGGATGTGTCGCTGTTCTGGCTACTTCATGCCCTGAACAGTACCGAACCCGTACTGACAGAGTTGCACCAGTCACCGTCTCGTCATCCTGAACTGTTGTACCGGGAGCTGGCGAGGCTGGCGGGCAGTCTGCTGACCTTTTCACTTGAGCATAACGCTGACGATATTCCGCTTTACCGGCATGATGCGCCAGAACAAGTCTTTCCGCCGCTGTTTACCCTGTTGGACAAACTTCTTGAGGCCAGTTTGCCGTCGCGGGTTGTTGCTATCGCGCTGGAGCAGGGCGATGACAGGGAGATCTGGCGTGGCAAGCTGCTCGATGCGCGATTGCGTGAAGGAGCGGATTTTTATCTCTCCGTGCGCTCTTCCATGCCAAACCACGAACTGCAGACCCGCTTCCCGCAGCTTTGTAAAGCTGGTAGCCACGATGATGTTTCCGAGGTGGTGAATATCGCCCTGAGCGGAATGGTGATTAAACCGCTGAGTCACGTCCCTGCGGCGATACCGCTGCGTCTTGAGAACCAGTATTTTGCGCTGGATCTGTCCACAGATGCGGCCCGCGCCATGCTGGAGGCAGGCAACTGCACCTTCTATACACCCGAATCGCTGGGTGAGATAAAACTTGAACTGTTTGCGGTGCTGCGCTCATGAATACCTCTGATACCGAATTGATAAATAGAACTTTTTATCCTGGCTGGCTGATGGTCAGTCAATTACGTAGTGGTCAGGAAATCAAGGACGGCGAAGCGCTCTACCGCCGCGCTTGCCGGTGGGTGAACGATGCCCGTGAGTCTCTGGCGCAGGCCGGGTACAGTGAAACGAGCAGTGAGCGGATGCTGTATGCCTACTGCGCTCTGCTTGATGAAAGCGTGCTCAACCGCGATAAACAGGATGATGGTTATCGTAAATGGCGGAAGGACCCGCTGCAGGCCCGTTTTTTCAGCACCCTGAATGCGGGTGAAGAACTGTGGGAACGTATTCGGACCATCCTGCGCGAGCCCGCGCCGGACGTGGCGGTGCTGACCTGCCTGTACCGCACTCTGCAACTGGGCTTTGTCGGTCAGTACCGGGCGCAGGACGATGAAAGGCGTGAGGATGTGGTGCGCGCGCTCAGCGAGCGGGTTCCGCCGTTTACTCTTACGCAGGACGCGCCTGTTATTGTCAGGGCATCCGGCCTGCGTAGCGGACGCTGGATTTACTGGCTCGGTTGGGCGGCAGGCATTGTGGTGCTGGCGGCGTTGTGGCTGACGCTCTCCTCTGTGCTGGCGCAGATGGTGTCGCAAATAGCCGGGCGGGGATAAGGGATGCGTGAATTTCCCCGTGTGTTGCTGACCATGTTTGCAACAGTTCTGGCGCTGTGGCTGGTGATGGGTTACTGGCCACTTTCCCGTGGAAGCCGGTTTGCATTTTGCCTCGGTATTTCATTGATTTGCGTTGCGATGCTGTGGAGTCAATGGCGACGGTTTCAGCACGATAATGAAGTCAGCCCACATCCTGAAGAGAACCTCCTGCCGCCGGAAGAGTTTAAGGGTGCGGTGATAGTGGTCTGTGGTGATACCGCTTCCCTGTTTCCTGCGGAAACGGTATATCGTGAAACGCGTCAGGGCTGGTATCTGCGGGCAGAGAGTATAGAACAACTGCCGTTGCTGGCGCAGCGCCTGTCTACCATGCGCCCGGCACTGGTGCCACAGGTCTCCGTACTGCTGGCGGTGACACCGGAACAGCACAATGCGGAAGAGACACTGGCGCAGTCCCTGACGGGCTGGCGACGGAGCATTGCGCAGTGCCGGGGCTGGCTGAACGGACTGCCACCCGTATGGAGTGTGGTTTGGGTATCACCGCCGGACGGTGGGTCTCCTGAAAACGGGAGCTGGTTTACCGTGACACCGGACTTACCGGGTATCCGGGTACGGCAGAACAACCATGTCCCGCTCCCGGTTGATGACTGGCAGCGGGAGGCGTCAGACAACACCTCGCGCTTCTGTCAGGCGCTCTGGCTGGACAGCGTGCTGGCCCTGACTGAGCGTCATGTGATCCGTCCGCTCGGGAGCCGACAGGGAGAGCTGCCGGCTTTGAAACTCTGTGCCGCCGGTATCTGCCTGGCGCCAGTCACCGCCGTTGCGAACAATCTCTGGCAGCAACAGATAACGGAAACCACCACGCTCTCTCCGGCTTGCGTTCCTGAGCCTGTGCCGGAGGTTCTCTCCCTCCCGGATGTTCTTCTACCGTATTTGCCGCACCGTCAGGGCATCAGCCGCCGAATGCAGGATATAGGTCTGGCAGCTGGTATCTGTTTTGTGTTCATCGTACTGGCGATGCTGGCGTCTTTTATTAACAACCAGCGCCTTGTGCGTAGCGTCGGGGACCATCTTGCCGTTTATCACCGCCTCAGCGGCACGCCAGTCGCGCCAAAACAGCAGGCGCAACACCGTCTTCGCGCCGACAGCCACCAGCTGGATGACTGGCAGCGTCGCGGTGAACCGCCGCGCTACGGGTTGGGACTGTACCAGGGCATGCATCTGATACCACTTGTGGAAGCGGCCATTAATGACTGGGCGCCGCCGCCACCGCCACGTCCGGTGATAAAGAAAATAGTGCAGGGGCCGCAGACCATCCGCCTCGACAGTATGTCTCTCTTTGACACCGGCAAATGGGCGCTGAAACCCGGATCTACCAGGCTACTGGTGAACTCCCTGGTCGGGATTAAGGCGAAGCCCGGCTGGCTTATCGTGGTGGCGGGCCATACCGACAGCGTGGGTGATGAAAAATCCAACCAGTCGCTTTCCTTGAAACGCGCCGAATCTGTTCGCGACTGGATGCGCGACACCGGCGACGTGCCGGATAGCTGTTTTGCGGTGCAGGGCTACGGCGAAAGCCGACCCGTCGCCACCAACGACACGACAGAAGGCCGCGCGCTTAATCGCCGTGTCGAAATCAGTCTGGTACCGCAGGCAAATGCCTGTCAGTTACCGGGCAACACCCCTGCGTCATCTCAGGATGATGACGTATCAAAAAATGAAATGGAGTAATTAACATGGCAATTCCAGTTTATCTGTGGCTGAAGGATGACGGCGGCGCGGACATTAAAGGTTCCGTAGACGTGAAGGACCGTGAAGGCAGCATCGAGGTGGTCGCTCAGGAGCACAATCTGTACATCCCGACCGACAATAACACCGGCAAGCTGACCGGCACGCGTATCCACACCCCGTTCCTGTTCACCAAGGAAATCGACTCCTCCAGCCCGTACCTGTACAAGGCGGTGACCACCGGTCAGACCCTGAAGTCTGCGGAATTCAAGTGGTACAAAATCAACGATGCGGGTCAGGAAGTGGAGTACTTCAACACGAAACTAGAGAACGTGAAGGTGGTGAAGGTCAACCCGCTGATGCACGACATCAAGGATCCCTCCAAAGAGAAACACAACCATCTGGAACAGATTGAGCTGCGCTACGAAAAAATCACCTGGACCTATAAAGACGGCAACATCATTCATTCCGATTCCTGGAATGAACGCGCTACTGCCTGATTTCCTGAGCAGACGGTTCTCCGTCTGCTTTTTTTGCTGAGTACCTGGTCCTCCGGGTATTCAGCAAAGAAAAAAACAATCTGCCAGCCTGACCGAATGCGCTTTGGGTTCCTTAAATGAGGAAAAGCGACGGGCGGTAGCGTGTCCGGAACTGATAAAGAGAGAATCTCATGGAAAATCCAGCCATCCTGTTACGTCGTCTTAATCCTTATTGTGCCCGTGCGATGGAGGGCGCTGCCTCCCTGTGCCAGACCCGGGCCCATGCGGAAATCTTGCCTGAGCACTGGCTGCTGAAACTGCTGGAGCAGGGCGAGGGCGATCTGACGGTACTGGCGCGGCGCTATGAATGGGATATGGACGCCATCTGGCAGGATTTGCTGGTGTTCATGGATTCACTGCCGCGCTCAGTGCGCAGCCGTCCGCAGCTTTCGGACGCGGTGCAGTTGTTAATGCAGGATGCCTGGCTGCGCGCCTCGCTGGCAGGGGAGGAGCACATTCGCAGCATTCACCTGCTGATGGCGCTGGTGGAAAAACAGAGTCTGGCCCGCTGCGATGGTCTGTGGCCGCTGTTAACGCTGGCCCAGAGTCAGCTGGAGCGTTTACGTCCATTGCTGGATGCGCAGTCGGACGAGCGACCGGAGGTGCAGCAGGAGGCTGAGATGACGCAGGGCGGTGAGGTGGAATTTATCGGCCGGCCGGTTGATGCCGGAGTAAAAGAAGGGGAACTGAATCCGGCCCTGCAGAACGCGTTGGATAAGTTCACCCTCGACGTCACCGCCCGCGCTCGCGAGGGTAAAATCGACCCGGTGTTTGGCCGGGATAATGAAATCCGCCAGATGGTGGACATTCTCTCAAGACGCCGCAAGAACAACCCGATTCTGGTAGGCGAGCCGGGTGTCGGCAAGACCGCGCTGGTGGAGGGGCTGGCGCTGCGCATTGCGGAAGGCAATGTGCCGGATGCGCTTAAACCTGTTTCGGTGCGCACCCTTGACCTTGGCCTGCTGCAGGCGGGTGCAGGTGTGAAGGGTGAGTTCGAACAGCGGCTGAAAAACATCATAGACGCGGTGCAGCAATCGCCACTGCCGGTTCTCCTTTTCATTGACGAGGCCCACACCATTATCGGCGCAGGCAATCAGGCGGGCGGGGCGGATGCAGCCAACCTGCTGAAACCGGCCCTGGCCCGCGGTGAACTGCGCACCATCGCCGCCACCACCTGGAGCGAGTACAAGCAGTACTTCGAACGCGATGCTGCCCTGGAGCGCCGCTTCCAGATGGTTAAGGTTGACGAGCCGGACGACGACACCGCCTGCCTGATGCTCCGGGGGCTAAAATCCCGCTATGCGCATCACCACGGGGTGCACATTACGGATGAAGCCGTTAGAGCCGCCGTTATCCTCTCCAGGCGTTACCTCACCGGCCGTCAGCTGCCGGACAAGGCGGTGGACCTGCTGGACACCGCCTCGGCGCGTATTCGCATGAGCCTTGACACTGTGCCGGAACCGCTAACCCGGATGAAGGCGCAGCTCACGGCCCTGGCGATGGAAAAGCAGGCCCTGCTGGAGGATATGGCGGTGGGTCACGCCACCCATGGAGAGCGCCTGGCCGCCATCGAACAGGACGAAATCAACATTATCCTGCAGCTCGACGCGCTGGAAACGCAGTACGGCCAGGAGCTGAAACTCACAGAAGAACTGCTCGCCTGCCGCGCGGATATCTCGCGTCAGGCGGAGATTGCCGACCTGCAACAGCAACTGAGAGAAGTTCAGCAGGGTAACCCGTTGCTTGGGCTGGACGTGGACACGCGTACTGTCGCCACCGTCATTGCCGACTGGACCGGCGTGCCGCTCTCTTCATTAATGAAGGATGAGCAGACGGAACTGCTGAGTCTGGAAGCCAGTCTGAGCAAACGTGTGGTGGGCCAGGATGCCGCGCTGAACGCTATTGCGCAGCGCCTGCGCGCCTCAAAAACCGGGCTTGCGCCGGAGAATGGCCCGCAGGGTGTGTTCCTGCTGACCGGTCCAAGCGGCACCGGCAAAACCGAAACCGCGCTGGCGCTTGCCGATGAACTGTTCGGCGGCGAGAAATCCCTTATCACCATCAATCTCTCCGAATACCAGGAGCCGCACACCGTCTCCCAGCTCAAGGGGGCGCCTCCGGGCTACGTCGGCTACGGCCAGGGCGGCATCCTCACCGAAGCGGTACGCAAGCGTCCATACAGCGTGGTGCTGCTGGACGAAGTGGAAAAGGCGCACCGGGACGTGATGAACCTGTTCTATCAGGTCTTTGACCGCGGTTTTATGCGCGACGGCGAGGGGCGGGAAATCGACTTCCGTAACACGGTGATTTTGATGACTTCCAACCTCGGCAGCGACCCTATCATGCAGATGCTGGAAGAGCAGCCGGAAGCCACCGAAGGTGACCTGCACGAACTGCTGCGCCCGATTTTACGCGACCACTTTCAGCCCGCATTGCTGGCGCGCTTCCAGACCGTGATTTACCGTCCGCTGGCGCGGGAGGCCATGCGCAGCATCGTCGGTATGAAGCTGGCTCAGGTGAGCACACGTCTGCAACGACACTACGGAATGACGACGGAGATCGGCGAAAGCCTGTATGACGCGCTGACCGCCGCCTGCCTGCTGCCGGATACCGGGGCGCGCAATATCGACAGCCTGCTGAACCAGCAGATACTGCCGGTGCTGAGCCAGCAATTGCTAACGCATATGGCGGCGGGGCAAAAGCCACGGCACCTGATCCTTGGCTGGGATGAAGACGAGGGGATTGTGATTGAGCTACGGCAGGGAAGTGAGTGATGACTATCCATGATAAAAAAAAGAAAGCTGAGCAAAAAGAAGAGAAAGAAGGCTCACTGCGGTTACTGACGACAGGGGAAGTTGAACTGGCGAAGTCGGTATTCAGATCGACGATCCTGTATCATAAGGTTTGGATCCATCATGACAGCTATCTTCCCTTTGGGCTGCAGAACAAAAATACGGCTATGGCACCAAATGGAGAAATTTATTTCCGTGAGCATTACCGGGAAGATTATTCGCTCAGTGTTCCTTTCTATAAACATATGTTTATTCATGAAATGGTTCATGTCTGGCAGCGGGAAAAGGGAATGAATGTCATCGGTCGGGGACTGGTGAGCTGGGCGGTGAGTTATCGTTATGTTTTGGATGGACGACTCTTAAGTGAATATCCTATGGAACAGCAGGCACAGATTATCTCTGACCATTTTATTCTGCTTTCGGAGGGATACACAAAATGGTGTGGGCTCCGGGATCATCATGTCATTACACTTGATGGGAATATCAGTGAGCCGGTGCTTGAGAAGCAGTATGAAAATACGTTGCGGGGGTTTCCATGGTAAGCATGATCCGGCAACATTATTTTTCAGCCTTTTTTTTATTATTCTGTCTCCCTGTGCTTACTGGTTGTCCTGGAGACCGATGGCGATTCGACGAAGAAACAACAGTCAGTACAAGAGGAGGAGATATCTGTTTTGATATACCGGATGCAGAGGATTATCAACCGGTAAATATTGCTATTAATCCGCGCGGGACGCTACCACGTGAAAAGAAAATTATCTTTCTCCCACCCCTCAGGGTAGAAAAGGGTCAGTTATGCCTTCCTCCCTCTTTCTATCATTTTCCGGAAAAAGGGCAGTTCATCATTTCCTATGTACTGCAATCAAAACGCCATAAAGACACGCCACGAAGAATGGTCTCTGGAGTGGAAATTAGCCGTGGGTGCATTTTCAATATTCCTCTTACGGATATGGAGATAATACGGCCCTATAGCGAAATGAAAAATACTGATATTACGCCTGTTCAGGGCAACCATGCTGGATCCTGTGAATACCCCTATACCTCAGATCCTCTTAATTAAATTCATGGAATGAAAATAATGACTTTAAAAGACTCTCTGCAAAACGCTCTTGCGACGCCGGGAACCCTGAACCGTTATCGCCTTGATATTCCCTCCTGTACCTGGCCGCTGGATGTTGAAGAGTTCAGTGGTATGGAAGGGATGAGCCGGATATACGCCTATGACATCATATTTACCAGCACTAACAGGCAGCTTGACGCCAGCGAGTTTTTACGTAAACCCGCAACCCTGACGATGGGGGCCGGGTTACTGGAGGTGTTGCCTGAGCAAAAAAAGGTCCACGGCGTCATCACGGATTTCAGACGTATCTCCGGCTCTGCCGACCAGACGCTGTACCGCATCACCCTGAAACCTTTTATATCCTTGCTGGACAGGCAGTTCCGCTCCCACCGTTTCTTTGTCAATAAATCAGTGCCGGAGGTGGTGGAGCTGATACTGCAGGAGCACGGTCTGCACGGCTGGGAATATGAATTTAATCTTAAACAAAACTACCCGAAGCGTGAGCAGATAAACCAGTACCAGGAGAGCGACCTGGCTTTCATCCAGCGTCTGCTGGCTGAGGTGGGGATTTTTTATTTCTTCACCTTGCAGGAAGACGCACAAAGCGAGGTGGTGCATTTTGCCGATGCGCAGCGGTCGCTGATGTTTGGTAAAACCCTGCCAGTCAACAGCCCGTCAGGGATGAGCGACAACGGTGCTGAATCGGTGTGGGGACTGAATGTTACCCATAATGTGGTGGAAGCCAGTGTCACAGCCCGGGATTACAACCACCGTGATGCACAGAGCATATTGCAGTCTGCGCCTGCGGATATGACCCGTGGGGACGGCGAAGGGGTGACTTATGGCGATGCCTATCACTACCGTCTACGTCATCTTGCGCGTGGCGACAAAATCGACCCGCAGGCGGAGACTGCCAACTTTTATGCCCGCCTCGATCATGAACGTTTTCTGGCAGACCAGTCGCAAATTACAGGCCACAGCACTGCGGCGTGGCTGGCTCCCGCTCAGGTTCTGACCATTACCGACAATTTGCCTCCAACCCTGCCAGCTCTATTACAGGAACCGGTGCTGCTCATCAGCACGCATTTTACCGCCAGCCGCAAGAGCGCTCTTCAGGTAGATATTTTTGGCGTGCCATACAGCGAAACGGTGTGCTGGCGTCCGCCGCTGCTGCCGCGCCCCAAGGTGACGGGCACCATGACGGCGCGCGTCACCAGCGCTAAAGCCAATGATATCTATGCCTGGCAGGATGCCTCCGGCCTGTACCGGGTGAAATTCGATGCTGACCGGGACGGTAAGGCGCAGGGGCAGGAGAGCAT
Organism: Leclercia sp. M-A074-M; assembly: GCF_965195605.1. Lineage (NCBI taxonomy): Bacteria > Pseudomonadati > Pseudomonadota > Gammaproteobacteria > Enterobacterales > Enterobacteriaceae > Leclercia > Leclercia sp. M-A074-M. The sequence goes on along the minus strand of NZ_CBDAHM010000008.1, from coordinate 5,296 downwards.
GCCGGTGCGTCTCGCCAAACCTTACGGTGGCGACGTGTACGGCTTCCACTTTCCACTGATCCAGGGAACGGAGGTGGCGATCGCGTTCCATGAGGGCGACCCTGACAGGCCGTATATCGCCCATGCGCTGCATGATTCACGCCATGTTGACCACGTAACCGAGAAGAACAGCACGCGCAATGTGATCCGCACGCCGACGAACAACAAGTTGCGGATGGAGGACAAGCGCGGCGAGGAGCATATCAAGCTCAGCACAGATTACGGCGGCAAGACTCAGCTGAACCTGGGGCATAATGTGGATGCGTCGAGGAGATTACGAGGAGAAGGCGCTGAGCTGCGCACCGATGACTGGGTCACAATAAGAGGGGGGAAAGGGATCTTTCTCAGTGCCGATGCTCAGCCGAAAGCACAGGGACAGATGTTGGATATGAACGCGGCGATCGCTCAGTTACAAGGTGCGTTGCAACTGGTGACAGCGCTAGCGCAGAGTGCGAGTGTATCAGGTGCGCTGGAAGCCGATACAGCTTCTCAACAGCAGCTTGGCAATATGCTTGCACAGTTAAAAGATGCGGGGCTACTGGCTTCCGCTCCGGCGGGTATTGGTCTGGTTACACCGAAAACTATTCAGCTTTCCGCAGGCCATACTCTGACCGCGACAGCGGGTGGGAATGCGGATATAAGTATAATTAAGAAGTTTACAGTTGCGGCAGGTGAAGCTATCAGTTTGTTTGCCCAGAAAATGGGAATGAAGTTATTTGCCGCCAAAGGTACCGTGGATATTCAGGCACAGACCGGTGCTCTGCGTCTTCAATCTAATAAGACAATGAACATTAATAGTGTCAGTAGTGAAATTGTACTGAACGCTGCTCAGGGTATTACGCTGACCAGTAAAGGTGGGGCGTATATCAAAATCAAAGATGGCTCGGTGGAAATTGGTGCACCAGGTAAAATAAATCTAAAAAGTGCAAATATTTTATGGGGAGGCAGTGCTTCATTAGAACAGGCACTTTCTCCAGTATCGGTTAGCGATCCTGAATTTCATAATCCGATGAATGGGGGGTTCAGGATTCTGGATACATCCACTAAACAGCCTAAGCCTTATGTGCCTTACCGTATCGAAACTGCGGACGGAAAACTTATCCGGGGAGTGACGGATGAAAATGGCATAACACAATCTCATTATGGCCTCGATCCAGACTCAATTAATTTGTTTTTTGAGTAAAGGGACTGACAAAAATGAACGGAAAAAGTGAACCTGTAGCACAAAATACACTAAGCAAGAAAAATGGTAATGCTGTGGATGTGTACCACGCTTCTGCCACTGTTTATTTTAGACCGGATACTGAAGAACTGATAATCCTTGCTGAAGAGGCCTGCGATGATTTTGATCGTCACTGGGGTGAGTTACTGTCAGCAGTGAATGATGTACATGAGGCTGGTAAGGCCTACTCTTCAGCTGTTGAAAATTATGGCAATGCATTCAGTACCCCTTCCGAAAACGCTGCGGAATTTGAGCTTGAGGACAGTGCTACAACGCAGCAAAAAATTCTGGATGAGAAAAAAGCTGCGTTGCGGGACAAACTGGGAGACTTCACTCCGGCAGGCTATGAGACCGTTGTCGAACTGATACCGGTTATTACAAAGAAGAAGCACGGGCGGCGCTCCGGCCCCGGTAGTAAATATGTGTACGTAAAAAAGGGATACTACGACCAGTTGGGAGCCGGAAAGAAACATACCGTTTCACTCAAGGCAAAAGACAAAGCCTCTGCTGCCGAAAGCATTTTTATTTATGATAAAAACGGTAACCGGAAAGGTATTGATACCCAAAAGCTAAAAGAACAGCTCACGAAAGCAGAATTTCCGAAACCTGATACCAGTATTGAGTTATTCAGCCTGGATAAAGAAGATATCGGAGAAATCGATAAAACGCTGACAGACTGGGCGGATTGCTGGAATAATAGCCTGATTGTTGACGGGAAAGAAATTGGTAATCATGTTGATGTGTCTGCCGGTGCACAATTCATGCGCTTTACTGCCAACGCTGGTGCCAGCGGAGAATGGGATGCCAAAGATGGAAAGTTATCTATAAAAGGAGAAGCTTCCGCTGTTCTTGCTATTGCACAAGGCTCTGCCAGTGCAACCTATTACCTTCCTGACCGCGTGGGCTGGCCGCTGGCGTACACACCTGAAAACGCTGATATTCTGAATATGGGCATGCTTCGCCTGTATTTAGAAACCGAACTGATTGGATTTGTTGGTGCCTCTGCCCAGATAGAAAGCCAGTTACAGGTCACCACAATTGGTGCAAAACAGATTCTGATGGGAAAACGCGATCCCGAAAATACCCTTCCTCGTTTTAATGAGCGTCGTATTTCCGGCAAGGCATTCCACAAGAAGATGAAGGAAGGCGATGAAGGTGTAACCAGCAGCGCCGAGCTATTTGGCGGGGCGAAAGTAGAAGCTGGTCTGAAGGGCGGTGTTCAGTGGTTAAAGCCTGTTGCCGCGACAGCGTACCAGGGAAAAATGGGAGAGGAGGCAAAAGCTGCCGCTGAATACGTTGATTTTTGTACCATAGGCTCCAGCATTACCGGTATGGCTGGCCTGGGGGGAGGGGCAACCTTTTATTGTACATTCTTGAACGGTAAGTTTTGCTTTAAAATCGCAGCCAGCTTGTGTTGTGGTCTTGGAGCCAAAGGGGCTTTTTTATGCGAGGTGGGTTACGAAAAGCTGGCAGATTTCGGTGCCTGGCTGGCCTATCAGCTATATGGGCTGGATTATCATTTCTTTGAATTGATTGTCGAGGATGCATTTAAAGCGTATAGCAAAATATGTGTCATGCTGATTTCTGATATGAAGGATAAGGTTGTACAGTTGCTTGATAAAATAGACACGATGGTTGACACTATTCGTACTACTTTTAAAGAGTTCCAGGAAGATATGACTGATGGAGTCAATGCATCTTCAAAGCGAAACCAACTTGCAAAAGAATTAAACACCATTCCTGAAAGGTTATTGAGTTTTACTCCCGAAGCAAAGGGGAACTTATTGTATTTGCTTACACGACATGGGTTCTGGGATCATGTTGATATTAACAATCGAGGTGATGGCTTTATTCCGGATATTTATCATGACCGCAAGAAAGCTATTATCAATATTCTGTCTACTATCCAGACCAGACGTGAATGGACAAAAGTGATGACCCACTGTTCGAAGGATGGAACGGATCTGGCGTTGTCGCATCCGATGAGTGAGGACGCACTGGTATCCTGGCAGGAATCCGAGCTTCGGACCTTTTTACAGGAAGGCCTGAACCGTGATGATGAGCTGGACATCATTAAGTCCCGCATTCGTGATCAGGTCGCGTGGGGCTATGCTCTGGCAATGAACAATACCTACGATTATAAACTGGCGCAGGGCACTAACCCGTTATATCCCCGGATGGGGGAATTTGGCCCACTCTCTGATAATCAGGCACTGGCCTGAGGAGTGATATCTGTGAATAAATTACTTAGCATAATAATATCTGTGTTGTTGTTAACTGCTTGTGATAAACCGGAATCCTCGAAAAATGATAAAAAGGTGAACCAGGCAGAACTAAATAACTTTATTAAAAATATAAAAACAAACCTGGTTTTTGTCGAAGGCGGTGGTTTTGAAATGGGGGACTTTGGCGAGAAGCTATATGGCGGTCAGATTGACCCTTATCCGGACAGCAAACCCCTGCACAGGGTGGAACTGACCAGCTACTCAATGAGCAAATTCAAAATCAGTAACCGGGATTATCATCTGTTTCTGGATTATCATCACCACTCAGTAAGAGAAGTGCGCGCTGCATTGAAGGATGATTGGACAGAGTATAACAGTACGCCCGAAACACCCGTCAGAATTGACTGGTATGAGGCGGCAGATTACTGCGCCTGGCTGGGGAAAATGACGGGCCTGCCTTTCTCCCTGCCAACTGAAGCGCAGTGGGAGTACGCCGCCCGAAGCCGCGGACAATTTATAGTTTTACCCACCAATACGGGCAAAGCAGACATTGAATTTCACAGCGGAGGAAAAGATCGTGGAATAAACATAAGTACCAGTTACGATCGAAAATTATTCGCAAGAAAGAATAATACGCATCTTGAAGAATTATCAAATGTACCGGGTGATGCTTATCCGCCCAACCCCCTTGGTATCTACGATATGACCGGAAACGGCTTCGAATGGGTCAGCGACTGGTATGATCCTGATTATTATAAAAACTCCCCCACCAAGGATCCTCAGGGACCTGAAAAGCCTGAATTCGAATATGACGGAAAGGGATATCAGAAAGTCATGAGATCTTCAAACAGCTATAACGGAATAACAGGTTCTACAGTGGGACGAACCTTTCGTTCTCCGCGTGTTCCTGAAGACAGTATTCCACCCAGTCAAACAGCACGTTGTGTGGTCAACTCTCCCGTTTCCGTCAATAACTAGTTTTTTACAGAAAGGCCTGAACCGTGATGATGAGCTGGACATCATTAAGTCCCGCATTCGTGATCAGGTCGCGTGGGGCTATGATCTGGCAATGAATAATACCTTCGATTATAAACTGGCGCAGGGCACTAACCCGTTATATCCCCGGATGGGTGAATTTGGCCCACTCTCTGATCATCAGGCACTGGCCTGAGGAATGATATCTGTGAAAAAATTACTTAGCATAATAATATCTGTGTTGTTGTTAACTGGTTGTGATAAACCGGAATCGCCGGAAAATGATAAAAAGGTGAGCCAGGCAGAACTAAATAACTTTATTAAAAGTATAAAAACAAACCTCGTTTTTGTCGAAGGCGGTGATTTTGAAATGGGGGACTTTGGCGAGAAACTATATGGCGGTCAGATTGACCCTTATCCGGACAGCAAACCCCTGCACAGGGTGGAACTGACCAGTTACTCAATGAGCAAGTTCAAAATAAGTAATAGTGATTTTGATTTTTATATTCTTTATAATTATTTAACGAAGAGAGCAGTCACCAAAGCTTATAAAAAAATGTGGTCTGATTTTAATTCGACGCCTCAAACACCAGCTCAAATTGACTGGTATGAGGCGGCAGATTACTGCGCCTGGCTGGGGAAAATGACGGGCCTGCCTTTCTCCCTGCCAACCGAAGCGCAGTGGGAGTACGCCGCCCGAAGCCGCGGACAATTTGTGGTTTTACCCACCAATACGGGCAAAGCAGACATTGAATTTCACAGCGGCGGAAAAAACAGGGGCATCAATCTTGGTACTGAATTTGACAGGCAACAATATGCCTTAAAAAGTGGAACC